>JANXET010000036.1 GCA_025058315.1 Candidatus Bathyarchaeota archaeon | reverse complement strand
AAGGATGTTATAGCGAAAATGAAGGCGCCTAACACAACCAAAAGCATAATAGCCGCCGCTTACACAGCTTTTCTCCGCTGGCGTAAACAAACATGGAACCCGCCTAAAATTGAAATTTCAAGAAAGATTCCAACGATCCCAAGCGAGGGGGAGCTGGACATGTTAATAAGTGCATGTGGACGGAGAACAGCAGCAGCCCTTCAAATAGCCAAGGAAACAGGCTTAAGAGTTGGGGAAATCTTAAGGCTAAAATGGAGCAACATCGACTTTGAAAGACGATTAATAATCTTTAATGAGCCTGAAAAAGGCGGAGAAAGCAGAATTTTCAAAGTAAGCCCCAGACTCCTCGACATGCTTAATGCTCTGCCTAGAAAAAATGAGAGAATCTTCAACACAACAAGATCCAGCATAGCCTCATGCCTATACCTGACAAGGAAACGGTTAGCTGCAAAACTCAAAAACCCCCGTTTCAACAAAATAACTTTCCACACGTTTCGCCATTGGCGAGCAACAACACTTTACCATCAGACAAAAGATATTTTACTCGTTAAAGAAACATTAGGCCACAAGAAACTTGACACTTCACTACTCTACATCCAACTTGAAAAAGCCCTCTACAGCCCAGATTCAGATGAGTTCTACTGTGCCACAGCCAAAACATCAACTGAAGCTGCTAAACTGATAGAAACAGGATTCGAATACGTCTGCACAACACCAGAAGGCATAATGCTGTTTAGAAAACGCAAATAAAATCAAACATAAAAGGCCAGGTTAAATGTTAAATGCTTTTAACATTTAAGGCCTACTCTTAAGGTTAGGCTGGAGCATTAGACGATGAGCGAAAAACTTGTTGTCG
>JANXET010000035.1 GCA_025058315.1 Candidatus Bathyarchaeota archaeon | reverse complement strand
AAAAAGCACGAGAGGGATGCTTAAGCTTGAGAACCTCCGCATGCTGAAGAGAGGATGTGTAGTCGTCAACGTCGGAAGGGCTGAAGTCGTTGACAGACAAGACCTGCTTACTTTTCTGAGGGAAAGGCCCGACGTAGTTTTCGCAACTGATGTATGGTGGAACGTGACACGCGACGGACCATGGGAAAACGAGCTTATCCAACTTCCCAACTTCCATGGAACACCGTGGGTGGCGGGAGCGTTCGGCTCCTCGGAAGTCTACAGAAAGATGGTGAAGGCAGCCGTGGCAAACATCATAAAATATCTGACAGGCCAGAAACCAGACAATTTAATCGACCGGACAGAATACATCTAAACACGTATAAAACCCACCCAAAACATCCTACATCAGGAGCCGGGGTCCCACAGGTAGTGGGCCGGCCTCGAGATCAAAAAAGCTGGTCAAGAAAGCCGGTGGCCTTTCCAGGCCGCGTGGGTTCAAATCCCACCCCCGGCGCCTCTACAGCATGCCACACAAATACTTGAGACCGACTGTAGTGAATCGTTTGCTCTATGATGAAAGTATGTTTTCGCGTCTTCTTTGACATAAATTTCTAAGAACTGTTTGCTGAAAATTGGTTATGTTGTGAAAGATTTTTCAAAGGTCAGATGCCCTCCGCAAAATTTTCGCACAGCTTCGACCAGCTCCGTGGAAGTTTCCTTCAAATAATCTGCAGCAACCCCCGGAACACCGCAGACCATGAATAATGTTTTACCCGTCATCTCCGTAACTTTTGATGTTTCAGCGTCACGATAGGGATAGACAGCAACCAGTTTCTCACCGTCTTCAACCACAACCTCCTTTCCTTTCAAAATCATCGGCCTTTCCATTCCTATCCCGAAGAATTCTTCGCCATTCCGGGCGAAACGCATC
>JANXET010000034.1 GCA_025058315.1 Candidatus Bathyarchaeota archaeon | reverse complement strand
CCCTTCAGTGGGGGGTAAAATTTTCTCTGGAATGGAGATATATTCCCCTTCAGTGGGGGGTAAAATTTTCTCTGGAAGACGATAGCGTTTCCTACGTTTATCATTCGGATCATAGTCTTCTATGAGTAACCCACATGAAGCTAGAATGTTTAGGATTTCTGAGGTTCTCTTTGATCCTATGGGTTTGTGGAATTCCTTGAAGTATGCTTTTTGGAAATCGTTTATGGTTATGCCTTCCTCTTGAATGTAAGGCGTAATTTTCTGGTAAATAGCGTAGATTTCAGGGGGCAACCCCCTCTCGTTAGCTTCAGCGATACTATAATACAACTTGAATCCAACTTCAACGTCTTCCTTTTCAACTATAATGCTGTTATCCACTCTTTTCCTATGCATAAAGTTCAGCAAAGCATGAGCCTTTATCAACGCTAAAAGTCTGCTTATATCTCTTTGATGTCTAGGAGCTAAAAACTTGTGATCTTCAAGGAACTGTTGATAAATGAAACTTCTGAACTCCTCTGGAATAATAATATTGCCTATTTTCGCTTCTTTAATTCGCCTAACCCTTTCAATAAGCATTCGCCTTTTAGGATCTTCCATTAACCGCTTCTTGAAAGCCTCTCTATTTGATTCTTTCTCAATCTTCAAAGCTATGGATTCTCTAAGCTTCTCTTGACTTACTTCTGGGCTAAGCAATAGAAGACGTGTTTTCTCTTGATCATCCATGTTAAATTTTGCACTACAAAAAATCACAGTAGGATAACCTTTAATGACAACTTTTTTAGTTCTTAACCCGCCCTTGTCTTTTTTATCTGTTATTAGCGAAGCTATTTCCTTTTGATCGTGAGAGAGAATTGATCTTAGCCTTTGTAATAGCTCATCATGAGGCATATCAAGGAAGATGAGGATTTTTTGGTGCAGATCAACGAGATAATAACTTCCCTTGAGAAGTTCTCTCCATCTTCGCATTTGCCTTTTATATTCTGCTTCAACATCCTCTTTAGTATATTCGCCCTTTTCAAATTCTAAATCTTCTTTAACCTTATCTTTCGTAGGTTTCATATCAGGGTTTACAGGTATGCCTTCTTTATACATTAAAACGCCATGTTCATGGAAGAAGCATCTTGGTGTAGCATAACCCAAAGTAAGAATGTCTTCTTGTGGGAAATATTGAGCAACCTCTAAGGGAATGTAACTTTTACCACTTGAAGATTCAGCTAGAAACCCAATGTTAATTTGATCTTCATCAGTATAGTTCAGAAGCATAACTAGAAAAGTAATGGCTTTATTCTGGTCATCATGTTTAACTGTGCTTCCAAGAATTTCTATAATATCCTCAACTGTCATTTTTGGATCTTCAAAAATATGTGAATTTTTACCCCCCACTGAAGGGGAATATATCTCAGCCTCTTGAACAGCAAAGTTTTTATCGCTTAACGCTTCCATTTATCATTAGCCTCTTTCTTCCCCATTTTGAAACAGTTTCACTCTAGAACATAGACTGCTCTCTGTTTAGCTCCATTTGGCTTTGTTTTGCGTTCTGAACCATTGCCCACGTTAAGAAGCCTCTTACATCTTGGACATTTCACGATAACATGCTCTGCAACCCTTAGATGATGCACTGACCCCTTCTCATCATAAAGCACACAGTAGCTGGGCAACTCCACAGTTGCATTAAACACTGCTCCACACCTGCAGACTGCGCTCAGAAGCAAAGACTCAAAAGAAACCTCAGCCATCATCTAAGCCTCCTCGTTACCATGCCTTTCGCCTTCCTCAGCCTTTCGCTGTTCTGCTTCTCGTTTTCTGCGTTGTCTATAACGTCTCTGGATTTCACGCCAATACTGCCTGATGAGTTCTGGATGTTTTGGGCTGTGTTTAGTCAAGTTGCATCGCCTGTAAACTTTGCTGTATGAGTTTAAATTTTGTCAGTGATTTTAAACATTTGGCATTTAAT
>JANXET010000033.1 GCA_025058315.1 Candidatus Bathyarchaeota archaeon | reverse complement strand
TTTAGCTATGCTAGGCAGCCTTGCAGCCGCCCTGAATACTGCTATGGCAATTGTGGAGGATAAGATTACATGTAGCGTGTTGAATATGCCATTGAGGGCTAATGTCCATAATAGGACGTCAGTTGTGGAAGCTACATTAATTCCCACGGCTTTTAATGAGTATTCTGAGAACTTTAGGAATTCAGGTGCAACGAATAAGAGGACTACGGCGTTAAGTACAGCGCACACTATTACTCTGATGACTATTCCGAGTAATAGTGCCGCGGCAACGGATTTTAAAGTCCACTTTCTCTTGCATATTCTTATTCCCAGCCAAAAGCCCAAAACCATGGGAACAACCGCCAAGAACTTCATCAAAGGCCCTAAAACCCACCCTCGCGCTATGGAGAGACCGATCCAATGGATAACCTCCACAGTTAAGCCTGGGACAAGTCCTCCAAGCAGGAGCGCCAGCATGACTGGGACCTCTGCGAAGTCGAACTTCAAGTATGGCATAAGGGGATATGGGATCTCAGCCTTGCTGAAGGTTAAAACTAGGGCTAAAGCCGAAAACACAACCACGTAAGCGGCCACAACACTCTTTGCGTATCCGCTCATATCCTATTTCACCTCCAGAGGATATGTTGAAGGCTTTGCACCTCTGAGCGTTTCCAAGCGTTTCACCATTTTAACAGCAGCTTCAACAGCAATCTTCGCGTAGGCCTCAGCGCCAGCTTGGCATACCCCATCATCCCAGTATATTCCAGGTCCGGATACGCCCAAAGACACAGGCTTACCATATTCCAGTGAGAGATCCATGAGCTTCCCCACCACCTGGTTGAAGAGGTACTCCTCGAGGGAGGTCTCCTTGACCATGGAACCTAAAACAACAACGGCGTCAACATCATCCTTCAACAAAAGCTCCTTCACAGCTAAGGGAGCTTCATAACATCCAGGAACACGGCATACATAAGAAATCTTGACATTGAGAGAGGCAGCTTGCTGCTTAGCCGACTCTAGCATTCTCTCCACAAATGCAGCATTAAACTCCGAAACAACTATTCCTAACTGCAACGAAACTTCACCATAAGGAATTGTCTTTTATACTTATTTAAGAGTAACTACTCAAAAAAGAGTGAAGAAAGTAATCGCGCTTACAGCTATACGCACATTGTGCGCTATTCCGGCTGATGGCTCATTAAGAAGAAAGTTTTTTATATTCAAGTTAGAACTTTACTATTTTTGACCGATATGATTTCGCTTGTAGCCGCCGTCAAACAATCTGAAGGTTTGCAGTTCAGCATGCTTGAAGGTGTTGAAATTAGACGTGGGACAGTTTTGGTGAAGCGTGGTTTTGCCCACATGCAGAAGCATGGTGTGATCATGGATGTGACAAGCGTTGAGCAGGCGCAGATTGCCGAGGAGGCTGGGGCTGTTGCCGTTATGGTTTTGGACAAGCTTCCCTACGATGTGCGGAAAGCCGGCGGCGTCGCCAGAACGGCAGGCGTTAAAGCCATCGAGGAGATAATGGATCATGTCACGATACCAGTTATGGCGAAGTGCCGCATTGGACACACCTATGAGGCTAGGGTTTTAGAGGCTATAGGCGTTGACATGATTGATGAATCTGAGGTTTTAACGCCTGCTGACGAGGAAAGGCATATTTGGAAATGGGATTTCACAACACCGTTTGTCTGCGGAGCCCGCGACTTAGGCGAAGCCCTCCGCAGGATAGAGGAAGGCGCGTCAATGATTAGAACTAAGGGTGAGCCTGGAACTGGAAACGTGGCTGAAGCCATACGGCACATTAGAATCGTAAACAACGAGATTAGACGGATAAAGGCGCTTTATGAAAGCGGAGATCAGCAAGAACTTATTAAAGCGGCAAGGGAGCTTAGAGTTTCATATGAGCTTGTTGTAGAGACTGGCCGTCTGGGAAGGTTGCCTGTGGTAAACTTCGCGGCTGGAGGTATAGCAACACCAGCAGACGCCGCTTTAATGATGAATTTGGGGTGCGACGGCATTTTTGTAGGATCTGGCATATTTAAGTCTGATGATCCCTTGGAAAGAGCTCAGGCCATAGTTTTAGCCACAGCATTCTACGACGATGCGGCAAAGGTTGCAGAAGCCCAGGAAATGGTTGACGAAAAGAAGTCTATGACAGGCTTCGACCTTAAAACCTTAGAGCTGAAAATGCAGG
>JANXET010000032.1 GCA_025058315.1 Candidatus Bathyarchaeota archaeon | reverse complement strand
GAGATAAACTTTATGATAAACACGGGAATGTACGTTATTTCTTGCGAAGTTTTGGAGCTAATTCCAGAAAACCATTTTTTGCATGCAACGGATTTAATAGAAGAAGCTAAGGCAAGAAATAAAGAAATAGGTGTATATCCTATAAGCGAAAATTCATGGATAGACGTAGGTCAGTGGGAAGAATACAAAAAAGCAGTGGAGAGGATGAAGGTATGATTGGGGATAAGAAAGTTCTGGCAATAATTCCTGCAAGAGGAGGCAGCAAGGGTCTTCCCAGAAAAAATATCAAACCTCTCTTAGGAAAACCTTTAATAGTATGGACTATTGAACAGGGCAAAAGGAGTAAATACATTGATAGGCTGATAGTAAGTTCTGAGGATAAAGAGATTATTCAAATAAGCCTTAACAACGGCGCTGAGGTAATTGGAAGACCTGCGGCTTTAGCTCAAGATGACACTCCTACTTATATGGTACTGTTGCATGTTCTGGAAGAGCTTGAAAAGAAAGGTGAGTTTTATCATATACTTGTTGTTCTTGAGCCTACTTCTCCGTTAAGAGAGACAGAAGATATTGACAAAGCGCTGGAAATTATGGTTCAAAACAAAAACTCAGAAGCAATTGTTAGCGTATGTAAGGCTACTAGCGTACATCCCGAGTTCATGGTAAAAATAAACGAATTAGGATTAATTAGCAAGTATTGCAATGGAAATACATTTAAAACTCTTAGAAGACAAGATGTTGATGATGCTTATTTTTTTGACGGAACTATATATATATCATACATAGACGCTTTTAAAAGAGAGAAGAGTTTTTATCATAACAGAACTGCAGCGTATGTAGTTCCTAAATGGAAATCATTTGAAATAGACGATGAAGTTGATTTTTTATGTGTAGAGTCGATTTTGAAAAATTTGAGTAGAGTGAAAAATGATGGAATTTGGTAGTAATTTCTTGTATAGGTTGCTTAATGTTATACCTGGCGGTGCGCACACATACTCGCGAGGTTTTGACCAGTTTCCTTCTAATGCTCCTCAAATTCTGAAAAGAGGCAAAGGTGCTTATGTGTATGACTATGAAGAGAAAGAATACTTAGATTATGGCATGGCTCTAAGGGCAGTTATCCTTGGTTATGCTCATCCGGAGGTTAACAAGAGAGTTATGCAAGCTATAGAATACGGCAATAACTTAACAAGACCATCTTTGATAGAGCTCGAGGCGGCTGAAATGTTTGTTGACTTGATTGACTCCGCAGAAATGGTAAAATTTGCAAAAAATGGTTCAAATGTAACCACAGCAGCGGTAAAGCTGGCACGCGCATACACAGGAAGAGATTACGTTGCAAGATGCGCCGACCATCCTTTCTTTAGTTTCGATGACTGGTTTATAGGTTCAACGGTGGTTGACAAAGGCGTGCCAAAAGCCATAAAGGAGTTTACATTAACCTTTAAATACGGAGATATACAAGACCTTGAAAGGCTTTTTGAATCCTATCCAAACAAAATAGCCTGCGTCATAATGGAACCTGCTACCACAGGTCATCCACCTGAGGGTTATCTACAGAAGGTTCGTGAAGTATGTCATAAAAATGGTGCCTTGTTTATACTTGACGAGATGATTACGGGCTTTAGATGGCACTTAAAAGGCGCTCAGTATCTTTACAGTGTAGAATCGGACTTGTGCACTTTTGGAAAAGCTATGGCAAACGGTTTTTCTGTTGCAGCTCTTGGAGGTAAGAGAGAAATAATGAAACTGGGTTCTATTGAGTTTGAAGGGCAGGAAAGAGTGTTTCTACTCTCAACTACACATGGAGCTGAAATGTCGGGTCTTGCTGCCTTTATAGCCACCGTTAATTTTATGAAACACGTAGATGTGATAGGACATATATGGAATTATGGGCGCATGCTTATGGAGCTCATGAACAAAACAGCAAAGGAATATGGCATACAAGATTATTTTACTGTGAATGGTGTGGAGTGCTCTCCTTACTATGTTTGCTACGACAAAAACAAAAATGTCTCTCTTGAATTTAAAACACTATTTATGCAAGAGATGGTTAAAAATGGCGTTCTAATGCCATGGATAGCTCTTAGCTATGCACACTCAGAAAAAGAGTTGGAGATAACAGCAGAGGCGGTGAGGAAATCTCTGCGCACATACTCACTTGCTCTTGAAGATGGTGTTGAAAAATATCTACAAGGACATATTATTAAACCAGTTTTCAGAAAATACAACTAAAGGAGGTTTTAACCATGGATAGCTGTCTGAAATCTATGCTTCAGAATAAGGAATTGGTGGAAAAATATTACCT
>JANXET010000031.1 GCA_025058315.1 Candidatus Bathyarchaeota archaeon | reverse complement strand
GATTGTTATCTTTCATTTTTGGCATATTTATTGTTTTCTAAATGATGTGCACATACTCGCTGAGGAAGTATTTAGTCAAAAAGTTTGTTTAATATCTGCACTGCCATATTAAGTGCTATTCGAGGGTTTCTGAGCATGTTTTTTAATTTTTCGATTGATAGTTTGGGATTGATCTCGTAGGCTTTTCTACATAACTCTTTTAGCTCTTCAGTTGTGAAAAAAATGCTTTTAATTAGAGGCTGTACCGCGGATAATGCATCATCGTTGAAGCCTTCTGCTAATAGATCCATTTCCAAAGCCTTTGCATATAATTCCGTGCCGTAAAGTGGCATGGCATAGCTGAAGTAAAATTTGTCGGCGCCCAACTTTCTAAGCTTACGTGCAAAATTTATTGACGCCTCAATATCCTTAGCAGTTTCGCCTATTAGGCCTATCACGAAGAAGCAGGCCACTTTTATGCCAACTTTTCTACAGGATTTTACTATCTCCTCAACCTTTTTAAGGTCTAAATTTTTCTTTATTACGTCATTTACTATTCTTTGAACCCCGGATTCGGGCGCCAAATACACCCTTCTGCATCCTGCTTTTCTCATTTTTATTAGAAGCGACTCGTCAAGTGTGTCTGCTCTGACTCCGTTGGGCAGGAACCACTCAATGTCCAGTTTCTTTTCAACTATTAGGTCGCAGATTTTGCTAACTCTACGCTTGTCCAAAGTCATGTTGTCATCATGAAAGTCTACTTGTTTAATGTTATACCTTTCAACTAGCAGCTCTAGCTCATCAATAACATTTTCAGGGCTTCTTCCACGCCAAACTCTTCCTCTAACCAAATGAGCTGTGCAGAAGATGCACTTGTAAGGGCAGCCTCTACTGCTGATCATCACCGTCCAAGGCTTGTTAATTTCTCCCCTCAACGGATTCTTCTTTACTGCTTCGAAGTATATGTTCATCGGCAATAGGTGTCTTGCGGGAAACGGTAAAGAGTCAAGGTTCTGAATATATGGTCTGGGTTCTGTGAGAACAGCTTTGTCGCCATCCTTGAATCCTATTCCAGACACATTTTTGAGATCTTTGGAACATACACCTCTTTCCAGATGTCTGGCCAGCTCAACCCATGTGGCTTCAGCCTCGCCGATGACTACATAATCAACGTTCGAATCTTCAAGACAGTTTATAGGCCTCGCTGATGGGTGCACGCCGTCAAGAACTGTAATTATGCTTCGGTCAACATTCTTTACGATAGACGCAACTTTATAGGCCATTCTTGACCAGCCTGAGAAGGGAACATTTATTCCGACAATGTCAGGTGAGAACTGCCTTATCTTGTAGGCGATGTCCTCGTCGGACAGCCCCACACGGCATCGGGCTTCATCTAAATCTTCAATATTCATCCATCCCTCACCAGCGGCGTCCAAAATTTGCACTCTATGCTCGCTTTCCAGAACAGCGGCCACATATGCCAAGTCAATAGGCTGGAAAACGTTTGGCCTACCCCATGACTTGGGATGTATCCGCGGGGGGTTAACGAGGCATATTCGCAATTACAACACACTCATAATAGATGAGGTTTAATGATAGTTTTTATCTACTTTGCATGCGAGTTTTTAGCTAAAAAGTGTTTTTGCGCGTTCATAAGCCCGTCTAATAAGCCTTCTTGGTGACCTGTGGAAAACCTTGTGGAATCTTTTCTGAATTTCCATTAAGGAGTCATAATTGAACTCATCCGTTTTAACAAAGTAGATGAAATGGCTTCTACGGTCATATAGCCCATTCTCGACAACTTCATCGTATAAGCTGCTTCCAGGGCAGGCTATGTAAATGTTGAACTGACACCAATCTGGGTTAAGTCTTAAAGCAAAATTTAATGTAGCCTCCATGTCTTTCGAGGTTTCTCCGGGAACACCGAGCATAAAGGAGCAGGCTACTTTTATATTTTCTTCCCGGCACAGCCTCACCGCTTTATAGGCTTGTTCGAGAGTGATGCCTTTGTTCAGCTTATCCAGTACTCTGGGAGAGCCGGATTCTATGCCGAACCATATAGTCCTGCAGCCCGCCATCTTCATGGATCGTAGGAGCTCCCGTGAAACTAAATCAACTCGGGTATCGCATGCCCACTCCATGTCCAGTCTACGCTTTTTTATTAAGTCACATACCTCTTTAACCCATCCACCATTGATGGTAAAGTTATCGCCAATGAAATACACACCCTTTGTTCCATAGTTCAGTGTTAATGTTTCCAGCTCCTCAACGACCCTTTTTGGGCTGAAAGCCCGTGGTTTTGATCCCCAAATACCTTTGGTCTCACAGAATCGACATTTGAAAGGACAACCCCGTATAACATTTAACACATCAACGGGCTTGACAGGCAGATATTCGATGCTTCGTTCATAGCTCGGCAAGTCTATAAGGTGTCTGGCAGGCATAGGAACCCAGTCCAGATCCTCAATGAAAACTTGAGGGTTCTTAACCACTTGTCCATCAGCT
>JANXET010000030.1 GCA_025058315.1 Candidatus Bathyarchaeota archaeon | reverse complement strand
ACTAGCAGCCAAACTGCTTAAGCTTCACAAGGCTTTTCCCTACGCCTCATAAACTCTCCAAGCTATTCTCGCCCTCAAGGCTTGAAGCTAAAGAACCCAAAGCCCTACACTGCTCATCCACACACCTCTCCAACTTGCCTATCGTATCATTATCATGAGACGGCCCCAAAAGCCAGAGGACAAAAAAGCCCGTTTCTGACCTCTTTCTGCTGAAGCAAACAGGTTTGAAGTGCTCCGGGCGGGATTTGAACCCGCGTCTCCGGCTCGAAAGTGCAAAGAAGCTGATTTTGAGGCGATTGATTGGAAAGCATTTGAAATTTGGTTGCTTCAGAACCATAGGGAAAGAATTGCTAAGGATATTGTGAGCTATGCTAGGCGTTATGCTCATTGCCTTTCCAAAATGGATTTGAGTGAGGTGGTTGTTTTAAGGAAGACTTTGCGTCATCATGTTGTGAGTGCTTTAAGTAATTTAGCGAAATTTTTAGGCGTATATGAGGATTACAAGCGTCTGCTTAGAAGTTATGGAATAGACTGGACTGGTAAAAGCGTTGATGAACTTGTCATTGAAAGACTTGTCAGGGTTAAGAATCCGGAAGAGGTTTGGCAATGGATTAGACAAGTGAAAGCTGTTAGGTCTGATTTAAGTGTGTTCATGGATTTTATCACTATAACTGGGTTAAGATTGGATGAGGCAGTTCAAAGCTACAACTTGATAATCCAGCTTTCAAGGGAAGGCAAACTTAACCAGTATTATAATGAGGCAAACGAGTGCCTTGAACACTACCGGTTTAAAGATGTCTTCATTAGACGCACTAAAAAAGCGTTTATCAGCTTTGTCCCCAAAACACTTGTAGAGAAAATCTGTCAAGAAACGCCTTTGAAAAGCAAATATGCGGTTCAGAAAAGACTGAAGGATAGAGGTTTACCGGTTAGGTTCAGCGATATAAGAGAAGCACATAACACCATTTTGACTAGGTATTTATCGCAACCGGAAATAGACTTTCTTGTAGGAAGAGTTTCAGCAAACATTTTCATGGCAAACTACTTTAACCCCGCACTCATAGGCGACCTAAAAGAAAGAATCTTCAAGGCAATAACAGAGGTTCAGACAAAGATTTCTTAGGTGTTGTTTTTAGCTTCAACCTCATCAGACTTACTTTTTCTCAAATCTATTTGTGAACGTTTAATTTCCGTCCTCATGATTCTTAATTTTTCTATAGGTTTGAAACCGAGTTTTATCTTGCTTACTTGTTCTTTTTCATATTTAGCTCCGGCAGATATGATAAAAAATTTGATTCCGGTTTCAGTTGCATTTGATATTACCACATTTAACTCCAAGTCAAGTGAATCAAGTTCAAAGAATGGTTCTTCTTTAATTTCAGAGTCTTCTAATAGTTTTTTGATTTCTGCACGCACACCTTTTACCAACTCGTAAATACCTAATTCTTTTTCCTTTTTGGGCATACGCATCAACTCATAATATCATAAATTGAACGCCTAAAAAATTATACTGCTACACACATTTACCGGTTCAGACAGACGGAGAATTCTCCATGAAAATCCATCACGCTTTAAAATAGTGTAGTGAAAAGCATAGGGAAACACCTCTTGACTCGCGTTACAACTTCAAACAACTTTGCGGTTAAAGGACTGGAACTTCCCCTTCCCGCAGAGCTTTGAAGAGGATGAGGAAAAAGACGAATAAGAAGATTATGAGGAAAAGGATTCGCGCTAAATCCATGTGTTTAAACTTCCTCCGTTTCCGCATGTGTGGGAATCGAGGGAATCGATATTTGGATTATGTAGAAGACAATTATAATAAGAATAACCAATTTACCAAACTGCTCCCCCCTCAGCTTGCCACTTCAGAATCGTGAAGGTTTCCTCCGGAATGCTGGGTTTAACGCCTAAAAGCTTGCTGATTTGCTCTTTTAAACGTTTAATCGCCTCTTCCTGAGCGTTTAAGAAATCCGTGAAATCTTTAACGAAATTCCAGAAGTCTTCCATGCTCATTTAACCGTCTCCGCTATTTTCTCTATCTTTTTGGAAGCGCTGAAAACTGTGACGAGGCATAAACCGTCATGTAAAGGTTCAACTGAGAAGCATTTTATTCTATATTTGCGGTAAAGGGTTACAGCAAGCTCTTCCAGAACACGCCTATCATTTTCAACTGTGAATTGGATTTTGCCAACCTTCACCTAGTCCACTCCCATAAACCATAGGGGTTGAGGAAGACTTTGCCTTCATTTTGGAAGGTTGTGAAAAGCTTTTCCGCTTCCTCTGGATTGCATTGGCGAATCTCCCTTATCAGCTCGACAGCTTCATGGGTATAGAAGGGTTTAGTGAGCTTTTCCCTTAACGTCTTGTAAACGTCTGTAATGGAGATATTTTCCCCTTCAGTGTGGGGTAAAACATTTTCTGGAAGATAATACCGTTTCTTACGTTTATCGTTTGGATCTGAATCCTCTAAAAGTAAACCGCACGATGATAGAATGTTAAGGATTTCCGAGCTTC
>JANXET010000002.1 GCA_025058315.1 Candidatus Bathyarchaeota archaeon | reverse complement strand
AACCATATATGTGCTCGCTGATTTCAAGTTTTTCAGGTTTTATAATCCACCAAAAATATGAACCAACGAACATTATGTTGGGAGTGGTCAATTCCAATATCCCTTTATGCTTTAATACGCGATAAATTTCACTTAAAACCTCTTTTGGAGAATCTACATGCTCAATAACCTCATACATTACAACCTTTGAAAACATTTCTGATTTAAACGGTAGATGATGCGCATCTGAAATTATGTTAGCTTTTCCACGAATTATGTCAAGCTTTATTTGAGCCTCTTCACTTGGCACGTGCATAGGGGCGTATCCACATCCGACTTCAAGAATCAATCCTTTCGATGACATTCAAACCACAACACCTATACTAAATCGATGCAAGACGTGGAATCCATTCGTTACGCTCACCTCTGATATACTTAGCTAACAACAAAGCTTCTTCACAAATTAAAGTCTCAAGCGTCTGCTTTTGACCATGCTTAACCCTTGGAACATCAACCTTACGCTCAAAAAGGCTGTTCAAATCTTCAGCTAACTTGCCAGCCTCATAATCGCATAGGTGTACGCGTTTACCCATACGCAAATGCAAAACAAAATCCGTAACACATACAAAATCATTCTTATGAAACTTTGCTCTACGCCCAATCAGAAAATCGTCTATCAAGTAGCGGTATAACTCCATAAAATCGCAAATCAATTGGCTTACCATGTTGTAAGTATGCAAAAAGCCGAATGTTTTGGTTAGGCGTCTCATGATTTTTCAATGATGTTGAATGAACATTAAAATTTAAGCGTTTCCAATGTTTCTGTTGGCGGCTGTTTTTGGACGGGTGGATTAGATAGAGGTAAGAGAGAAAAAGATTAAATGAAAATTCAGAATTACTAGTTCTCTAGAGTTTAACGCATTCGTGACATGTATATTCGCAAGCACTTTCAAGTTGCTGTCTGAACAAATCGACGATCTTCAGCGCAATATCCATTGAAGCCCTCTTCTGGGATTCCGCTGTTTGGGCACCTATATGTGGAGTGCACACCACATTTGGCAGTTTAATAATCGAGTAGTCTACTGGTGGTTCTTTCTCGTATACGTCCAGAGCTGCTCCAGCAACTTTTCCAGCCTTTAAAGCCTCGAACAGAGCATTTTCATCAATAACTGAGCCTCTAGACGTGTTTATTATATAAACACCGTCTTTCATCAAGTTTATCTCATTCATGCTTATCATATGGTGCGTTTGCGGTGTTAATGGAACATGCATAGTTATTATGTCGCTTCTTTTTAATAGCTCATCCAAGGGCACAAGTTGGGCGTTAACCTCCCTTATAAGTGAATCAGGCGGGCAGTTCATGTCGGATATTAGGATTGTCATTCCGAAGGCCTTTGCAAGTTGCGCCACCCTCTGACCTATACGTCCGCATCCAATTATCCCTATGGTTTTGCCACGCAATTCCCAGCCTTCAATTTCATTTTTTATCCATTTTCCTTCTTTCATTGCATGATCAGCACGTGGAATCTGTCTGGCTATGGACAAAATTAAGCCAATTGTGAGTTCCGCTACAGCATTAGCTACAGCTTCCGATGCGCAGACAACTTTTATCCCCTTTTTCTCTGCATAGTCCACATCGATGTTATCTATGCCTGCACCTGCCCGGGCAATAACTTTAAGTTTTTCCCCGGCGTCGATTATATCCTTCGTAACTTTTGTTCGGCTTCTAACAATCAGCACATCACAATAGGCTACTTCCTTTTTGAGTTCTTCATGTGATATTTTAGGTTTATTTATGACTTCAAATCCGAATCTTTGGAGCAATTCTACACCTTCAAAGTCTATTGAATCACATACAAGCACTTTTGGTTTCGCTATTTTCACATTATTGACTTGTCTTTTCTCGATGAATTCTTTGATGAATGGCAAAGTTTCGTCAAGTCTGGCGGCATTTATAGCTATTTTTGCATATCTTGCGAGCATAGGTGCCGGATTGAAGGCTATTCCAAGTGCAGCTTTGCTGATCATGCTTGCATCATTAGCACCATCGCCTATTGCAATCACATCTTCCATTTTAACACCATAACGTTTAGCTAAGCATTCCATGTGCAGATCCTTATTTGCGTCAACTATAAGTTCGACTCCTGCTAGTTTGCCGTCCTCGAAAATCAGCTTGTTTGCTACTGCAAAGTCAAGCGCCAGTCTTTCTCTTATTGGATTGACAACTATGTCAAAACATCCGGTTATAACGCCGATTTTAACATTTCCAAGCTTTCTCAAGGAATCTACAAACTCTTTTGCTCCTGGATAAAACTCTAAGGCTTTAGTTGCCTCGATGCATTTTTCATACTCGATTCCCCGAAGTAGCTCAAGTCTCCGGCCGAAAGCCTCATTCCAGTTCACGCGTCCCTCAAGTCCATCTCTAGTCAGTTTCTCAACTATTTCTTGTTTACCAGCTATTTTTGCAAGCTCTAGAAGGTACTCACCTTTCACCAGTACACCTTCAAAATCCAGAACTACTAGAAACACGTTAAACACCTCCAAAAGTCGCTATGTTGTAAACTAAATAGGCTTAGAACACACTGTATGGTCTTTAACAGGATTGGCGAGGCATCACCTTATCAACCACGGCCATTACATTTAGCATTCAGTAAATAAAAATCTTTTGCTCCTAAGATTAGAACTTAAACTCACGAATAAAGGTTACCCATAATGTACTGTTGCCATCAATTCTTGTTCTTCTTTACGCTTCTTGAAGTAGAATCTCCATAAAACTAAGCCAACTACTGCACCGCAAGCAACAACCACTGCTACGGTTATTATGATGAAAGCAAATCCTGAAGATATTTTTGAGATGGGAAAGTTCTTCGTCGTTATCTGGTCAGCGATGACCTCAATTGTAACATTCTTATTTTCATATCCGTCTTTCGTTATTTGGAATATGTATAAACCTGCCGGTATATCCCTGAAAAACACAGTACCTTCGTCATCCGTTGTTGCTCTCAAAGATGAAATTTCGCTAGGTTGAGATGTCGAGACAATTTTTGCATCTGGAACAGGGTTTCCATCTTGATCACGGACTTCTATTCGAAGGCTTCCAGTTTGTGCAGATGGTGTTAAGGTAACATTTGCTTCTCCTACTCCGCTTGTGAATCCTTTCTTGGTGGCATTTACTGTGATTACGCATAATGTCTTAGAGTTCACTTTAGGGGCTATGAAAAGCGCAACATAGCCATCTTCTGTACGGTTTACCTTTGAGAATGTTCCACCTTTGTTTGAAGAAAGAGCAAAGTCAACATCTATGGGGGCAGGGTCGAGATAGTTCACACGAATTTGGTCATTAACAATGTTAACTTTTACGTAGATTTTCACAGTAGCATTTTCCTTAGACTTTATAACACTAGGATAAACTTTGACTGAAATTTGAAGCTTAAACTCGTCTATTATCGATGTTTGCATTTTAGCCTTGCCTGAAGTGTACCCGGATGTAGTGGCTGTGATTTCAGTGGAGCCAGCGATTAACGTTGAAGTGAAAGCCGCAATCGTATAGGTTTCTCCAAAGCGTATGGTTGCAACCGATGCTACGTCACCAACATTAGTGCTAGAAGAAAATAAGTTTACATTAATATCACCCATAGGATCTCTCGCAGGATTACCCCCGGAATCTTGCAATTGAACAACAATTGCATTGTAAGTCTTATAGTCTGCCGGTAGCACTGAGGGGACGCAGTAGACGGCAAGTTTAGAGGGAACAGGACCCACAGTAGTGATAGACTCCGAGTCGCTGGTAAGCCCAGATGAAGCTGCAGTTATAGTGCTACTCCCAGATCTGAAAGTGGAGTAGAATTTAGCTAAGGCGTAATTTGCATCCTTCTGAATTGTGATTGATTTATCCACTTTCCCAACATCTATACTAGAAGATGATAAGTCCACGGTTATGTCTCTATCAGCTCTGACGATGTTATTTTTGGAATCAAGCAGTTGCACCGCTATAATTTCGTGAAATTCACCTTCAGCCGGAACTTTTAATGGGCTGATGCAAACTCTCAACTTAGTTGAAGGGCCTGCGGTAGGGGATATTGTTTGTGTTTTAATTGATGTTTGCGCGGATGCATATCCCGAAGCTAGCGCAGTAATAGTTGTCGTGCCATTGGATATCCCAGCATAAAAGTTTGCCACAGCATACGTTTCGCCGCCCTTTATTACAACAGAAGAATCAACCCTACCTATTTCAATATTTGATGAGCTTAGTGTTACTTCAACATCACCTATTGGAGCCTTTGCAGGATTACCGCTAGAATCTTGTAATTGAACTACAATTATGCTGTATTCTTTGCCATCAGCAGGAACAACGGGTATTGCACTATATACAGCAAGCTTGGATGGGATTGGACCAACAGTGGTTACTGACTCTTGAACTGTGGCAAAACCAGGCGCTGTTGCAGTTATTTGGGTGGTTCCAGGGCTGAAAGTGCTTTTAAACTTTGCCTTGGTATAGGTTTCTCCTTTACGTATCACAACTTCACGATCAACATCGCCTACGTAAGTATTTGATGACGATAATGAAATTTTTATGTCAGTCGAGGCTCTTGCAGGGATGTTTTTGGCATCCTGTAACTGAATGTAAATTATTTCGTAGGTTTTATTGTCAGCGGGAACCTTTGGAGGGCCAACATAAATCTTTAGTTTAGAAGGAGCTGTTTGGGCATAAACGTTTTCCAAATTGATCGAAGAACAGAGGTGAAGTGTTAGGAGGAGCGTAAACAATAAAGATGATAATATTTTCTTGGGCATCATAGCTGCTCCTTCTCGTATTCAGTAGGGGTTGCTAAGTCTATTAATTTTATGGATTATTAATAAACATTACTCAAGATTGAATATATTGTATGCCTCTCACCTATTTTCAATAAAATCCCACATGAAATAGTGGTGGACCGGGCGGGATTTGAACCCGCGACCTCAGCGATGCCAACGCTGCGATCATTCCAGGCTGATCTACCGGCCCCAGGTTTAGCTGTGTTTAAAACGGAGTTAGCACTGCTATTAAGGATTTTGCTTGCTTTAAGAAATAATCTAGCTTAAGTTGATTATACTTATTTAGGACTTATTGTATGAGAGAGTTTCAGATTATTTTGTATTGCTTAATTTCCATCATGTAACGCTTAGTTTAATGAACGACCATTAACAAAGCCTTGCTCGTTTAAAAACAACAAGTTCAACTCCGGGAAGTGGCGGGCCCGCCGGGAATTGAACCCGGGACCCCCGGGTTTCTTCTACTTTTAAGCTTAAAAGCCCGGTGCTCTATCCTTGCTGAGCTACGGGCCCTAAGATATATTTCGCTCTTAGAGAAGAATAGAAGGGAGCTTTTTAGCCTTTCGATGATTTTTATGGTTTTAGAAGAAATTTTGTTATGAAGTCTTTTATTTTGTCGTTTGAGTTCAAAAGAGTTTCGATAGTTTTTAACCCTTTATCTGTAAGTTTGTAGACTCTTTTCCTTTCTTCCCACTTTCCATCGATGAGCCCATTTCTTTCTAAGGAATAAAGCATCGAATAAACTGTGCCTGAGCTTACTAAGAGGTTAAATTTATTGTGTATTAAAGAGATTACGTCATAGCCGCTCAAGGGACCATTTCTCAGTTCATACATGATTATTACGTCCATGAAACTTTTTATTATTCTTTCACGCATTTGCCTCAATACTTTTGTTTCAACTGCTCCAGCACCGCTGATTGTGGTTATGTCCTGCATACCGCTCACTTCAATATTTCTTGTTAGATATAAATATTTAAACTTTATTCTAATTCAGATTTCGAAGTTTAAATTTATTGTATTTATTGCTCAATATTAAAACATATATTGTTTTGTTTATACTATTTAATTAAACCTTATTAATATGAATTATGCAGACAGGACGCGTAAAATCTTTTTAAACTCTTAAATAATTGATTTTGATTTATTAGGTTTTTTAAAAGGAGTTTTTTACATTAGAAGGCCAGTATTCTTTTTTTTAACAGCTTGAGATATATTGGCATGACATGAAAGGTTAATTCCCTGGTTTCAAGTTGTATGTTGAGGTGAATAGATTGGCTTATTGGAGGCGGTATTTGGACAGGATAAACGAAGAATACACTGTTGTTTTGAGGAAGAGGCAAGCTTTAAACAGACTCTTGAGCAGCGGCAGGATTTCACAGTCCACATTTGAAACGTTTGATAGGGAGATGGAATCAACTATTGCAGAGATTGAAAAACAGAGGAAATTATTGCTAGAAAAGATAAGTGTTAAGACTATGGAGCTTGAAGAACGAATTAAAGTTCTAGAAAAGCTTCTAGCTAACTTGGAAATTCAGCATGTAGGCGGTGAGATTGAGGATGAAAATTACCAGCGAGATTTGGCACTTTTAAACGTTGGACTCGAAAATGCAAAGAAGGAATTGGAATTGACAAAGGAAGTCATTAATGAACTTACAGGTTCCCCAAAAGCCCTAGAGATGCATGGAAGTGGATCAGAAGCAAGCATTAAAGCAAAAATTTCGGAAGGAACGGAGCAAGAACTTGATAAAACTGAAGCTACAGAAGTGAAAGAGGAAAAAGTTGAAGAATTACATGAAGTGATGGAGGAGCCAGCCCGAGAGATACAGACGGCTGAGACACCCCAAGAGAAATTGCCGTCATCTGAAGAGATTATTAAAAAGGATGAAGGCGAGAGTCCTTAAAGAGGATCTCTATCTTTCCATTTTTATTTTTGTCATTTTCATAAGTTTTATAGAAATAATTTAGAACATTATTCTTTTACTGGTGTCGGTTTTGAATAACAATGTGTTAGTGATGTATCATGAAAAGTTTAAACAATATGATCTAGGCGAGGGCCACCCTCTTAGGGGTGATAGGTACGTTAATGCAATGAATTTTTTCAAGAAGCACGGACTACTGGACCTTGATAATGTAATTGTTAAGGAGCCGCAGCCTGCCACTATAGAGGATTTGTTGATGGTTCATGATACAAAATATGTTAATACAATTTTTCGCCTCGCGAAAGAAGGGATGGCATATGATGCGGAAACACCAGTTTCTCCAGGAATTCTTGAAGCTGCACTTCTTTTTGTTGGAAATTCTATTGAATGTGGCAGGGCTGTGATGAATGGCGATGTAGAAAAGGCTATTTCAATAGGTGGTGGCTTTCACCATGCAGGGAAAGATTATGGTGGCGGATTCTGCATTTTTAATGATGTGGCAACGGCAGCAGAATGGGTAAGGGCGAAAATGAATGTCAAACGAGTTTTAATTTTAGATTACGATGCCCACTTTGGTAATGGTACAAGCGATATATTCTATCAGGATCCAGGCGTACTTTTCATTTCTATACATCAAGACCCCCGCACAATTTATCCAGGGCGAGGTTTCACGTGGGAAATCGGGGAGGGGCCAGGCAAGGGCTTTAACATTAATATTCCTCTGCCACCGGGGACAGGGGACAATACATACCTTCACGCTCTAAAGGAGATCTTTATACCCTTAGCTGAGGAGTTTAAGCCTGAAATAATTTTTGCAAATGGAGGAAGCGACCCTCATTTTGCAGATAGACTCGGAAGTTTAGGACTTACTGTTGATGGTTTCTTCAAGCTAGCACACCTTATTAGGGAAACCGCGGATAGAATCTGCGGCGGTAGACTTGTTTTAATGATGGGAAGCGGTTATAACCCTGAAGTTTTGCCCATCTGCTGGTATGCACTAGCATCTGGTATAGTGGGTCTAGAAAGAATAAATGTGAAGGAGCCTTATAACCCGCCCACTGAGCCGCCATACTGCATCAGAAAAGTTGAGGAAACAATTAATGAGCTTAAGGGTCTTCTGAAAGAAAAATGGTCATGCTTTAAATAAAACAGGCCACTACGAGCATACTAATGAGTTGCCTGATGAATATTGAAAACCGCGAGTTTTTTCCAGTTGTCAAGAACAGGATTTTTTGAACCATACGGTCACCTTTTCTGAAACCCGTAGCAGATATCATGCGCAGATATATTAAAGATTTTGAGAATTTCAGCTTCTCGCGGAACTTGAAGATAATATTCAAGCATAGTCAAGTTTCTCGAGAGATCCTGTAAGACACGCTTTCGCCCTTCATGATATTCAACATGAAATAGCGAACACGAGAATGTATGTTTCGATAACGAAGACGTAGAGGATATATATCCTAATATATAGAGGCACGACTTTTCCAAGCGTAATTTTAGAAGGTAAAAAAGAGGTTGCCGAAAGCCTATTGGAATACATGCTGAAATCAAACTTTAATATTACATGTATCAAAGAGTCTTTTGCCGCTTATACTGAAAAGATTTCCAAATGCAAAATACTACATTGAGAATTGGATGCTTGTAATAGCGCCCATGCAAAATTTTTCAGATCTCTGCTTGTACGTATATTAAGTAGTTTAAATGACGTTGAAAGGCTTATGAAACTTTTCTCGACAGACTGGAATCGTCCGAGAGAAATCTTAGAGAAAAAAGAGAGAATAAGTAAAACACCAGTTTACGGGGTTTTCGTGAACGGAGAACTTGTTTCATGTGCTGCTGCCCTAGTCAGACTACCGAAAGTTTGGCCTATAGGCGAAGTATACACATATCCAAGTCATAAAAATAAAGGATACGCCACATTAGCAATAAGTGAGGAAGCGCTGAAAACCGCGGAATACGCGTCTCTTATTGTTAGGCATGATAATTTTCTAGCTATAAGGGTTTATGAGAAAAATGGTTATAGGAAAGTGGGCGAGAAAATATGGATCGATATAGGAAGGGACTTAAACCTTAATCGTGTATTCTAATCGTATTTGCTGACAAAGGTTATTTCAGGGTACTGAGATATTGATTTGCCTTCACCCTTTCCTGTTTTAATCTCCACCTCTGAGATTTTACACGTACCGATAATATCCTCCTTATTCCGGCTTATGATTTCAGCAAATTCTCCATTTCCAGCGTATATTATAACTATAGGTATGGCCAGGTTGAGAGGTTTACGCTTTTCAGCTTTTTCCCGTCTGATTTCCGAGATCAAAGCAGCTATAAGGTCGCCTTCTTTTTCAGATTTCTCGTCAATTTTGCTTTCGTCAGCCTCTGGCCACGGTGTAAGGTGTATGCTTTTCTTGTTGATATACTCAGCATACAGTTCATGGTATATTTCTTCAGTTATATGCGGTGTTATTGGAGCTAACAACTGTATTATTCGATATAGAACATGGTACAGCGTGTATTGGGCGGCTTTTCTTTTAGCATGCCCGTAAATATCAGGTCGATAGAGTCTATCTTTAACAGCTTCCAGGTACTGATCGCATAAAATGTGCCATGTGAAGTTGCGAATTTCTTCCAGGGCGACATTAAATTGACACTTTTCTAGAGCTTCATTAACCTTTTTCGTCAATTTCTCAACTTTACTTATAATCCACTTATCAAGCGTTTGAAGTTCAAAGCTACCGCCCGGAGTATAATCTTGAAGCTGACTACTGACGAAACGAGCTGCATTCCAGAGTTTCGTCAGAAAACGTCTTCCATATTCTACATCTGGCCAGCGGAATGGAATATCTGAACCTATCGCGCCGCCTCCTGCAGCCCATTGTCTAGCTGCGTCAGCACCGTACTTGTCCAGCACTTCTGTAGTGGCTACATAATTTTTTAGGGATTTACTCATCTTCCTTCCATCTGAACCTAGAACCATGCCATTTATAAGACAGCTTTTGAAGGGTTTTTCGCCGAATAGCGCCAGATGTCTAACTACAAGATAATATGCCCATGTTCGGATTATATCTACGCCTGAAGGATGTAGGTCGGCTGGGAAAAGTCTGTGCCAGTCATGGCGATCAGGCCACCCAGCGTGGACCGCACACGTGATGGATGAATCCATCCATGTATCGAAAACATCCTGTTCAGGGATAAACTCGTTTCCACCGCATTTTGGACATTTTTCGATTTTTGGATTTTCGAGTTTGGGATCTATTGGAACCCAGTCCTCTTGGGCCAGTATAATTTCATTGCAGTTTTTGCAGTACCAAACCGGGATAGGTGTTGCGAATACTCTTTGGCGGCTTACAACCCAGTCCCAGTCTAAGGAGCAAGCCCAGTCTATTAGGCGGTTTTTCATGTGTTCCGGGTACCATGTAATCTCGTTAGCAACTTTAACTACATCGTCTGTTAATGATCTAGTTTTCATGAACCATTGCTTACGTTCCATAATCTCTATGGGAGTTTTGCATCTTTCACATAACCCCACTTCCTGCATTACATCTTCAATCTTATCCAGCAACCCCATGTCATGCAAATCCTTAACTATAGCCTTTTTAGCTTCTTCAATTGTTAGTCCACGGTATTTACCGCCGTTATCATTTATTCGTCCATTGTCTGTTAAAAGGGGTATTACCGTCAAACCATGTCTCTTTACGGTTTTTACATCCTCTTTGTCCCCGTAGGTGCAGATCATTACCACACCTGTGCCGAAAGATGGATCAACATCCTCATCTGGGATTATTTCCACAAATCTATCCGCTATAGGAACGCGTACCCTTTTACCAATGTATTTGTTGTACCGCATGTCTGTCGGGTTTATAGCTACGGCCACACAAGCAAGTATAAACTCTGGGCGCGTGGTTGCAATTAAAAGGTGTGCACCATCTTCAAGCGGAAACCTTATGTAGTGAAGCTTCCCTTTACGCTCCTCATAATCCACTTCAGCATCGGCTATGGCGGTTTCGCATCTTGGACACCAATTTACAGGATGCATACCCCTGTACATTAAGCCTTTCTTGTACAGTAATATGAAGCTTAGCTGGGTGCGTCTCCAATAGTCAGGGTCCATTGTCCGATATTCTGTTGTCCAGTCTATGCTACAACCGAGCTTTACAATGCCTTCTTTCATCATGGCAATGTACTTCTCGACGAGCTGCATGCAGAGGTTACGGAACTTATCCGGAGGTAGATCGCGTTTCCGAATCTTATGTTCCTTCTCAACTTGCACCTCTATACCTAAGCCGTGGCAGTCCCACCCCTGAGGGAAAAAGACATTGTAACCTTTCATGCGTTTGTATCGAGCTACGATGTCGAAATATGTCCAATTCAGAACGTTTCCCATATGAAACTCGCCGGATGGATATGGTGGTGGAGTGTCTATGCTGTATGTTGGACGGTTATGGTCTGTCCAGTCAAAGCGGTAAATTCCCATTTCTTCCCATAGCCTCTGCCACTTGCGCTCGATAGCTAAGACATCAAATTCTTTAGGCAATATTTTCATAGCGAAGCATCCCACTGTTTAACTTTTACCTAAAGAGTAAAAAATTGCATATAACTGTTTAATATTTGAAGTGTCTTTAAAGTTATACAATAAACATTAAATCCGTCAGTCGATTGTTGGACAGGCAGAGATTTGTCAGTTTAATTTAAGGAAAAAATATAAATATGAGGTTTGGCGGAATTGCTAGAGTATTCGCCCGACAGGGTGGGGGAGCTGGGCGGTGACCCGGCTGAGAGGACGGCTAAGCGCCGTCGACCCCTAGAACCTGATCCGGGTAATGCCGGCGGAGGGAAACCCTTTGAATGAGGAGACTTCAAAGCCTAAGATAATCTCGAAAACCAGGATAATTGCTGAAGTTGTCTCTTTCGTAGCGCTTGCAACGGCTTTGAGTTATATTAAGGTATTCAGTTTACCCCAAGGAGGTTCTGTAACCGCTGGTTCAATGGTGCCAATTATATGGCTGGCTCTGAGGAGAGGCCCAAAAGTAGGAGTGTTCGCTGCTGCAGTTTATGGACTTGTACAGCTTGCAGTTGAGCCTTACATATTTCATCCGGTTCAAGTATTGCTTGACTACCCTATAGCCTTTGGAGCCCTAGGATTGGCAGGGTTCTTCCAGAACAAGCCATTCCTTGGCGTAAATGTAGGTATCTGGGGACGTTTCATCGCCCACTTCATTTCAGGCGTGATATTCTTCGCAAGTTTCGCTCCTGAGGGCATGCACCCAGCAATATACTCAGCAATCTACAATGGAGGCTACATACTACCAGAGCTTGCTATAAGCATTTACATAATATACTTGCTACAGGAAACTAAAATTCTGAAAATATTTCTGTAGAGGGGATGTTGCCATGACGAAGTTGAAGACAGGAATAGGAGGCTTCGATGAGCTAATAGGTGGAGGCATAGAGCCAGGATCAAGGAATATACTGTATGGACCGCCTGGCACTGGTAAAACCGTTTTTGCAATGCAATTCCTTTGGAATGGGCTCCAGCAAGGTGAGACCGTGGCATACGATGTTATGGACAAGCCATTTACCAGACTATTGGCTTACTTTAAATCCTTCGGATGGAACATTGAGCCCTATATTGAAAACGGCAGATTCATAGCCATACAGGCGTTTCCCCATTTCCCACCATACTTGAAGGATCCTAGAGTGATCTATTTCAGGCTGGACGACTTTGAGGAGATGAAGCGAATAGATAAGATGTTATCTGAGAAAGGAGTTACAAGATTTGCAGCGGGGGATTTCAGCGAGCACTTCTTTGCACTGTATGATATCAAGTACATGGAGCCTGTTGAGGATTGGACTATTAATTGGTGCCACTACGATAACATTGTCAACATTGACATTGTTACAGCTGCAGCTCAGAAAGATGTGACTACTCAGAGAGCGCTAGATTTAGATTTAAACAAAGCCCATAATATTTTTCTGTTCAGATTTAACGAGGAGAAGTGCCAACGAGAACTGCGTATAGTGAAGATGGAAGGCTGTGATCACCCACTAGGTTGGATTCCATTCAAAATAACAAGTAAGGGAATTGAACTTATTAAAGAATAGGATTTAAAGAAAATGGGAAAGCTTAATGCTGAAGAGCTCAGAAGATTAATTGGCTGCATTCGAAAGGATTGCAGGGTTATTGTTCCTCCAATGCCTGGTTTTGATTCAGGAGCACATTGGCTTAATGGTAAATGCTTGGTGATTTCCACAGACCCGTGTATCGGCGTTCCCTGGGAATGGTTTGGCTGGCTTCTGATTCATTATGCAGCTTCAGATGTAGCTTTGTTCGGGGCGAAACCTGAATACTGCACAATAAACCTACTTGGACCCCCATCAACAAGGCCTGAAACTTTCTACGAGGTAATGAGGAAAACTTGTCAGGCTGCTGAAGAATTGAACATGGCCATCGTCACCGGACACACTGGGACTTATCATGGACTTTCAGGTATTTTGGGCGTGTGCACAGCTTATGGTGTGGTAAATAGGGAGAAACTGATAACTCCTGGTGGTGCAAAGCCTGGAGATTATATTTTATGTGTGAAGCCTGTGGGTTTGGAGTTGGTTGTTAACTTCGCTCTAGCTCGTAAACAACTCGCTGAGAGCATATTTGGAGTTGAACGTACTAAAGCGCTAGGCTGTTATGTACCTATGCAGAGTTGCGTCAAGGAGGCCTTGCTTTTGGCAGATACCGGTGGAATTGACGCCATGCATGATGCTACTGAGGGTGGATTAACAGCGGCCTTAAACGAGATGTCTGAAGCTTCCGGCGTAGGCTTCCACGTGAAACTTGAAAGTATTCCTTTTGCGGAGGAAGCCTTCGCGCTTAGTCGCTATTTTGGGTTATCGGAGCGTCAGATGCTTTCGATGTCCTCAACTGGGACCATTATAGCCGCTGTGAAGCCTGAGGCAAAAGAAAGGGTGGAACATTTCCTAATGCAGAATAAAATTGAAGCAGGGATTATAGGCATATTCACAGATGACGGCAAACGCATTTTAATCAGGAAGAACAAAAGAGAGCCTTTCCCTCGTAAAGCGGATGATCCTTATGAAATGATTCTCTCAGCCGCATTATAGATATTCATGCGGTTCCCACGAACAAAACCTATCAGCGTTATGTTTGCAGCTTTTGCTACTTTAACTCCTGAACTAAGCGCGGCTGATATTGAAGCTATTATGGGTATTCTCACAGTAGCTGCTTTAGACACCATATCGCTTGAAAGTCTACCGCTAACTGCGAGCAAGCATTCATTAAAATTGGCTTTAGCCAGTGCGCACTTGCCTATAGCCTTGTCCACAGCATTATATCGCCCTACATCCTCAGCGAAACATATAAGCGATCCATCACCTTTGTATATAGCCGCCACATGGACGCCTCCAGTTTTTCTGTAAGTTTCAGCTATTTTGCTTAGAGTTTCAACGCATTTCAAGATCGTCTCAGCCTTAACCATAATATTAGATCGCACTTTGCACAGTCTTTTTAAGGTATGATTTTTTGGCTTACTGTACGTTGCTGCTATTACGCGAGAAGAACCTCTAGAAACTCCTGGTCGGGTCCTGACATTTATGCTGCATACACCTGTTTCTTCTATTGTTATTTCTTCTATTTCCTCTAAGGCTTTTATCAAGCCATCTGAGAGAAGATGCCCTATAGCGAGTTCTTTAAGGTCGTCTGGAGAACATGACATAGTTGCATATAACTTGCCGTTTAGGAATATTTGAAGTTGCCTATCTTCAGCCACATAATCCTTAACTATTTCAGCGCTCCACTTAGCTGTGTCTAATTTAACAATCTTAACTTCAATTATCTTCATATTTCCTACCACGCTACCTTTTCAGCTCTGAGAGCACGTACTTCACTATCTCATCAGCTATATTGACGCTAGTAACGGACTGTAGACCTTTCCATCCAGGCTGGCTGTTAACTTCTACCACCAAGGCGCCCCTTGAACTTTCCAGGATATCCACGCCAGCAATTTTACATCGTACGGCTTTAGCCGCCCTTACAGCTAAATTCTCAAGTTCTGGATTGAGTTCTATTGGCTCGGGAATAGCGCCTTGACTATAATTTGTCTTCCAGCTTTTAGCAACACGGCGAATTGCGGCGGCTACATGGTCACCTATTACAAACGCCCTTATATCAGAAAAACCATGAGGAACGAACTCTTGAATATATATAACGCCATGATAGAAGCTAATGGTGCTAAAAACTGTTTGAGCTATGTCCGGATCTGAAATACGCGTAGAGCCTATGCCCCTGGATCCGAAGATGGGCTTGACAACAACATCTCCACCAAGCTCATGAAAAGCTTTTAAAGCCTCTTCGGGACTTTCTGTTACCACTGTACGAGGAACGGGAATTCCCGTTTCCTCTAATATGGTTAAAATGTCGTATTTATCCACGCAGTGCTCGATAGCTTCTGGCGGATTAACAACATACAAGCCCATTCTCTCAAGCCTATATAGCAGGTCCATTCTGAAAACTATCTCTTCAAGGGAGCCGCGTCCTATAGGTCGAATAATAAGGGCATCAAAATCTTCCAGCAGGTCACGACGTCTCAGGCTTACATAAGGCTTATAGCCCACACGGGCTACAAGCTGAGGAAAACTCAAACATATATTCCGTATACGCCTCTTTTTAAGTGCCTCTCGAAGGGCAATAGAGCCATAGGCGTTAGCGTCTTTGGCTACAATGCCAATTTGCAAACTCATGATCCCCGCTTTAACATTGGAAATGCAGCTACTTTAACTCTTAAAGTTTCCGAATTTCGCAATAAGCATGCAAAACTCCTAAAACTTATGAACATGAGAAGCTAATTGTTCGGCATTATGAAACTCCATTGAGAGATTCATTAGCAGATATGCACCGTACTCATTGAAGTAAGGCGGACCTTTCCTTGAGAATAATGTTAGAACCCGTCCATTATGGTTTATCTTAAAGCCCCACCAGCATGGCTCATGCCCCCTAATGAGAAGCTTAACTCCGAAGCCATCCAGTACCTGTTCCGTAACTCTTCGACCAAAAAGCACTCCGGCCCCTCTAGGTGAAGTGCATGCCTCATTGATGTTTTCACTTGGGTCACTCCACAATAAATCCTCCAGAATTCGCTTTTCAGGATACTTCTTATGAGCGAAGGCTAAATCTTCAAGAGTCCTCATCTGCAATGATAATCCACCGTGAACCATAAGTGAATGAGCATCAACAATCACGGCATTATACAAACACCCGAAAAGTTCACGGATTTTCTCATAAACCATTCGCCACAATTTACCAAATCTATTTCTAAATTGAAAAGGAAGATCGTGAGGGTAAACCGGAAGATCTTCTGGCCCCTCATGGTTACCTCTAAGTAATATTATTTGTCCAGGGAACAACATTTTAAGCCTCAGAATAACGTAGTAAACCTCCGCAGACGAGTATCCTCTATCTCCATAGTCGCCTAGAAAAACTGTTACGGAGCTTGGATTCTGCCGCATCCTTTGAATAAAATTACTTTGTTCAAGAATCTTAGTGAGGCTTTCCAGATCTCCGTGCAAGTCTCCAATTATTAAAGCCTCCCCCATCGGGGGAAACCTGGCGAGTCTTCCATAAACCTCAAAAGCTCCAACTCGCCCATTCTCACTGCATATTAGTTCTACAGCCTCTTCCACAAGTTGCTTAAAAACCTCGCCATCAACCACTACGGCTTCGCTTACTATCCGCTGCAAATCATTCTGCAAGTTCAGCCCTTACCCTCAATTATCTTTGGACAAAACACAATATATAGATGTTGACGTTTTATGTACTCTTTTTTGGGTAGCTACTCTTAAATAAGAACATGAAAACTAAAAGTAAAAGGAAGAAAATATGAACACGAAAAATATAGTTGCAACCGCTGTATTTGCAGCTTTAACAATAGTTTTAAATCCAGCCATTTCAGGGATAGGAATACCAGCGCCGTACGCTCCATTTCTTATATACGGGTTATGGGAAATACCCATAGTTACAGCAGCGTTTCTATATGGTCTAAAGCGCGGGATCTCCATTGCAGCCTTAAACACAGTGGTTCTGCTTGCACTTTTTCCAGGGGCGTTGCCGACTGGGCCGTTCTATAATTTGGCAGCAGTACTTAGTATGCTTTTAGGCATTTTTATCGTTAAAAAGATCCCTTTTTTAAATAAAACAGAGGATAGTTTTGATGTCAGGACAACTGCTCTTTTCACGATATTCGGGATGACATCGCGTGCAGCTATTATGGCTGCTATAAATTATACCTTCTTACGATTTCCACCGCCTATAGGTTTTGCCTTTCCTGAAGAGGTGATAATGGCAACCATTCCTTTAACGGTGCTATTTAATGCCACTCTTTCCCTGTACACGATTCCGCTGGGAAGATTGGTTTCTAAATTGATAAGATCAAACGCGAAGCGCTAGAGATCTAACAAAATAAGAGAAGAAGATTATTGAATAAACGATTTAGTTAATATTTCCGGGTTAATTTCGCCTGCCTTGAAAATTTTCCCTGTTTTAGTGTTGTTTACGATAAGTACAGCTGGCGCGAATATGTTAGGATCTATTTTGTAAAAGTCATAGCCAGCTCCCTTGAAAATATCGAAAAATGATTTTCCATAGTCCCTTGAGACCTTTGATGGTGCTTTCTGTACAATCTCCTCCAGTTTTGCCTCATCGTCGTAGTTTACTACGTAGTAGCTTACTCCACCATATAGTATTGCATCGTTGGTTCTCGCCATTGCCTTGACGAATTTGGGATGAACTGGCGGTATGGGGGCGTATCCCCAGGCATAAAGAACCGTTTTCGGGTCAAGTCCTAGCTTTGAGAGTTTATGAAGACCTGTTTCAACAATCCTTCCAGCTACTTGTGTTGAGCCTGCTGCGCTTGCAGTTGGCGTCAGTATTAGCGCAAGTTTTTCGCATTGGACATGGCAGTCTTCAGCTATTCGCTGTATTAGCTTGCTTGGAGGACGCTTGTCAGTCTCCAAGACCACTATAGCCCTATCGCACTGATCGCGGTATCCAATTTCTTCATATATTTCCTTGGGTTTTAAGGATAGAGCCCTAGCTGGCCCGGAGCCTATGGCTGAATAATCCTCACCCTTTATGTTCCAGCCTGCAAACTGTGAGCCTAATGTCGATATCGCCGGGTGATCAGTGTATACAAAGACGGATGGAAGCTCAAGCTCACCGTAATGCGTCACACTTATCTTGGCTTTTCCACAACCCCCTAGACAGATTTCCGTTATCAGCCTTCCAACCTCGAAACCGCCTCTTGCTTCGATTCCTGCATCTACGATTGTAGCGCCGTTCTGCGTCTTTTCTATCTTTACTCCATAATAGTCAGGCTTTTGCAATATTTTCTCCAGAATCCTCCAAGCCAACATGTTTACGCTTAATGTGTCACTCAATTTAACACCGCCTAGAGAAATCTTTCATAATAGTACAGTTGAGGATTATTTGCCTTGGAAACATATAGTTTGCCTTTACCATTCTCGGTCAGGTCTCCGATGAAGAGGTAAAGGGGCACCTCTACTACTTCGCTTTCTTCAATCTTGACTTTCTTTTTTAAGCCTTCGAAAGTGAATGTCGGCAAGATGGATTCGATGAATCCGCTTATCACGATGGTTCCGCCAGTCATACATGATCCGGCTCTTCCATCGCAGTTGCCTTTCACATAGATCACACCATCATGCATGCCTACGCCTACGAATTGTCCAGCATTTCCATGCACTTTTATAATGCCTTTTCTCATGTAGGCTCCAGCATCCACCCCGGCGTTTCCATAGACAATTATTTTCCCACCAGACATTCCTTGGGTGCTTCCACGGTAAGGTGCGGCTAAATAATCCCCTGCATCTCCATGGATCTCTATAGTTCCGCCTTTCATTGCGGAGCCTGCCCATCCACCGGCATTTCCGTAAACTGTTATTTTTCCTCCCTTCATCTCTTCGCCGAGGTACATGCCCACGCTGCCATTTATAACTATCTCACCCTTCGTCATTCCAGCACCTATGTATTTGAGCTTGCTTACGTCTCCTTGTATAGTTATCGCGGGCTCTGCAACCCCCTCAGCTGTTTTAGCCTCTTCAATCTTAAATAGCTCCTGCAATTTCTTCTCTCGGTTACCCTCATAGACTGGCAGTTGACCTATTTGGACAATATTCTTTCCTTCAAAAACTTCAGGGCTTATACACTCTGCAAATATTGGAACTTTAAATTCTCTTATTGGAGTTAGAACTATCATCATACATCAGCCTTAACGTTTATTTTACGTGAAATTGCCAAGTAATGCTCGTCAACTGGGTAATTCTCATATTCTACGGTCCAGTACTCTCTGAACCGTCTCTTCAGTCCCTCATCCACCTCCATTTCGCATGGCTTGCAGGTTTCGACATTAACCCAAAGGGTTGCTCCAGGCACATGTTTAAGCACTTCTCCATTCTCCACTACAATGTCACCGCCCTTAATCGTGTAGGCAGCACATCCAAAAGCTTTTATTACGGCTTCGTAGTCCCTTGAAGGATCAAGCTTTTCAGGATTGATATTGTATATGGCAATGTCAGCGTCCGCTCCCACGCCTAAATGCCCTTTAAATGTAAGACCCAAGGCTAGCGCCTGTCCAGCGCGGGTAACAACTGCAATGTCATAAAGGCTAAATTCACGATTTATAGTTGGCAGAAGGCTTTTTTTCCTAGCTTTTGGATGTAGCTTCTTCAACGTCTCTTCACGGGCTTTACAGCTCATCAGCCACGCGATAACTTGCGGATAACCTATAAATGGACCAGCATTAGGGTGATCCGTGGTTAGGAAAATCTTCCATGGATCCTTAATTAGAAGTGCTAGTTCAAGTCCTATTGACCATTGAGTTGCGTGAACCGCGCTCTTTGGCCTGTATTGGAAGGGCACTATACCAGAGCTTGTTTCAGTTTCCACATCATGGTTCACCCACTTGTTCCCGGTGAGCGTGTAAAGAGTGTATTGGAATGGGCCATCGGCAGTCATAGTAGTTGTGTCCGTGAATATGACTTGCCCCATATCCAAAGTAACATGGGAGTGAGCATTCATATATTCAGCTATTTCTTCAGCTCCGGTGTCAAAAGTTCGCCAGTCTTCACCTTTGAAGGCTGAAAACTGACAGTGAGTTATATGCATAACAGGCTTTCCGCCGTCATACATGTCCTCGACACATCTCATAGTCTCTAGCGTAGTTAGGTAGTTTCCAGGCATACCGAGGTTGTTTGTGTGAAGGTGTATCGTGTGTGGGAGATGTAGAAGTTTGTTAACTTTGCACAGTCCGCGTATGATCTCGCGCGGTGTAATACAAAAGTTGGGTATCGGATCATTTATACTGTGAACATTCCGCCCAAACCCCCAAGCCTCAAGTCCTCCAGGATTCACAATCTTTATTGCATAACCCTTAGTTGCCTTCAACATCCAAGCCACATGCCTAGCACATTCTTCAATCCTTCCGTCCCTGAGATATTCAAGAACAAACCACCAGTCTCCGAGCAATGGATAACTTGCCTTGTCAATTATTGGTATATCGCTTAGCTCCTCATGAGTGTGCTTAGCTTCTAAAGGCGGCATGGCTGGATCCATAACCGTTGTCCAGCCCATTCGAGCATATCGGTAGCCGGTTGTAAAGGTAGAAGGTATCGAGTAGCCTACGCCAGACCTTGTGACCGCTGTTTTTTTCTCAACATCCCTGAAATGGTCCTCAGGCCTTAGCATTCTTCCAGAGTTAACCTTACCGCCAGCGATGTGGCTGTGGATGTCAACTCCGCCAGGCATCACAGTCATGCCAGAAGCATCAATCACCTTGGCTTTTTTACTGACTTTCTCAACAATTTTTCCGCTTTTAACTGCAATATCCATTTTTTCTCCATTAATGCCGTTCAAAGGATCGAATACATACCCATTCTTTATCAAGAGTTCCATTTACCCAGCCTCCATCCTCTCTTTCTTTATCTTCCTAACCTCTGACAAGATCAGCCTCAAGATCTCCTCATCAGAAAACACGCCTTCAGGCGGATCCACAACTTTCTTCAATGGGATTGGCACATGATCCATGCGGTATGCGGTACCTTCAGCTTCTATGCCCACCATAGCCGCCGGGATGAAAACATCAGCCATGCTAGCAGTTACGTTCATGTGAGCATCTATGACTATTAATGGTTTTTGTACAAGGTGCTCAGACGCTTTATGTGGAAAGTTTGAAACAGGGTCTGAAGCGATAACCAATGCGGCATCTGATTCCTTTCTTAAAAGTATATCAACTACGCTGGTCTCTCCAGGATTATACCTTGGATAGCCTAAGGAGAAATCTACAGCGAATGGGTATCCGGTTTCCCAAGTAGAGACTATATTGGCCCCTGCAACGTTGAAGTGTCCTCTCATCGGCATTATGATGAATTTCGTCCGCATGTTTAGGTCACGGGTAAGTCTTATGGCCTCCTCAATGTTCTTAAGTTTGGCGCTGCCCATGGTCAGACCTAAACCGAAGAATATCGCTCCAAAGTCACAGCTCACCATAACATCAACAACATCTTCTAAGTACTCCACAGGAACTCCTGCAACCCTATCAACTTCAATCTCTTGATCACGGATAAGCGCCCTCATAGCCTTAAACAGTTCATAGTCCTTACCAGGCTCCACTTGTATGAAGTAGTCAGCCATCTCAGCCGTCTTTGTTCTTCTAACATCCACAACTATGAGTTTTCTTCCTTCCCTTGAAAGATATTGAGATGGACTCTTTTCAACACGCGCTACAGCTGGCTCCCAGCTTTTTATGGCCAAGCGTCTAATGGCACTCTCAATTTTTTTGCTACCGACAAGCGCCTTCACTTTATTTATGTAGGTTCTCCATGCGCTTTTCTCGAATCTTCCTTCAGAAAATGCCGTGTAGCGTTCGATATGTCTTGGATGGGCACTCCACGGATCGCATCCCCAGTAAATGATGAGATCAGCCCTATGTCTTACTTGGCCAAGGGTGCATGATGGTATACCTACTTGCTGGACGGCTAGAATTGATGGACCGTGGCAAACCACTGCAGTGTTGTCTATCACACCACCTATCTCCTCACATAATTCAATACCAACCTTTGTGGCTTCGCAGCTTGTAGAGCTCCACCCGTAAAGCACGGGATAGCTAGCGTCGACAAGTATCTCAGCAGCCTTTCGGACGGCCTCCTCGAGAGAAACTTCTACAAGTTTACCTTCCCTTCTTATCATGGATTTCGTTGGTCTGTGATCGCTGGCGTGGGACAGAAATTTAGCTTCACACATGGCGCAACCGTTTTTAACCTTAATTATTCGCCCATTTCTAACTGTGAGTTCTATGTCGTCGCAGAGGCAGCCGCAAACCGGGCAGGTTACAGCCTTTACAACAGTCATTTTAATCCTTCCTAAACTGCTGTTTAAGGAGCTCCTCTAAGCTTAAGATAGGCTTATCAGGGGCAGGTTCGACTTCAGCTGGAATACCTTTTAACGTCGGCATTCCAATGCTATTAGTTTCTGGATCAACAAGCACGTTTACCCATGGCCCATAAGGTATATAAATGATGCCGGGGTGTGGCGCCCTCGAGGATTTTGCCGCTTTTACCACAACTGAGCCATATTTTGTGGAAACTAGAATGTTAGTTCTATCGCGTATAGCTAACTTCTTCATGTCCTCAGGGTCCATATAACATGTGGAAACACTTTCACCATACTTCCTTGAAAATTTGCCATATTCCTTCCCTGCACCCTGCTCTATTGTCCGCCCCGTTACAAGCGTTACCTTAAGTTTTGGTTTCTTATCCATTTTTAAACCTCAACACCATAGCTATAGCTTGATTAGTTCTTGGAACTCATACATTAAATTCAATGTTAATTAATTTTATCCCTCTGGGATAACAAGATCCCATGAATTAGAGTGACACAAAAATGGTTATAGCCTATACCCGCTGAGTAAGGCCAGTGCCAATGCTGCAGCAATTATATCAGCGGTAGTTCCGGGGTTAAGCTTGCTGTCATGTCTTCTTAAGTAGACATCAAACGCGCGCAGTTTTTCCCTGCCAGTGGACGTTTTTAAACCACCGTAACGTAGAACCTCACCTGCCATTGTTGAAACCTCTTTAGCCTTCTCCAAGCCAACTTTTCGAGCTATAAATGTATCAGGATACTCGGACAAAACTTTCAGAAAGGTATGAGTTATCGCTACACTTGGATCCCTATTCTCCTTTATCTGCTCCATGAGATAAGGATAAGCGAATTCGAAAGTTATTGGATAATTTTTAACCCACTCTGAACAAACCCTATCGTAGTTTGAAGCTATTTTGAAAACCTTATAGAGCGAAATCTTCTCCGTTAGTATCCGGTTTATTGAGTTCGGATCTTTAACATCTAAATCCGGCGCTTTTCCCAAGCCGCCTGGCTTAGCAATCTCTATAGCTTCATAAACAGCCACAGCATCCTCAGGCGTCGAACATTCAGTGACAAGTCTCAAATTTTCCCGTAATTCTGAAAGCTCAAAGGCACCACTTTGATTCTTCACTTTAGACATCCCGGCCGCAACAGCCATTGGGCAAAGCAGAAGTACTGTGCCTAAAAGGGTGTTACCGCCACTCTGCCAAGTATTAATATCTGCAACACAATCACGGATAATTAAGCCAACACCTACTTCTGTAACTTTTAGCTTTCCATTAAAAACAGCTACACCCTGCTCTGCAGCTTTTTTGAAGTGTGGTGCAGCTGCAACCGCGGATGCGAGAAAATGTGTGTGATTGGTCCCTTCAAAACCTACAGCTAAGTTCACATTACCAGGTTTATCAGCGCTTACCTCTAGAAGGATAGCGAGCTCTAAACACTGGGCGATCCGTATAGTCTTTTCCAATGCTTTCACCTGCGAATCCTCAGAAACTTAATGCGGAAAGCCTTATTAACGTTATGTAAGAAATTACATTGAACTGAAATAAACAACACAGGACTTGTTATGGCTCAAAAATACTTTACAAATACAGCGTTCCTTGCATTAACAGGGACGTAGACTGCTGTTGTTCTCGCATGCTCCGGGATTCCAGCTTACCCAGTATTAGGGACAACAGCAGGCATAACATTTTCGAACATGCTCTTTTCCAGTTTAACAGCTCCGATGTTAGGACCTTTTTGGGGGACAGTTTCAGGCCTTATTATTGGATGGCTTCTCCCCTATGCGAACCCTGCAACGTCTAAGGATTATTGACTTTTTTGAGTCCAACAATGGCGGCACTAACGAGTGGACTATTCCTTTTTAACAGATGGGAGGAAGCTGCATTGATTTTTGCAGCAGAATTGATAATTTGGTTTGCTCATCCTTTTGCAGTGTATGAAGCTATGCCGATCATTAATGGCAGTACTGGATTGTTATGGGTTTTTAATAATACCACCTGTGCGCAAATGGATAATAAAGACAATTATGACACGAGATCCATCTAAAATGCTAATGGCATTATGGTGTCTAACATGGATCGCGAGGAGATGTAGCTACTGGAAACAATATTGCAGTCTGGGTGCTGGGCTGGGGAGCCCAGAGCTTTACACTTACTGGGCGCCTATGTCAAGTTATTATGCAATAGCAGATTCGCTTAACTGTCTTGCTGGAGCAATAATGGGCACAGCGGTGCTCACGGCGTTGAAAAAAGCGAACTTGGTGGCAGCAGATCTCCTAATTATTTCCCAATGCCACGGTGGCTGGAAACATATATTACGAAAGATGATGACCATATTATTTACATCAAAATTCACAAAACATGATGCAAACGCATGAAGATGGGGTTAAATGATAAAGAGAAATATGCAAGCGAGAGAGGGCGATTTAATAGAAACTGTTGAGAACGTAATATTTGACGTAAAGGGACTTGTGCATCCAAGGGACAAAGTGATAGCATTTCCACGATTCATTCCCGATCTGAAGGGGACTAGAAAACGTAGAGGCATGAGCTACGGGAAAATTTACAGCCTGGATGAACGAGTTGAATACTTAAGAGAAAAACTTCCACATTACATTTTTTACGACCCAATTTTCGATGAGACCTTATGTGTCGTCCCGTGGGACAACATTAAGAAAGTTTACAAACCGACTGCCCGATTGAAAGCGCTCAGGATAGGCAGAAAACTTGACGATTTAGAGCTAAAAGCCCTGCAGTTTCTAAGCATTTTGAAAGAGAAATCCGGTGTCTCATGGAGCAAAATGGGAATTTCAGGATCACTCCTCGTAGGAATGCATACAGAAAAGTCAGATATTGACCCGGTGATTTATGGATCTGAAAACTGCAGAAAGGTACATTCAACACTGCAAAAACTTTTAGAGAACGGTGACACACCATTTAAGCCATATAATGTTGATGAACTAAGAATTTTGTTCGAATTTCGTTCAAAAGACACAAAAATGAATTTCAGCGATTTCGTGGTTGTTGAATCAAGAAAGACCTGTCAGGGAAAATTCATGGGAAAAGATTACTTCATACGGTTCGTCAAGGATTGGAATGAAATTGAGGAGAAATATGGCGATATGCAATATAAGAATTGTGGTTATGCGAAAATTGAAGCAACGGTTACAGATGACTCAGAAGCCATTTTTACACCATGCAAATACAAAATTGATAATGTTAAAATTATTGAAGGGCCAAAACTTCACCCAATAAGTGAAATTGTATCTTTTCGCGGAAGATTCTGCGAACAAGCAAGAAAAAATGAAACGGTGATTGCCGCTGGGAAAATTGAGAACGTTAAAGATCATAAACGAGCTGTTGAGCACTACAGGCTATTGATAGGAAACAAGCCTTCAGATAGTATGATACTAAAGGTTTAGGAAGCTGACGTGGGCTTCACAACTTTAAGAGCTTGTTCATAATATCTAGGCCCATATGTTAAGGTTACTTGATGAAACAAGCCGCTTTTCGTTTCAATCTCTTCAAGGTTTCCTTCAACGTAAACTATTTCGTCCCTCCAGCATTGCAGCCTAAACTCCTCAAGGTAAGACACTATCCTAACTATGTCGTTACACTTCGGACCATTAATAACTTCAATGGGCTCTACAAGGTATATGGATGGCATAAATGGCCCATCCGCATCATCTATGACACGCAAAATTGCTTTAACCCATCCTTTCCAGACGATTCTTTTTATTTCTAGGTATTCGTTTTTTATTTCGGCCCAAGTCTTCACAGGTTCAAACTCAACCTTTATTGTACGTCCAGACAGATCATCATTAAAGACAGCGTATATTAACTTGCGTTTCTGATGCCAGACGAAATCTTCCTGATTTATATTCTTGAAACGCCAAGGTTTACCTACAACAGGAGTGTCATCTGCAAATTCATTACGAAAACAAGATTTTCTTTCCATATAAAGTTCTTTCAAGATGCTACGTATCTTTTCTACATTACTTCTTCCGTAGACAACAATGTCAATGTCCGAAAACTTCGGATTATAAAAACCGTGAAGTAAAGACCCGAAGACGCCGAAGTCGCTGATGGATAAACCCTGTTCCTCCACTGTTACCTTTAAAACTCTTCGAAGAGCTTGAATAAGCGCATCTTTTGGCCCTGACTCAACAAATCTTCGAAGGGTTTCCTCAGGCTTTCTTACCTCAGCAATGCTGTTATGTCGTACACCTACGACTTTTTTGCCAAGTGGCTTGTGGATTATCATGTGTTGAGGGTACTTTTTCTGTATGAACTTCCAGCCTTCATCCTCATAAAATTTATAGAAAACTCTTTCGCCGTCACTTCTGAAAGCCTTAGGATTTTTAGACTGAAAAAGCTCGGATGGGGCATATTCAGCATCACAAATGAAACCCTCTAGCGGATGTGTATAACCAAAAACTCTGAAGATTAATCCCTCAGGGGTTACTATACCGTCACGATCTCGAAGTTCTAAGCTGGCCAAATATACTCCTCCTCACTCACAGCTGAACCCACTACAACCTGGTAGAAAGTATCACCTGTCTGAGTATTTTCCACGCGCTCCAGCATCCCTGAAACCTTGATATCCTCACCTTTTCTCGCTACATTTCTGTAGCATCCAATCATGGAAACAACTCGTTTAGGAATCATCTCCTTCGGAAGCTCTGACCGCTTATTTAAAGGTGAATAGTTTTCAATCCCATATATTGCAGGTCGGAACATTGATTGGCTGTCATCATTCACTTTACACTTGAATCTTACAGGATTTATAGAATTATAACTATGCTCGCCATATCTCACGTTTATTTCCTCGGGTTTACGCACAGCAGTATACATGAAAATTTTACCCAGATATCGCCCCTTGAAACGCCTTGCAGCATCGATTTTATTATTGAACACGTAACTCAAAATCCCATCTTTAACTAGCTTGTTTATGGCAGCTTCAACCTTGCGGAAATTCTCCCCGCCGTATACGACTATGTCCATGTCGGATTCTTCACTGTGCATATTCAATGCAATAGAACCATGCACGCCAAAATCATCCAAAGGAACACCAGACGCGTCCGAGACAAGCGATATAAAGCTGAGCGTCATGTTCTGTAATTTATCTCTACATTGCGTCTTCAATAATACTTGCAGACGCTCCCTTGGAACAAAAATTTCCTTAACACGTGTTATCGGTGTACTTATAATTTCCTTCTTTCTGAAGGGGCAAAAATAAACGTAATCGGGAAAGTTTTCTTTGAAGACTTTTAGAAATGCCTTATAATTCTTCGCGGTATATAGCTTCTCCGCCCGGAAGAGCTCAATCCCCATGTACTTCCATGTTCTCTCCAAAAGGCGGATATTGAATAGATCCTTAAATGTTGAAGGAATATACTTCAGGAAGGAGAAGACCCGACCTTCTGGATGTTCATATCCAAAGACATTTAGAAGGAATCCCTCCTGAGTAATTATAGAGTCGCCGTCAAGCGGAAGCCACTTATTTAGAGGCATCATCACGACACTGGGGATAAATTTAACTGAGACTTTAAAAAGTCTAGCGTCTGAAAAGACAATCTTTTAAGATACACACTCACTTATGGTTCTAACAAAAAGGTGCAATAGATGAGCAATGAAGTCTATCCCTATGTAGTATTTCTTCCATCGGAGCGAAAGGACAAAATATTAAGCGCCATTTTCGGCTCGAAAGCCTCTTTAGACATATTAAGGTATGCCCTTAAGAATGGAGTGTCTAACAAAATATACCAGAAGGATGTTGTTAAGAGCCTTTCATACTCAAATAAAACTATAATCGAGAATTTGAAGACCTTCACAAGATTGGGAATTCTGCAGGAGTATATGGAGAAAAGCGAAAATATGGGCCGCATTACGTGGGTTAAAGTTTACAGACTTTCAGACATAGGCAAGTGGTTTGCCCTGCTGCTGGCCGAAGAAAAAGAACTTTCCAACAAGGAGAAGATGGAGATACTGCAGAACATATTTAGGAACTATATAGGATGGGTTAAGGATTTATCAGAAAAGCTAGGTATGGAAAGGGCTGCTTTAAGAAAGATCTTTGACGATGAAATGAGCAAAGGTGGAGGATAAAATGGTTATCGTGGCTGTTATTGGAAGCAAAAACTCAGGGAAGACGGCGACAATGGAAGCCATAATAAAAGGACTTACAAGGAGGGGCTATAAGGTTGCAGCCGTTAAGCACATACCTGAGAAAGACTTCACAGTGGATGAAAAGGGCAAGGATACATGGAGATTTGCAGAGTCAGGGGCAAAAACAATTGTGGGTATAGCCCCTAAAGAAATTTTCATAATCGAAAAAGGAGACTTTTACGCATTGTCATTGGAGAAGATTTTGGAGTTATGCCATAGAAATGATATTGTACTCGTTGAGGGGTTTAGAGATCTCTTAGGAAAGAACAAAAAGATCCCGAAAATTGTGGCTATTAAGTCAACTGAGGAAGCATTGGAAGCTCTTAAAAACTTTGAGCCAATTATTGCTTTTACAGGCACTCACAGCATAGAAGTTGGTCTAAATGTTCCTTATGTGGATGTTTTGAGAGATGAAGATAGAATCGCGGAAATAGTTGACGAGGTCATAAAAAGGCTTAAGGATAGGGGTGCATCTTAACTATGGGGCTTGGAACTTAACTTTAATGATAGCGGAGGGAGAGAGGAGGGGCTCTCAGAAACCAGAATGACTTCTCCAAGCCTTTCCACTTTGGCACCCCCATCCTTTAGAGAGCCTTAAAGGTTTCGAACCATCTATTATACAGCGCCAGCATGTCGGGAGACACGCTTGGCTTTCTTTCTTCAAGGATCTGTATGAAATCACCCATCTTTAGCGGGCGCGGTTTAGCCTGCTTGTTTTGAGCTTGACCTGACTCAAAAAATTCGCCTATAACCTTTAGGTGCGCCGACTGACACACATCTTTTATGTCGCTTCCAGAGAACCCTTCTGAAAGTCTTGCAAGCTCATGTAAGTCTACGTCAGGTCCAAGCGGTAAGTGACGCGTATAGTGCTTAAACATCATAAGACGAGCATGGAAGTCTGGAAGCGGTACAAGGATCCTTTTCTGGAAACGTCTTATGAAAGGCCAGTCAAGATCCCAAGGTTTGTTCGTGGCGCCTATAACATAAACATGTAGGTTTTTTCCCTTGTCAATTATCCCGTCCATCTCCTTCAGAAACTGGTTGCGTACTCGAACCTCGCCGCCTACTTCATTGGAGTGCCGCCCCATAAGCGAGTCCAATTCGTCGATAAACATTATAGCAGGCTTCTTTTCCAAAGCATACTTCCTAGCTGACTCAAAAAGCCTTGAAACGTTTTGCTCAGCCTCGCCAAGCCACTTGGACATTATTGAAGCAGCATCCACAGATATAAAGGCAGCATCTATCTCAGTTGCTACTGCTGCCGCTAAGAGTGTTTTACCACAACCTGGAGGCCCGAACAGCAATATTCCTCTAGGCCACCCAAGCGGGAATAGGTCAGGTCTCTGAACAGGGTATACTATGGCTTCTCTTATAGTCTTCTTTGCAGTTTCAAGCCCAATCACGTCCTCCCACTTCACATTGGGCTTTTCCTTAATTATGAGATCCTCATAACTGGCCTTTTTTTCATCCTCAGAAGACTTAGCGCCGTTGTCCTTTACCTCACTCATCTGTGATTCAGCGGGACTGATGGCACCCTGAATAACTTTAATTCTTTCTTGGTATGCTAGTGCCCTCTGTAAGTAGACCTTGTTTAAGCTATAATCAGGATATAACTGAACAAGTTTCAGGAGGCTTTCTATGGCTTTCTGATACATGGTTATTGCCATGCCCTTGGCTCCCTGCTTGTCAAGGCGCACAGCCTCTAAGGCATAATTTGTCGCTGCCTTCTCAAGTTCTTGGGAGGCATCCATATTTGTTCACCCCCTTGCTTCAATCTTTATCTTTCCTTTCGCTCCCAAATTTTGAAGTGCTTTTTCAACCTCATCGTATGAAACATCAAGCTCCCTAGAGCATTGTGTCAGATCTATTTCTCCACCACTATGTCTCACATACTCTAACAAGGCATCCTCAAGCGAAAGCTTTCTAACTTTAAGTGAAACCTCCTGGATTTCGGATTTTTTGACAGAAAATAGGTTTCGAGTATACTTGTCAAATTCGTCAAGGGTTTCCGCGCCACTAGCCTGAGAGCATGACGCGGCAAGCGCCACCATCTGCTTTATCGGTCCCTTTGCTTCGGTCTCAACGACAACAGATTTATCCGCAGGCGGTTCGGGGAGTTTATCCTTGAGTTCATTTTCCAAGAAACCTGAAACTTCTTCGAGGATTTGCACTCCATCTGGTGTCGGATTACCTACAGGGATTATTAGCTTCTCTTCAGAGATTTTTGTGGCATAAATTGTTTCACTTATAACATTATTTATCTCATTCAGTTCTGAAGAAACCTCTGGAAGCACGCTGAAAAGTTGCTTTGAAACTTCTTGTAGAGTATGCAGGGCAGGACGTAAATCTCCAACTATTATGCTTAATTCCTTTATGGTTTCGAGCCTGAGGATTACTCTTTCAATTGCCAACTCAACTTGCTTCAGAAAACTTATAAGTTTCCTAACCTCTGCAAGTTCATTAGCACATATTGCAGCTCTTTCTCGGTTATTGCCCTTAAGGGATGCTACACAACTTTGAAAAAGCATCCTATCCCTCTCCCTTAGGCGAAAAGATGCCTGGGAGATCTTATACTGCTGAAAACGCAATTTCTTCATTGAAACATCTATAACATCCTGTAACGGTGGAGGGGATATTGTAAGAGGATTCTTTATTTTAACTCCCTCCGCCTGCTAAGTTAACACATAATTAAGCGGATGATGTTCTAACTTCCTTTACATAAATGATCGCGGGGGGTTCGGGAAGAATTGTGTTGGACACGTTTTTACTTTTTACACCTAAGTCCTCATCACCAGTGGACTTTTGCGGTGTTTCCCCAAGCAGCATGTTTGATATGCCGCTTCTCATGTATTCTAAATCGGCCTTTTCAGCATTGAGCTTTTTCAAGGAATCTTGTATAGCTGCCAGCGTTTTTTCATAGTGTGAGTCTGGAACCTTGCCTATTTCATGCTCAACCTCAAGATGCACTAGCGCATAATTCAGCTCATAAATTTCCTGATCACACCTATCAATTTCTTTCTTTATTCTTTCAATAAGATTCTGAGCCTCACTTTTGAGTTGAGTGAGAACACCCTCAAAACTTGCGTGTAGATTTTCGTATACTTCTGGGGAAATCTTGTTTTTCTCAAAGAGCTCCTTTAGGACCTGATCCTTGCGCCAAATTAATGGGATCAGGTTACATAACTTTTCAGTTTCAACTTTGATCAGCGGTACCAGAGTGACCTCTTCTCCGTTGAACCTTATGCTTTCAACAGGATACTTCAAAAATTGTCCATTGGCACCTCTGATGTAAATGAATTCTATGATTCCATTGGGTTTCACGGCGAAAGATACAATCTCGCCTACATATCTTCCATAAGCATCCTTAACATCTTTGCCAATTGTTAAAAAAAGGTTGGAGTTGTAGGACATGCCGGTTCATCTCCCCTATGATGTTTCAGTTGAGGATTTCTCTCCGATGGGTAATGATGGAATTCCAGCTGGAAGCTCCGGGAACTTGTCCTTGATTTTCTGTTCAGCCACGGCTGCTGCTTCTGCAAGGATCTTCTGGGCATCTTCATTTGCAGTTTCGAAATTAATTGAGAGGCCGGTGCTCTGTCCAGCTTCGACGATTATGCCGCTTAGTAGATTGCTTATTTGCCCAAGTTCTCTTTCAGCCTCTGGAAATACGTTTGCCATTCCAGACTGTACAACCCTGAGTACGCTGATGGCGGGACCCAGTGTTGAAACAACGTCTCCAAGTTCTGTTACGGTACGTAACCTTAACGCGATCTGTTCAAGGGCCAGCCTGGCATGCATTATCATTTTTTCCATCTTTCTTATTTCAGCTAACTCATTTGCAAAGACGTTAGCACGTGCCATGTCATGCTTTGTATAAGCATCAACGATTCTTGCGAATATTGACTTGTCCCTTTGGCTAAATCTTTCACTTGCCTGGTCAAGTTTCTGAATTTGAAGCTCTATACGCCTAATAGCCATATCGAGCCTAGGCTTCAATGGACCTGGAGGTTTCACAGCTTCCTTTATTCTTTCGGTAAAGGGTTGTCCGGTGCTCTTCTCTTCCCATCTCTTGGAGAATTTTTCTGACAATATTCACTCCTCCTTGTGGGTGCTAGAAGCCTAAGCGGCATTTTATACATTGTTAATATGCAGGTAATATTAGCGTATATACGTAGAGATATATCGCTACCTCAGCACCCTTTTGGGCTTTAATTTTTCAAAGAAAATAATTGCTTGCTGTTTTCTTCAAAATAGACATGGATGTGTAAGTTAGACTAAAAAGAAGCTTATAGGTTAGGTCTAGTCAGGTGAGATGATGGGTGAAAGACTTAAAGTGTTCGGTGTCGTCGCGCTCATAGGATTCATAGCCGGAGTGATAGCCCAGCTGACATTTGACTATGTGGTTCCGGCACTAGTAGCTTTGCTTCCAGCGATACTAAGTGCCAAATACATAGTTTCAGGACTTGCAGGAGCCTTCTTAACACTGATTGTAGTGAGCGTATGGGCTTACTTCACGGGGTCCGCTGAAAAATAGCCTAAAGCCTCTTTTTCATTCCGCTCATGGCTTTTCCCAGCTAGGCTATTATTTTGGACTCAGAAGCGGAAAAAGCAATCATCAGCTCAGAGTACCTCGATTTCTTCATCGTCCAAGATCTCTCTTAGGGGATAGCCAAACTTATTTGCATTTCCACCGTGGTAAAAGAAAATAAAATCGCATGCAATCTACTTAACTAGGATCGCCCTTGAAGGATCAGGATGAAGACCGAAAAGGTGATTTGCAATTCAGGTTAAAACCGCACTTGGGCCTGTTTGACGCTACAGCAATAAACATCGGCGCGATAATCGGCGCCGGTATATACGTGGTAATTAGCATAGCGGCGGATTTAGCTGGTTCAGCTCTAGTATTTTCTGTGATTATAGCTGCAGCCGCATCTTTATTCACAGCGGTAAGTTTCGCCTTGCTTACTTCTTGGAAACCTCTTGAGGGCAGCATATACGAATATGCTTACCAGCTTATTTCTCCAGTGGCGGGTTTTTTGACAGGGTGGATGTGGATTGTATCAAACATCTTCGCAGGAGCCGCGTTGGCTCTAAGTTTTGGCAGTTATCTTAGCTCTTTATTTACTATGATCCCAACTAAGATTGTTGCTGTAGGTTTATGCATATTTTTTGCAATTCTCAATTTTTTAGGAATAAGACAATCTGCATTGGCAAATAATGTTCTAGTTATAGCCAAATTACTGATACTTGGCTTCTTTATAGGTTACGGCATGATTTTTGTGAAAATCAATATTTTTCCGTTAAACCTTAATTTTGGAGTCCTTTCAGGTGCATTCTATGTATTTTTTGCTTATGCAGGATTTGCTAGAGTTGCTGTGGTGGCTGAGGAAGTAAAAGATGCCGGCAAAAATGTTCCGAGAGCCATATTGTTTTCTTTATTCATATCCACAATAATTTATGTTCTAGTGTGTTTAGTTGCTGTAGGGCTTGTGGGAGCAAGTGAACTTGCAGAGTCATCTTCGCCTCTGACAACAGCTATTAAAGTTACAGAGAACCCTATTGCAGTATATGTGGTTTCGGCTGGAGGGCTTATTGCAACGGCCAGTGTTCTGCTAACATCAATCCTTGGAGTATCTAGGATGGTTTATGCCATGGCTAGGAGACGGGACCTTCCAACATTTTTTGAGAAACTTCATCCAAGACATAAAACTCCCCATTACTCGATCTGGACTACTTGTTTCATCATGGTTTTACTTGTGCTGTTGGTGGATTTGACACGGGTTGTAGCTGTAAGCACTTTCGCATTGCTGTTCTACTATAGTTTGGCTAATGTTTCAGCTATGAGGTTAAAGCTTGGAGGGAAAAACTACTATAAGGTTGTATCTTGCGTTGGGGTAATCACATGTGTCATTATTCTAGCTTTCACAATCACTGCTTCACCCCATATCTTTCTACTGGGATTGCTTATACTTGTAACGGGTGTCCTGTACTACTTGTTCAATAAGGTTTTAGGTTGAATGTTTCCAAAATTTCTCAGGGAGAATGGCTTAATAAAATCCATTTTAACGGAGCTTAGGAAACTTTTCATTGAGGATAAACCTGAACCAAGAACATCCTTTATTTCACGAGTGAACTCTGAAAAGTCAGTGAAGTCCCTATGAACGGCCACAAGAAGTAGAGATTCATCTTCGAATCCTCTTCCAAAAGCAGCAAATAATATCTTCGGATTATTTGTTATCCAATCTTTAGATTCACTTGTTACATTTGCTATTATAAAGTTTAGAGATAGCAGTTCAAAGCCTAGCTTGTCTAGTGCAGGTATTACTGTATACTCGCGGATGTATTCAAGACTTTCAAGCGCCTTACGCATTCGAGTTATTGTTGGCTGAGAGACTCCAACGATCTTTGCAAGTTCCCTGTCGCTTCTTTTCGAGTCCTTCATAAGCTCGTAGAGTAAATTTATGAGTTTTTGTTTGGTCATAGCCTACGAATGCGTTAGCTGAGATAAAAATTTTCTGTTAGCGCTTCTCTTTGCGCTTAAGCATGTTTTCAAGCACTGGACGCAACTTCTCATTTTCTGCTTTAATCCGTTCCCTGCCTAGCGCCTGCATCTGTTCAGCCATTTCTTTAATGAGCTCTGCGAATTTTATCCCTTCAGCCGCGGATATGTATTCCACGCGGAACCTTTCAGGACTTAGACCAAGCTTATGCAGCATTGGTGCTAATGCCTCCATTCGAGCCTTCATCTTCCAGTTCCCGCTTATGTAATGGCAGTCATATGGCAGGTGGCACGCTGCCACCAGAACCATGCCTGCTCCAAGTCTAAAGGCTTCCAGAACAAAGTCGCGGTCAACCCTTCCGGAGCACATAACTCTTATCGGACGTATAACAGGCGGATACTCGAAACGGCTAGTTCCAGCTAAGTCAGCGCCAGCGTAACTACACCAGTTGCATAAAAACGCCAGGATCTTGTCTTCCGGATCTTTCTCTAATGCTGCTCTCAATTGAGCTAGTATCTGTGCATCTGTGAAATGCATCTGCTGTATAGCGTCAGCTGGACATTCTGCAACACATGTACCACATCCATGGCACATGGCAGTGATCACTTGTGCAGGTTGCTTTTCTGCAACTTTGATAGCGCCGTATGGGCAACGTTCAGCGCAAATGCCGCATTTAACAGTAACATTCCTACATTTCACAGGGTCCACAACAGCTATTATAGGCTCTATCTTCCACTTTTGCTTAGAGAGTATTGTTGCAGCTCGTGCTGCTGCTCCGCAACCTTGTGAGACGCTGTAGGGTATATCCTTTGGACCTTGGCATGCACCAGCTAAGAATATGCCGTCAGTAGGCGAGTCCAAGGGCTTGAGTTTCGGATGACTTTCCATGAAGAATCCGTCTGCGCCTCTTGTGAGGTTTAGAATTCGGGCCACTTCGTCTGCGCCCTTTTTAGGTATTGCAGCTGTTGCTAATACAACCATTTCGGCTTCGATCTCTATAGGCATGCCAAGGTTAGCGTCCTCCGCATGTATTACGAGGTTCTTTGTCCCAGGGATTTCTGTAATGCGGCTTACACGTCCACGGATGAAGTTTACACCCAATTCTCTAGCTCGCTGGTAGAACTCCTCGAATCCCTTAAAGTTTGTGCGCATATCCATGTAGAATACGTAAACTTCAACGTCGTCCTTATACTTCTCCTTAAGCTGGACAACATGTTTTAGAGTATACATACAGCAGAAGTTGGAGCAATATGGGTACTTGTTAATGTCTCTTGAGCCTACACATTGAATAAAGGCAACGCTATGCGGCTTCTTTCCATCAGAAGCTCTTAAAACTTTTCCTCCTGTGGGACCAGCTGCAAGTATAAGTCTCTCAAACTCTAGGGAGGTTATCACGTTAGTGTATTTCCCATATCCATAAAGCGAGTTATCATAGGGCAAGTAAATATCATATCCTGTTGCGACTATTATTGCACCCACCTCAAGCTCGATATCCTCAGGCTTTTGTTCAAAGTCTATGGCGCGTCTCTCTCCACAAGCATCCACGCACTTGAAGCATTCTATACAGTAGTCCTTATTGATTGTGTACAAAAGTGGAACTGCTTGGTCGAAGGGAACGGAGATGGCTTTTCTAACGCCTAAGTCCATATCCCAATCGTTGGGGTACTCTATTGGACAAACATCCTTGCATTCCCCGCATCCGGTGCAGTTCTCAGCCTTCACGTACCGCGGGTTCTTACGTATCTTAACTCTGAAGTTACCGATGTAACCGCTAACGCTGATTAAATCTGCATAGGAGATTATTTCGATGTTCGGGTGGCGTCCGACATCAACCATCTTCGGGCCTTCAATGCATATTGAGCAGTCAAGGGTTGGGAAGGTTTTGTCCAGCTGCGCCATGTGTCCACCGATACTTTCACTTTTTTCTAGAAGGTAAACTTTGAAGCCCATTTCCGCTAAGTCTAAGGCGGCGTTTATACCTGCTATGCCGCCACCGATCACCAGCGCCTTATTTGTTACTGGAACCTCTATAGTCTGGAGGGGGATGAGGAGCCTAGCCTTAGCAACGGCCATTTTGATGAGGTCTTTAGCCTTCTCCGTTGCCTCTTTTGGAGTGCTTGGGTGACACCATGAAGAGAACTCCCGGATATTCGCCATTTCAAAGAGGTACGGGTTTAACCCTGCATCTGAAACTGTACGGCGAAATGTAACCTCATGCATTCTTGGTGAACATGCTGCCACAACCACGCGGTTCAATTTATATTCTTTAATGGCTTTCCGGATCTCATCTTGACCTGGGTCAGCACAAGTATAACGGTTATCCTTAACGTAAACCACATCGGGCAGAGTTTTTGCGAATTCCACAAGCTCTTTAATATCAATTACCCCGGCAATGTTGAGCCCGCAATGACAGATGAATACGCCGATGCGTAACTCTCCCGGCTTTTCCCAGCTTTGGGTTTGAGGTGGCGTCTGCGTCATCTAGACAACTACCTCCTTCCACTTGAGTCGCCTCTCAACCACATCCACAGCTTTCTGAGAACTTTTAGCTTTAAGCTCCTTACTGGTTTCAAGGGGTGAGGTAAGCCTTTCTAAAGCTTTATTCCAAGCACCAGATCGAACTGGAGCATGCATTATCCTTGTCCTTTTTAGTTCCAAGGCTCCATTTACTGGACATATAGCCTTACATGCTCCACAATATACGCAGAAAAGCTCGTTAACATGAACCTTTTTATCTGCTTCAGAAAGGTACAGTGCACCGCTGATTGGACAAACATCAAGACAGTCTTTACAGCCCTCGGGACATTTCTCAGGATTTATCTTCATCCTTCCATAGAATATTTTTCGAACGTGTATTAGCCCCTTGGGACACTTAAACTCGCATATTCTGCAGCATGGACAATGCTCCTTATCAACGTTAACGTCAACCCTTAGCCATTCCCTTTCCAGGGTGGTCAGCGACTTCAGATCCTCTACAAATCTACCGTCAGGTTTTATGTAACTTATTTTTATGAGGTTTAGCGGGCACGCTTTCTCACAGTCTACACATTCGGGTGCACAATTGGCAGAATTAATTTGAACATCACGGATGAGTTGTGGAAAACTTTCCTTCTCAATCACGTTCAGAACGTGCTCATTGTTTACTGTAACTTTTATAGCTCCAAAGGGACACATAACATCACATATTCCACAGAAGTTACATTTTTCCAAGTTTATGTCAACTTTTGCATGCTGGGCCTTTCCATTAGTTGATTTCGGCAACTTCTCAAGTTTAATAGCCTCCTTGGGACAGGCAAGGCTGCATATTTCGCATCCGACACAGAAGTTCTTGTTCAGCGTCAGTCTGTAATTTTTCACATGCAAAATCCATTCAAGCGTTAAGGTTTCAGCCGTTTCCTTTTTTAATGTTTTAAGCGGCATACCAGGATCACCAGTTACGGAGTACTATTCAAACAGATAAGAGAATCTTAAAATTACAACTTTAATATATAGTTTAGCGCTGGTGTATGGAATTAGGCACGTTGTTCTCGCATATAGCAACATAACACTTAAGGTTTACTTCATCCATGATTCCAATTATCTTTAAACCAGACTTACGTAATAACGCTTCTAAAAGCTCTACAGAGAATTTCTTTTTCAGCCCTGTAAACACGATTATAGCATTCTTTACAGTAACCCTTTTAGTTTCAACTATAGTTTTTTCAGGAGAGGGCATGTTTTGAAGGATGGTAACGGCAAAAACATGAGTAAATACACCATCCTTAAAGGGTGCATAATCCGCGTCAGCCAGGACTAAGTATACATTGCCGAATTTACCGTATTTTCTTTTGGCTTCGGTTAAAATCCTCTTGGAAATGTCGAGGCCAACAAGGATCTCAGCCTTGCTAATTATATAATCAAACAAAAGGCCGGTGCCGCAGCCCAGATCCAATATGCGGTTTTGTTCAAAAAACTTCGTGTTTCGCAAAGCTGCTTCAAATTTCGCTTTCTGCTCCTCAGCATATCGCATATCATAGAGATAAGCTGTCGCGTCGTAGCTTTGAATAACCTTACGTTTTTGGCACCACTCACTATTCATGAAGCCTCAGAAATCTTATTTACTGTTTTGACTTCTAAGCTATTTGGCGGAGAAGTTGTCGAACTCAAAGCCAGTTGCAGTATCTGTTTGTCCAAATTTAGCTGACGCTGAAGCCCTTGTTAAAGAAGCCGTTTCTCAACGCAAAATACTTCTCATTGCAGGCAATTGCTGGGTGGAATATATTGGAAGAGCCAAATCTAAGCTTGAGCCTGGAGAACGTATATTAATAATTAAGGAGGATGGTTCACTTCTTGTCCACCGTTCAGTAGGTTATGAACCAGTTAATTGGCAGCCTCCAGGATGCATATTTCAAACACGACTAGATAATGATGTTTTAGAGATTCGCGCCTTAAGGTTGAAGCCTCAAGAGTCTGTCAGCGTTTACTTCAACCGCATTTATATGGTTTCAATGTTAGCTCTAACGGATTCCGGGGAATTCTCCATGTACGCAAGTGAGGAGGAAATGCAGAAGGCCATATTGGTGGAACCTTCACTTCTAGAGGAGAACTTCAAACCTATAAGTTACGAGAAGAGAGTGGAGCCGGGATTTGTTGATATTTACGGCGTTGACAGTCATGGAAGGTTTGTTGTAGTGGAGATAAAGCGCAGAACCGCCAGTAAAGAGGCTGTGCTTCAGCTTGCAAAGTATATTGACGCTATTAAAAGTAAGACAAGTCGGCAAGTGCGAGGGATCCTCGTCGCCCCTGATATAGCTAAGGACGCTCAGAGGGTTCTGGAAACCCTTAAGCTGGAATTCAAGGCTTTAAGCCCGAAAAAATGCGCTGAAGTGCTCAAAAGATCGAAGACTGTAAAGCTTGAAGCTTTCCTCGGAGAGAAGCCAAGTGATTAAACGAATTATACCATTGGGCTTTGATAGTTTCGGCGTGCGGTCCATGGCGACTTTTGTTGAAACAAATGATCAGAAGATCTTGGTGGATCCAGGAGTTTCATTAGCGCCTCTACGTTACGGTCTTGAACCGCACCATTTAGAGTTGCGTAGGCTTGACGAAACATGGAATAAGATAAAATGCTATGCTGAAGAGGCTGATGTATTAATTGTTACCCATTATCATTACGATCACCATGATCCTGACTATCCGGAGTTATACCGTGGAAAAACCGTTTTCATAAAAAATCCCATACAAAACATAAACCTTAGCCAAAAATGGAGAGCAGAACTTTTTCTTTCAGCCATAAAGGATCTGCCCAAAAAGCTTGAGACGGCAGATGGTAAGGAATTTCAGCTCGGCGAAACTGTTATCACCTTTTCGAAGGCAGTTTGCCACGGAACGAATCCCAGACTAGGATACGTCGTAGAAGTGAATATAAAAAGTAACGGTGAAAGTTTCCTTCACACATCAGACGTAGAGGGACTCTCTCTTGAAGATCAAACAGCGTTTATTCTCGACGAGAAACCAAACATAGTTTTCGCAGATGGACCAATGACTTACATGCTTGGCTATCGCTACTCATTCAAAAGCCTTGAAGCCGCCATAAGCAACCTTAGAAGAGTGATTAATGTTGCTGAGCTTCATATTCTTGTTCTGGATCATCATCTACTACGTGATCTTAACTATAAAACCCGCATTAAGCAAGTCTACGAGGCAGCTGATGAAAGCGGCATTAAAGTACAAACAGCAGCGGAGTTCACTGGAAAGAAAAATGAACTACTCGAAGCCTTGAGAAGGAAACTTTACACAAAATACGCCTTAGACGAATTTAAAGTAAAGAAGAGGCCTTTGAGGGAAGAGTAGCTTCATCATACTAGAAGGACAGCAATTATTCCGCTTAGGAAAACTCCGTCGAATGTTCCAGCGCCACCTATGCTAGCTATTTTAGCGCCGAGTCTTGGAATCTGATGCATGTTAAGAAGGTCGGCGCCCACTAAAGTGCCAAGAACCCCTGACACATAAGCTACAGCAGCCGGTATCCCTGAAGGCAAGATATATGCGGCTAGCGCGGCTGCTAATGGAGGAATAAAAGCTGGTGTTACTATCCCGAGCCCCTTCACAGGTCTCGCAACTAAATGTGTTAATGTTGCGACTAGCAACATGCCAGCTAATGCATACGGCATAATTTGAGGAAATCTCAACATGAGATAGATTGAAATTACCGTTGGAATTACGGCGCCCCCCAAATTTACAGCCACAAGTGTTGTAAATTCCTCATAGTCAATCTGAGGTATTTTGAAAGTTATTCCGAAGAATGAAATGTAGTCTTCCCTAAGTATTGGGACACTTGTCCTAAGCTTAAATAAAGGTATGTTTATGTAGCTTCCGGCGAAAGTGGCCACAAGCAGCATGATTGTTAAGTAGGGACTGAAGCCGATCTGTCTAAATGCTATTCCAACCGCGCCAACAAATAGCAGGCTCAGAACGATCACGAGGATAAAGGCAAACACGGCGAATATCCGATAGCTATGTATACAGTACATTAATTTACGGCTCAATAGTCCACCACAGTGTTAAGCAATTTTAACGCCTTGATTATAAAAGAGTTGCCTATTCCATTCTTATGAAGATAATGGCGAAAAGTTAAAATGTATGAAGAGTTGTTTGCTTAAGGGCATTATTTGATGAGCATCTGGAAGAGGATTCCATGCGGAGATAAACCTCCGGAAATTTTAAACATGGTAGTTGAGGTTGTAGGTGGCTCAAGAGATAAGTACGAGTATGATATCGAGTGGGACGTTTTTACACTGGATCGCATAATTCCATCGTCTGTCGTATTTCCTGTGGAGTATGGATTTGTGCCCCGAACATGGTATGACGACGGGGACCCGTTGGACATTATGGCATTAAGTTACGAACCGCTTGAGGTAGGATGTGTGGTTAAGGTCAGGGTTATCGGTGCACTTCTGGTTGAAGATGAAAACGGTGTAGATCCTAAAATACTTTCTGTACTTGTAAATGATGCGCGTTTTGACGGGTATAAGGACATAAGTGATGTCCATCCACATAAGCTAAGAGAGATACAGGAATTCTTCGAAACATATAAGCGGCTTGAACCTCACAAATGGGTTAAGTTTAGACAGTGGAAAAACGCCCAAGAAGCCATGGAAATAGTTAACTACGCCATTAAAAAATTTGAGGAAATGGAACATAAAAAAATAAATCCCACTCGGTGAAAATGCAAGGAAGAATCGTTAAGAAACCTATTTGGTAAGTTACATGTTTCCCTGACTTTCTATTTCAGGTTTCCGTTTTAATATAGGTATACCTACAGTCACCATGACCGCCGTTGACAAGATCACGAATACCGCTATATCGGCATATAATGAAGCCAGCTCCAGGAATACTGGATTTTGAGCCGCATATTGTGTGGGGAGAGTGGCTAATACGGCGGCCGCTAAGCCCCTTGTAAGCAATATACTCATCATTGAGCGATCTTTAGCAACCTCACCACAACGTAAAGTGGAAATCCTAACCGCAATAAATCTGGCAGCTAATAGCAGGAGAGAGATTATTATTCCTGCAATTGCAGCGTTAAAATCGCTTAATGTCACAATCAAGCCAATATACACGAAGAAAAAGGTTCTCAGCAGAAAGGCTATCTCAGATTCGAACCTCTTCAACCCTTCATCAATCAACGCGTATGGTGGGCTCTCCATTCTAAACATCCGATAAATTTCTCGCTCATTTCCCAGGATCATACCGAAAACGAGGGAGCAGAGAGATCCGCTGCCTCCAAGTGTTTCGGAAATGGCATACGCTAGAAGCATGACATCCAGTGTTAGCATGTAAGCATATGGAGCCTTGACAATTCTTCTTAATTGCTCAGCCAGACTATCCCGAAGATTATCCCGAAAACTATTCCCGTGGAGAATCTACTTGCTATTGATTGCCCAATCGCTGTAGGCTCAACAGACCCCTTTAGCGCAACCTCAATAATTACTAAGGAAAAAACTATGCAGAGTATGTCTGTGATTACAGATTCCAATGTCAATATTGTTGAGCTTTTCTCACGCATCTTTATTTTAGAGGCCAAAGATACCACTATAACGCTGCAGCTGCCTCCGAGAATTGTACCAAAAAGCATGGAATATAACCAGTCCTTGTCAGGGATGATGAGGTACTTCATAAAAAGGGTTGTTACTAAGACACTCAAGCAAAAATCCAGCACAGCAAATATCATGGCCCTTGGACTTTCGGCGAATACGCGATAGAGATTCATCGCCAATCCGCCATCAAAGAGTATAAAAACAAGGGCAAGCGCAGCCAGATATGGAGATAGAGACATCACCGAAGAAGGTTCCACTAACCGCAACAATGGCCCTATCGCAATTCCCAAAACAATGAGCAGGATCATATCTGGAAACCCTGTGCGTTCAAGAAGGTAATTGCCGAGAAAACCCAGCAAAATTATGAAACCAGAAAGGATAAGTGCAAGCGAAACTGGATCAAACATTTTTTCACCATTTTTGCGATCCCTAGTTTTGCTGGAAATTCTATTTTAGTCTTGCGAAAACCGCACTTAAATTATCGGAAGCATCATACGCTTAATCCCTTTTCATGGTTTAAGAAAATCAGTTATTTTCTTCTGGAACAGTGCATTTTTAAGTAGAACACTTTTTATTAACCACTTTTGAATGGGTATCCTGAATCGACCAGCAAGAAACTTTAGCATGTCTTCCAAGGTTTTAAATATGTAAGGTTTTTGTCTCATTGCATTTCTTACGTTCTCCCTGACTTGCCACACGCCCACAGGCATTATATAGCCAGGATGGGCCTCTCTCAGCACTATAACTGTTGCTTGGCGCTGTTCCCTAACGAGATGTTCACATACAGCCAGCCGCGCTGCATAGTAACATCCACCTATCTGCGCATAAGTTGACCGCCCATCATAGCCTTCCCAGTCGGAGTACATTATAACGCTCTTTCCATAAGGATTCCACACCGTGCCCGGATACCAAGCCTCTATAGATTCGTAGCTCCATTTTCCAGGAAGCATCACTATCTCGAAAAGATTATCCAGATACTGTGATTCGTAAACGCGGTACTCATCCATCTCGGGGAGGAACCTGATTTTATCCATCAAATATTTCGAGATTATGCTGTCCACGGCTGTTATGCTCCACCGAGTAGGTACAAGTCGCCTGTTCTTTCCAAGCCCGAATGCCCCAACACTGAAAGCTCGCTGAATTTTGGTCACGAGAACGCCCCTATTATAAAGCTCCAGAACCGCTTCAGCGGCCTTCAAATCGGTGTCATAGTGAACCTTCTCAATCTGGTTGTCCCAAGCTACGTTACCAATCTTCAATTCTTTTATTGGAGCCGAAGGCCCGAAGGGCTGAACTTCATCATCAAGAATTATATATCCCCTAGGCTTCTTTTTTAGGATAAGCTCAACGTCAACAGGCTTAACGGCAAAAGCCAGTTCACGAGTTGCCTCAATTATTTTTCCAGCCTCCTCGAATCTTTCCACATGTACCCTATGCTTCCCACGGATAAGCAGAGAACGAAACCCCACGATCTCGTCTATGGATTTCCCAAACCAGTGCTCTGGCAGGTCATAAAAGCTAGTGTCAGCTTTGACTGGAGGAACAAGAGGACCTGCGTAGACATATGGATAACCAATCCTTCCAACAAAGATGCTGGGAGGGGATGTTCCCTCTATGTCATCACTCTGCATTAGGGGGATGCTTTTTAGGTAGAAGTTTGCTCTAACAATTATTGGGCAACGTGTTTTTCCGCAGAGAAACCTTGCACCTTTACATGCGACACATAATCCCGGCCTTAAAGTTTTTACAAATAAATGACTTTCATCGATAATCTCATTGGCTACAACAGAGTCCTTTAGAACGTCAAGTAGCCATAGATTTGCGGATACGTTTTTGTAATGCTTCTTTGAGAAGCTCAAGTCCAATCTTGATGTGATTCAAAGTAATAGCACACTCATATGCTTTCCGGAGCCGTCTAAAAATTCTGCAGAAAAATATATAGCTCAATAAACGTACACTAAAGGAGTAACCGATCATTGGTGAGGATCGATGCCTAAGGATGGGGAGCCAAACACATTAACCGTCACATTAATGATGATCATAGCTGTCACAACTTTTCTATGCGCCTTTTTCACTCCAAGAAAAAGTGAGTTTCTCCCATTTTTTGACGAAGTGATACTGACACTGTTGACGCTGATCACTGAATTTGTTTACATTATAGGCGGCGGAATAGTTTTCTTTGGAGCCCTTGTCATAATAGTTCGATTTATACAGAGTAAACTTAAGAATCCGGACAAACCCTCAGGAGTAACGCGTTATCTTTCAGGCTACTTAACATTAAGTCTCGAGCTTTTTATAGGTGCGGAGATCATAAAGACAACGATCACCAGAACCTTTGAGGAATTTTCAGTTCTTATCCTTATAATAATAAGCAGGGGACTCTTCAGCCTAATACTGTATCTTGAGAGAAGGTGGCATGGAATAGCTGAAACAGAGTAGATTAAAGAGAGTATTCGAAACATTTATCAACAACTAAGCATCCTTCTTAGCGGTAAAATGCATAAGAACGATGAAAGATGAAGCTGGAAGATTTCTACTTTAAAATGCGGCTTGAAACGGACCCTATAATAGACGATACGACGCTTAGAGACGGCATTCAAATGCCAGGACTGGCTGTAAGCTCTGAAGACACCGCAAAAATAGTTCAACTACTAGCTGAAATAGGCGTGGAAAGAGTTGAACTTTTCCACTATCAGAAAAGCGACAAAAAAGCTGCAAAAATGGTTCATGACCTGAATTTAGATATTAGGGTAGCTGCGTGGTGCAGGGCTGTTAAGGAAGACGTAGATAGCGCCCTACAACTGGACTTCAACGAAGTTGGCATATCACACCCGGTTTCCTACATACATTTTAAAGCAAAATGGCCAGATAAGACACCAGAACAGCTTCTGGAAAGAGTTATAGATGTAGTTGAGTACGCCGCCAAGGATCATGGACTAAGAACTTTCGTCCACGGAGAGGATAGCACCCGCGCAGACTGGAACTTTGAGAAAAAGTTCATAAATGCCATTGCAGAGGCAGGTGCTGAATGCTACCGCATCTGTGACACAGTGGGTATAGGACTTTCGGATGAAAGGGCTCCATTACCCAACGGAATCCCGGCTAAAGTCAGAATAATAAAAAAGGAGACCAGGATACCGAATATTGAAATTCACGCCCATGATGACTTTGGAAATGCCGTTGAAAACACGATTGCAGCTATCAGAGCCGCCTCAGGTGTGTGGGAAAGAATCTATGCAAGCACTACGTATTTAGGCATCGGAGAGCGGGCAGGGAACGCTGAAACAGAGAAGACTATAATGAACCTTTATTTACAGTATGGTGTTAAGAAATTTGATGGAAAAACTCAAAGGCTTAAGGAATTAGCTGAACTTATCGCTAGGGCGACGGGATATGTTGTACCGCCGAACAAGGCAATAGTGGGTGACTATAGCTTCGCACACGAGTCAGGCATCCACACTCACGGAGTGCTTAATGACCCATGGACTTATGAGCCTTATCCGCCGGAGCTTGTGGGAAATAAGAGACGCATAACCATTGGAAAGCAGTCCGGAAAGAATGTTATCAGACATAAAATCGTTGAGTTCACAGGCAAACCTCCAGATGATGAGACTTTGATGGCTATTGTGGACAGGGTTAGGGAAATTTACGAAGGCGGAAGAAAAGCCTCATTGAGAGATGAAGAGTTCAAGGCGATACTTAAGGAGTTCAAACTGATTTAAATTCCATTTAAGTAAAGCATATTTAGATGATTGTTTGTTGATTAGTTTACGGCTGAGGCATTATGACTGAAATCGGAAAAAGAATTAGACTTGACAGGATTATGAACCGCAACACGAGAAGAACGGTAATAATACCTATGGATCACGGTGTAACAGTAGGACCAATAAATGGATTGTATGATATGAAAACTACAGTGAACAAGGTTGCTGAGGGCGGGGCAAACGCAGTTCTACTCCATAAGGGAATAATCAGGGCGGGTTATAGGGGATACGGCAAGGACATAGGCTTGATCATGCATATGTCAGGGGGTACTGTACTTGGACCTGACCCAAATATCAAAGTGCAGGTAGCTGATGTGATAGAGGCAATAAAGCTCGGCGCGGACGCTGTATCAATACATATAAATGTCGGATCCAAAACGGAGCCGGAGCAGCTCAGGCTACTTGGTAAGACGGCCAGGGTTTGTGATGAATGGGGGGTACCGCTACTGGCAATGATGTATCCGAGAGGAGAAAAAATAAAGAATGAGTATGATGTGGAAGCCGTAAAGCATGCAGCTCGAGTGGGGGCTGAGCTTGGAGCAGACATCATCAAGACAAACTATACTGGCAATGAAGAAACATTTAGAGAAGTTGTTAAAAGTTGCCCAGTACCAGTGGTGATTGCTGGTGGCCCTAAAACGAATACTGACGCAGAATTCTGTCAAATGGTATATCATGCAATACGTGCTGGGGCTATTGGCGTAGCTGCTGGAAGAAATGTTTTCCAGCATGAGAACCCGACGAATATGGTTAGAGTCCTATGCGGCATAGTTCATGAGGGACTGGAACCGGAAAAAGCCCTTGAAAAATATATGAGAAACTCTGAGGAAATCTAGCAGACTTTAACATATTTTTGCAGGTGTTTTAGGGCTTCTTCAACGCTTTTGAAGCCGTATTCCACTTTGTTGAATTGCTTTTTTAACTCAATCACGTCTTTCTTTACCTCTTCGGGTTTACGCTTGTACTTTATTACGTCCAGCATCAGGTCACAGAGATGTTTAATGTCGCTTTCCCTAAAGCCTCTTCTTGTAACGTCTTGGAAACCTATTCTGATGCCTGATGGATTTTCACGGTTATTTTGGTTGTCGTAGGGCAACAGGTTTCTGTTAAGAATTATGTTTGCTTTTTCAAGGTCCTCCGCCACACGTTTGCCGCCGCCCCATTCACGAACGTCCACAGCCAGCTGGTGCGATCTTGTGAACCCCTTATCCTCCCCGAGAACTTTAACCCCATGCTCGTACAGGTATTGACCTGCAGTTTGGGCGTTTCTCACCGTTTGTTCAGCAAGCTCCCTGCCGAAGAGCTTCATTTCAAGGGATGCTACACCAACAGCTGGAAGCCTAGCTAAGTGCACGTTTGAGGCGCTTAATGGAAATACTGCATGCTGAACAGCTTTTATAGCGCTTTCCATTCGGCTGTTTTTCAGCTCACCAAGAATTAATCCGCCTTGGGGTCCTGGAAATGTTTTATGAGTTGACGCTGTTACGAAGTCTGCTCCTTCTCTTAGAGGATCCTGGAAGACTCCTCCGGCTATCAGGCCTAAGACATGTGCAGCATCATAAACGAGATAAGCACCAACTTCCTCTGTAACCTCTTTCAGCTCCCTAATAGGGTGCGGGAAGAGGAAGAGACTGGCGCCGAGCGTCACAATTCCAGGTCTTGCAGCTCTAATTATATGTATGGACTTTTCAACATCTATGTTCAGCTCATTTACATCATAGATCAAGTTTATTATTTCAAGGCCAAGAACCTGCCCAGCTAGTCCGGTATAGTCGTGCGATATGTGGGCGCCGCTGCTCAACGGGGCTACAACCATCTTCCTGTTTCTAGTAGCCATAGAAATGCCTTTGAATGTGGATAGGTTTGCATGCGTACCAGAGACTAAACGGACATCAGCCCAGTTACAATTGAACAGATTCTTAACTATATCAACTGCGCAATTTTCGATTATGGTTATGTATTTTTGACCCTGATAGTATCTAGCTTTAACTCTCCCCTGAAGGTCATTTTCACCTTCGGAATAACGGCTTTCGAGATCCATGCAGAACTGCATAATTTCTCTGACAGCAGGGGATTTGAGCCCTTCACTTGCTATGAGGTTTATGCACTCCACATCACGGTAGTGTTCATGAGAACGGCTAGCCTCAATAAGCTCGATGAATAGCCTCGCAAACTCCTCCATTCTCCATCATCCTGTTATTTTACACTACAAGTAAGGAGGCAAAATGCAAACTTCGCTTATAATTGTTTCGATCCTCATCGAAAAAACCACTGCTAATCAAAAAAGCTTAATATGCATTTGCATGAGATGTATATCAGGTGAAATTTTGCTTAAAATTTTGGTGATTTATGACAGTTTAACAGGAAACACGGCTAAAGCAGCTGAACTTATAGCTGAAGGAGCAAAGGAATCTGGCGCGGAGGTTACTTTGCGGAAAATTGGAGAAGTATCCTTAGAGGATATGAAGAACGCTGACGCGGTTATACTGGGATGCCCAACTCATGCATTTTCTGCAAGCAAAACCATGAAGGACTTTTTAAGTCTACCTGCTGTTGGAGAATCCTTAAGAGATAAGGCTGGAGCTATTTTTACTTCATGCCGGATAACTCCGATGGCATTAAGGTGGTTGGAGAAAACCTTGATAAGAATGAACTTTAAAGTGCTTGGGAAACTCGGTGTCCATGCAGCTCCGAAGGGACGTGAAGCGGAAGCCTGCAAGAAGTTAGGCAAGATTGTTGCTGAAAACTTAAAGAGCTAATGCGGACTATCCATTTGTTTTCAAGAGTTCAAAGAGAAGAGGGTTTATCTGAAAAAGAGTAAATCAGCTATTCAGCTTCGAAAATCGTTTTAATAAGATCTGCAGCTTGTATTCTGAGGAACTAAAAATGAGGGGACAAACTGTTGCGCTGGCGACAGCTACTATAGTTCTTTGTTTAAGCTTATCACTTAACATTTTTATGTACGAGTGGCTTCAGACGCTGCGAGCCAGAGTTGACGAATTAGCTCTTGAAAACTTAAGGCTAAAGGAGACCTTAGAAGTCTTAGGGAGGAGTGTTGAGCATCACCCCACAAATGCTTCGCCTTCAGGTTCCTGGATATACATCGTTGGAGTTGCAACACTTGCAAACGGAAGCACTGTTGGCAAGGTTATGAAAGTTTATGCTCGTTTCGTGGAAGGCTCAGGAGGCATGTTTATTGCAACTAACCCGAAGATTGGGATAGAGCTTCAAGGCTCAGCTGAAACAGCTTTAAATGTTGCTCAGCGAATAACCCGCAAAGAAACGTCTAACTTGGACTGTATGCTCACGGTTGTTGCTGACGAACCTCTGGAGGTTGTTGATGGGCCATCGGCAGGAGCAGCCATAGCTACGCTTCTAACGTTCACACTTCAAGGAAAGGGAGAAGACATCAGAAGAGATGTATTCATAACAGGCACGATTGAAAGTGATGGAACCATCGGTAAGGTTGGGGGTATAATAGAAAAGGCAATAGCAGCAGCAAAAAATGGGGCAGCAAAGTTTCTGGTCCCGAAGGGGCAGTCAACGGTTGTCATATACAAATTAGAAACCACGAGAATTGGGCCGTTTGTCATAAGTGAGTACATCCCCGAAAAAGTAAGTGTCCAAAATTATCTTGAACAGCAAGGATACAGCCTGGAAATCATCGAGGTCGAAGACATAACTGAGGCCATAAAACAATTCCAAACCTAAAAAGGGTTTAAATCCTTTTATGTTCTTACAGGCATAATTGGATGATGATGTTGAATGATTGATGTGTTATTTCAGGCGATGCAGAACCCCACAGTACTTGCAGTTCTATTAATCCAGTTTCTTCTTGGATTCGCATTGGGCTACATTACAGTCAAGGTGATTAAGTACATCATCGCATTCATAGTAATTCTAGTCGTTGGTGTGATTTTGAACGTATGGAGCCTAAGTTTAAGCCTAGAGAGCCTTGCTCCGAAATTTGGAGAATATGGTGCTCAAGCAAAAGAAATTATTTTAAACCTCATGAGTATGCTGGGGCTTTTAATAGCAGGGCCAATAATAATAGGCTTCATGGCAGGAGCCTTAATCGCATGGTTAAGAAGATGATAATTCAGTGAAACATGTTGTATTAAAAAGTTCATTACATCATCTAAAATGTAAATACTTAGATACAAAACTTTTGTACAATCTTGCACCTTCTTATTTATATATTATATTATATTCAGCATCTCATTAAAAGGATACTACTGCGCTCCGTGCGTTGCTGAAGCTATAAATGTGTGAATTGTGTCTTCTGAGCAACTCCAGTAAGTATTAATTCATGCTCTGTCCAAACTTGCAGTGGTTTGTGTTAATCCAAGCCGTAACCTCACCGGGAGGACTGCCTCACGATGCAACTGTCCCTATCAGCGAGTTCTCTTCATATTCATGCAGGTCTGCCAATCTAATGACGCTTGACTTTAGATTTAAAGATCTCACGGAAGAAGCTGCATAACTATGAGATGATGGCGCCCTGGCCGGGATTTGAACCCGGGTCCAGCGGGCGACAGCCGCCGATACTAGACCGGACTATACTACCAGGGCAGTTTAATATTCAGCGATAAAATAGATGAAAAAGTTTTAGTTAATTAAGTTTTTCCGATTAACATCACGTTAGGGCCCGTAAAATGGAACATAAAATAAGGAAAAAACGATGGGGATTTACTACTTTTTTTCTCATTACGATGACTATGTTGGTTACACCTAACTATGGCTACAGCTATCAGAACAATAAGCACGTTTATTGTGAATTGCTAAGATTCAACCATTAACTGAACAGATTCAAATTGTCTGGCATTGCGTAGCAGGGTGAGCCTCTTCCACATACAGTTGAAGCCGTCATGTATAACCATGCAGCAACTTATCTTACCTTCTAGAATGGATGCTGGAAAGATTGTCATAAATGTGGCTGGAGCAGGCAAAACAGAAACAATAGTTAAGAATCGAATATCTAATAGCTTTTCCTCCATTTTTGAGTATTACTTTCAAATATTAGCATCAGATTGTTTGTTGCAAATTTTGGGTTTACTTGTGTTTCCTTGAGAAGTATAGACCTGTAAGAGTTAGCGTTGCACCTAAAAGTTGAATTAGGGTCATTGTTTCATTTAGGAGCAGCCATGCGGCAGCCACGGCTATGACTGTTATTAGGTATTCGTACATGGATGTTTTGGCTCCTCCAACATGGCTTACACCGGAGTACCATATTGTATATCCTATTGCCACGGCGAGACATGAAGAGTAAGCCAGTCCAAGCCATCCCCATGCTCCCACCATGTTCCAGTTCTGCGTTAGCAGGTATGGTATGGCGAGGATGATCAAAGGCGGAGTGCCCAGCGTTATGGTTACCGTTGTAAGCTTTAGCGGGGAGTAGCGGTTTAGCAGGGGCTTAGAGAGAACAGTGTAGGCTGACCAGCATATTGTTCCGGCCAGGATAAGCATGTCACCTATTAGGCTTTGAATTGTGAGCGCAAGGGGTTTCCCGGAGCCTATAATTATCATGGAAACTCCTATAAAGGACAATGTTATGTACTGCCAGAACCTCCGCCCTATCTTTTCGACTCCAGTAACAGAGCCAAGTAGGGCGACGAATATTGGAGTTGTAGCCAAAATAAGCGAGGAGTTTCCTGCCGTTGTGCATGATATGCCGTTAATGAAGAGAAACTGGTAGAGGGAGTTTCCTATGATGGCTAGAAGTAGGAATTGTTTCACATCTTTACCGTCGATTTTGATGCTTTTCTCCTTTAGCTTTAGGATGGCTAGAAGTAGGAGCGAGGCCGCTGTGAATCTTATTGCGTTAAAAACCATTGGGGAGAAATAGTTCAAGGTTGATTTTATAACTGTGAAGTTAAGGCCCCAGATGAAGCTCATCCCAATAAGCATGAGATCCACTTGAAGGTTTTTCTGCTTTTTCAATTCGTCGGCACTCATCAACGAAACCTCTTTTGGAGTTTAAAAGTGGGTGGTGTTTAGATGCTCAAGAGCTTTGGTTTATTAGAATTTTGGAAGTTCGGCATGGTTGCTCTTTGTTTCAAGTGAGGTCACCGCATACGCATTTAACCTCGTAAAGCAAGCTTAAAAGCTCCATGAATCCTGCTTCTGTTTTGGCTGAAACAAGCGGTATGCGTTGAGCTGGAACAACCCTTTCAAGCATTTCTGAGAGAGGTACATATATATCGGCTAAGACCCCGATCTTTTTAAGGCTTAGCTTATGCGAAGAAGGGTTTGCTAAAAAGCGTTTGATTTTCTCAGCGTATACCTCTGTGAGCAAATCAACCTTATTCAACACTGTAACCATATCTATCCCCAGCCTGTATTTCACTGCTAGGGAGTATAAGTAGGCGGCGGGCATATCTTTCAAGCCTATGGTTGCGTCGATAAGGAAAACTCCTGTAACCTTGCTAAATCGACGTGCTATTTTCGGCCCTGATTTGTGAAAGGCGAAAGCCTCAAGTTGGCCAGGTGTATCTATAAGAGTGAAGTCCGCATTGAAATTGGGTATTCTAACTCTTCCAAGCTTATCCATAGCTCTTAGAAGGGCACCGTTCGGCCCCAAACGTTCCGTCTGCATAATCGACTCTAAGGTGAACCTGGATCTGACATCAAAGTCGCATTGGTATGGGATGAACGTGCATCCTGGGTCAAGGTTAATATAACGTACACTATAGCCTTCTGCCGCCAAAAATTTACCGAATTCACTTGTAAGGAGACTTTTGCCTGACCCCGCCGTCCCCAAAATTATGACATTCATCTTAAACCTCTAAGATCAGCTTAGCTTGCTTTCTTTATATAATCTTCCGGGTCAACCTCTCGGACGCTGGCTGAGTCTACATCAATCACATAGACTGCGTGAACCCTTGCAGTTTCTATCTCTTTCAAACTCACCGGGGGATTACGGTAGTATCGATCACATAGTTTTTTAATATTAATTAAATCCTCCTTTTTTCGTGCTTTTGTGGGTTGAGCGAAAAATTCAGGGAACTGAACAAAGTAGTATGGTGGAAAGCCCAACGCGAACTTGTCAGCGAAACTGCTGTAGCGTACTATTTTGCTGGCTATGCGCGCTGCAAGATATGTCTGCGGGTCTAGGGCATGCTCTGGAGGAACGAAGCCCGTTTCTATTTCCACGATTAAGCTTCCGTAACCCTTAACACCGAAGAGGTCGCATGTTAGACTGGGCGCTAGAGGCTTCTCAATTTCCACTTGATAACCACGCTCAATAAGATACTTAGCACATATTAGCTCCATAACTGAATGGTTTATTTTTACGATGTTATGCCTGTGCAGTTCTACAAGCTGGTTCATAAGGTTGCAGAGTGTTACAACATGATCAGGAGCCATCCCCTGCCTCAAAATTGAAATCAAAGTTTTCAAGTCTTCCTCAAATTTTTCAGATCTCGCCATCTTATCCCCGGTTACCCGACACTTCAAATAACATTTGAACGGATTTTTTAAAACTTTAGACTGAAAACAGCGAGTTTTCGACGAAATAAGAGGTTAAATTCGAAATGAAACTCAAATTTCATTTATATATTCACGGTGAAAAACGTGGTCTTCTAAATCAACATGACTAAGTTTAATTGAACATGTCAAAAGAGCATATATTGAAGCAACAATTTCCATCCTGACACCTGTGAGTTCATTGTGGAAATTGTTAGAATATATGGCTCTAAAGCGCACAATGGCATAGGTATAGTTGAACTTAAGTAACACTTGGATCAAGAGAGCCAGCATAGGGGAACTTAAGTGCCTCTTATATGCTCAGAAGCTTTCAATAACCTCAAACTCTGACCAGAAACGACCTTAAGAGTGTCCGACGATGCTTTAAGATGCTCGGGATCTTTGTATAAAAGTCGACATACACTTACCTTTAATGGCTTGTCTAAAGCTTTAATAGCTACCTTTGAATCATATTTTACAGGCAGTCTTTGAAATCAGCATTAATTATGTTTTTGTGAAAGTAAAATATTTGATCATGTTGTACATCAATCTCCAAATGCACAACTGCTTGCTCTCCAAGCCCAAATCTAGGGCCATTATTCAGTTCTCCTTTTCGTAGACTGAGGGGGTTATTCCGGAAAGCCGGGGGTGGGAGTTGAACCCACGTGCAGCTGCTCTGCAGGCAGCCGCCTAAACCGCTCGGCCACCCCGGCGCCTAGATAGAGTTTTGCGCAGTTTTTAATAAAGGTTTTATGCGTTTAATTGTTGTTTATGTTTGACATGCTGGGCAGTTTTCACGCTTATTTATTTCTATGATTGTTAGGTACATATCGTTGAAGTCGCATATCATTAACTTGCCCTTTAGAGACTGCCCTACTCTGAGGAGCAATTTTATAGTTTCCATGGCAAGCATGGTCCCAATTATTCCAGGCGTTGGGCTTAGGACCCCTCTGGTCTCACATTGAGGCAGGATGTTGTCGTTTATGTTTGGGAGAACGCATTCTAGGCATGGGGTTTCAGGCGGTGCAAATACGGACATGTTTCCTTCCATACCCATTGCGGCTCCGAAGACGTAGGGAATCCTTAGCTTTGCACATGCACGGTTAACTATGTAACGGCTTCTCATATTATCCAGTCCGTCTACGACGCAGTCAACTCCTCTTAGAAGGTTCTCAGCATTGTTCGAGTTTAGCTTCTCTAATGCTGGCTCAACTTGGATGAAGGGGTTTGCTTCTGAAAGCCTTTCAGCGGCAACTTCAGCCTTAGGTTTTCCCAGATCTCTGGGCCGGTAAAGTATTTGCCTATGGAGATTTTTAGCTTCTACAAGGTCCCCGTCTATCAAGCGTAGATAGCCAACTCCAGCAAGGGCCAAGTATAGGGATGAAACGGTGCCTAGGCCGCCTACTCCAATAACAGCAACCCTTGAAGAAGCAAGTTTCTTTTGTCCTCCAATTCCAATTTCCCTCATAACCAGGTGGCGACTGTAAAATTCCTCGTAGGAGAATGGAACTTTTCCTTTTTCATTCATGATTTAGTCCCTTCTGAGAAGTAAGTATATTGTGTTCACCAGCTTTAAATCTGCCTTTCCACAGGAATTGCCGCTCATATATTTTTCTAACACGCTGTATGGTGTCAGCTTCCTCTGGAGCTTTATCATATCGGATCCTTGTTATTCTCGCAAACCTTAGGGCTAATCCGCATTTGTATTTTTGGCTTTTCTGAATCTCGTTATACGCAACCTCAACAACAATTTTTGGAAGCACCATCACCCGCCTACCCTCCTCTTTTATGGCTAGTTCCTTTAGGCGAGAAGTCACCTCGGTTATTTCATGGTCAGCAAGACCCTTGAAGGTTTTGCCGACGACTTGAAATTCGCCTGTTTCGGCGTCCCGCGCCGCTAAGTAGTAGTCAGATAACCATGAGTGTCTTCGTCCATAGCCATACTCCGCTGCAACAATAACCAGATCCAGCGGTTCAAGGGTGGGCTTTATCTTCAGCCAATGCTTCCCACGAATGCCCGGTGTGTATTTGCTATCCAGCTTCTTCGCCATAAGCCCTTCATGTCCGCTCTCAACAGCCTTTAATAGGAAGTTTTCAGCCTCGCCTTCGTCACTAGTTACCAGCTGCTCCGTTAATGGAAGTTTACCTGATACTTCAGCTAAGATCTGTCTCCGCCTGTAGTAGGACAAGTTTATGAGGCTTTCACCGTTTAGATATAGGATATCAAAGAGAAAAAGCTTCACAGGAACAGCCTCAGCTGTACGCTCAAGTTCATGAACCCGCTTAAATCTTCTCATAAGATGCTGAAAGGGCATGGGTTGGCCATTATCATCTACGGCTATGACTTCGCCTTCCAAAATAGCCTCATAGGCTTGCATATTTTCCTTAACAGCCTCAACCAGTTCTGGAAGGCTTTTAGTAACGTCTGTGAGTCTTCGGCTATATATCTTAACTTCCTGTCCGAGCTTGTGAATCTGAACTCTTGCCCCGTCGAGCTTGAATTCGAAGGCAGTTCTGCCTCCATGTTCTCTTATGGCTTCAGCCACACACTCCGCTGTTTGGGCCAACATTAACTTAACAGGTCTGAAAGTTTTGAAGCCAACCTTGAGAATTCCCTCTATGCCTTCTGTTTTGGCTAAGTATGCCACTAAGCCTATGTCGCCGAGCAGCATGCTTGCCGTTTGGACCGATTCCAGGGGGACGTTAAACGCTTTTGAAACAGCATGCTCCATCAATCCCTCATGGAAACCAGTCCGCATCTCGCCGATCATTATTTTTACCAAGTATTTTGCTTCCAACGGCGAAGCTGAGCTAAGCAGCGCCTCGATTATGCGCTCCTTTTTCTCTTTGGAGCCTTGCCCCTCAGCCTCAGCTATAGCCTCAAAACTCTTACGCACATCAGCTATGCTTAGAGGTTTTGCATAAAGGGATAGTTGCCGCACCCCGCGGTTATTTAAGATCTCCATGGTTGCAGCGCCCACATCGCCTGTTTTGCTGAGTACCTTCAGAAAAGTGTCCCAGTCCACGCGTGTTATGCGCATTATAATATTACCCAGCGTGGCCCAACTGACATTAAGTGCCCGTTGACTCAATTTCGGCAGAGGTCTCCCCTGGATCATTGAAACCGCAGGTTCAATCTCGCTTGCCTCAAGCCTTACTAAAAATTCGGCTACAATATCAACCATTGGAATTCTACGAGTCATCTTTTCCAGTCTTTCGCATAATTCCGCAATAGCCATGAACAGGGTGGGCATGGGCTCACTACAAGAAGGTAGCTTAGTCTGAAATTAAAACGTTAGATTGAAAAAACATGGAGCTGGGCTTACAGGGGGCTATTTCTGCTAGAGAGTTTCTTCAAGTCTTGCTTTAATTTCATTTATCTTCTTCTGAAGCTCTTCAGCTTTCACTTTTTCATCCAAAGCATTGTAGCAGTCTCTAGCGTATTCCAAAGCGCTCACACCGAATCTGTCAAAGCCCTTTTCAAAGGATAGATCCGCAGATTTAAGGAAGTACTCAGTTGCCTTTGAATAGTCCTTCACCGCGAATGCGCATTCGCCTGCCTTATAAAGCGCGTAGGATGAGTCAAAGAAATTTTTTAACTTCTTGTACTGTTCAGAAGCCTTCAGAAACTTTTCCATAGCAGCCTCATACTTGCCCAGCTCGTATAGGGTGTTTCCCTCTTTATGCAGTTTTACGGGGTCTTCCTCCATAACTACCATCCTGCAATACGCTACCAGCCTCAAACAAGCATTTAGGTTTTCCCCTAAATACCCCTGAGTAAGCATAATGATTAGCATTCTAGCGCTTATCCGCATATTTAAAAAGCCCTACAAGGATACCTGAGGCGAAAGCTAAGAACCTCAGAATATCCAGCAGAGGGTACGCGAGTAGCCATCTGCGACGACCGTCCGCCTTAGTTGACCGCGTTAGATATGTTAACAATAGTATAAGCGGCGGCGTGAAAGCCAAAAATAGGAGAGCAGCGAGGGAAAGCCCGTTGCCTGAAAAGACAGTGTATAATGTGAAAGCCAAACCAGAAAGAATCCACGCTAAAAAGCCGATTAGGCTTAGAAACACCCATTTTCCGAAGATACTTTTTATTCCTTTAACTCTAAGCAGGACACCTCCACCTTTACCGTAACGGAAAGTCTGCTCCAGAAGCCCTAGGAGTGATTGTCGATGCTTATGCCGAACTATTACGTCAGGCGTTAAGACAAGTTTGTAGCCCTTTTTACATATTCTCTCAACAAACTCCAGCTCATCGAACCCGCATGTAAAACGTTCGTCAAAAAGCCCAGCCTTCTCTATAGCCGCCTTCCTAACTGCAAAGTTGCAACCCATAGGATAAGAGAAGGGTAAATGTATCCTGTCAATCGCTATTCTTCTCCGGAACACCCTCATAACTGGAATTAGGCTCTCGTCAGCATATCGCGAAAGGAAGTTTTCCAGATATCTTGAAACGCTTCCTCCAACACAACCTACAGAAGGATCGTGAAACTCTCTTACTATTGATTCCACCCAGTTGATCGGGACAACACAGTCATAATCCGTGAATGCTATGATTTCGCCGCTGCTTAATTTCACACCAGTGTTTCTTGCACCGTTTATTCCGGGATTTTCCTCTGTTACAATCTTGACGGGGTATCGTTGAGCTATCTCCCTCGTTGCATCCGTGGACTTGCCGTCAACAACTATTATTTCAAGCTTGTTCTCATCATAGTCAATTTTCAATAGGGAATCCAAAAGATCCTTTATTTGATCAGCTCCGTTCTTAACAGGAATAACTATGGAGACTTTGGGACACAGGTCACCCCTACTCTCCAAGCATCATACCTTCGTGGATGTGAAACATGCAATGAGAGCTGCACCTACAAACTGAATCTTCTGAAAGCTGTTCAGCTTTTAAACCTATCTCGAATAAGAACTATCATTTCAATATCCCAATAAACACATGCTTAAAGTCTTTTTAAAGCACGGTGTATAGCAAGCCAAAGGTGATCGAAGTCTGGTTTCGGAAGCCTTGCTTGGGAGCCGTCGCTTTTCACGAGTACGCGGGTTTTAGGAGTCTCTAAAAACTCGCCGATGAATGAGACCTGAACACCGTTCCTTATCAAGACATTTAGAACCTCATCTGCACAGTTTTCTTTTGCAGCAATAAGCATCACTCCTGAACTTATCAGTTGCAGCGGATCAATATTGAAGAACTTGCAGATTTCAATGGTTTCCTCAGCCACCGGGATCCTATCCTCAAAAACTTTTACACCGAGATTTGAAGCATCTGCAAGCTCATGGATGCCTCCTAAAACGCCGCCCTCTGTCGGATCATGCATGGCGTCCACACCGCCGGTTTCGAAGGCTAATATCCCATCTTTGACAACACTTATTTCTTCAAAGAAGCGCCGTGCCGACATTAAAAGTTCCTCGCTTATGCCGCCATCAATAAGAAGCCTATAGAAGTCAGATGCCAGTATAGCTGTGCCTTCTATCCCTGCGCTTTTCGTCAGCAACAGCTTATCTCCCGGTTTCGCATCTTTAGCAGTCACATATCTTCCTTTCCCAGTTATTCCCACAGCGCATCCTACAACCACAGGACCCGTTAAGGCAGGGGTTAACTCGCAATGTCCGCCAACTACAGCCATTCCAAGATCCTTAGCGGCTTCATCAATTTGAGTGCATATAGTTTCCAACATCTGTTCATCAGCTCCTTCAGGTAGGAGAATACATGAGGAAAAGTATGCTGGCCTAACGCCGAATGTTGCAATATCGTTAGCATTGACGTTCACAGCAAGCCATCCTATACGCTTCAAAGCTCCGGTTATCGGATCCATGGACGTTATTAGCACCTTATCGCCTAACTCAATAACTGCCCCGTCAACGCCCACAGAGGGCCCAACCACAACTTCCGAGCGTTTTTCACCCAGGTTCCTAAAAACGATATCCTTTAGAATTTCTGCAGGAACTTTCCCGAATGGTAAGTGCAACAAACCAGCCTCCGAATATGACTATTTCACTTTAAGCTGTGGAAGTGTGTGCATTAACATCTTAGATATAGGTATCGCCACAATAGCACCTATGATCATTTGACCAACGTTCAACGGGACTTCAGCCAGCGCCACAGCTTCAATTTTGAAAAGGGGGTAGAGGAGAAGCCACTGGTATAGGAAGTATCCCAGCACCATGCAGAGACCACCCATAATCACTGAAAAAATCGTCCAGCCTATTTCAGGATCAAAAAGCAATCCTGCGACTATTATTGATATGGCTACTACTGCGCCCATAGCCAGCCAAAACTCGGCGGGAATATAAAGGCTGAAAGCAGTTACCCCCAGTGTTAGTTCTGTCCATCCGCTGTAGTAGGTTGCGCCTACTCCTCCAAAGATGCCTCCTGTCGCAGATCCTAACATTATTGTGAGGCTACTCCATTGAAGTTTTGAGCTGAACCTTGGACTTCTCCTCTTAAGTAATCCAACTACTGCGCCTTCACATCCCTTGATGATGAGAGACGCGGGAGCGTAGTGTGGAAAGCCCAATAGGAGATCTGCAAACATTGAACCTACACCTCCAGAGAAGGCACCAACGAATGGACCGAAGAGTAGGGCTGACAGGAAAATCATGGATTCTCCAACATTAAAAAAGCCGTGCGTTGCAGGAACGTAAACGGAAAACAGCATGGTTGCAGCGCATACAAGCGCAGTGAAAATGGCGGTTACTGCGATTTTAAGGGATTTCATGAAAACCACATAGTATAGTTACAACTACACTAATTTTAGCTTTTCGCAGATTAAACAAATCAAAGCAGAAGCTTCAAGTCATCTATGGAATCAAGAACCCTTTTTCCACGGCTAGTTATCTTGAAAAACCTTCGTCTCCCCCTTGCATACTCTGCAATAAGTCCCCTCTCGGAAAGCTCTCTCAAATGCTGGTATACAGCAGCCCGCGTCATGATCATCCCAAGCCTTTTCCACAAATTGTACCCATAAGTATCTCCTTCGCTTAAAATTCTAAGGATCTTCTCCTTAGTGCTCAACTCCAAGCCTACAGCGGCATCTTTTCTCCTTTTAGTTAAGGCTTGAAGGATATCAGTAGCTTTAAGTCCACTTCCAGTTATCAAGCATACAACTTTATCAGCCTTATCCACAATTCCCTGGTTCATAAGCCGCTTTAGGGCAGCATAGGTTGCAGCACTTGCAGGTTCAGAGAATATTCCCTCAAACTTGGCCAATTCACGTTCCGCTGAGAATATCTCCTCATCTGAAACTGAAACAGCTATGCCCTTCGTTTTTCGGATAACCTCCACAGCGCATTTTCCATACGACGGATTCTTCACAAGTATCGCCAGGGCATGTGTTGAAGGCCTCTCCACAGGAACTGGACTGATAAGATTTTGCAGGTAAGCATTAACTATCGGAGCACATCCATCAGCCTGAACTCCGACCATTCTAGGTGAAGAATTAACCTTGCCTATTTTCTCAAGCTCCATGAAGCCTTTCCAAATAGCGTATAATGTTCCGCCGCTTCCAAGGGGAACAATAAACCAGTCTGGAACCCCTAACTGCTCAAAAACCTCGTAGGCTATGGTTTTTAGGGCTTCAAGGGATAATGGATTAAGCTCTACGGAGCCTTGATACCAACCTGTTTCCTTGGCCAGTTCCTCAGCTCTTACAAGAGAGTCATCCACGATCTCCCCGCATTCCTCAACTATAGCACCATATACAAGCAGCTGGGCGAGCTTACCTACATCCACATTCCTCGGAACCACAACGTGACAGGCCAATCCGCCTTTAGCGCAGTACGCCGCTATAGATGCACCTAAATTTCCATTAGTGGCGCATACAACAGTCCTGTAGTTTAAGTCTACGGCGTTCGAGATAAGAAGCGTTGCGCATCGATCCCTGAAGGAACCCGTGGGGTTCCTCGTTTCATCCTTGAGGTATAATTCTCCAAGCCCAATCGCGCGCGCAGTTCTCTTCGCCCTATGAAGGTGTGTACCGCCCTCACCAAGGGAAACAACATTTTCAACATTAGGTAAAAAACTTCTATAGCGCCAGAAAGTGAAGGAACCTGAAAACTCGAAGGACTTAAAACTTTCAAGGCCACATTCATATTCCATTAGACCACCACATCTCCGACAGCGAGGCAAATACAGGGCTTCATAAACCCTTTCTCCACAATTCAGACACTTAAAAAACGCCATCCCTAATCGCCTATAAAGTTGACCACTATCTTATGGTTTAAGCACAAGATATATGCATTTTTAAGGATCACTCACATTTCCAGCTCCGGCAAAAAGGATAAGGCCTCGTTAAGCTTCTGGATCAGGTCAGAACATGGGTACGTATCATCAATGTCCAATATTGAAATTTCAAAAGAATCCCTTAGAACCGTTGGAGGAGGCTCAGCTTTCAATATAATCCATGGGCCAGAGTCCCTTGGACTTTTTAACTCAATAAGCGCTGGAAGAAGAGCGAGAATTATTATTGAAATAACACCTAGAAAGGCTGTTATAAGATCAGGAGTCAAGTTCCAAACCATATAACTATTGATTTGGCACATTTCTCATGATATAATAGTTTCCATCACCTTTATGTTCAGTTTTCTCCCATGGATAAGTCCTTTTTCTCAGCTTTGATACAAGCAAATCCAGCAGTGCCTTCGTACATATTAAAACACTGTAAAGAGAGGTTATAATTAACAGAGGTGTCAGCCAGCACGCCCTACTGCGCCCATCAAGATACGCGCCAGCAGCCACTTCGTAAAAAGGGGCAAAGTTGCCGAATGAGCTGTACATGAAAAGCAACGCTGCAGACCAGAAAACGGGAAACCATCGATAGTATTTTAATAAAAATAATGGAATACCTATAATCCATGCTATGAGAATAACAATCGGCATAAAATAAACATTCAGCATTAGAAGCCCATCTATTTTCTCGCCAAGTTTTAAATTTTTGCTTCTCAAAATTTTCAAAGAGTATTTGAACGCACATTGCATGTGACCCATACTCCAGCGTTTCCTCTGCCGCCAATATGATTTCCAGCTGTCAACAGCCTCCTCATAGCATTGAGCGTCAACCTCATACTTGACTTTATAACCAGCCAGGTACACACGTAAAGTAAGATCAGTATCCTCTGCAAGCATGCTTTCGTCAAAACCACCAAGAGACTCTATAATATCACGACGGAAACCGCCAACGGTTCCGCCGTACTGTGTAATCAAACCTAATCTATCTCGGGCTTCCTGGTCTATGCGGTAACCACCAATACGCTCTAACGCTACAATTCTTGTGACAAGATTTTTAGGCTCATTCAAAACCACGACTCGGCCCTGTACAGCCCCAACTTTTGGATCCTCAAAAGCTCTGACAAGCTTCTCCACAATGTCTTTCTGCGGATAATAGTCCGCGTCAAAACATAGCACAATCTCACATTTCGCTTGTTTCATTCCAAAGTTCAGCGCAGAAGCCTTGCCATGTCTACCCTCACGCCAACTACGCTGCACAAGAGTTACATAGTTATAGCGTTCAGAATAGTATCGCGCTATTTCCCCAGTAGCATCCAATGAACCATCATCAATCACTATCACTTGGAGTTTATCCTTTGGGTATGAAAGCTCCGTTATCCTCTTAAGGATTCTTCCAATAACTCGCTCTTCATCCAGCGCAGGGATCAGTATGGAAACTGTGGGGTGATAAGTACTCGCTACGGCAGGGTATTGCTCAACTTTTTTGGGTTTTTGAAGGACGATTAGTGTGAAGAGATAATGCCGTACTAAGTAAGCTGACATTAACAGGGTTAACAGCGCAAATATTACCTCTAGAATTTCAGTTAACATCATACGCACTATACCTATGACGTTTTTCGGGCTTTGAAATGAAGGATAATCCGATGGAGTAAAGCGACACTAGCCACAGCAGGTTTAGAAGCGGATTCGCAATAATGTGAACGGCGCTGAAGAAGCTGCCTAAACACTTTGCGAATGGAAATAACATGTAGCACAAAAGAATATTTAATAACAGGCACAGTATGCTGCTGGCAACATGAAAAATGACCTTTCTCACCAACGAGCCTTTCAGAGGATAGAGAAAAAGAACAAAAAGAAGTGTTGAAGAAATGACTGGACATAAAAGCTCAGGTAATCCTATAAAAGTATAGAGTGTAATGCAAATAATGAAGTAGATAAAAAGTCCGAAAAGCAGGTGTCTCAAAGGACGCGTTTCCCTCCAGAATAATATTATTGGAATCGAAATGAAAATAAAATTTACCACAAAACTGGAAGGACAAAAATCAGCTGCAATATTAAGGGATAAACCTTCTCTCCAGAATAACCTTATCAAGCACTACCGTGAGAGCCAGAAAAACCTCATCGGATGTCAGGTTTTCAGTATCCAGTATCAAGTGGAATGGCGAAAAGTCCTCGCCGAGTCGGAATCCATAAAGCTTCTCATATATGGACTTCGTCTTTGACTCCTTCATTTTTAATGCCTCCATGGCTTGTTGAGGACTTATGCCATCTCGCCTTGCAACCCTTTCAGCCCTTTTCTCTAAAGAAGCCTCAAGCCAAATCTTGAAACCGTGCTTGAGAAGCCACGGCATAGTCCAGCTGTCCAGGACGACGTTTCCCTTTTCAGCGACTTCTAGCAGTTTATGATCCACCTTTAAATCAAATTCATGGCTTCTTTCCCTGTTTTCCATGAACGCTAGTCCTTCAGGAGTTTCCCACCAGCCTCTCACAGAAGGATTATAGCCTATTTCGATGGCTATGGCTTTAAGCGCGTCACCGCCTGAGTAATAGCTCAGGCCATATCTTTTAGCTAATAGCCTTGCTTGGGTGCTTTTCCCGCTTCCAGCCATGCCGCAAACACAGACCACTACAGGTTCAGTCATTATCGTCAATCCCTAGCTAGCTATGGCTCTTGCAGCCTTTTTGATTCCTATTTTTAGGCAGCTGGGACATACATGGCCGCCGTACGGTCGCCATACGCGTCTTGTAGAGTAACTTAATTTTCGCACTTCAGAAGGGTCTTTAAACGGCACGCCAGCTAAGGGTTTCTTGCAAACAGCGCAGATGGCCACTGAAACCCTCCCTTTCTTGTAATGGGTTTTAGTACTTCCTCCGGGAACTTTAACTTTTACCTTTTTCAGGTTTCTCGTGCGTAGATGAGGCTGAGGCATTTTATCACCTCCCTATTCTATAGGCATCATTCCAAGCAAACGTGAAGCGAGTGTGCTAAAAAGTAGTGAGGCTAAGAAGTACCACCATAATACTGGAATGCGACCAATTCCAGGCACATAGGCAACTGGATTTGTCCCATAGAAGGGTAAAAGTCCGAACCACCATATTAGGATGTAGATTAATGGAAACAGGTACATAAGCATCTGCGGCTTGGCCATTTTGCTCTGCATGTTCATAATTTGAGGCTCCTTCTTCTTAAGCTTCTCAAGAAGCTTCTTGTCCCTGGTGCTCATCGCTTGTCTCACGAGAGCCCGATATTCCGAGATTTCTTTCATCATCCTCCTGTACTGATCCCAACCTATATAGTGGGTTATAAGCAGACGGTTAACTGTGTAGTTAAAAAATGAGATTAGCGCACATATCATCATGATTGTTACCGTTGCACCTGGAGCCTGAGGCATCAATAGCCATTCAACAGGATTCATCGACATCACCTTCAGCAGGTATCAAATGTTTTCTTCGCAGGGATTAATAACCATTTTCACAGAGAACTGTGATGGAGTCTAGATATTGATCATTCTCCGAAAAGCCTTCTGAAGGCAGGATACATCTCTGCAGCTTGCTCACGCAGCAGTATCTCATAGTAATTGTAGATTATGCCTACTGTAAGGAGTATACCTGTGCCTGAGCCGAACACTCCGAGGAAATCTGATAAGCCAGCTATCAAGCCTACTATAAGTCCACCCATAACGGTGACAGGAGGGATATAACGCTCAAGTATTTGCTCTATAGCCTTCTGAGAACGCCTATAACCAGGTACCTGCATTCCAGCGTCCACAAGCTGCTTCGCCACTGTTGACGGGTTTAACCCGCCTACTTCAAGCCATGTAAGCGAGAAAATCACACAGAAGCCTATGAGAATTGCCAAGTAGACAAGAGCTCTAACGGGCTCTGCTATGACATTCGACAGGTTTCCCGGCGAAGTTACGTAATAGACAAGGCCTCCGGAGGGCACATACTGGCCGTCCTTAAGCGTATATGATCCTAAAAGACCAACCCAGAAGTTGTCTTTACCCCAAGGCTGATTCCAAAGGATATAGGAGAAGAAGTATACGTTAGCGAACAAGGCTGATGCAAATATCACCGGAAGGTTCGATACATAAAGCAGCTTTATAGGGTAACGACTTCTGAATCCCCTGTATCCCGCATATGAAATGGGCAGTTCAACTCTTACACCTTCTAAGTAGATTATTACAAGAAATGCGACAACAGTTGCCGCAAACCCAATTATTGATGGGAAATTCCCCCTAAGCAGAAGTCCGGTTACAGGCTTTCCGCCCATTATAGTTTGGGCTAGAGCAACGAATAAGCCTGAACTTCCATATTCATCCACAGGCGGGGAGGGATAGAAACATTCAAGGAATATTTGCTGTGCCACACCCGCCATTATGAAAAGGCTTATTCCGCTGCCGAATCCCCATCCTTTCTGTATAAGCTCATCAAGCAACATCACTATTACACCTGCGGCTAAAAGCTGCAGGAAAATTATAACGGCGGATGTTCCGGGCAAGGCGCCATACATGCCGCTTATTATGTAGGCTGAAGCCTGCACGCCCGTAAGAATTAATGCTAACACTTTGCTGGCGGCCGTGAATAGGCCCCTATCTTCAGGCTTGGACATATCACACTCAATGATGCCTGAGCCTGCTAAGAGCTGCAGGATCAATCCAGCGGTTACTATAGGCCCTATTCCGAGCTCCATCAGGGTTCCACGGGCTGAGGCGAAAATTATTCTCAGAGGCGCAAACTGCTCGCCTATTTCCTTGGGAATCCCATATAAGCGGCAGGCATCGCTTGACATTACGAGATAGATTATTAATGCAATGATAGTCCAGAAGAGTTTCTCGTTAAAGCTTACCCTCCGCTCAGGAGCTTTTATCTCAGGTATAAGCTTAGATATGGGTTTGAAGAGGGTTAAAAATCTGCCAGCCATGGTTAAGCAGTTACTCCTCAGTTTCCTCAGATGCTACTATGACCTGCCCCCCAGCTTCCCTTATTTTTTCAGCGGCGGACCTGGAGCATGCGGCAATCTTCACCGTAACTGGCTTTACAATCTTGCCTTTCCCAAGAAGCTTTGTGTAGCCTAGACTATCAAGGTCTAAGACGGGGATTTCCCCCTTCAGCTGCAATTTATCAGATAATTCATCAAGTTCTCCAACGTTGATGACTTTATCTTTCCTTTTTAGACTGTGAGGGGATGTGAAACCTTCCTTGCCAAAGTATTCAGGCTCTTGGGTTATGACGTATGTCCAGCCATGCTTGTGTCGCCCTGCTCTACGATATCCCTTAGAGCCTGATTTTCTATGCTGACCTACCCTGCCATAACCGCAGGTTCTGGAACCACGCTTTTTTCTTGTCTTTCTCAAGCTGTGCGGCATATTCTTAACCAGCCACTTCCTTTATGGCTTTTTCTAAAGCCTTTTTTAGGCGTACTTCAAGCACGCCGTTTTTGTAGGTTATTCGCATTGATTCGGGAATCACTGCAATTGGAAGATTTAAGCTTTTATAGTAGCTGCGCCCTGAAGCACTTGCTGAAAGCACTAATCTCCTTTTATCAGCATGAACTTTTACGTTCTCTCTTTTGAAACCCTTAAGCTCAGCTATAACCGCTATTCCATCATTGTCCTGGAAAATATCTATTAAAGGTTCAGGTTCCCTCATCATGTCCTTTCTAAACCTTCTTGAACCCCTAAACTTGCTCCGAGCTATGTAGCCGCTAGACCTGTTTTTGTAAGACTTCCTGTTTCCAAATTCATCAGGGTTCCGCGTGTTGTTACGCCACCGGTGCCTTTTTTCGCTTTTTCGCCACCTCATATGGATGTCTCCTTAATTACAAATGGCATTCCCAAACTAGCTATAAAATGTATCGCCAAAAACTTACGTATAATGGAAGGACTGGATGGTTTCGTCAGATCATGCTTTCCAAGAGCTCGTTGATCTTCTCACCGCGGTATCCAAGCTCTCCACTCATATTGTAGGTTTTTTTTATCTTCCCTTTAAAGCCGCTGCTGGGCGGGTGTAGTCTGAAGTAGGGCTGAATGTTGGGCAGATTCCAATATTGAACCTTGCAATTATATAAGGCGTCTATCAACTCATCTAGACATTTGAATCCGACTCTTTTAGCATAATCGTCCGTTAGTTTCTTTCCTCCAGCTAGTCGACCTCTTTTCTTTATAAGCAAGTCTACGGTTTCCTTTGATGGTTCACCCCACGTGATAAAGTTTTGAGCTGTGTTGAGCATTCCGATGAATGATGGCCTATTATCTATCAAAATGGCATGATTGGTTCTCTTAAGGTTCAGCATTCTAAGAGTTTCTCTCACCTGCAGTGGTGCACTTATAATTCCGCGAATCCTGATGGCAGCTATACACTTACGTTCAGCCACTTTCTCCGTCAACTATTTCACCCAATCCATCGGAGTTATTACACCATAAGTCTTCTTTAAGGCGTCAAAAACAGCGTATGCAAATGATGGAACCGTTCTTGTGGAGCCGAAGCTCCTCGTCCAGCAGTCTTTTATCCCGGCAAGTCCTAAGATGACCTTTGAAACCTCGCTGGCTACAAGCCCGAGACCTCTGGGTCCTGGAACAACAACAACTCTCACTGTGCCGCATTTCCCTTCAACTTGGAATGGTACTGAATGGGGTTTTCCACAGCCGCATTCCCAGCTTCCGCATCCACGTCTAACTGGAACTAGATTAAGCCTAGCGGTGGCGGAGGCTTTCTCTATTGCTGTCCGCACTTGACTTGCTTTCCCTGAGCCGAGACCTAGATAACCATCTCTGTTTCCCACAGCCACTATGGCTTTGAATCTTGACTTTTCTCCGGCGTCCGTCTGCTTTTGCACGAGACTTATGTTTATGACTTCCTCCTGAATGTTTGGAAGTAAAGCATCAACAATTTGCGGCTCCTGTATAGGTAGCCCTTCAGCAAAAATCTCCTCGATGGAGGTTATTTTGCCTTCCTGAACGAGTTTACCGAGGCGTGTTCTCGGAACCCAATGTTCAATGCTTCTGGCAGTTGACCTCTGGGCACTTTCAGTCTCCGCCATTGTTACCTCCCTTCTTGAAAGTGGCTATCACGGCCTGTTTAACCTCTGAAAAGTGTCTTGGCAGCTCCTCGGGCGGGAGCTTACTTTGCAGGTACTTTGAGAAAGTGGATGAGTATTTTTCAGGGTTCGAGAGCAGCATTTTTGCGTAATTAGCTATGTGTTCACCATTTATTCTTGAATCGTCAGGCAGCTTCTCCTCACTGTGGGATACTTCAACACCAGCATCTATAAAGCCCTTTAGCACAGCAAAGATCCTTGATCCTTTTGAGGGAGAATGTAAACCAATATCAAGTATGGCTTCCTCTATGCCTTTAGCCTTAGCCCTTAATCCACATATAAGTCCTGTCAGGTAGGCTGCAGGCGTGTTCCCCGTTGGGGCTTTCCACCCAAAATTTTTAAGTAGCTCTCTACTGTGTGCTGAAACTAGAACCACGTCACCCTCTGGCTTTGCTGTAACAACTTGAGCGACAATATTCTTTATGGAGCCACGGATTACAAGCCTAGGTTTACCCGAGATGATCAGGGCTTTCCTTTTTCGATAATGTGTCTTACCTTCTCTTCTCCTACGATATGGAACACAGTAACTTGGACCCTTAGCCATCAGCGTTTCCTCCAGAGATCATGAGCCTTCAAGTAGCGCTCCATTTCAGCTACAGAGACAAATCTCCCACTTTTAACCATTATGTATAGCTTCCTGTAAGTGTTTTCAGTTATTATCTTGTTAGCTTTTAATTCTCTAAGCCTCTTCCTGAGGGCTCTAACGCGCTTCATCCAAGATTCCTTCTTTGGCACTATGGCTCCTGCTGCTCCGCTTCTGCTTCCAGGACCACGTCTAAGCCCTTTCTTCTTTTTCGCATGTATCACCCTGGCTCTGGCTCGGCTTACACCCTTCTCCTTTAAGGGCTTGATTACGCCTTCATCTATCAGCTTCTTTATTTCCTCCCGGGTTATAGCAGCCTCTACATCTTCAAGCTTGTCAGGGTTTATCCAGACCCTGTTCTCGCCGACTTTAAGTATTTCAGATGCTAAACGACGCTGACTTCTAAGATTCACCATTGCTCAATTCCTCCGCTGTCTTCTTTTTTCTAACCCTCTTAGCGCCTGACCTTCCAGGCTTCCTTTTTTCCTCGAGCTTTTCAGGCTTATCCTTTTCAACAACTTTTTCTTCCGTTTCCTTCTTCTCAGTTTCTTCGGCAGTTACCTCTTTCGGCTTTTCCTCCGCCTTAACTTCTTCCTTCCATGCCTCGCCTGGGTTCAGAACCAATATCCCGCTTTTTCTAGCTTCTAAAAGTATCTGTAGCCTTTTCCTTTTACCTACTGTATGAGCAATCCGTACAGCATGCTTTTCAGGATTTATTTTCGCAAGCTCCTCAACATTATAAATTAGAACCTCTTCATAACCTGATGGATGGAGGTTTCTAGCGGCTTTTGGCCCCCTATAACCAACATTTACCGTGGGAGGCCAGCCCTTAACCTTCAACCTCATCTTATTATCTATGCCCTTTGGTCTTCGCCAGTTTTCCTTCAGCCGGTCATATCGCCAGCTCTCGTGTCTAACGAAGTCTGGTTTCTTGCTTTTAATCTCCTCTCTGAGGCGCAATGCCTTCTTTACAGCGGCCTTCTGATTGCTCATCCTAATCCATTCCCTCCCTTCGTTCGTATATGTATATGCCGTCTAGGAAAACTCTAGGATCCTTCTTCCGGATTTTTGTAGCCTGCTCTATGTTTGCAGCAGTTTGGCTCACGTTTTCTATGTTGATTCCTTGGACAATGATGTCATCTCCGGCAACTTTAACTTTGACATCTCCTATTATCTTCGCCTTTCTCGGGTTCCTCTCACCAGCGAAGTTCTCAATTATGACCGTTTTGCCTTGAACCTTCACCGAGATTGGGAAGTGGGAGAAAACTATTTTCAGCTTATAAGTGAAACCCTTTCTTACTCCTGTTATCATGTTGTTGATGTGTGCGCATATTGTGCCCACAAGGGCGCTCTCCTTTTTACGTGGCCAATCAGCCCAAACCTTAAGGCTTTTACTATTAAGTTCAATAGATACAGGTGACTTCGAAAAGTCTCTTGTCAACGTTCCAAGCGGACCCTTAACTGTGATTTTCAACCCATCAAGGGTTACTTCCACATCATCAGGGATTTGAACTGTCTTTGAGACTTCAACAGTGCGCATTCAGCATACCTCCGGCTAATAGACAAAAGCCAGCAGCCTACCTCCAACGCCCCTCTCTTTGGCTTCTCTATGAGAAAGAACTCCCTGAGATGTTGAAACTATTAACAGGCCCATCTCTCTGGAGGGTAGAAATCTTTTCTCCCACTCTTCAATCTCGTCTACACGGATAGCGTAGCGTGGTCTTATAGCACCACATTTATTTATTCGCCCCAAAAGCTGGACCTTAAATTTTCCAGTTCGCCCATCATCTATGAACTCGAATTCCCCAACATATCCGTGAAGCTGCATTACTCTAAGCACTTTGCCCAGCAGTTTGGACGCTGGGCTAATTACACACTCCCGCTTATTCTGTACTTCATTGTTCAGTATCGTTGTAAGACCATTTGATAATACATCCATCAGGCTTTCACCGTTACTCATACTTTTTAAAGCCCAACTTTCGGGCTACTTCCCTAAAACAATGTCTACACAGATATAAACCATAGCGTCGTATTATGGGACCATGTGATCCGCATCTGATACATGGACGCGCTCCTTTTCCAAATTTTCTTTCTTTCTTAGGCTTCTGTTTAGCCATAATCATTCCTCCTAGGCTATTTCAACCCCTAATGTGTCCTTCACAAAAACCATTGCCTCCTCAGGGGTTAACCTGTGCCTTGAGCCTACTCTGGCTTTTGCCCTGCGCCTATACTTCACCCTGTACCCTGGGCGGGCTAGGGAGACGCAAATGTCCATGCCGAAGATGCCTATTTCCGGGTTATATTTGACTCCTGGAAGTTCTATATGCTCCTTTATTCCGAAGGCGAAATTGCCGTTCCTGTCAAAACAGTTTCTGGACAATTTATTATTCACCACGTGTAGAGCCTTTTTCAGGAAATCCATGGCTTTCTGCTTCCTTAGAGTTACAATGCAGGCTATGGGTTCTCCTCGCCTGATGCCGAAGTCCCTGATGGTTTTCTTCGCATTTCTTTTGCATGGGGTCTGGCCAGTGAGTTCCTTAAGAACCTTTGAAGCTTTTTCAAGAGGTTCACCTGATTTTCCAACGCAAATATTGACCACTACTTTCTCAATTCTAGGCTTGAGCGATGGGTTTTCCTCCCACATCTTTCGTATTTCCTCTTCAGACAACACTTATGGAAGCCTCCGGCAACGATATTAGGGGGCTTTCTTCCCCTATGACGAACACATAATCCATGGTTGTTTGGAAGCGGTTTCCGCTAGCGTCTTGGATAGTTACTATAGCTTCTTGGCGCTTCTTCCCTGCAGTCTCCTCGATGTCAACAACTTTGCCGTATCGACCGATGTTTTTTCCTCCGATGACTAGGGCAACGACGTTCTTCTCCATTTTTATATGCTGAAGAATCTGCCGTTCAGGAAGACTTATTTTAACAGTGTCCAACGTGCTATAGACATCCTCTTGCGGGTTTTTGGGATCAGCTACTTTTACAAGGAGAGTTGACCCGTCATGGAGGCTTAGCATTATGTTCCCATTCTTAACGGTGGTTTTATTTTCTATCCTGCATAGTTTGAATTTTGCTTCCTCTTCACTGATTGGATGAATTATTAACCCTTTGGGATGAGGGAGCACTCTGAAGTTCTTGTTGATTTCCTGGATTGACAGAACATCCATGGCTCCAACAGGGAACGAATCGTCCCTTCTTATTTTACCATCCACTTTTACCTTACCCTGTGAAACTACAGCCTTAGCTTCCTTTCTCGTTTCAGCATAGCCCAGCATATCCCGCAGGATTATGACTAGAGGGATTGAATTCCTCATGGAGTGCGGCCCTGAAGATGGCCTCACAACCCATACGTACTCTTTACGGTGAATAGGCCAGATTCTTGGTGCAGGCTTGCGCTTTAGCGTTGTAGTGGTTCCCTTTTTACCCACTCTTCAATTCCTCCTCAGAAGTCTTCTCTTTTTTCTTTCGGGTTCTTGATGTAGTCTTTTTCTTCTTTTCAGACTCAGCTTTCTTTTCTACTTTTTTAGTTACTTTTTCCTCGGCCTTTTTGGAAGGCTGCCTCTTTACATGCTTTTTCTCGGCAGCTTTCTCCTCAGCAGGTTTTTCCTTTACCTCTTCTGTAATGGTTGCAGGAGCCTCCTCAGGCTTCTTTCTTCGCTGCAGTATTCTTTTGCGCCATTTATCGTCAAGATTAAGCTTAGTTATCATAACCTTTGACGGGTGGATAGGTATGAACACTGTTGTTCCATCAACTTTTTCCCTGGTTAAACCTTCAATATAAATTCTGAAATTCTTCCTGTCTACGCGCGCAATTTTTCCCTCAAAACCCTTGTGGTCGCCTCTCATAACGCGCACGGTGTCGCCTCTTCTCAGCTGGAGATTTCTTACACCATGACTTTTCCTGAGTTCCTGGGAAAGCGGAGCAGCGAAATGTTTGTAGCGTAGATGATCAGGCGCTTGGAAAAGGCTTTTCCTTTGTTTTGAAGGCTTTTTGGATTTTGTAATCAGCTGCGCCATTTTTCCACCTCTATACTATTATGCTGGCTGCGCTGGCTATTCTGGGCCATCTCTCGGCAGCTTCCCTGGCAACGGGTCCACGAATTTCAGATCCTTTCATTTCACCCTCAGGCGTTATTATCACCGCTGCATTATCCTCGAACTGAACCCAGACGCCATCAACCCTTCGATAGGGCATCCTCTGCCTAACGATAACAGCTTGGAATATTTTTTTCCGCATATCCGGCGTCCCATGCCTAACTGAGACGGTTATTCTGTCTCCAACCGATGCTGCTGGTTGACGGCCGCGCCTACCTTTGTAGCCTACAACTTGAACCAGACGCAGCACTCTGGCTCCAGTGTTATCGGCACACTTTAGAAGAGCCCCAACTGGTAATCCCCTTGATATTTTAGGTACAAGTCCAACGGCGCCCTTCGCAACAAGCCCGCGTGTTTTTGCCTTTGCAGCCATATTACGTAGCCTCCTTCTTCTCAACAACGACGAATGCTACAGTTTTGCTTAAGGGGCGGCACTCGGCAATTACTACGCGGTCGCCTTCTTTCGCATTTATACAGGGCGGGTTATGAGCGGGGATGCGGCTGTGTCTCCGCTCATACCTCATAAACTTCGGTACATAATGCAGATAATCATGCCTAACTATTACGGTCTTGTCCATTTTAGCACTTACCACAACGCCATCCAGAATGCGTCCCCTCACAGAAAGGGTGCCGTGGAAGGGGCAATTTCGATCATCACATTTTTGCTTTGGCTTTTTGAATGTTAGAGACATGCTCATCACCACAATCTTCGTATACATTTTTTAAGACGGTCTTCAGGTCTTCCAACAATTAGTTTACCATCAACTTCCATAACGGTTCCATCTGGAAACTTGAAGTGGAATGTGGAGATATCCTTTACAATTCTTTTTCTTTTACTATCCTGAAGGATCGTAAAGGTGTTTCTCGTTTCGTCAATAACCTTGCCCTTAATTCCTACAACGCATGAGCTTGTGCTCTTAACAACCTTTAATTCGGATCCAATAAATTCACAGCGTATTATGTCAGGGGTCACTTTCATTTCTGTTTCTTACCTCCCCCTTTAGATTTGAGCTTAAGCCTCTGCTCCCCCTCTATCGTTAATATTCTTGCAATTGCCTTGCGTAGCTGCTTTATCCTTGCCGGGTTTTCTATATTGCCTCCGGCTTTTATCATGGTTTTCAGCCGCATAAGCTCAGCTTTCAAATCCATGAGTTTTTTGGCTCTTTCTTCAGGAGTCATCTCTTTTATTTCTTTGATCCTTAGCAACGGCATTTACTCAGCAGCCTCCATCTTATCCTCCTGACCTTCCGCTTTGCTCGGTTCAGGTACGGCGGCGGTTTCCGGGAGTTCAACGATTTGGAACTTATCTGGAAACTTTGCGTCGGGAGGCATTATCTTGACTTTTATTCCGAAAATTCCAGGTTTCAATTGTACGTGGAATACAGCCTTTCTCATGTACTTTATCGCTGGGTCTCCACATTTCGGCAAGTATCCAGTCTTAAACTTCTCATACCGCGCCCGCTCAGTCCGCAGCTTTCCACTGATGATTATTTCAACTCCAAGCGCACCGGCTTCCATCACTTGATTAAGAGCCCAGAAGCCAGCCCTTCTAAAGTGGACTCCCCTTTGAAGAGCCGCGGCTATACGCGACGCAACAATGTACGGGTTTAATTCTGGAACCTCAATTTCGGAAACTGAAATTTGCGGGTTTGATAGTTTGAATTGTTCCTCCAAAATCTTCGCAAGTTCTCTGATTGTTTCTCCGCTTCTCCCTATTACAAGCCCTGGGCGCATCGCATAGATAACCACGTGAGTGCCCAGCGGAGTTTTTGAAATGTCAACCCCGCCGTATCCAGCCTTTTCAAGCTTTTTATGGAGGAATTCATCTATCTCCGCCTTCTTCTTAGCTTCAGAAATGAAATGCTTTACAACTGACATCATGCTTCCTCCGTTACTTCAGGCATTTCTTGTAGGGCAATTTCCACATGTGTTAATGTTTCAAACTTGGGCGATGCTCTTCCAAAAGCCCTAGGCATGTACCTTTTAATTTTCATTCCAGGATATGCACAAGCATGAATTATCTTTAGCCTTTCAATATCCAGTCCTTTGTTTTCCGCATTGGCTTCAGCGTTCTTAAGAACTTTCAGAACCTCCATTGCAGTTTTAACAGGATATTTCCCCGCGTAGGCTTTTTCTAATCCGCGGTGATGTCCCGCCTTCTTCTTGTATCTCTTGAAGGGCACCAATTTTTTCTTAGCTATCACAGCTCTAAGATACCTCTTTGCTTCTGTAAGCATCATCCCCTTGATAGTGTTACATACCTCGCGGGCGGATTTAGGGGATATTCTAAGCTCTCGCCCACTTGCCTTAACGGTTGTTTTAGGATCCAGGGCTTCTTCAGGTATGGAATATCCCCATTCTGGCACCTATTCTCACTCCGACTGTGCAATTGAACAGCTACATGGCGATTTATATGGTTTTCCGTGGTACTGCCAGTTTTTATTCAGCCATGCATATTTACTTTTCACTGTTACGAACCGTTTAAGTTTATGGCTCAATATTCAATGATTGGGGCGAGAATGTGGAAGCAAAAAATGGGCATATAACAATGTTGCACGGTGCAGGCGGAACAGTCATGCATGACCTCATAAGGAAGTATGTTGTGAAATATTTTGGAGGGGGCTGTGCTGGCGACTTTGAGGTTCCACTTGAAGCTTTAGACGATGCTGCCGTTATTGGCGACACCGTCTTAAAAAGTGATTCTCACGCTGTTAAGCCCATTTTCTTCCCGGGTGGAGATATTGGGCGTTTAGCTGTTTCAGGCACGGTTAACGATATTGCGGTTTTAGGCGCTGAGCCTTATGCTCTTGCATGTGGATTAATTTTGGAGGAAGGGTTGACGCTGTCAGATTTTGAGAGGATTTTAGCCAGCATGCAGCAGACGTGCAGAGAAGCAGGAGTATGCATTGCCACAGGAGACATTAAGGTTGTAGAACGCGGAAGCCTCGGGGGGTGCGTAATAAATGTTTCAGGTATTGGCAGGCGAACGGAAGCGATAGAGCGGAATCTTAAAGTTGTGAGGCTTTTTAGGGGAAACTTTAAGGCTCGCTGGATTTTGGATTCAAACATACAGCCTGGAGACAACATAATATTGTCTGGTGCAATAGGAGATCATGGATTGGCAGTTCTATCCGCACAGGAGGGGCTGAGTTTTGGCAGTGCCATAAAATCTGATGTAAGGCCATTAAATAGGCTGATCCAGCGTATGCTAGGTGAGGTAGGCGGCATAGTTGCCATGAAAGACCCTACGAGAGGAGGATTAGCTGACGCCTTAAACGAGTTCAGCGAGAAATCGAAAGTCGGCATACTAATCCACGAGAATAAGATCCCGATTCACGAGGATGTGCGAGCTGCCTGCGAAATGCTCGGTTTAGATCCCCTTGAGGTGGGAAATGAGGGTAAAGTTATAATTGGAGTTGTAAAGGAGAAGGCTGAAGAGGTGCTTGAATTCCTAAGAACAACAGAGGAAGGTAGAGAAGCTGAAATAATAGGTGAAGCCGTAAATGAATTCAGCGGGGTTGCCATGCAAACGGTGGTTGGCGGAAAAAGAATAGTGGCAAGGCCTATAGGTGATCCAATCCCCAGAATATGTTGAGGCATTCACATTTTAATCCAGCTTGGGTTTTGGAAAAAGAAGGAAAGGTAAGTACGGATGTTTTATGCTGGTGACGGGGATGGTGAGGGCGCTTGGGGGAAGGGGGCAGCCTCTGCAGTTACCTTTTTCATGGAGAAGAATCCTACTGCTATAAGTATCCAAGCTATCCATATGATGATTAGGCCTATTCCTATTATGGATAATACTGCTCCTATTAGCCAAAGAAGCCCAGCATAACCGAAGAGTTTTACTTCGGATTTCTCGGATAGGCTGTTTAAAGATTTCCTGAACAATACTGCTGAAACTACTAGGAATATGAATAGCAACACCAATGCTAAGAGGATGCTTCCAACGGAAGTCATTATGTTAGACATATCCATACTCATGAAGTACTCCTGGATCGCCGATGGGTTTGTCCAGTCTATTGCAGCGGAAGCGAGTGCGCTTAGAATCACCACCGCGGCTACTGCAACAAATACGATTACGCCTACTATGAGAGTTATAAAGCCGTAAAGGGCGTTATTGAATATTCCATCTTCCTTATAGTAGTCAGCCATGCCTTTTAGGCTTATAAGCACGAGGATGAAGCCTATCAAGCTTAGCAATCCAGCGTATGGCATACCCAGCGTGCCGAGGACCCCTATGACAACTAAAATTGCGCCGACGCCGCCTAAATTTTTAGTTGATTCAAAATCCATAACTTAACCTCAACATAAAATCTACATTTAGTACGTTAATAAAGCTTTCACTTTTATTAAATGTGTCAGAAACTGAATCATTTTAATAGAAGAAAAACAGAAGGGTACCTATTGGGAAGAATGCGTGGACTGCGACGATGGCTGAGGCGGCGATACAGATTGGGAAGCGGATTGAGGTTTCAGTGAGAAGAATGCTACGCCGATTATTATCCATGCAACCAGCAAAAATATTACGCCTATGAGGATTATGGTCAGTATTGCACCAACAAGCAGCAACAATCCAGCCGTATTGAACAGGGTTTCTCCGGACTTGGCGGAAAGCATTTCAAGGGACTTCCTGAGTAGTAGAACCCCTACCAGACAGAATACAAACATGATTATGACAGCAATTACGAAGGCGCCTAAAAATGTAACAGCAATGCTTTCAGGCCTAATGACTGATGTAGTCGCGGAGATTATCCTTGAAAGGATTCCTCTGAAAATTGCGACAAGCGATATTACGGAGGCAGCTATGACGCCTATTATATACAGGATTATTCCGTAGAGGGCATTCCTGAAGATATCATCTTCACGGTAGTATTCAGCTAGGCCCTTAAGGGCTATGAGCACAAGGACTATTCCCACGATGCCGATTATTGGAGAAACCGAACCCACAGCGACGAGGACCGCTCCTATACCGCCCAGTGCTTTATTATTTTCAAAGCTCATGGAGAAGCCTCTTAACCCACCTGTACTCTATACTTTTTTAATTTAAAATTTTCCGCGAGACGCCATGATGGTTAACTTGGCTTATTGCAAGGCTGCGTTTACCTTTGCCCATATTCGACATGTACCTTCAACGCTTACCATGCATGCGCCCACAGGCTTTTGCGGGGTGCAAGCCTTCATGAAAAGGGGGCATTCTGTGGGCTTTATCTTTCCAATCATCACCAGGTGGCATTGGCAGCCTGGCGGAAGATCTCTGCCATAAGTGAATTTTACGCCGTGCTTCTCCCTTGCATCGTAACGGCTGTATTCCTCCTTCAGCCTAAGGGTTGACGAGGGTAGACGCCCGAGGCCACGCCACTCTCCGTCTACAATGTTAAAAACCTTATGCATAAGCTCCTGAGCTTTAACGTTGCCTTCAGGAGTTACTGCTCTTACATACTCATTCTCCAAGCAGGCCTTCCCGGCTTTTATCTGCCTTAGGATCATGTATATGGCGAACAATACGTCAAGGGGTTCGAATCCCGCTATCACGGTGGGCATCCGGTAGGCTTTGGGAAAGATTTCGTAGGGTTTCAGCCCGATTATCGTGCTGACATGGCCTGGAGCAATAAAGCCGTCTATTTGTAGGTCTCCTAAACCCACCAGCAGCTCCATGGCTGGCGGGATTAGGCGGTGGGAAACTAGAAAACTAAGGTTGTTCGGAGGCTTTCTCAGCACTTCAATGGCTGTTGATGGAGCAGTGGTTTCAAAGCCTATGGCGAAGAAGACGAAGTTTCTGGATTGATTCTTCAACGCCATTTTGACGGCGTCTGCCAGACTATAGACTACACGGATGTCTGCACCATTTGCCCTCGCATCCAAGAGGGACTTTTCAGATCCCGGCACCCTTATCACATCGCCGAAGCATGTTACAACAATACCCTTTTCTGCAAGCTTAATAGCCTCATCCACCTCCGCAGCCGGTGTAACACATACGGGGCAGCCTGGTCCCGCTATAACTTCAACTGTTGAAGGCAGCAGATTCCTTACACCGTAATGTGTTATGGTCCACTCGTGAGTCCCGCACACGTGGCATATTTTAACAACATCCTTTTTCGGAGCTATTGAATGGATCTGCTCTATGACACGTCTTGCCAGCTCAGGGTCTCTAAACTTTAGTTGCTCAACCATTAGTCCAGCGGCCTATTTCTGTTTCAGCTCTTTCTCAGCTTGTAGAATTTCACTCCAGATGCGAAGCGTTTCTTCTGCCTCTTCAGGGCTTAGAGTTTGTATTGCGTAGCCTGCATGGATAAGAACATATTCGCCAACTTTAACGTCCACCAGTGAAACATCTACCTCGCGGAGCACACCCTCCCCGAAATCCACCTTAGCCACACCCTTGCTTATATCTAGGTCTATTACTCTTGCCGGAATAGCCAAGCACATTACAATCCATCATTAGCCAACGATGAAGATGGATAAAATGGTTATGGTTAGTTCCGTGAAAAACCAGCTATAACAGCCTGACCAAAGGATAATCCTCCATCTCCAGGGGGAATCCTGAAATGAACCAAGAATAGCATTCCAGCGTCCTCCACGGTTTTACGCATAATTTCAGCCATTATCTGATTGCAAGCCACTCCACCTGAAAAACCTATTGCATTCACGCCGTTTTCAGAGGCTTTTTCTATAGCTAATTGAGCTAATCCCTTAGCGAGATAGGCATGAACTGAAAAAGCAAGATCTGAGGTCTTGTGAGTTTTCCGCTTCTCGTATATTTCCAACATCATTTCTGTTGTTTTCAGCTCTTTTCCTTTCAGGATTGGGGTTAAGTTCAGCACTTCTTTTCCTTTTACAGCTGCAGACTCAAGCTTCATAGCTGGTTCGCCTTCATAGGTACGTTCATAACATAAACCCAGAATTGCTGATGCAGCGTCAAGTATTCTTCCGCAGCTTGTGGTTTTGGCTATTCCATGTCCAGATCTTAACTGATGCAGTATAAGCTGCACCTCTCTTGCACCATGAGGGAAATGTATGCTGTTTTGTTCAAGCACCTTTTCGATATCAATTTTGCCATGCAATATTCCAGCCGCCATCCTCAGCGGATATCGTGTTGCAAGGTCCCCGCCCAGCAACGGTTGAGGTTCAAGGTGTGCTAGACGTTTAAATTCCACAGGATCCAAAGATCCGAAAATTACTTCGCCGCCCCATGCCTCTCCGTCGGCGCCGTAGCCGTAGCCGTCGCAGCAAACGCCAACTATTTCGGTTACACCATGCTCAGCCATCAGCGCTGCCACATGAGCATAGTGATGCTGAACTTGAAACAGTCTCCAGTCATTTTTCTCCGCAACTTCCTTTGCAAGTATTGTGGTTGTAAATTTAGGGTGAAGGTCACATGCTGTAGCCTCAATCTGGCTGTTGGTTAAGTGAGCAAGGTGATGTGAAGCCTCAACTAGGAAATTTCTGGTCTCTATATTTTCCACGTCACCTATATGTTGGGATAGAAACGCTTTTTCATTATTCAATATGCATGCCGTATTATTCAATTCCCCGCCAAGCGCCAGAACGCATCTTTTTGCTTTCCACTTCAATGTTATTGGCGCGGGAGCGTAACCTCTTGAACGCCTTATAAATACGAGGTTTCCGCCGTGCAGACGCACCACTGAGTCGTCGCATCGATGAGCAATCCGCCGGTTATGGAAGAGAAAGTAATCCACGATTTCGTCCAACGTCCTCAAGGCATCTTCATCATCCTTCACTATGGGTTGGTTGGGTGGATTAGCGCTGGTCATCACAAATGCAGGGTCATTCACGCCATCAAAGAGCATATAATGTAATCCAGTATAAGGAAGCATTACACCAACATTATGCAGTCCAGGCGCAACTAGGTCTGAAAGATAGTAATGTTCATTCTTGTTTAGGAGAACGATGGGTCTGGCAGGGGATTCCAAGGTCTCAATCTCGCTGGAGGTTACCTCCGCAAATGATTTTACAGCTTCCAGGTTTCTAGCCATTAATGCAAAGGGCTTCTGGCGTCTATGCTTGGCCTTTCTAAGCCTAATTAGTGGCTCATCCTTTATAGCGGAGGCCGCTACATGGAAACCGCCTAACCCCTTTATGGCCACTATGTGTCCCTCTGAAATCAGCTTTCCAGCTTCTCTTATCGGGTCTTTACATATCACAAGTTCACCATTTCGGTCTGTTAGGTAGACTTTCGGCCCACATTTTGGACAGGCAACAGTTTGAGCGTGGAAGCGCCTATTAAGCGGATCCACATACTCGCTTTTGCAGAAGCTACACATGTGAAACTCCTGCATGGTGGTGTTCTCACGGTCGTAAGGTAGTTTATTGATTATTGTGAACCTGGGTCCACAGTCAGTACATGTGATGAAAAAGTAGTCATGTCTCAAGTTCTCAGAGTCCCGAAGCTCTCTTAGGCATTCTGGGCATATGGCCACGTCAGGCGGGATAACAGATCCTGAAAGCTCGCGTGAAGCTGAGCTTTCCTGTATAGTGAAACCCTCGTATTGGTTTTCTCCTCCAAGCTCTGAGGTGAAAATACCACATATCTTTGCTAATGGAGGTTTCTTCTCATGCAGATCCTTAAGGAAACTATTTACAGATTCAGGGTTCCCCTCAAGGAGAATTTCCACTCCGGCGTCGCCCATGTTCTTCACATAACCGTTAAGCCCATTCTTAACGGCGATTCTGTATATGAATGGACGAAAACCTACACCCTGAACTATCCCAGTTACCCTGATTCTCAACCGCAAGGCATCTTCATCTCACGCACGGATAAATTTAGTGAGAGTCAACTAGTTAAGGGATCCCTAGACAACGAGCACTATTTGATTCCCCATTCTCCCCTTCTGATTCCCTCCACAGGTAGTTGAAATATTCCTTAGCTAACCCTGCTAAGCCGGGATGATCAGACCATATAGCTGTTACCTCAGCTTTCTCATCGCTGAAAAGCAGAAGAACCTCATTACCATCAGATATTGCGCCTCCGCCGAACATTTTCGTCCTCAGCCGCACCTCTCCAGTTCTGGACAGGATCTTATATACGCTTCCATCTAATCCGCTACAGATCATAAAGCGGATGTTTACGTTAAAAAGCGAATTTAACAGTTGATGGAAACCCAGTAGAAATTCTTCAGGGATATATGGAAACGCTATCAACATTTCCTGTCTGCAGTTGTTAACCATCTCCTTGAATTTTGACAGAATATTCTGGAGGCCTCTTATAATCCATATATCATACTTTTCTTTAGGCTTCATTTTCTCGTAAAGCGGCATAAGCTCATCCACAATTGTTTTCTCGCTTTTCAGCCACTCAGCCTCAAGCATGTCTTTCGCAGTTTTTAATGCTACTTCAGGGGATCTGGGCGCATATCTAGTAGGTCTTTTTCCTGAAGCCTCTACCCAGCCCTTTTTCTCTAAGCCAGATAAGACGCTGTAAACCTTTGAGTAGGGAATTTGAGCCCCGAGGCTGATTTGCTTGGCTGTTAATGGGCCGCGTTCAAGAAGTATAAAGTAGGCATCTGCCTCATATCGGGTTAGCCCTACTCGTCTAAGGGCTTTTTGAATCTTGACATTCATTGTTGTTCACTTTTCACCATATTAAAGTTATGAAAAGTTTAAAATATGTTACTTCACACTTCCATTTCAATCATGATGCAAACGAAAGCTGGGGAGAAAACTTTGGCTGAAGAGGCTGCGAAGTTTGAAAACTATTCCGTGAGTTTATGCCCTGAATGTCTAAAACGTATTCCCATGAGGATATATGAAGAGGGTAACGTAATTTACTTGGAGAAAAATTGCCCGGAACATGGAAAGTTTGAGGATGTTTACTGGGGCGACGCGGAGCTATTCAAGTGGTTCTACAGGAACTGGTATTCTGCAAAATACTCAGGATCAGGGCTGGAGAACCCTCAAACGGAATTCATAATTGGATGCCCCTTCGACTGCGGATTATGTCCACAGCATAAATCTCACACTGTGCTGGGAATAATTGACGTCACGAACAGGTGTAACATGGCTTGTCCAGTATGCTTTGCCCATGCTGGAGCGGTAAACTACATCTACGAGCCAACATACGATCAGGTTGTTGATATGATAAAGCTTCTCAGAAGCAACAAACCTTGGGCATGCAACTCCCTCCAATTTAGTGGTGGAGAGCCAACTCTTAGAAACGACCTACCGGACCTTGTAGCTGAAGCCAAAAAGGCAGGAATCACCCATGTGGAAGTCAACACTAATGGGCTCCGTCTGGCGGAAGACATAAACTACTTTAGAAGGCTGCTGGATGCCGGGGTCAGCACGTTATATCTACAGTTCGACGGGATAAGGGAGGAAATATACAGGAAGACAAGAGGAAGATCGGATCTTGTTCCAATAAAGGAAAAGGTTATCGAAAATGCCAGGAAACTAGGGCTTGACTCCATAGTGCTTGTAGTTACTCTTGCAAGAGGCGTGAACGATCAGGATCTAGGCAATATAATAGATTACGCTGTGAAGAATCATGATGTTGTGCGGTGCATCAACATCCAACCCATTTCCATGGCAGGTAGAGCCCGCAAAGAGGATATGAGGAAAATGCGCATAACAGTGCCCGATGCCATTAAGCTCATCGAAGAGCAGACAAGCGGAAGAATAACGCGTAAGGATTGGAGGCCAACGGACTGGCCTGTGCCCATATCTAAGGGCATGGAAGTGCTGAAGAACAGGACTTACCCGGAATTCACGATGAATCCCCTATGTGGAGCAGCAACATTCCTAGTTGTTGAGGAAGACGGCGCATACAGTCCTATAACACAATATTTGGATGTGGACAAGTTTGCTGAAATCTTCTGGGAGATATACTACAGCGGTGTTAAGGGGAAGAGGGCCATTGCGAAGATGAGAATGCTTGAGTTTCTGCCCATGATAAAGTCGCCGCTGGTAAGGGGGCTGCTGAAGGATGTGATAACCAAAGGAAGCTATGAGGCTCTTGGAAAGTTCATGCGTAGGATAGTGATGGTTGGGATAATGCACTTCATGGATGTATGGAACTTCGACTTGGATAGAGCCCAGAGATGTGTAATCCACTATGCTGCACCAGACGGCAAAATAAGATCTTTCTGCACATATAATAGCATCCATAGAAGCAATGTTGAGAAACAGTTTGCTATACCTATTGAAGAATGGGTTAAAAGGCATGGGAAGAAGATAAACGAGCCCGTATGAGAGCTGTCGTCATTATTGTTGATCCACGGGAACAAATTCGTAGTAAGGCATGTCACCGGCATCCACTCTGGCTACAAGTCTCACCTTCATGCCTATCTTAGCTTTCTCAGGACTTATGCCGGTGAGCCATGCCAAGGCCTTTACACCCTCCTTTAATTTTCCGACAGCAACAATATAGGGTTGCTTCTGCTGAAAGGTTGAAGGCCTTAACGCAACGTACGTGAAGGTTTCAACTGTGGCTTCGCCGCTCAGTTCCACCCATTCAACGTTAGAATCCAAGCATTTTGGGCAGTCTGCAACTGGCGGGAAATATAGTACACTGCATTTTCCGCATTTTGTTGCTAAAATTTTGCCCTTTTTAAGGGCATCCCAGAACGGTTTAGTTCTAGATATAGGAATCTCCTGGGCAACAACTATTTCCCTTGATCTTATATATGACCTTTCAGCTGTCAACATTTTTACCTCCTGAGAATTGTAACATAGCAGTAGTGCCCGGTGCCTCCAACATTATGGGCTAGAGCCACATAATTCCTCATCGGCGCCTGCCGTCCTTCTACTGCAGCATCTTCCCTAAGCTGCTTGGTAAGCTCATATATCATTGAGCAGCCTGTGGCCCCTATCGGATGCCCCTTAGATTTTAATCCACCATCAATATTCACGGGGATCCTCCCTCCAATCTCAGTCTGGCCATCCCTGAGAAGTTTCGGTCCTTCACCTTTCCTGCAGAAGCCTAGGTCTTCGTAGGCTATGATTTCGGCTATTGTGAAGCAGTCGTGAACTTCAGCCACATCCACATCCCCAGGCCCCACACCAGCCATCTCATAAGCCTCCCCAGCAGCTTTAACAGAGGATTCAAAGCCTACGTAATCGGCCCGCCTGCTCATATTCGTCGCCGCAGAGGAATAGCCGATGCCTGCAATCCACACTGGCGTGTCTATGCCTAACTCTCTAACTTTCTCCTCGGAGGCCAAGATTATGGAGACAGCACCATCAGATATGGGACAGCAATCCAGCAGCTTCAAAGGTGCCGCCACAACAGGCGAACCTAAAACTTCATCCAAAGTAACCCTTTTCCTCAAGTGGGCTATCGGATTCATAGAGCCATACTTATGATTCTTAACAGCCACAAGCGCCAGATCCTCCTCCAAGGTTCCATACCGCGCCATATGCGATCTAGCATAAAGCGCATAGTAAGCTGGAAAAGTTACTCCGAAGTTATGGAACTCCCAGAAATATTGGCCAGCCCGCCCAATCCACTCTATAGCAGTTGACGTTTCAACTTGACGCATCTTCTCAAATCCCACAGCCACAGCCAAATTGACATGTCCAGATGCAATGGCCCAATAGGCCGTTGTGAAGGCGGCGCTTCCGCTAGCACAAGCTGCCTCACACCTAACAATACCTGCACCAGTTAAACCGCAATATTCAGCTGCAACAGCCGCTGGGACAAACTCTTCACACCAGACGCCGGCTCCAGCTGAACCGAATGCAAGTAATTCAACATCCTTTGGGCTTATCCCTGCATCCTCTATAGAAGGCTTAAAAGCCTCAAAAACCAGCTCAGCCATGTTAACATCGTTTCTTACGCCAAATCTTGATGAACCTATACCTATTACCGCAACTTTCCTCAATCAAACCCTCTCGCTTACTAAAATAGCTTCATTAGATACTTAAGCACCGTAAGCCTTTGAATTTCGCTTGTTCCCTCATAGATCTCGGTGACCTTTGCATCCCTATGGTACCGTTCCACTCTATTCTGACCGAAGTAACCTCGGGCGCCTAGAACCTGGATGGCGAAGTCTGTGACCTCGACAGCTACGCGACTAGCGTATAGCTTCGCCATGGCGGTTTGCATTGGATCCATCTTGCCGGCGTCAATAAGCCATGCAGCCCTATAAGTCAGGAGACGAGCAGCTTCTATTTTGGCAGCCATCTCAGCTAGAGGACAGCCAATGGCCTGATGCTGCAGCAAGGGCTGACCGTTGACATGCATGTTTTTAGCGTGTTTGAAAGCTATTTCCCATGCACCCTGAGCCATGCCGACGGCCTGCGCCGCTACAAAAGCCCTGTATTTATCCAAGAAGCCCATGGCATGATAGAAGCCCCTATTCAATTCGCCTACGATGTTCCATCCTGGAACATGAACATCCTCAAGCTGCACTTCACCAGTTATGCAACACCTAATCCCCATTTTCCCAGTCTGCTTTATAACAGAAAGCCCGGATGCATCTCTGTCAACAATGAACAAGGTTTCGCCCCTATAAGGAGGGGTTATGTCAGGGTCTGTCTGAGCCAGAACCACGATGAAGTCAGCTATCGGAGCGTTCAGAATAAAGCTTTTAGCTCCGTTAAGCTTCCATTCATCGCCTTGTTTCGTGGCTTTGGTTTCTATGCGGGTTATGTCGCTTCCACCTAAACCTGGCTCCGTGAAGGCGGCTGCTGATATATAATCGCCTCTGCATACAGGCTTCAGGTATCGTTCCTTTTGATCCTCAGTTCCATACATCAGGATTAAATCGCTTCCGTAGTTCCCTGTGGAGATGGCGGCGCCTAGTGTTGAGTCAGCTTTACACATTTCCTCAACAACGAGGCATGTCTCAAGAAAACCGTAGCCCATTCCGCCATATTCCCTTGGAAATGAAACACATGTTAAACCAAGCTCAGCTGCTTTACGGTAGATTTCCAGCGGATACTCTTCTCTTCTTTCAAGTTCAAGCGCTATTTCCGGTTTGAATTCTTTTTCACAGAATTCTCTAGCTGCACTTTTAATCTGAAGCTGCTCTTCTGAAAGCTCGATCTTCAACACCATTCCCCTGCAATTTATAAGCCTTAAGTCACTTTTGAAAGGATTTCTTCAGCAGCTCGCTTGTAAACTTCAAAGTCATGCTTCGTGTAGAGAACGAACACGACCTCTTTAAGTTTATCTTCCTTCTCCAAGAAGTCCTTGACGGTTGAAAGGGCAATCCTGCATGCTTTCTCTACTGGGTATCCATAGGCACCTGTACTGATAGACGGGAAAGCTATGCTTTTCAAGCCGCGGGAAACAGCCAGCTTCAGCGAGTTGCGATAAGCCTCGGCCAGAAGCTCCGGCTCACCCTTGCTTCCGCCGCTCCACACTGGACCCACGGTATGGATTACATACTTAGCTTTAAGGTTACCTCCACTGGTTATCACAGCCTTTCCCGTTGGAAGCCCATTAGGATATTCAGTTTCTCTTATTCGCTTGCATTCCTCAAGTATTTTTGAGCCGCCTTTCCTATGTATGGCTCCATCCACGCCGCCACCGCCCATGAGTGAAGGATTAGCTGCATTAACAATGGCATCAGTATCCATTTCTGTTATGTCCCCCTGAACTAAGCGTAGCCAAGCGGAGCTTACATGGTAGGTTACGCCCTCATGCTGAGGCATGTCGCCCACCAACTTCTGGTTTCCAAATCACCTTTTTAAGGTTGGAGTTATAGGGATGAAGGCTTTACAAGAAGGATGATAGGATGAAAAATAAGCCGAAGCCTACAAGTATTAGCGCACAGAAAATGAATATTGCTCTAAAAACTTTCGGCGTCCAGAAACGCCTAGACTTATAGATCGTTACGGAGACAAAGCTGGTCCATATTAGATCTATTGCCCAGTGGGTTAAGGCGAATGTGATAAGTCCGAAAAATCCGAAGATAGCAGCGTTCTCCACCATAGCTGCGCCCACCGTAGCCCAGGATATGAAGAAGAAGGGATTTGCGCTCGCAACGAGCCCAGCTATGAATGAGGAGTGCCTGATTTGGCGGAGTTCATTATTTGCAGAGTCCCGTGTTCGCATAAGCTGCAAGCCCATGTAGAGTAATATTGAACCTCCAATAAACCCGATGGTTTTATGGACTAGGTTGCTGTTTAAGAATTCTGAAAGCCCGAGGTATAGCAGCATGATTAGTGGGAATTCTATGGCGCCATGTCCAAGCGCAATCATTGCGCCTGCCCACTTGCTGCTGTAACCCTTCGCAACAGTTACTGCGAACACAGGACCAGGAGAGACCACTAGGGGTATTGATATAAGCACTACTGATGTAAGGAAAAGCGGCAGATCAGTGATGTACCCCATTTCATGCACACGCTTTCGCGATATCCCTAAGATTGCATTCAATAGCTACATTAAGTTTACGAATTGTTTCTGAATTTCTATCACTTCTCCACTATCCCTCGCCTTCATGTAACTTTCAAGTCTCTCCATGTTAAGCTTGAAAAAAGTGTGTCCCCACTTGAAAATGGAAAGTAAGTTTTGAGCCTGCTCTTTGAACCCTGCTATGTACAGGGCAGCTGCCAATGCCTCAGCAGTGCTTAATTTCGTAGGTACTCCGAAGTTAACGGGATTACCAGCCACCAATAATGGGAGGCAACGTGACGTGCCTCTGACATGCTTCAGCAGGGGTTTTTCAGCGCGCTCCCAGCTGAAGTCTAAGGCTGCAAGTCCAAAATCCTCGATCCGATGGCGATCCGATGGCGAGAAAGCTAATTTTGACATGGGATTCAGCACCACAGCCCTTCTTGGAATAAGTCGCATCCTGGAAACTACATGTACAAGTCCATGACGTTTAAGCTTCAGGGCTGTGCACTTTTTAGGGTCGCATTGCCCAGCATGATAGACGATAAGCCTAACCTGTTTTTGCACTTTTCCTGCGCACCCTAGCATGGTTCATCGGATTGTCTAAAACCCTCGGTATCCATTCCAGAAGATCTGATGCAACCATGTGATAGCCCCTTTCCTCAAAAACGAAGTCTCCTGCAGCTCCATTAATGAAGGCTCCGGCAACAGCGGCCTCGAATGGATCTGAATGCTGAGCTAAAAAGGCGCCTACAACACCGGATAGAACGTCACCTGTCCCTCCAACAGTCATCCCAGGGTTTCCTGTAAAGTTCAACTTGTATCTTTCGCCATCAGATATTATGTCGACCGCGCCCTTTAAAAGTAAAATGGCGCCAAGTTCAGCTGCGGTGCTCTTAACCTCATCAACCTTTTCCATAAGGCCATCCGGCAGTTTCCTGCCGGTAAGTATGGCGTATTCACCGGCATGAGGGGTCAGCACAAGCGGCACTCTAAGCATCCTTTTGAAAGCTGCAAAAGCTTTAAGTCCATCTGCATCCAACAGCAAAGCTTTGCCGGAAGCCTCAACAACATCAATGAGGCTCTTAACCGCCTCAGCCGTGTCCCTATGCAACCCAAGTCCTGGCCCCATGACAACGGCGTCAACCTTCTCTACGTAACTTTTCAGCAGCGGAACATTTGCAGGGTTCAAATGTTCACCCTCAAGCTTTATCGTTATGAGGTCGGGCGACATGGCTGAAATTGCTCGGGCAGTTTTATCAGGCGCAGCCACATAAGCTAAGTCAACACCTGTTCTCAGAGCTGCAAGCGCCACCAGCGCAGGAGCGCCAGTAAAAGTCTCGCTTCCACCGATCACCAATAGCCTTCCAAAGTCTCCCTTGTGGGATTCGGGAAGACGTGGCTTAACTACTAGCTGAACGTCGCCTGGTCCCGCATAGTGCTCAAGCTCCTCAGGTAGCCCAATGCTTTTAACAACCAGCTCGCCCACGTACTCTAGAGCTTTTTCAAGCCCTTTCTTAGATTTATGAAAAGTCACCGTCAGGTTGGCTTTTACAGCCTCGCCTAGAACCTCTCCAGTATCAGCATCGATTCCTGTCGGTATGTCAACAGCTATCTTGAATGCTTCCAAGGAGTTTATTTTCTTAACAAAATTGATGATGGGAGGCTTAAGTTTGCCGCGGGTTCCAGTTCCGAGAAGCGCATCAACCACGATGTCTGCTTTCACATCAGGTATGAGGGAGCTATCTGTCACCTCATAAATTATAATATTCTTAAGGGGCTGGAGGGCATTCCAATTTTCCAAAGCGGCGTTATGGGAAATGTCTCGGCTCCTTCCCGCCAGCACAACCGTCACTTTGAAACCTAACGCGGACAAGTGTCTAGCTGCAACGAAGCCATCTCCGCCGTTGCCTCCCAAACCGCAGAAGATAGCCACGGTGCTGTCAGGTTTGAACCTGGAGGCTATTTCCGAAGCCACTTCCCGCCCTGCATTCTCCATGAGTTGTAGAAGGGAAACTCCATAGTATTCAGCGTTAGCCTCCAACGTTCGCATTTCACGGCTTGAAATAACATTAGTTCGCCTTCTCATTGAGTAGACCTCACCCACTGGCCAATATTACCGAAATAGCGATAATTAACATTTCCAATATAGGATCCAAAAGTTTTTAATGTTAATGGTCCTGAATAATTAGTTGAGGAGATGGGAATGCCTAAAGCATTTGTGTTGATTAACACAGAGATAGGGTCTGAAACCGAAGTTGTTAAGGAACTTAGAAAGATTGAAGGTGTTGAGGAGGCATACCCCGTCTACGGGGTCTATGACATTGTTGCAAAGGTAAGCGCAGACACAATGGATAAGCTTAAGGAAATAGTAACTTGGCGGATAAGAAGACTTGACAAGGTCAGGTCAACCTTAACAATGATAATAATCGAGGAACAAACCAAATAGCTGTATAACCCCTTTATTTCTACATTTGCGGATAAACCTTTAACAATCAGCACATATAATTCTAAACTTCAGTTAAGTTGTTTGGGCTACATGAATGGTTATGCAGACGCTTCACATAGGAATTGATGATACCGACTCCCCGAATAGAGGATGCACAACATATGTCGCCGCATTACTGGCGGAGAGGCTGCGAGGTATAGGCGCGACGTTCATAGATTACCCTAACCTTATTAGGCTGAACCCGAACGTTCCATGGAAAACCCGTGGTAACGGTGCAGTGTGCCTAAGAATAATGTGTGAGGAGGACACAATCACTGAAATTAAAGAAGTCGCCATAGACACTGTTGAAGAAAACTCGGACATGGGTTATGAGGGTACAGATCCTGGTATAGTATTCCTTGCAGAAAAAGAGATTCCTGAGGAGATTGAAAATTTTTCAGCTAAAGCAATAACTGGAATCTTGAATCTAAAAGAGGCATTTAAAATCATTAAAAAGTTCAGGGTTGAAGCTGTAGGCTTCAAAAAAGCCAGAGGCATAATTGGTGCTCTGGCAGCTGTTGGCGAAACTCTAAAGGAGGATCATACATTCGAGCTTATAGCATACCGAAAACCGGAAAACTACGGACAGAGGAGACGGATAGACCTTAATTCGGTTATGGAGATGGACAGGGCAACATTCCCGGAGACATTCAATAATGTGGATCCGGAGACGGGCAGAATCCTGATCACGCCCAGAGGTCCAGATCCAATCCTTTTCGGCGTAAGAGGCGAAACTCCTGAAATTGTCAAAAAAGCCTTCCAAATGATTAGGAATCTTGAACCTATAGAAAGATGGATAATTTTCAGAACAAATCATGGAACAGACGCCCACTTGAAAAGGATTGAAAGTTTAAGTCAAATAAAACCTTACAATCCGGTGATAGCGACAGGTAAAGTGGCTTCTAAGCCAATGGTTATCCCGAGAAGGCATGTTATCTTCACAATAAAAGATGGAAGTGCCGAAGTACATTGCGCGGCCTATGAGCCTACAGGTGATTTGAGGAAAGTTGCTGCGAAACTAATAGAGGGGGATATTGTGGAGGTTTATGGCGGAGTTCGCCCACCGTCAAATGGCCGCCCGATAACCATAAACCTTGAAAAACTTCGCGTGCTCAGGCTTGCTCCGCTAATTGTTTACCAAAACCCTCCATGTCCAACATGTGGTAGACGATTAAAAACCATGGGTAAAAATAAGGGTTTCAGATGTGAAAAATGCGGATCTAAACATCCAAACCTCAGCAAGGTTGCCATAGAGTTAAAACGCGACCTATCCGAGGGATTGTACATCACATCGCCTAGATCCCAGCGACATTTAACCAAGCCGCTTACACGCTACGGAAGGGAAAAGAAGAACTTTACTGTAGAGCTTATTCCAAATTGGTGCCATCCATAAAGCCATTAAGACATACGCTGGCGTAATTGTGACGAAACCTTATTAAATGCACCTAGAGAGTTTATCCACTGAAACCCTTGCATAAACTTGCGAATGGAGCGTTCATCAGTTTGAAGTTTCCAGTAGAAGAATACGCCCTTCCATTCTTCAAAGAGAAGGGTTACGTGAGAAAGCTTTGCCCAAAATGTGGAACATACTATTGGACGCTGAACCCGGATCAAGAGACATGCGGAGAGGCTAGAGCTGAAGGATGCGCCCATTACATGTTCATAGGTAACCCTCCTACAAACAGAAGTTACACCGTACGGGAGATGCGCGAGTTTTTTCTATCCTTCTTTGAGAAGCGAGGGCACACCCGCATAAAGCCCTACCCTGTTGTAGCGCGGTGGAGAAACGACATCTACCTAACCCATGCAAGCATCATTGACTTCCAACCATACGTAACCGAGGGGATTGCTCCGCCACCTGCAAACCCACTAGTCATATCTCAACCCTGCATTCGCCTCGTGGACATAACTAACACGGGACCCACTTTCGGCAAGTACATAACAATATTCGAGATGGGAGGACATCATGCTTTCAACTATCCAGACAAGGAGGTTTACTGGAAGGACCAAACTGTAAGATACCATGACGATTTCATTAAGGAGCTGGGCATAGAACCCGAGGAAGTGACTTATAAGGAGGAAATATGGTCTGGGGGAGGAAACGCAGGTCCATGTTTGGAATGTATTGTCAGGGGATTAGAGGTTGCAACGTTAGTGTTTATGCAGTACAAGGTTGTGAATGGAAGTTTCATTAAGCTTCCCATTAGAACAGTGGACACGGGCTATGGTATCGAACGCTACACCTGGTTATCACAAGGTACTCCAAGCGCCTTCCAAGCCATATACGGAGATATCCTTAACAAAATTTTCCAAATGGCTGGCATTAACTATGTAGATGAGAACTTTCTTGCCGCTGTAGCAAAATACTCGGCGCTCATAAGCCTTGACAAGACCGTCGGGATGCTTGAATCCAGGAGGAAAATAGCGGAAAAACTTGGAACTGATCCCTATCGACTAGATGAGATTCTATCACCAATAGAAAACGCCTTCGCCGTGGCTGATCACACTAAATGTCTAACATTCATACTTTCGGAGGGTGTTGTCCCGTCAAACGTTCAGGAAGGTTACCTAGCCAGGCTTATCTTCAGAAAGATCTATCGCCTTCTAAGAATGCTCGGGATCTCTGACAGGCTATATGACATTGTGGATATGCAGATAGCCTACTGGTCCACTGACTATCCCCATCTTAAGGAAATGCGAGATGAGATAATGGAAATACTCTCGGTGGAGAGTGAAAAGTTTAAAGAAACCATTACAAGGGGTGAAAGCCTTGTCAGGAGGATGGCGGGCGAACTTAAAGCTAAAGGTGTAAAGAATGTTCCAGTGGAAACTTTCGCGGAATTATACGATTCGCATGGAATACCTCCGGAGATAGTTAAGGAAATAGCTGAAGCTGAAGGGCTGAAGGCCACGGTTCCAGAGAACTTCTATTCGCTTATTGCTGAGAGACACATGACTGCAACTCAAAAACCCGCTGAGGAGAGCACTCGACTCGAAACCTGGCTTAAAGCTCAGATTGAAGGTATACCTGAAACTGAAACCCTATACTACAAGGACCAGTATATGAGGGAGTTTGAGGCAAAAGTTCTGAAGGTTATAGATGATGAGTATGTGATTCTAGACAGGACATGCTTCTACCCTGAAGGTGGAGGACAGCCGGCTGATACAGGATATTTACTGATCGACGGAGAGCAGGTTAAGGTTGTTGACGTTCAGAAAGTTGGAAAAATAATAGTACACAGGATTAAGAAAGCCACTGTGCCAAAGCAGGGATCCATAATTAGAGGTGTTATTGACTGGGATAAACGCTATGCGCTGATGAAAAGCCACACAGCCACCCACATCATAAATAGTGCTGCAAGACGAGTTCTCGGGCAACATGTGTGGCAATTTGGAACCCAAAAAGGCGTGGAAAGCTCAAGGCTGGATATAACCCATTACAGAAGGCTAACCCGCGAAGAGGTTCAAAAAATAGAGTTACTTGCTAATGAAGCGGTCTTTAGAAGTATTCCTGTTGAGATACTCTGGATGCCTAGGTCAGAAGCGGAAAGCAAGTATGGCTTTAGGCTTTACCAAGGAGGAGCTGTTCCTGGGAAGGAAATACGCGTGGTAAAAATTGGAGACTGGGAAGTGGAGGCTTGCGGCGGAACACATGTTGGTAACACTGGAGAAGTAGGTTTCATAAAAATACTCTATACAGAGAGGATACAGGATGGTGTAGAAAGGCTTGTTTACGCAGTAGGAATACAGGCACTTAAATACATTCAGGAGAATGAGCAGCTCCTGTTGAAGGTTGCGGAAATAATGAATTGCCCCGTGGAGAAGCTGGAAAAAACAGCTGAGAGAATAGTTAAGGATTTAAGAGAGGCTGAGGCTGAGAAAAGAAAACTGATAAAAGAGCTGGCAGAGCGGGAAAGCACAGGATTAGACATGGTGCAGGAGCTTAAGGAGATCGACGGCGTCAAGGTGATGTTCCGAGACTTCAAGTCTAACTTAAACGTGGATCTTATGATTCACACAGCCACCAGGATAATAAAGAATGATGAAGCAACTATTACGGTTTTCTATGGGGCAGATGAGAAAACTGCCAGAATAGTTGTTATGGCCGGGAAGAAGGCGATTGAGAAAGGCGCCAACGCGGTTGAAATAGCCAAGGAGGCATCAACCGTTATTGGCGGTGGAGGCGGAGGAAGACCTGACTTCGCGCAAGGCGGAGGGCCAGCCGTGGATAAGCTTCAAGAAGCCATCAGAAAGGCGGAAGATGTTATTAGGAGACAAATTAAACGGAATGTTTAATCAATCTTCCCCATTTTTATAAGCGATATTCTTCTGCAGTAGGCGCAAATTTCAGATGAGGACGGAAAGCCACATTGTTTGCACCTCATAAGGGCAGGTTTTGTAAGTTTGTCCTCGAGCAGAGGTATTATCTCTAAGAATCTGTTTAGAAGTTGATGTAAGAAGTGAGGGTTGTATGGCACCATTGCCTCAATGGCTTTTTGGTATTTTCTTCCCTTGATCTCCGACGAGAAAGGACAATTCTTCTCCCTGAAGGGAATCTCATTATGTAGGCAATATAGGAGATTCTCGTTTTCCGGTGACCGGAGTAGCGGCTTAACTTTACGTGGCATCGCCTCGGCTAGAGGGGGAAGAACAGGCTTCAACCTAACTAGTTGATCCCACTTTCCATATAGGAAATTTTTGAACATGAAAGCCAGGATATCATTCATGTTATGTCCCGTCGCCAGAACATTGACGCCATGGCTGCATGCCAGCTCCTCAAACACATGCCGTTTTATGGTTCCGCACACTGAGCAAATCTTGCCTCCGTGGACGGTTTTCTTGAATTCGTCTATACTGAAGCCTAACTTGCTCTTAAGATCGAAAATATGCAGATCCACATTCAAACTTTTGGTTAATGCTTCAACTTTTGTTTGACAATGCGCTGAGTATTCTGGAATACCTAGGTTTATGTGTAAAGCTTTAACCTTAAGTTTGGGGTAAGCCTGTCTTAAAGCGTATATAAGGGCCATGCTGTCCTTGCCGCCTGAAACGGCGACGCCAACTATATCATTCTCATTAAACATGTTAAACTCCTTAACGGTTTTCTTTATTCTTGAAACGTAAAACTCGCTAAAACAGTTAGGGCAGAGGCTTAACCTAGCATATGGTATGATCACTTCAGCCTTAGCTGATTGGCATTTTCTGCATTTGACAGGCATCTAGACTCAACCCTAAAGGAGGTGCTATGCCAGCGTTGGCATTTAGAAAAGAATATTTCATGCGCTTTAATTTTGCTCTTAAACTACTTTGCTGCCGATTACCGCCATATCTTCTGGACATCAGCTTATCAAACTGAACCCTTCGGTATGTCTAAAAGATGTTACACAGTGGCGATTATCATTCGTCAATTCTATCTTGATTGTAACATTTTAATGTTACAATGATACAAATTATTCCTTGGGCATCATTATCTTGGAGGGGAAAGTATTGGAAAACAGGGTGAAAAGCACGGTTACCCTCAATCAGTTGTTGGAAAAGGGTTATGCTACAGTCTGCATAACCCTAGATCCCCGCGAAGCCCCCTCCAGTTTCCTCCGCAAGATACTTTCAATCTCAGCAGATAAAATAGGAAGTGGGGAAGTCTCATTAGCGTCTAACTTAATGATCATCACAAACGTTGAGTTTAATAGACGTGCTGGGCGAGTCCCACCTGATGTGCTGCTGAAGAACCCTAATGTGCTTAGGCGCACCCCTGTGCTGGGGGAGGTGGTGCGTGATGGTGAGTGAGGAAGCATGCCATCTCATCTGAAACTAAGCTTTTCATTTTCAGCATTTTTTATGGCCTTTTTTATGTAAACTATATTGACCTCGTCGTTCCAGGTTCAAATGTGCCGGGATATCACTTTTGGCTTGCAATAACGTATTTCATTCCTTTCATCACAATCATATTCACATGGGGGATTGAAAAGTGGAGGCTTGTTATAAGTTTAGGCTTAACGGCAAGTCTGATGAATGATCTCTTCTATTACCCAATCAGCCTAGTTTTGTTTGGAAAGTCGCCTGACCTCATAAACTGGTATCTGTTTCAGCTAGGTTTAAAAAGCTTTGAGCGAGCATGGACATTTAACGCGGGATTCGTAACTTTCCCAATAACTTCGATCCTGATGGGAACCGCAATATATCTGCGAATAGCCCTAATCATAGGCCTAACTATAAGCAGGAGGCTAAATGTACATTTTAACTGGAGGACACGGAACATAAACAGGCCTATGACGAAAACAGTGGTAACGGAAAGAATAACATTTAAAGCCTGTGAGCAATAGCCCATTTTACATGCATAAAAATAATTTCGGATATCTATGACTTGAAAGCGGCATGGCCTACAACATAGGATTTGATGATTTTCAGAATAAGGAATTTAATGTGTTTAATTTTTTGTTTAAAAAGCTAGCTATACCAATCAGCTATTGCCTTAACAACTTTATCAGAATAGCCGTAGTTTTTAAGCATCTTCTGAAGATCCCGCTTGTTCAAATCAGACCCCATTTAGTTCGTTTAAAGGCTTTTATTTTAAAAAGCATATTTCGAAAGTTGATATATCTAAATGTTACATTCCATGCGCACACCATCAAAAAAACGTTCAGGGCCAAAATTAACTGTAATATTCACATGTTACAATAATACATATCACACATTTACACATAATTTTTTGGAGGCTGGGCTGGAAAAAATCCAACTGCGCGGTTGGGAATTTTGTCGTCGCTGTGCGATGATGCCTGTTTCCCTTCCCCCACGAAACCCGCCCAGCCTCTCTGCAATGTGTTTTCAGCCCAAACTGAAAGGTTAACAAAGGGGCCGGCGTGTTGGCCGTAACCCGCCTTCTGTTTTATGTGGCATTCAGCTTATCGGGCTACCCGCGCCTTGGGTAGAATCCTCATAGGCGCCTATTTGCCCTTTCCACCTGCAGGACGGCCGTTTCACCGTTTCGCACCCAGCATTCTCGACAACTTAGCATGCGTCATTGGCACTTGCTGGGTGGACGTTTCGTTTCTGCTCCGTTGCCAAGGCTCTCGCCTTACGCCCTTGCGGGCGTTGCAGTTCTACTTGTGGGCGGAGTTTCCTCAGGCCTCATTATTCGGCCCGAAGGCCACACGCCAACTCGCCGGCCCCATGATGATAATGCGGGCGCTTGGGATAAAAGTTTTGGAACACTTATTATGTTCCGGGTTCTTATTGCCTTATCTGTGGAGCCCTATGCGTAAGAATGTGATTCTGATTACTGGTACGCCTTGCGTTGGGAAAACAACTGTGGCAAAGGTTATTGCAGATAGGCTTAACGCGGAGTATGTGAATCTGACGGAGTTAGCTTTAAATCATAACCTTATTGTCGGCAAGGATGAGAATAGAGACACTTGGATAGTTGATGAGAATAGAATGCGAACCAGGATCCGCAGAATCATAGAGGACAGCGTCAAAATAAACGTTGTGGTGGATGGACACTACGCTGTCAGAGTTGTTCCTAAGCATTTGGTCACCAGGATTATAGTTTTAAGGAGAAACCCTGTGGAGCTGCGGAGGCTGATGGAGGAACGGGGGTACAGAGGCAACAAGTTATGGGAGAACCTTGCGTCAGAAATTCTTGATGTCTGCCTCGGGGAAGTCTTGAACACTCATGGAGCTGGGAAGGTTTGCGAGGTGGATGCTACTGGTAAAAGCGCTGAAGAGGTTGCTGCTGAGGTCATGGAGGTGCTGAGTACTCGGGGAAAGTGCCGTGTGGGACTTGTCGATTGGTTGGGAGAACTTGAAAGCAAGGGGATCCTTGAAGAATACTTGAGGATTTAGTGCTCATTTTAGATGCTGCATTATATCCCTTTTCGTGAGAAGGAGAATCCTCCGCCTGTTGGCATAAGCCTTAGCGTGATCGCTGAATTTCTCGCCTATTATTATTGGGTTTGAGAGGCCTACATCCTCAGAAGCCTTGTCAATATTTATCGCTACATTAATACCTACGGTTCTGTTCCAATCCTTAATCCAAACTCCCTGTGTGACATCCCCCTTATGTATAAGTAAGTCAAAATTTATTGGGGCTCCACGTATCCCCTCAAAGCTCACGTTCTCTTCCACCCTATAGCCCTTTCGGGTAAAGTATTCGATGGCTAACCTTTTCAAGTCTGAGGTGGAGGGATTTTTTTCTTGATCGCTCACAAGCACCACAACATTAATGGTTATCTATCAGATTACGTGGAAAAGGTTTTCGGAGGAAGACCCTATTGACGAATTATCTCATTGTTGTATGCGGCAGATGCGGCGGATATTTGCTGGCTAAGGACGGCCAGAGAACAAGAACCTGCCCATACTGCGGCGCCAAGGTTATTACTGCGAAAACAAGGAGAGTGGCTGTTGTTAATGATGCTGAAGCCGCCTCGAGGCTTCTTAGAAGGTATAAGGCTAAAGAGCGAACTAAACAGGATACGCTAGACTTCGAAGAAATATTTAAGAAAGGCCATAAGTCCGATGCCTAGAAGTATTAGTGTTAGCTGAATCAGCGACTCGCCAGTTTGAGCCTTTTTATGAAGCTCAGGAATAAGATCCGTGGCAGCTATGTAAATGAAGCCGCCGGCGGCGAAGGGAACAAGAATAACTCCAAGGCTTTGCAAGTAAGCCAGGAAGTACGTGGTTAATGCACCTAATATGGCAGTTATGGCTGAGATGAAGTTGTAGAGCATCGCCCTTCTTCTTTCAAGTCCGCCGTAGACCAGAATCCCGAAGTCACCTATCTCCTGTGGAATCTCATGGAACACAACTGCAAGCGTCGTCACTAACCCCAATTCGATGGAAGTCATGAAGGTTGCAGCTATAACCATGCCATCTATGAAGTTGTGGATGCCGTCGCCGAAAAGGTTTAGATAGACAAACGCATGGGTTGGGCAGTTTTTTTCGTGACAGTGACGCCAATAAAAGAACTTCTCAAGTATGAAGAAGACAACTATGCCGCTGATCACGTATAGAAAAGTTGAAGTTGCGTCGCCTCCTGAGGATAGGGCTTCCGGGAGCAGGTGCAGGAAGGCTCCGCCTAGAAGGGTTCCGGAGGCGAAACCCACCAGGAGCACGGTGATACGGTTAAACAGTTTCTCCTTTAAACCTATAAAGAGTATGCCGATGAAGGCTATGAGGCTTACAATGACTACAGATAACAGAATTGCTACTAAATCATTCATCAACCCAATGATGAAGAGACCAGTTTATTAGAGTATCGGTGTACATGATCCGGGATTTTTGATTTGCTCTAGAAGTTCACATGCCTTACAAACTTTCTGCGGCGTGGGTTCCCCGCAGCGGCTACACTCCCTCAGATTCTTAGCAGCCATTAAGCCTTCAATAGCCAGCCTAATCTTCTCCGCAGAATTGAAGAGTGTAAACTTCACGCCTACATGCTTAGCCTCCATTCTGTTTAGAAATAGACGGATGTCACTTCTCATTGCCTCAGAAGCATATGGACAAGGAATACTCTGGAACTTTATCTTTTTAACATAGGCAAATAAGGCTGTTTCTCTTTCAGGTATTTCGCAAAATGGCTTTATACGCCTTACAAGATTGGGATGAACCTCATCTGTGAGGGGTTTCTCCCTTGCAATACGCAGCACATCTCCATGAAGCATGTTAAGCAGGATGGTCTGCATCTCATCATCCAGCGTGTGGGCTGTTGCAAGCTTATCTGCATCAACCTTTCGGGCAATAACGTTCAGGGCCTTTCTACGCAGAACACCACAATACGCGCATGATGTCAGCTTTTTGCCGCCTGCCCCCTGCATCTTCTGGACAATTTCATCTAATGTGTATCCGTAAAGCTCTTTGAAGGAAATTACATGATGTTCAACGCCTAGTCTTCTACAGTTTTCCGATGCAATTTTTAAGGCTTCATCCCTATATCCCTTTATCCCCTCATCTATTGAGACGGCTACAAGTGAGGCCTTTGGGTAATCCTTCTCAATCTTTGCCATAACATGCAGAAGGCTTACGCTGTCCTTTCCGCCGGAGACGGCTACGGCTATTCTATCATCGAAATCCAGCATTTTATATTTTGAAATCGTCGACTTAACCTTCTGCTCAATAGACTTTACAAAACATGTCCGACAAAGCCTCTCGCCAGAGTATGGCCTGTAAAAGAAGGGCTTCCTACGCTTACATATTGAACACTGCTGGCTTCCTGTGTTAACAGCCACAGCTGACAGCCTTCCAACATTACTAGAAAACAGTGAATAATAGGCTTATCCCAACTTTTTTAAAGTTCAATCCTTACGACGATAAATCGAGATGCTGATTGATATGGCTGTGAAACCTTCACGGCGCATTGAGTATAAGGAGGTCACATACACAGATGAGCAATGGATTCTCTTGAGGAATCTTAGGGATAAGGCTATGCGCTTGATGGAGATTCTCGAAAAATCCAACATTAAAACCATAGTTCATGGAAGCATAGCCAGAGGCGATGTGAAAGAGAAGAGCGATATAGACATTTTCATCCCGGAGCCTCCGTCATCATTTATCATGGAAACATCCATTGAAAGGGCAGGCATACCTATCAACAAACGCCTCATTGTGCAGGCAACGCCCATCTACGCCATGAAAGCATACATCGAAATTGACGAAAGAACATACATATCATTTCCGCTTATGAGGATGCGTAAAACAGAGAGGGAGTTTTACAGGTTCGGAGGAGAAGCAACACTGGAAGATTTAAGGCTTGACAGGAGATTATCAGGGGTGGATAAGCGTCTAATGCTGATTGAGCCGACTGAGAAGGGACATAGGGAAAGCTGCATTCTGGGAAATGAAAGCTACGTTGCCAGAATCCTCGGAGTGTCTTTAGAAACGGTTCTGGACAGAGTACACGCCCTAATGAGGAGGGATGAGGTTGGCAGGACAGGTGTATTCATAGAGAAGGAAGTTGGAGAAAATGAGACTTTTGAGCAGGTTTTGGAGAAACTTGCGGAGCAAAACCCCGCAGTGCGAAGAAGATTGAAAAACATCTAGTTGGGCTGTGGAAAACGAAGTAGAGCAGCAATCCCTCCTAATGATGTAAGCTTTGCTCCCGCCTCATGCTCAGCACTTATAATCATGAATTTTCCACCCATCTGCTCCACATTCCGCATTAATTCTTCAAGCAACAGACGCTCAGATTCTTTAGCTTCGCGGAGCAGTGCATCTGTTAAAATCAGGGTTTCAACAGCCCCGAACTCCATCGCTTTATTTACAGCCTCCAACCCATAAGCGACATTCCGCTCGTTCCTTCCAAGTCTCTTAAAAAGCTCCTCAACGACATCTATCTCTTCCATAATCCTAAGCCGACGCATGGTTTTCGCAAGCACGCCTGAACGTAAAGCCTCATATATCCCTCCCACACCGCTGTTGTTAACGCTCTTCACATCCACAATTGACTTTGCTATTTCAGGATACGTATTCTCAACGAATTTCACAAAGTCGTTTTTTAGGAAACCTACACCGATAACAGCTATCGGACTGCGATTTTCAATCCACAGCTGGCGGAGGCTATCTAATGCTTTTCTAAAGTGCTCTTTTAGAACTAATTCACGATTTTCAGCTTCAAGCTTTCCAGGAAGCCTCATCCTCTCCTCAACCTTAACATCCACTCCATACTGTGCAGTGGTGGCTATCGCATACCCCTCGTCATCAACAACAATTATGATTATCGGCTTCTCCCGCGACTTACTTGATTCCTCTAGACGCTCAATGTGATGCTTACTCCATTTATCCTTCGCTATTGTTATCGGCGAGTTAAGCCTCACATCTAAAGTGTGATGAGCACCCTTTGGAACCGTTTCTGGTGCTTGACAAATGGTTCCATGGATTCGAAGCCTCCCTAGAAACCTATCCCAGAAGACCTTCTCAACCTTCACACATAAGAAAACGTTAACCCTTTCGCCGCGTCTATCACGCGCATAGCGATCGTCAGGCTTTATCTCCCTGCTTGTGTATCCACAAACCTCGTCTCCACAGCAAATTATGTTGTAAAGATGCCATAGATCGTCAAGGGTTTCAGGAACAACTCTCACAAACCCCTTCTTCAAATTTAATTCGAGAATCTTCAATATGGCTATTCCCCTAACGATTAAGCATACGAATGCGGGTAACAGCAATGAATTTAGTATGTACGCTTATATGGCCTAACCAACTCCTCCAAGATCGCTAGCAACTCGGGAACTTTAGTAACAATATCGGTCAGGGTTAATATTCCTACGAGCTGATCATTGTTCCTCGTGACAAGCAACTTCTTTACACCTTTCTTAACCATTAATCGCGCAGCCTCATCCACACTGGCATTCTCGTCTATGGTTATAACAGGGCTTGACATTACATACCTCGCGGTCAAGGTTTCAGGAGCCATACAGGGTTCAACAATCCTTCTGAGAATATCCCTCTCAGTTATTATTCCCACAGGCCTATCGCCCTGCACAACTACAATTGACCCTATATCAAACCTGTTCATGGTGGCTACAACCTCCTTAATGCTTGTATCAGGCCTGACAACCTTAACATCCTTCGTCATAACATCTCTCACAACGACAATTCCAGCCAAATTTCAAACCTCCGAGATGTGCGATAGAAAATTTGCTTTAAAAGTATTAAAAGCTGTTCATACCTTTAGGTCTTATGGGATAACGAGTCATGAAAGTCACCTTTTGGCTTTTAGATGTGAACTATGAATTTAGAGGCCTCAGACCTGAAATTTGGCTCTGGGGCGCAGATGCTTCAGGGAAAAGAGTGCTTGTAATTGATAGAAACTTTTCACCATACTTCTACGCCGTCCTGAAACAGGAAGCTAACCCAATAAGTGTTCTGGGAAACATTGAAAAAGAAAAGGCAAGTTACCCATTTATCATTAATGTTGAGCCCGTTGAACGCAGATTCTTCGGAAAACCTGTTAAAGCCTTAAGGGTTTACTGCAGAGACCCAGACAATATGGAAAAATACGCTAAAGCCATAGGCAAAATCTACGGGGTTAAGGAATGCTTTGAAGAGGATATACGCTATTCTATGCGATACCTGATAGATAAGAACGTTGTTCCATGCGGCTGGCACGAGGTTGAAGTCACAGAGGAAGATAAACCAGAAGGCATTCAAGTGGATCATGTCTATGTGGCTGAATCTTCCCCTATATTCATAGATAAACCTGATCCCCCAAACCTCAGAATCATGGGTTTCTCAACGATCTGCTATAGCCGCGAAGGTTCACCTAAACCAGACAGGAACCCTTTGATCATAATCTCCGCTGCAACGAACACTGGGGAAGAAAGAAATTTTCTAGCCGGGGATGACCGGGATGATAGACCCATCTTAAGAGAATTCATAGATTTCGTGCGAAAATTTGATCCTGACATTATCGTTGGTTACGGAGTGAACAGACAGGATTGGAGCTACCTTAAGGAGAGATGTAGGATACTTGGGTTCAGGCTTTCCGTGGACAGAGTAAACAGTGAACCCCATACAAGCGTTTATGGGCATGTTTCAGTCACTGGAAGAGCCAACATTGACCTATTCGATTATGCGGATGAATTCCCAGAGGTGAAAGTTAAAACTCTGGAGAACCTGGCGGATTACCTTGGCATCATAAATCTTGATAACTGCATCATGATTGATGATGTAGAATTTGCGGATTACTGGGATGACAAGGTGAAGAGGGAAACTTTGAAAAAATTTTCCGCGGAGAAAACCCGCTGCATCATGGGGATAACACAAGCCATACTGGACTTTGCCATGCAACTTTCAAGCCTTGTCGGTATACCTATCGACCACGTGGGCACGGCGGCCGTGGGCTTCAGGGTTGAGTGGTTCCTTATAAAGCATGCCAAAAATAGGGGGGAACTCGTGCCAAAACGGGCTGAGCAGCCCTACATGCCATACGCGGGCGCTTTGGTGCTCAGCCCAAAATCAGGAATCCATGAGAACATAGCTGTACTTGACTTTGCATCCATGTATCCGAACCTCATGATAACCTATAATATTTCGCCCGACACATACATCCCGCCTGATGAACCGGCTCCGCCGGAAGGAGCCTATGAGGCGCCTGAGGTAGGTCACAGGTTTAGAAAGGAACCTCCTGGATTTTACAAGGAGGTTTTAACCCATCTGCTGAAAGTTAGGGAGGAGATCCGTTCAAGAATGAAACAATACGCCATAGGTAGCGTTGAATACCGTATGCTTGATGCAAAACAAAAGGCTGTGAAAGTCATAACGAACGCCTCCTACGGCTATGCCGGGTGGATTGGAGCTAGATGGTACATTAAGCCAGTGGCCGAGGCCGTTACTGCATGGGGAAGACACACCATTCTTACGGCTATAAGGATGGCTGAGGAGAATGGACTTAGGGTAGTTTACGGTGACACCGACAGCATATTCCTGGAATACAATCCAGAGAAGGTAGAAGCATTCGTAAGGGAAATAAAGGAAAAATTGGGGCTTGAGATCAAACCTGAAAAGGTTTACATGAGGATTTTATTCACAGAGGCGAAGAAGCGCTATGCAGGGCTTCTGCCGAATGGAAAGCTGGACATCGTGGGCTTGGAGGTTATAAGAGGCGATTGGGCGGCTATAGCTAAGAAAGTTCAAGAAAAAGTTTTGGAGATGGTGCTTAAAGAACAAACACCTCATAGTGCTGTGAAATTCACGCGTCAGCTCATTCATGAATTGAGACAGAGAAAAGTGCCCTTCAGGGATCTTATAATCTGGAAGACTCTGACGAAACAAGTTGAAGAATATACTCTCAGAGCTGCACACGTAGAGGCTGCAAAAATGCTTATGGAAAGAGGCTGGAAGCTCGCCGTGGGCGACAAGGTAGGCTATGTGGTGGTTAAGGGTCAGGGACGCCTATACGAGAGGGTTAAGCCCTACATGTTTGCCTCATATGACGAGGTGGACTTAGAATATTATGTTACAAGCCAGGTTATTCCGGCTGCTGCAAGGATTCTTGAACATTTCAATGTAACAGAAGAACAGCTGCTTAAGGGCGAATCTAAGAGTGCAGGGGGAACACGTAAGCTCACGGACTTCTTCAGCGGCTAATCTCCGAAAATTTCTGAAAATGTTGTAAGCTGAACATTTAGTGGCGGTTTTAGGGCTTCAGATATGCGTGCCGCGATAACATGTTTTATGTTCTTTTCACTTGCTATATCCACTATTCTCTGGGTTATTATCCCATCGAATACTATGGTATCCACCCCGCTCACCTGCTGAAGCCTTTCAGCCAGCTGGCTTACCGGAAGCCTCTCTATGGGCTTGAGGTTCTCGTTGAGAAGCACAGCCTCTAGGGTACCGTTAAGTTCCTTCGCGATTTGAATAACCTCAGCCGGCACTGAAACTCGGGGTTTCTCCCTACGATGCTTTAACAGTTCCTCCAGGGGCACTTTAGCTTCAAGCGAGTCGAAGATTTCCTTGCAGTTTAACTCTTCAACCTCCTTACCCCTCGGAGCCCTTGCAACATACTTAATGTTGGTGACTTGAAGAAGTTCCTTTAGAATCAGATCTCCGCCCCTGTCCCCGTCGAGAAAAGCGGTGGCTTCCTTTTCATTGCAAAGCTTTTTTATGGTTTCAGGAACCTTAGCGCCTTCAAGGGCTATCACGTTGTATAAGCCGCAACGCATAAGGTTTACGACGTCTGCGCGCCCCTCAACGATGATTATCTCCTTCGAGTTGGCTATATCTGGACCTGCTGAGAGCTCTTCTGGGCCGTACTTCTGAACCTTCGCCGCCTTTAATGTCTCAGCAACCTCCTTGAAAACCTCGTCCACGGATGGCATAGACTCAATGGTCCATTGTTGAAGTATCTCCTTAGCCCTGTCGATTATAGCCTTCCTTCTGGCCTCCCGTACATCCTCAATCTTTTCAAGCGTGACCTTGGCAGAACATGGCCCCACGCGGTTTATGCTTTCAATGCTTGCAGCTATAAGTGCCGTGGAAACTCTATCCATACTTGTAGGAATGGTTATCGTGCCGGTTGTCTTATCCTGCCTTGAATGCAGTTCTATTTCTATTCTTCCGACACGTCCAGATTTCTGAAGCTCTCTCAGATCTAGCTCCGGCCCGAAAAGCCCCTCTGTCTGGCCAAAAATTGCTCCTACAACGTCTGGTTTCTCAACTACGCCTTCTATCTCAAACCTTGCCCGTATTACATACTTTACGGTAAGAGTTTGTGATGAACCCGTAAGCGTCACCTCCTATATTACCTCAAATTAGATTAGTGTAAGTGAGAGAATAGCTCTCAATAGAATAGTTTATATCGCAATATATTACCTTTATGCACTACAGCGCATATCTTGAACCTCTGAGAAATGAGGTGGCATTTTAATTAAACCTTTAAAAGCGCGCAGATCTTTTGATAATTAGTCCTTGGAAGGTGTGGATGGCATGAGGAAATCATCGCTTTTTTCAGGTTTCTATAAACTCAATCCTAAGGAACGTTTAGATTTCGTCAAGGAGTTTGCAGGGTTAACTGATGAGGAGACTGCATCGCTTCAGAACACTGGATCATTACCTATAGATATAGCTGACCGCATGATCGAGAACGCTGTGGGAGTTATACCAATACCGCTCGGCATAGCGGTAAACTTTCTTATTAACGGTAAGGACTATTTGGTGCCAATGGCCATTGAGGAGCCATCAGTGGTTGCTGCGGCAAGCTACGCTGCCAAAATGGTTAGGGAGGGGGGAGGCTTCCATACAAGCAGCACTCCTCCAATAATGATTGGACAAATTCAAGCTGTCGGTATGAAAGATCCGAACGCTGCAAAAATGAGGGTGCTTGAGGCTAAGGAGGAGATATTAAAAAAGGCTAACGATCAGGATCCGCTTCTTAATTCTCTAGGCGGCGGCGCTAAGGACATTAACGTGAGGGTTATAGAAACCGCGAAGGGCCCGATGGTGATAACGGAGCTACTTGTAGACTGCCGCGATGCTATGGGTGCAAATGCTGTTAACACCATGTGCGAGGCAGTTGCGCCTATTATAGAGCGCTTGACACGCGGGCGGGTTTATTTGCGGATCATCTCCAACCTGGCGGATAGGCGCCTAGCAAGGGCATGGTGCACGGTTCCTAAGGAGTCTGTAGGCGGCGAAGAGGTTGTGGATGGAATCGTATATGCCTCAGCGTTTGCAGCTGCTGATCCATATAGGGCGGCGACGCATAATAAGGGCATACTTAACGGTGTCATAGCTGTGGTGCTTGCCACATGTAATGATCACCGCGCCGTTGAGGCTGGGGCACATGCCTACGCGGCTAGAAGTGGAAGATACACCACTCTTTCAACATGGGAGAAGAATGACAATGGGGATTTAGTTGGCTCTATTGAAATGCCCATGGCCGTCGGCTTGATAGGGGGAGCCGTGCGCACCCATCCTATAGCAAGGATCTGCTTAAAAATTCTTGGAGTTAAAACTGCAAATGAGTTTGCCGAGGTTCTGGCTGCTGTCGGTTTGGCTCAGAACTTAGCTGCGTTAAGGGCTTTAGCCCATGAGGGCATACAGAGGGGACACATGTCTCTACATGCAAGGAACATAGCTATAGCTGCCGGAGCTACAGGGGAACTCATAGACATCATAGCTGAAAAGATGGTTGAGGAACATAGGATCAGAATGGATAGGGCAAAGGAGCTTCTTGAACAGTACATGGCGGCTGGAAAATCCAGCTAAGCTGGACGGGGATTTAATGAAGATTATACTTGGACCAGCATCTGTAGAGCTTGGCGCCAAGGTGGCGCAGCTTTTAGGCATTGAGGCAGTTTCAGTTTATTCAAAGATTTTTCCCGACGGGGAAGTGTACGTGAGACTTGAAGGCGCAGTTGATGGTGACGAGGTTGTTGTTGTCCAAACTACAAACTATCCTCAGGACACTAAGTTAATCCAGCTGGCACTTATCGCGGATGCAGCTAAAAGGCATGGCGCCGAAAAAGTAACAGCCGTGGTTCCATACCTTGCCTATTCGCGGCAAGACAAAGTTTTCCTTCAGGGCGAGGCCATAAGCATAGAAGCCATCGCAAGGATGCTTAAGGCTGCAGGAATAGATTCCCTTGTAACTGTTAATGTGCACCAGGAAAAAGTTCTTGAGAGGTTCCCCTTTCCAACATTAAACCTGTCAGCTGTTCCTCTATTGGCAGAGCATTACAAGAAGCGGGGTCTCAGGGGCGCTTTCGCCCTAGCCCCCGACAAGGGAGCCATTCACATCGCTGAACAAGCTAACAGGATCCTCAGCGGCGGATGCGGTTATCTTGAGAAGCATAGAGACCGCTATACAGGGCAGGTCAGCGTGGAACGTGGGACGTTTGACGTGGCTGGAAGAACTGTAATAATTTTTGATGATATCATTAGCACAGGAGGCACAATCGTGGCGGCGGCTAGAATTCTGAAGGAGTTAGGGGCAGAGGATGTTTATGCTGCATGCGTGCATCCACTTCTTGTGGGAGATGCTGAAAAACGCATCATGGAGGCTGGGGTTAAAGAGGTTGTTGGAACAGACAGCATACCAGGACCTGCAGGTAAAGTTTCCCTTGCACCTTTAATAAGCGAGGCGCTTAAGGAGTATAAAATTGGTTAAACTTTTCTTACTTCTTTCCGGGGAACATGACACGTTACCTGCTTCTGAGGTACAAGCAATATTGGAGGCGGAGGGCTTTAATTACGAGATATTAGAGGCCCTTGACCAAGTTTTAAGGATTGAGGCTCCTCTCGAGATTGTTGAGGCTGTAAGGAGACGTGCAGCATTCACAAGGGCATGCGGTGTAGAGCTTTTCACATGTGAGGCTGATTTGACTAATGCCCTGAAGGCTTTGCGTTCCATAAATCTTGAAGAATTTATAGGAAGGGGAGAAAGTTTCGCTGTACGCGTTAGACATGTGAAAAATTATGCGAAAGAAATCAGCGGAATGTTTATGGAGAGGAAACTTGGCGAGGCCATTCTTCACAGGGTGAAGGAGGCGAAGGTTAAACTTAAATGTCCAGATAAGACGTTTCTAGGAATATTGACTGGGGAAAAGCTTGTTTTCGGATTAAAAGTTGAGGATATACCTGCTAAGTCATTCATTGACAGGCGCCCAAAAAACAGGCCTTTCTTTCACCCTTCAGCCATGCCTCCGAAGCTTGCTCGCGGGATGGTTAACCTTGCAAGGGCTCAGATAGGCAGGCTTATCTTTGACCCTTTCTGTGGAACTGGAAGCATTCTGATCGAAGCTGCACTGGTTGGTTGCCGAATAATAGGCATTGACGTGCAGCGGCGCATGGTTATGGGATGTCAAAAGAACCTTAACTATTTTGGGATAAAGCCTGAAAGCCTCATCCTTGCCGATGCATGTAAGCCTCCTATAGCGGCTGTAGACTGCGTGGTTACGGATCCGCCATATGGAAGAAGCGCTACGACGTTGAGGAGGACTACTGCGCAGATAATTAATGATGTTTTGAATGTTCTCCGCGATCTAATTAGAACCGGTGGGCATATTTGCATAGCTGCGCCTAAGACTGTAGGCGTAGGCAGAATAGGCAGAAGCCTTGGTTATAAGCATGTGGAATCCCATTTTGTATATATTCACAGAAGCCTTACAAGGGAGATAGCTGTGCTGGAGAGGTGAAGTTTCTGACAAGTTTACGTGTAATATTTCTGGGAACTGCAGGAGGGATTCCAACATCAAGAAGGGGATTGACGGCTATACTTGTAAAGCGCGGGAATGAGCAGATATTGTTCGACTGCGGAGAGGGAACACAGAGGCAGATGATAATTGCCGGCGGCAGCTTCCACAGCAACATGAAGGTTTTCGTAACTCACATGCATGGCGACCACGTTTTAGGCCTGCCGGGATTGATACAGACAATGTCTCTTCTACGCAGGGATAAAAAACTGGAGATTTATGGCCCTCCAGGGTTAAGGGCTTTCATGGAGTGTATAAGGGGCACGGTTCAGTTCGGGCTAACGTTTCCTATAGAGGTTAGGGAGGTCAGCGAAACAGGGGTTGCCTGCGAGGAGCGCGAGTACCTTGTTGAGTGCGTACCAGCGGACCATACTATACCAAGCTTAGCTTATGCGCTTGTGGAGAAACCTAGATCTGGGAAGTTTTATCCGGAGAAAGCCAAGGCCTTAGGGATCCCAGAGGGACCCCTTTGGGGGAAGCTACAGCATGGGGAAGAGATTAAGCTGGATGATGGAAGAGTTATAAAGCCGGAGGAAGTTACAGGACCTTCCAGGCCAGGCAGAAAAATAGTTTATACAGGCGACACTAGACCCTGTAGAGCCTTGACGAAAATTGCATGGGACGCGGATCTGCTGATTCATGAAGCCACATTCGGAGACGAGTTAGCTGAAAGGGCGAAGGAGGATGGACATTCCACACCCAGCCAAGCGGCCAAGCTTGCGAAAAAATCCAAAGTGAAAAGGCTTGTTCTAACACATTTAAGCGCAAGATATGAAGATGCTTCTATGATTCTGGAGCAGGGCAGAAAAATTTTCAATAACACTATTGTGGCGGAGGATCTTATGGAGATTGAAATTCCATTTTCAGAGAAGTAGTCTTTCAAGTTGCTGAAGACTCTCAGACACGTGCTCCACTGACTCTACAACAACGGTTCTGTCATAGGATACATGTTTGAGAGCATCAGTGAAACTCTTCCAGTTCACTTTTCCATAGCCTATTCCCAAGTGCTGATCCTCCTTTCCATGATTGTCATGAACATGTACGTGGACAAGTTTATCCCGAAATTCCTCTATAAACAATTCAATCTGTCCATTTATGTTCGCATGCCCCACATCCAATGCAAATCCTAAATCAGCCGCCTCTCCGATCTCATCATAAAATCTTTGGAACTCCTCAACACTCTTCATCAAGAAGGGATAGGGCTCTGGAAGGTTCTCTATGGCCACTTTAACACCGTAAATCTTTGAGTACTTATATAGCAGCTGCACACTTCGGATATTCTGGAGCCACTCCGCCCCAGGATAAAAGGAGCTTATACCAGTCTTTAACCCCGGATGGAAAACCCATAAATAGGCGCCTAGGGCACAGGCATATTCCATGGAGCGCCTTAATCTCTTTATCATAACGCTCAGGAGATTTTTAGATGGAGACGCGATGTTTATATCTGCAAACGGAGCATGCACTGAGTAGCTTAGGCCGTAGGATTTACCTACATCCATAAGCATGGATATTTTCCTTTTATCTAAGGCGTGAATTCCATCATCAACAATTTCTATGAACTTCACATTCTTCATCACGGCATCCATAAGGCCTTTATCGAAAGGCTCACCTAATTTATATAGAAGAGATAGCCCAATCTTCGGTTTAGCCAATATACAGCGCTCCTCAGGACTTCTAAAATCAACACATATCAATTAATTAACTTTAGCTTTGAGAGCCATGTTTAAAAGCTTAATTTAACATTTAACTTTGATAGAGGGGTTGAACGGGGAGATTTATGGTTGAGGAGACGGATGTAGTTTCCTTTCTTGAGAAGCATGGGGGAGGAGCCTCGCTAAACGATATCGCTGAGGGGCTCGGCATCCCTAAGTATGGGCCGAACTCAGCTTATGCCCTATTGCAATCGTTGAAAAGTAAGAGACTGGTTGAACGTCGCGGAGAAATGTGGACGCTGACCGAGGAAGCTAAAACTCCGGAAAGACAGCCAGCATCGCCTACACTTGAAAAAACCATGGAGCAAACGCCTTCAAGACCCGTTTCAGCGGCGAAATTTGAAGCAGCTTCTGTAAAGGGTGAACATGCAGCTCTCCCGAATGATGTTGAGAAGCTTGTGAAAGCAATGGCGCAGACCCTTGCGGAAGCCATGAAAAGTGTTAGAGCCCCAGCGGATGAATGGGAACTTGCAACCAAGCCTATGACAACCAGAATCGAAGAGGAGGATAAATTGAAGAATTTTGTACTGAAGCCTGATGAGGCTGTTGAAGCTAAAAAGCCCCTGATAGGCTTCTCGACGGGCACATTTCTGGATTATCTTTTTTTAACTCCTGACGGAAAAAGTCTAGGGGGAATCCCAATATGTGGCCAAATTGCGATCACAGGTTTGCCGGGTGCTGGAAAGTCCATTCTCGTGGAAGAGATAGCTGTAAAGGTTGCCGCGTCAAGTAGAAAAGTTCTTTATGTGACAGCTGAAGATACTTGGAAAGGCGCTACACCCAGGTTTGACTTGCAGTCTCGACTAAAGCAGAAGGCAGACATCCTCGGCTTAGACTGGGATAGAATACGTGATAACCTCTTCGTGCTGGATACTGTAGCATATCCAGAGTTACGTGAATGGAACACCTTTGCTGAAACATATAGGTATGTTGCTGAAAGGGAAAAAATTGAGTTGGCAATTATAGATTCAGTAACCGTGCTTGAGTCTTACCGTGGAGCGTTGAAGTACCGAGTTATGGAATTAGCCAGATATAACCAGGTGCATGGAATAACAGCCCTTTTCGTTAACCAGCGAAGTTCCGAGGTTTGGGATAGCTACGATATGGCTGGAGGTATAGGATTAGCGCACAACCTTGACGGAACTATAGTTGTCGATTATGGAAGGGTATACTGGCACGATCAGCAGGTGGACTTAAAGGCTGAAAGAGGCGAATTTGTCCGGATAGCGAGAGTTCTAGACTGCAGGCTCTGCAACTTTGAAAGAAGGAGGATAAAAGTTGACATAACTCCTGACGGATTCCTTAGACCAGTAGAGACCTCGCCGGGATCCTCTGGGCTGGCGGTGAGGGATAACGTCAATAGTTAAGCCTCCCACGCTGAAGGAACTTATAGAGGCTTACGGCTCTAAAAAGGATGCTGTTATACGCTTAATTGAGGCAGGGTTTTCACCGGAACAGATAGAGTGGAGAACAGGCATACCATATTACCTCGTAAGGCTTTACATGAACGGCACAGAGCCTAAAAATGATGTGCCATTTTCCAAGATTATCGAGATTTATGAGAGGCTCGCGGTGCTTCAAAGCAGAAGGGGGAAGGAAACGGAGCTGGTGAAGTTCTTCAAAATTCCGGAGCTCCCATTGGAAGTTAAAGCCCGCTTCGCTTTGGGAGCAATAACCGATGAGAATCTTAAGGTTGGTCCGGGATTAATAGAGCGCAGCATAAGCCTAGCTACAGGGATTTCACGAAGTGAAGTTAGGAAGTTTTTGATAGATTACGGTGAACATGGAGAAGTGGCTTATCTATTGAAAAGCCCTTCAGAGCCAAAGCTGTCCCTAAATGAGGTTTACGAGGCGATTAAGCTTTTACCAACAATTAGAAGCGTTAGGGAGCGCGAGTTATACATATCAAGTATTTTAAGGGTTTGCACGCCTCAGGAGGCTAAGTATGTTGTCAGGCTTTTACTGGGCGACCTAAAGTTGGGCTATCACGTCAATACAGTTATTAGGGCTGCATCGAAGGCCTACGGGGTTCCATCTGAGCTTGTTGAAAATGCATGTGCAATCATGGGATTGATTGAGGGGATAAGCATGGCTTCTGAAGGGGTGCCTAAGCTTGAAGAGGTGAAACTTCGTCCAGGACAATTTATAAAGCCTCAACTGGCTCACCTGTATGATCCGGATAAGGTTGTTTATCCTGTTAGAGCAGAATTCAAGCTTGATGGCAGTCGCCTTCAGATCCATAAATGGGGGATTCAGATATTAATATTCTCCAGGAGAGGTGTTGAAAAGTCAAAGACACTGCCTGAAATTGTGGAAATAGCGGAGAAATTTAATGCTTACAGCTGCATTGTAGATGGGGAAATAATAGCCGTTGATGACCAGGGTAATCATTTGCCTTTCCAGGTTATGCTTGAGAGAACCGTGTCAAAGGAGCTTACACCTGAAGAGCTTGAGGAAAGAATGAAGATGGTTAAAGTGACCGTGAAGACATTTGACATTCTGTTCGTGAATGGGATTGATCTTAGGAGGTTACCTCTTTCAGAAAGACGCAAATACTTGCTGGAAGTAGTCCCGCAGGAGTATTTGGCTGAAGGATTAGACTGCCGGGATGAGGTTGAACTTATGCGATTTTATGATGAGGCTTTGAGGAGGAAGTATGAAGGCATCGTCGTTAAAAATCTTGCCGCCCCTTATGAGGCGGGTCAGCGCAGTTATAATTGGCTTAAACTTAAGCCGGAGAGGGATACAATTGACTGCACCATAGTTAAAGCCTTATATGGTAAGGGTAAACGCGCCGGAGCATACTCGTCATTCCTTCTTGCTGTAAGGGACCCGTCGGAGAAGAAGCTTTACACTATTGGCAGAGTTTCAAATCTTCCTGAAAAAACAATGGATTCCCTAACGGGAATTGTTGAGAAAACCAAGAAAAGCGTGGATGATGAAGGCGTTTACGTGAAGCCATCTGTGGTGGTCGAGGTTACCTATCAAGAAATTCAGGAAACTGATGAATATACAAGCGGCTTCGCGTTAAGAGTGCCAAAAATAGTGCGCTTTAGAGATGACAAAAACGTGGATGAAATAGACACAATTGACAAAATTAAAAAGCTTTATACACTACAGTATGAACGTTTCCCAACAAATACAATATAAACTTTATCCTTCAAAGGTTTAATAGAATAACTGTGGCCGCCTTATTACGTTGTAGGTTTCAAATGGAATTATTGGCTGAGGCGTACCTATATTCGCCGTGCTCTTATATTGCTCCTTACGGGTTCCCATGGCTATTTCGATGAATTCTCTAACGGTGTGAGCTGCGAATTCCCATGTGGGTCGTCCATAGATGATACCGTGGCAGTTGGAATCCACGTAAACAAAGAATCTCCTTCCGCCAAGAACATAGAGAGCTTCATTTGCGTATCCGTACTTCGGGTTCGCTAAAACCTTAAAGGGCCAAAGTTTACAGGCTTCAGGCTTCATATGCTGCAATCCGCATAGATTCATGTTCGAGAGGTTGTAAAGGAACATGCAGGAGCCGTCGCTTTTCTTTCTAAGGTAAAGTTTACCTAACCCTGAAACAGTTGTCTCCACTCCATAGTTCTTAACTATTTGTAGCCATTCCTGAAAACTTACAACGACACTGTAGGCTTTGCAGCATAATCCGCAAGCACGACACTTCCAGTCAGCAACGTATTGCCATGGAACGAAAAGCATGGACTTTCCCTTTTTTATCCAGCTGCACTCCGTTATAGATGAAAAGTAATGGACTTTCTTTAAAGTTTTACCCGGCGTAACGTTATGGCTTAATGTTGCTTAAATTTTTTTATACAGATATATCGTATGTGTAGGATAACCAAGTTTAGGGTTCTCGCAGAAGTTATCAACCTTAACGGGTCGCCATCCCACGATTTCATAGTCATGAGAGACAACACGGGCTCCCTGTTTAAGCTCTGACTCAAGTTTCGGGCGAAGCTTATCATTGGCGCTTGTGGTTAAGTATAGGAAGATGACATCTGCTGACGATATGTCAACGTTGAACATGTTAGCATTTATGATTGTCACCCTGTCCTGGATGCCTTCCTCGAAGATCGTGCTTAGTGCCTTCTTAGCCAGATCTTCCCTTAATTCAATGCCTACGGCTCTTGCGCCAAACTCCTTCGCAGCCATTATAACTGTTCTTCCGTCACCAGCTCCAAGATCGAAGAACACTTCTCCAGGCTTCAGCCCAGCCAACGTAAGCATGTGCCGTATCACGGTAGGCGGTGTTGGAACAAATGGAGCTACGGACAGGTCACGGCCTCCTACCTGTTTTGGTTTTCCAGAAAACGACCTTAAAAACTTTCTTGACCGTTATTATGTTCACTATGCAACGTAGGTTGCCTTTTTAGGAGTGGGCCTTCTTGATTCGCCGCATTTCATAGCGCTTTGGGCGCATAGCTCCAGATGCCTTTCTTCATCTCCTGCACCTGCGGCTTCAGCTGCCTTCCTGCATAACTCGCTTGGCTCCTCACATCCTTCTTCCTTACAGAGTTTTGATATGAATAGGCAAATTTCTTCCACGTCTTTCGGTTCTAAAACTGCCCGGTTTGTGCGTACGAGCAGACAGATTTCCCGCGCTAGTACGCAGTTTTTGATGTACTTAATTCGGTTAAGGACCTCTTCACGCATTTTTCTTCGGCTTATCTCCAAATTTACATGTCTCCACAATCTTTTAGAGCTGTGCTCACCCACATTAACATGGCGCTCACATTTAAAGTTGTTGCAGGGCAGTGTTTACCAGAATCTTTTAGTTATAGCCCTGCGCTCAGCCTCAAGGATAAGCTCATAAAATCTATCGTTTAGGTTAGGTTCCTCCTCAAGAACATCCTTCACATCTGATGGTTGAACCTTTCTAGCGCATAGGGCTGCAGCCGCAGCCTTTCCATACTTGGATATCAAGCGCGCGGTCTGCAAGGCTTCTCTTTGCAGTTTCTCTTCGCTTTTAGCTAGTTTCTCGCCTTTCTTGTCAACCATCGCCAGCACTTTCTCCTCTTCTTCCTTGAGAAGCCCAAGAGCTGATGAACCGCATTTAGGGCATTTCGGCTTGTCAGGCAGATCCTTAACTCTGATCATATCTACATATTCCCAGCATTCCGTGCAGACGAATATGCATGCCTCATTCATCAGGCGAGCTTTGGCGGACTCTATAAGCACTGCGCGCATCCGTTCAGGAGGAATCAGATCAGTCTTCATGCTTACTCGTTCAATACCGACTCGGGCTATTGGGGTGGCGTTGCCCTTATTATCAACTTTCAACAGCTGGATTTCGCCGTCGCGAATCATCTTTAAGACTTGCACCAGCCTTTCCAGGTCAAGGTCCTTCATGAAAACTTCTTTTAGGGCTTCATCAAATATCGGGGTTCCCTCGAAGCTTTTCAATAGTCTCTGAAGGCTTACGCTGCTGAAGTCAGCCCACTTTTCAAGAGCCCCGAAACGCCTAGCTACATGTATCATTCTACGCTTGAAGATTCCTGTTTTCACAACCGCCTTCGCCAGGGAATCCCTAATCGCCTGCTCCTCCATAGTGCTCATTTCCCTCAATAATTCAATTAATTGCTCAGCTTCAGCTGCACCCAGGGTTTGGACGAATATGCGGTAAGGATCATGCTGCACCACAATGCCATAACCTATCTTTTCAGAAAGTTGCTGTCCAATCAGCTGAGCTAGGGCCCTGTTCGTGAGGGATCCGAAGTGGGTGTGAAGAACAACGAATTCTTCCCAGTTTTCGATTGTTATACGTTTGTCAGTTGGAACAGGTATCCCCAACTGCACCTGCTCTACGGTTTCAGAGATAGCCTTTAAGATGGTTTCTTTATCAGCGGGATACTTTTCACTTAGCTTAGCAGCCGCTTTGTCAGGCGGCAGTCCCATTTCCAGCTGCTTCTCTACGAAGCCGCGTATGTATCCAACCTCCTGGGCAACTTCAAATGGCACAGGAATCTCTTCACCTATCCAGCTTGGTATGGCGCCGGCTGGATCATCAACGGATTTTACGTATACTTTATCCCCGGAGACGTGGGTTATCCGCCATGGGCTTCCCCTGATTATGAATTTGGTTCCAGGCCTGCCATATTCAGCCATGAACGCTTCGTCCAGAACACCCACAGCCGCATCGTTTAACTCATCTATAACGAGATATTGCTTTTCTTCAGGAATCATGGATAGATTGTTGAAATAGTACTCAAAGAGATCCTTGGTTCTTCTCGGCTTTAAAGCTACTTTATCATCGAAGGAAACCCATGCTAACCTTGGAAAGCGATCATGCATATACCTTAGAATCTTCGCAACATCCTCTATTGTGAGATCAGAATAGGGATATGCTTTCCTAACCATTTCTAAAATCTCGTCAAACACAAGCCGCTTCTCCTTAAGGAGCAAACCTGCAATTTGGTGTGTCAGAACATCATAGGGCTTATGAGGGATATCTACAGGCTCAAGCTCCTCGTTAAGTGCTCTGCGGGATATTGCCATCGACTCTAACGTGTCGTCAGAATCCATTGTCACAATTATACCCTTAGCCATATGCCCAATCCTGTGACCGCTTCTGCCAACTCTCTGTATGAGTCTAGTAACCTGCCTTGGGCTCATGTACTGTATTACCAGGTCAATTCTGCCTACATCTATTCCAAGTTCTAAGCTGCTTGTGCAGACGAGACCTTTAAGCTCGCCGTTTTTCAGTCCCCTTTCAGCGGCTATGCGTGATGGTTTTGCAAGAGAGCCATGATGTATGGATACTGGAAAGTCCATGTCCCAAACTTTAAACCTGCTCGCCAAAACTTCAGATATTGCCCGCGTGTTCGTGAACAGCAGGACTGATTTGTGACTTTCTATGTATTCACGGATAACCCTGAGTCTAGCGGCCACTTCAGGATGGGTGTAAAGTTTCTCTGAAAGCTTAATGTCTTCATCTGAGGGATGTGGATAAACTATTCTAAGGCGCATCATCCTTGCAACGGGAACCCTCACAATCTCAATGTTTCGTCCATTCCCAACAAGAAACTGAGCTACCTTTTCCGGGCTGCCTATCGTCGCTGACAAGCCTATAATCTGAAAGTCCCGCTTAATTATGGCTCTTAGCCTTTCAAGGGCTATGGCAAGCTGAGTGCCGCGTTTGCTGTCTGCTAACTCATGAACCTCGTCGATTATAACCCATCGTACACTCTGGAGATGTCTACGAATAACCCATCCTGACAATATTGCTTGCAGGGTTTCAGGAGTAGTTATTAAAACGTCCGGTGGGCTTCTCGCCTGTCTGGCCCGCTCTCGAACCTCGGTATCACCGTGCCTAACAGCCAACTTAATATCCAGATTATTGCACCACCACTCAAATCTCTCAAGCATGTCGCGATTCAAAGCCCTTAGAGGGGTGATATACAACACCTTGATTCCCGGCGCCTTCGGTTCTTGTAGAAGCATATTTAAAACGGGAAGAAATGCGGCTTCTGTTTTACCTGTGGCGGTGGGTGAAATAAGCAGTACATTTTTGCCCTCGAGAACTTTAGGGATTGTTTTCTCCTGAGGCTCTGTCGGTTTTGAGAATCCCCTCTGCTCAATGAGGTGCCGAAGGGGCTTCACAAACAAATTAAAAACGTTACCTGAAGAACCTTCCAACTAACTAAACCTCAGATACTGGAGAATAAGCAATAAAACCAATGTAAAAGCGTTTTGGGTCAGAATTTTCAACAAGCCACGCGGATCAAAATTGTAATTATTACGATTTAACGTGCACCATACAAAATTTTTTAGAAAAATAACGAGGTTTAGAAATGTAAAATTTATAAATTTCAGCCTCCATTCAATAAAGAAAGCTGTAAAGCCGGCTACAGCTTAAGCTGCAGATGGAAAGACATATAATATTAACAAGAGGGGAGTTTAGCAAGAATAAGGGTACTATGATGCAAAGCCAGACCGTTGACGAATCAGGCAGATGCCTTGAGTATATCCGTGCGAGAATGAGTCAACGAGATTATATGAGGTTACTTGCTATAAAAATTCCCAAGGTTCACCAGTTCATCGCCGAATCTGTGGAGTTGTGTAATCCGGATTGGATCTATATCGCTGCTGACACGCCGGAGGATATAGACTACATCCGACGAATGGCGATAGAAACAGGCGAAGAGAAACCTCTAGCGATGCCCGGGCACACAGTCCATTTTGACGGGCCACATGACCAAGGAAGAGACCGTGAAGCTACAAAGTACCTTGTACCGAAAGGCGACTACCTGAGCAGGCGTTAAATCAGATAGATAGAGATGAGGGACTGGCAGAGGTTAAAAGACTACTTAAGGATTCAATGAAAGGAAGAACGATGATTGTGCGTTTCGTGTGTCTTGGACCGCCCAATTCGGTTTTCACAATTCTAGGTATGCAATGTACAGATTCATGGTATGTCGCCCACTCAGAATATCTGCTATTCAGATCAGGCTATGAGGCTTTTACTAAGGCGCCTCCTGATGCGCATTTTCTCAGGGTTTTACATTCCAGTGGAAGACTGAATGAAAACATGGTCAGCATAGACCATGACAAGAAAAGAGTGTACATTGACTATACTGAAAACATCATCTACAGTGTAAACACGCAATACGCAGGGAACTCGGTAGGGTTTAAAAAGCTGGCTTTCCGCCTTGCAATAAGAAAGGCAAACCAGGAAGGATGGCTTGCAGAGCACATGATGATCATGGGGGTGCATGGACCAGGAGGAAGGAAAACCTACTTTGCAGGAGCCTTCCCAAGCGCATGCGGCAAAACCTCCACGGCGATGCTTCCCGGTGAAACAATACTTGGAGACGATATTGCATATATACGCAACATTAACTCCGCGGCCAGAGCTGTGAATGTTGAATGCGGCATATTCGGCATTCTCCAAGGTATAAGTCCAGATGATGATCCTTTACTTTATAAGGTACTTACAAGTCCAGGAGAGGTCATATTTTCGAATGTCCTTGTTAAGGATGGGAAGCCCTACTGGCTTGGAATGGGATGCGAGCTTCCGAAGGATGGAGTGAACTATACTGGTTACTGGTGGGAGGGCGAAACAGACGAAAATGGTGAGTTGATTCCGCCAGCCCATAAGAACGCGCGGTATACGGTATCCCTAAGGGCGCTGGAAAACTGTGATCCATAGCTGGAGAATCCCATGGGCGTTGAACTTGGCGGAATAATTTATGGTGGACGCGACTCCAAGGCCTATGTACCAGTCCAGCAGAGCTTCACCTGGGAACACGGGATAGTTTGCTATGGAGCTGCGTTGGAGACCGAAACAACTTTCGCCATCATCGGGAAGGAGGGCGTACCTGAGATAAATATGATGAGCATTCAAGACTTCATCTCCATCCCTATGGGACAGAACATCAGAAACAACTTGAAATTTGGAGGAAAACTGAAGAAGCCTCCAGTAATCTTCGGCGTAAACTATTTCCTAAGAGACTTGAAAACAGGCGAATACCTGAATTCTCCGAGGGATAAGCATGTGTGGGTTAAGTGGATGGAGCTGCGTGTGCACCGTGATGTAGGTGCAAGAGTGGCTCCTACAGGGCTTATTCCGAATTATGAAGATTTAACTGTCTTGTTCAGACAGGTTTTGAATAGGGAATACAGGAAGGAGGACTATATTAAACAGTTCACCATCAGGGTGCCTGAAAATCTTGCCAAAATAGAGCGGGTTGAAAAGTTTTACAGAGAAAAAGTTGCGGATACGCCAGAAGAACTATTCACAATACTAAACCAGCAACGTGAACGTCTCCTCCGCGCGAGGGAGAGTTTCAACATGGACTATATCCCGCCGGAATATTTTGAAGAAGAGTAGGATCTCTTTAAACAAACTTTTATCATTATAACGTTGTAAAATAATCAACAAAAATAGATACTGGAAACGCTTTTTATTTAGTAAAGTGGAGAGGATTGAAATATCCAGAAAATCTGAAAATATGGAAAAACGCACTAAGAGGAAAAAGGGTGATTTTGAAGTTAGGCAAATGACGCTGGACGATCTTCCTCAGGTTTGGCGTATAAGTGAGAGAATCTTTACACCGTACAGCCTACAGTTTACATATAGAACATGGAATATAGGTGAGTTGCTGTCGCGCTTTCAAGATAACCCTGAACTATGCCTAGTGGCTGAGGAAAAAAGAACCGGTATGATTGTTGGTTTCGCCATTGGAGCTGTATTGAAACGTCCATATAGCCCATGGACTTATGGCTACTTCGCCTGGGCTGGTGTGAAAAGGACGTGGCAGAAGCATGGTGTTGGAGAAAGGTTGTATAAGGAGTTGGAGAGAAGATTCAGAGAGAAGGGGGCACGTATAGCTCTAGTGGATGTTGAAAGCGGAAACCACGCGGGAATAAGGTTCATCGAAAAGCTCGGGTTTAAAAAGAGCCAAATTTTCATATGGTATTCAAAAAACCTAGAACAACAGTAATGTAGAATGCAATTTCTCAGGCGGCATTTTCCGTATTGAATAATGGAAAATTATTTATTCACCATATAAGAAAGCATGATGCTGGAATGTTGGAGGATGTTAAAATGGCTAAATGTCCGAAATGTGGAACAGAAGTGGCGTCGGCGAGGAAGAAGTGGACGATGGCTGGACGCCCAGACAAGTCCGGTAAAAGGATGCAGTTGGAAATAGGGCTTTTTGACTGTCCAAAATGCAAGAAGCCGTTCCGGGAAGTCCTAAGTAAGAAGAAGGTTTAAGCGAGCTCTAGCGGAGACCAACTATGCCGAAGTCTAAAGCTAAACAGAATATGTGTCCTGACTGTGGAACCGAAGTTAATGAACCGTATAAAACCTGGGAGCTTGTAGCTCCTATTCCAGACAAGAAAATGCGAATCACAGTAACAATTTTTGGAATGTACGAATGCACCAAATGCGGCAAGAAGTTCAAAGGCGTGGTTGGAAAGGCAAAACTGGGTACGGAAGGCATAGAGATATAAGCTTAACCTCTCTTCAAATCCCCTTTATTTCTGTTTCATAATTTCATCCACTAAGTTTTAAATTCTGAAAGACTTCCTAATTCAAGGTACTGAGAGGGCAGGAATTGGCAACAGAGGTAATTAGAAGGATTTGTAGAAACGAGTACATTCGAACCGCATTAACTTTAGTGCTTATTTTTATTGTTATTTATGGCGGTGCACATATCATCTACCTCGCCACGCGATTAGCCCTGCGCACGGAATATCCTGCGTTAGCCGTGGCCTCAGGAAGTATGCTGCCAACATTGAATATTGGGGATTTAATCATAGTTCAAGGAGTTGATCCTGAAAATATATGTGCTGATAAGCTTAGAGGGGACATTTTGGTTTTCAGAAATCCCTATGATCCCTCAGAACTCATAGTTCACCGAGCCGTCAAACTGGAGAAAGCAGACGGCTACTACCTTATTACCACTCTCGGAGACTACAGTAGGCATGGTGAGAAAGACCAATTTTCACCGTGGAATTCATCTTTGCTCATCGGCAAGGTCATAGCAAGGATTCCTTACATAGGCAATCTTCCACTACTCTTTCAGGCGGAAAGAGGCACTGTTATTCTATTACTCGCATTTATCGCCGTAATTTTTGCGTTAATGCTGTTTCTAACATCCGCAGAGGAGAAGCCACATGAAGGGAACTTTAAGGTCGGAGGGAGAAAAATTTTCCAATTTGCTATCGCAAATCTTTTGATCATAGGACTTTTAATCTTTACCTTATGGGGAACTTTCACTTTCCCACAGCCTGGAGCTACTCCATCCAAGGCAACGATTAGAGGGGTTTACGCGGAAATGGATTTCCACAGAAGTTACGGAGGTGAACCGCTACTATATTGGGGTTTCATGAACTACCAAATTAATCTGCAATTTAATGATGGAGTACGCTTAGGCGTGCCAACGTTCTCATGGGCTCAGCTTCTGATGGTTGCTCTGATAGCGCTCAATTTTTGGGAACTGACGAACTTTTTTAGAGAGAGAAGGGTAAAGCGGCAAATTTAAAGCTAAGAGTTTATAAAGGGTATTTAAAACTTTTACTTTGGAAGTGGCATTTATGTCAAAAGCGGTAATAAATATAGAGAACGTAGTTGCATCTGCAACGCTTAACCAGAAAGTTGACTTGAACGCTGTTGTCAAAAGCTATCCTGGAGTGGAGTATCGCCCAGAACAGTTTCCAGGGCTGGTTTTTAGGCTTAAGAGGCCAAAAACAGCCACATTAATTTTCAATTCTGGAAAGATGGTTTGCACTGGCGCTAAATCTGAGAAGGAAGCTAGGAGGGCTGTGATTAAGGTAATTAAAGAGCTGCAGAGGGGAGGCATAATAATAATTAGCAAGCCTGAGTTGAAAATCCAGAATATCGTTGCTTCAGCCAGTTTAGGAGGCACGATTGACCTGGAGAAGGCAGCTTACTCGCTTGGAAAAACCATGTACGAGCCTGAACAGTTTCCAGGATTGATTTACAGGATGGATGATCCTAAGGTTGTGATATTGCTATTTGCAAGCGGTAAACTCGTATGCACTGGAGCGAAGAAGGAACAGGATGTCTATGATGCAGTTAATAAGCTTCACAGAATGTTAGAGGAGAAAAACCTGATTTTCTATTAGTCGACTTTCATTTCCCTTCTTTAATTTGTTTCAGAATCGTTTTAAGCTGCTCCTCGTTTATGGAACCTATTTCATAAAGAATTTGGGCTGCTTCGCTGATTTTTACAAGAGCACGCAGTCTTATCCCGATTTTTCCAAGTTTTTCAGCTCCGCTTTCCTGCCTATCAAGAAGGACAACAACATCCTTCACCACTCCGCCCTCAGCATTGATTGCTTTTGCCGCCCTCCTAAGGGATAATCCGGTAGTTATCAGGTCATCTACAAGTAGCACGCGGTCGCCGGGATTTAGAAGTCCCTCAATTCTTCTTTGTCTCCCATGGAGGCGTACGCCCTTCCGGATGTATATAAACGGTTTTTTAAGGTTGTAAGCGATTATTGATGCAAAGGGCATTCCCGCAACTGGGATTCCAGCCACTCTCTCGAAATTTTCCACACCGACTTCTTTATTGATAAAATCAGTGTAAAAAGTACAGATTTTTTGGAAAGCATCTGGAAAACTCGGCACTAAGCGCAAGTCAATATAGTATGGGCTGATCTTACCGCTTGTAAGCTTGAACGTCCCAAATTGTAAGGCGCCGATCTTATTCAGAATTTTGCATATCTCAAGCTTAACAGGCTCAAGATGCTTTTCCATAGGCATCAACTACACCTTCTTTGTAACGGAATAAACCTTGCCGGCCTCAGGCACCACGCATGTAGTTTCCGGCAGTTCCTTTTTAACTAACTCTGCAAACTTTTTGAGTTCAGCGGATGCTGCTGTGTGATAGGGAACAGTAACCCTAGGTTTCGTTAGTCTAGCTATTTCAAATCCTGTCTCAGGGGAAGCCCCAGGGGCTATCCCCACAGTGCAGAAAACAAGGTCAAAATTTTCCTTCTTTCCCAAGCTGGCCATTCCAGGGTAGGGTAAACTATCAGCCGTGTGGAAAACTTTTATGCCGTATTCGCTTGTAATTATAAACGTCACTGGAGTTGCAGCGGGGGGATGGTTACACTCTTCAGCTCTAACTGACACTTCACCTATTTTAACTTCCGATCCTGGTTGTACTTCACGCAGTTTTTCGGCAGGAACCTTATTACGCAGCCTCTTGGCGGATGTGGAGTCAGCAACCACTATGCACTGGTTTATTCTGTAAAGCTCCGACACTATGGATAGGTCCAGATGGTCATAATGTTCATGGCTTATGAGAACAGCGTCAACATTAACTAGATTCTTAGGTTTGACATCCACCGGATCTATGACGAGGGTTTTGGTAGGGGTCTTTATCGTAACACCTGCATATCGGTTAAACCATACAAACATGATTTCATTTTTCGCGGGAACCTGTCCAATAGCCATACAGACTCCTCAATTGTATAACATGTAATAACTTCTTAAAGAGATTATGCTGCATACATCATGAATCCTTTTTTTAATTAAACATTTTAAGACTTAACAGATATTTTATTTTGTTCTCAGAAGGCGGCGTAAGCATGGTTGATGTTTGGCTTCCGTACGGACAGACTGAGACGTGCTTAAGGGTGCAGGCTAGAAATCTTGTCGGCACCATAGAGCCCAAACAAAAGTTAAACGTATCTAATGCAGAATCTGAAATTGAAAGAGCACTTAAGCAACCTGTAGACTCTAAGAGACTTGGGGAAATTGCAAAATGCGGGGATAAAGTCGCCATAGTTGTCGAGGATTTCGAGTTTTGGCCCTTTCATGTTGCCGTCAGGGCTATTCTTGACGAGTTAAGGGGTGCAGGCGTTAATGATGAAGATATAAGGATAATATTTGGTTACGATGCTCGTGGACCAATTTCAGAGCAGGAGATTCTGAAGCGTCTCGGCGGGGATACTACAGAGCGAATTAAATTTGTATTTCACAACCCGAAAACCACAGATTTAGCCTATATTGGAACGACCACTCATGGAACAAAGATTCAGATTAGCAGGCTTTTTGCAGATGCAACCGTTAAGGTACTAGTTGAAAGATTAGGATTCCATTGCTATGCAGGTTACAGAGGGGGAGGCGAAGGCGTTCTTCCAGGAGTTGCTGACGAGGGAACAATAAAGGCCAGCCACACTATGATTCTGAACCCAAACGCTAAGGTGGGCGTCTTAGAGGGAAATCCAATTCACAACGAGATTATGGAAGCAGCGGAACTAGCAAAAGTTGACTTCGCCCTGAATGTTTCATTGGATGAAAAATGCAATGTTGTAAGAGCCTTCGCAGGAAGTTTGAAGCAGTGCTTCCTTGAGGGAGTAAGGTTTGTCGACGGGGCTTACCGCATCACCATAGATCGTAAAGCTGATGTGGTTGTGGTGAGTCCTGGAGGGCACCCTTGGGATTCAAACCTTTTTCAAGCGTGTATGGCTATTGAAAATGCTATTGAAGCGGTTAAACGTGGCGGCGTATTAATTCTGGTTGCCGAGTGCATAGGTGGATATGGGAATAAGGTTTTCTACGATTGGATGAGCAAGCTTAAGGAGCTGAAGGCTGTGGAGCGAGAAATTAAGCGCAATTTTACACTTGGAGGACACATGGCTTATTACCTGCTTAACGCTTTACAGAAAGCCCAAATAATTCTTGTCTCAGCAATACCTGATTATTACGCCGTAAACGTTTTCAGGTTTAAGACGGCGAGGACGGCGAATGAAGCTTTAAAGGAAGCATTGAAAATAACTGGTGAAAATGCTAAGGTTTGGGTTATACCATACGGAGAACATACATTGCCCGAGGTCAAAGCAAGCGAGTAAGGAACCACTTCAACATCACATTCACATGCAAACGGGGAACCTATCAAAAGTACAATTGTTGTATTAGAAAAGTTTTAAATGGCGGAGACTTAACCGTAGATTCTGTATGAAAAAAACCATGGAAGTAGGAGTTTGCAGCAAACCTTTGAATTGCGAAAGTTTAACCCTAAGGATCTGGATAGGGTTGTATATATAAACCGCACATGTCTACCTGAAAACTACATTGACCAGTTTTTCCTGGATTTGCATGAGAGATTCCCTGAGACTTTCATCGTGGCGGAAGTGGATGACGAGATTGTCGGGTACATCATGTGCCGTATAGAAATGGGACTGTCTAACTATGGACTTGGAGGCTTTATAAAGAAGGGGCACGTGGTCTCTTTGGCCGTAATGCCGCAGTACAGGAGGATGGGCATAGGCTACGCCCTTGTTTATAAAGCCATGGAGGGAATGCGTGTATACAACGCCAAACAATGTTACCTCGAGGTTAGAGTAAGCAATATTCCAGCAATAAACCTCTATACTAAACTTGGCTTTAAAATAGCCAGAGTAATCCGCGGTTACTATTCTGACGGGGAAGACGCCTACTTAATGACCCGAAATCTATAACCCAAGTTTCCTGTAAATCTGGCTTCGTTCCGCCTCAACTTTATTGGCTACTTCCATATAGAGGTTTCTTCCATGAGAATCTATAGCAACGATTAGGGGACCGAAACGCTCAACCTCGAAAACCCATAAGGCTTCAGGCACTCCTAAATCGAGCCATTCCACGCCCTTAACACTCTTTATGAGGCTTGCCGCTAAAACAGCTGCTCCACCTGTGAAGGATGCGTAAACCGCGCCATACTGGGACATGGCTTCCGTTGTTTTGACACCCATACCGCCCTTTCCAATGATAAGCTTCACCCCTAAACCTCTTATTAGGTCAGCTGTGAAAGGCTCCATCCTAGTGCTTGTGGTAGGGCCAGCAGCTACCACCAGCCACTTTTCGTTCTCCCGCTTAACAACTGGACCACAGTGGTAAATGGCTAACCCGCTCATATCCATAGGCGGGGGCTTCCCGGTTTTAACATGTTCCAAGAGACGTTTGTGAGCCTGATCTCTCGCGGTAACAACCAAGCCGCTTATGTAGAGCACATCATTAACTTTTAGCAGTCGGATTTCGCTATCTGATAAAGGTGTTTTCAGATGATACATGGCCATATAATTCATCATCCCTGTGAGTCAAGTATTCAACTGATCCATCATTATTAATTCTTGCAGACGCTCTCCTGAGTGCCCAGCAACTGAAAGCCACAGCTGCAGGGAAGGTGGCAGGATGCCTATAAGCGTAGTCAACATGAACCCCCAACGTGGTGATTCTACCGCCCAGCCCCATGGGTCCTATCCCAGTCGAATTCACAGCATCCATCAGCTCCGCCTCCAGCCGCGCAACCTCAGGATCAGGGTTTGCCTTTCCTAAAGGCCTTAAGAGGGCCTTTTTAGCTAATTTCATCGTGAGATCCACATTACCGCCGAATGCGATGCCTAAAATTACAGGCGGGCATGGTTGCGCTCCGGCTCTAACGACTGTTTCAACCACGAATTTCTTAAGCTCCTTTATTCCATCGCTTGGTAGAAGCGTACTTAAGGCTGAAGCATTCTCTGAACCGCCGCCTTTAAGCATGACTGTTAACTCCAAAAAATCTCCAGCCACAACCTCCCAGATTGTTTGTGGTGAGAAGCGCCCAGTGTTATCTCCGCTGTTTCTACCGTTTATAGGGTTTATTGCGTTAGGTCTTAAGGGTACATGACGCGTGGCCCTCCGCACCGCGGTGACAAGCGCCTCCTCAACATGTCGAAGCATCTTAAAATCTGAACCGGCCTTGATGTAAAAAGTTATTGTGCCTGTGTCTTGGCATATTGGCGCCTGATTTTCCTCGGCAAGCTCAATGTTTTTAAGGATTGCCTCCAGCTGAGATTTACCGACTTCGCTTTCCTCAGAATTATATGCTCTAATCAAGGCTTTTTTAACATCCTCAGGCAGGTGAACAGCAGCTTGCTTCAGAAGATTGCAGGCTGTCTCCTCGACAAGATTAACATGCAAGGTTTCACCACATGAGCGATTTCTGTCTCTTTTAGCTTAAAGGTTTCTCAGAACATAAAATGGAACCTTCACTTTAAGTCTCCTCTCCAGGATTTTAAAGCCCTCTTTTTCGTTTCCTTTAAATACCGCATAGAGCAACTTCTCAGAATGGTATTGTCATGTCAGAAGAACATGAAGAAAATGAGGAACTTAAAAAGTCGCGACTTGAGTATCTGGAGGATTTGCCCGGAATAGGCCCAGCCACCGCTCAGAAACTTAAAGAGCTGGGATTCCATACAGTTGAATCTTTAGCGATGGCCACGGTCCGCGAGCTGGAACCCGCTGGAATAAGCGAGAAGAAGGCTGCAGCAATAATCAGCGCAGCTCGGGCCTCAATAGGTGTCACCTTTGTGAGAGCTGATGAACTTCTTAAGATGCGGCAGAACGTTTTACGTTTAACCACCGGAAGCAAAGCGGTGGATAGACTTCTTGGAGGGGGACTTGAAACCCAGACAATAACGGAGTTTTACGGCGAATACGGAAGCGGGAAGAGCCAGATATGTCATCAACTATGCGTAAATGTGCAGCTGCCCCCTGAGAAAGGTGGATTGGAAGGGGCAGCGTTATATATTGACACGGAAAACACCTTCAGAACTGAGCGTATAGTGCAGATGGCCAAGCATATTGGGCTTAATCCCGAGGAGGTTGTCAGAAACATCATTTATGCTGAGGCATACACTTCTGACCATCAAATGTTCCTTTTAGAAAACGCTGACGAGGTGATAAAAGAGAACAATGTTAAATTGATAATAGTTGATTCTCTAACGGCTCATTTTAGAAGCGAATACATTGGGCGTGAGATGCTTGCTTCAAGGCAGCAGAGGCTAAACAAGCATATGCATAAGCTTATCCGGTTGGCGAGGGCTTTTAACGCCGTAGCAGTTGTGACAAATCAGGTTATGGCGAAGCCTGATATGTTCTTCGGCGACCCCATAAGTCCAGTGGGTGGACACATAGTGGGACATACAAGCCACACGCGCGTGTACTTGAGGAAGACGGCTCATGGACCGGTGAGGATTGCCCGCCTAGTTTCAAGCCCTTACCTTCCTGAAGGGGAAGAAATATTTAAAATCACGGAGAACGGCATAGAGGACGTAGCTGAAGAGGAAAAGCCAAAATCTAGTGGACGTTAAAATGCCTATACCCATAGCCTTGGTTGCAAGGTTCTTCAACCTCATAATTAATAGACAGTTCACTGAGGCTGAGCGGGAGCTGGAAGCGATAAAGCAGAAAATGCACAAAACTGAATGGAACAGAGGATACTTTGAGGCTTTGTATGGCATGCTGTTGATGAGGAAGGCTAACGGAAGCAACAGCGACACCTACGCTTTTTTGGCTAAAGTGGATCTCAACGATAAAGAGGCTCTTAAAGCGTACAGGAAGGAATTCTTAAGCCATGTGAAGGATAAGCTTCACGGGGATTTTGACAGAGGATTCTTTGCGGCATGGGCTGAATTCATGCGGGTGCTTATTAAGATGGACTTGAGCAACATACCTGAGAACCTGCCACAGCAACCAAATGAAGAAAGTTTGGATGATGCAAAGGGTCAAACGAGATTGGAAGAGTATTTGGGTGAGGAATAGCTTTAGGCTGTTACAAACAGCGTGTAAAGCAGTACCCAGAATACAATCCATGTGAAGAAGTATAGGAATATTCCCGTTGTTAGGATTTTGTTGGGCTTATCCATCATTTTCGGCATAAAAATCGGCTTAATAATCCAGTATGATAGAATATATACTATCACAGCTAGGCTGAAGCCTGTGACCAGCACATTCGGGGATTTCGGCTCTATGGTTATTGCATTTGTCGCGATTCCGTATCCTATGCATGCAAAGGCTGCAACAATGCCTAGGATAAACCTTAGCCAGTATAACACTACAACGGGTTTCATGTCGGATTCTTCCCTGTCTGTTGTTCAACTAATTCTAAAGGTTGCCTATTTATAGATTAGCCTACTCATAGATTGTTAGACATCTGCTGGGCAGGATTCAGATTGCAAAAGAGGGAATTCACAAGCTTCGATGTAGCTGCGGTGATTCGCGAGTTAAAGGAATCTATTATAAACTCTAGAGTGATTAACATATATCAACTTGACGATAAAAGCTTACTTTTTAAGTTACGCAGCAGAGATGGAAGATCCTTAGCGCTGCTTCTGGAAGCTGGAAGACGTCTTAATTTAACTTCTTATGCTCAAGAGAAGCCCTTGACGCCGCCTTCTTTCTGCATGGCTCTTAGGAAACACCTTAAAGGAGGTTGGATTGTTAACGTGGAACAGTACGAGTTTGAGAGAATCGCTGTTTTCCATTTCAGAAGCGGTGCTGGAAACTTCAAACTTATCCTTGAACTATTCGGTGAAGGTAACGTTATACTCGTCGGAGAGGACGGCAAGATTCTTCAAGCACTGGTTTATAAGCGCATGAGGGATCGAAACATACTGAGGAGTGAGCCTTTCCAGTTCCCGCCACCCGCCGGGAAGAATCCATTCAAAGTTAGTAAGGAGGATCTTTTCCAAGGGCTTAGCGGTTTCGGCGATGTGGAAGTTGTCAGGGCACTTGCACGCTTCTTGGGATTAGGCGGGATATACGCTGAGGAGGTTTTACTGAGAACCGGGATAGAGAAAACAATGCGTTGCAGCAGTTTAAATCACTCACATGCGGAGGCGATGTACAATTGCTTGCATGAAATGCTTCTACAGGTTACATGCGGCACGCTTGAGCCGCATGTAATTTTGGATGAAGCTGGCAGTCTTATTGATGTAACTCCCTTGAGGCTTAAGCGGTATGATGGGCTGATGCATCAGGCTTACAGTAGCTTCAACGAGGCTTTAGACGAGTTTTACTCCAGAGTCGCAGCGCTGGATAAATCGCAAGCGGCGGAAGAGAGGGATAAGGAAATTCGGAGGGAGATAGAGCGTCTTAAGAGGGTTATGAATGAGCAGGAAAAGGCCCTTCAGGAGATAAAGCAGAGAGCTGAAAGAATGAAGCGCACAGGTGACTTAATATATGCATATTCAGCTGAGCTTCAGATGCTGCTGGACAAGTTTTCGAATGCTGGACGTTGCGGAAAAAGCCTAGATGAAGTTGCTTCAGAAATCATTGAGAGTGAACGGTTAAGCGGAAAGCCCAATTTTTCACTTGAATCTCTGGATAAGGGTAAGATGCTTATTACCATAAACGCTGGTGACCTGAAGTTTCAGATGGACTTACGGGATGACTTGTACTCGAACGCCTCCAGGTTCTACGAGGAGGCGAAGGCTGCTAAGCGCAAACTTGAAGGGGTTAAGGAGGCGCTTGAAAATACGAGAAAGAAGATTGAAGAGTTGGAGGCACAGTTAAAGGATATTGAGGATGAAAAGCTAGTTAAGTCTGCAGAGGCTTTTAAAGAGCTTGCTAAACGGAGAATTAGGCAGAAGAGATGGTTTGAAAAGTTTAGGTGGTTTATGTCGTCAGATGGCTTCTTGGTGGTTGCGGGTAAGGATGCCGCCAGTAACGAAGCGTTAATTAAAAAGTACACAGGGCCAGGGGATATAGTTTTCCACGCGGACATTGTGGGGGCACCCTTCATTGTTGTTAAGACTGAAGGCAGAAGACCCAGCGAGCAGTGTCTAAAAGAGGCTGGAGAATTCGCAGCCGCGCTCTCAAGAGGCTGGCGTGAGGGTTTCGCCACAGTTGATGTTTATTGGGTTTATCCAGAGCAGCTGAGCAAAACCGGCGAGACAGGAGAGTATGTGCCGAGGGGGGCATTCGTCGTTAGAGGGAGGCGGAACTGGATGAGGAATATGCCGCTGAGAATGGCTGTTGGGGTTTCCCTCGACGAGGAGACTGGCAGTTTATCTTTTATAGGCGGACCTGTCGATGCTGTGAAGACTAGGACGCAGGCTTATGTTGTGGTGGCTCCAGGGGATTTTGAGGGAAAAGAGCTTTTCAAGAGGATCCTGAAAGAACTGGCTTCAAAGGTGCCGATTGAACATCAAAAGAAGGTGCTTGAGGCCTCGCTTGATGAGGTTAGAAACCTCATACCGTATGGAAGAGGCATCATCTTATCAGACTGAGCAGGCTCCTTTTAAGCGTTCATTTGCCAGAAACAAAGCCGAAAGGGTTTTTGAATCTGCAGCATCCTCGCTTAGAACCATATTGATGGCGTCTTCAAGTTTAACGTCCACCATTTCTATGAGCTCGTCAGGATCAGGATTCCTCCCCACATGGATTAAGTTTTTCGCCAGGAAAATGTGGAGGATTTCGTCGCTGTATCCTGGACTCATGTATATGGATGCTAACTTTTCAAGTTCGCCAGCCTTGTAGCCCACTTCCTCAATGAGTTCTCTGCGGGCAGCTTCTTCGGGGCTTTCGCCCGGATCCACTTTACCAGCTGGCACTTCAAGAATCCACTTGTTCAGCGAAGACCTAAACTGTCTAATCATAATAACTTTCCCATCATCCTTGATTGGCACAATAGCTGCAGCCTGGCCGAATTTTACAACTTCCGCCACAAACTTGGCTCCATCAAGTTCATAGACCCTCTTGGCCAGTAGCAGCCTTTTACCGCGGAAAAGCACATGTTCTTCTAAAAGCTCAACCTTCTTAGGTATGGCCATTCCACCACACTCGCTGATTATAACTTGCCAATGAATAACCTTAAACCTTATTAATTTGGTGCTTAGGCATTTTAGGGAAGCGGAGGAAACTTCATGCCTGGAAGCTTGAGAATAAGGATAATTTCCAAGTCAGGGATCGTTGTTGAATGTGAATTGGACTCTAATGTAGCGCCGAGAACTGTTGAGGCCTTGATGAAGGCGCTTCCATTCAAATCTAGGGCGGAGTTCTGGGGGCAGGAACTGTATTTCTCAGTTCCCTTTGAGGTTGACTATGAAAACGCTAAGGATGTTGTGAACTATGGTGATGTGGCTTATTGGCCTGAGGGGCCAGCACTTTGCCTTTTCTACGGTCCAACCTTATCCAGTCCATCGCCGGATGTCATAAAACCCTACAGCCCAGTAAACGTTATCGGCAAGGTACTTGGCGATCCGAAGATTCTTGCCCAAATTGACGAAATGGAAGAGCTTAAAGTAGAAAAGGCTTAAAAAAAGCTGCGACAAACGTTAAAGCTGAACTGTTCAGACAGCAAGATCAAACGGCAGATCTTCACAGTACATGGAATAGTCAAAAATTTATTGTTTTCTCAGGTTGGACAGTTTCCTCAACGCTTTTTCCAGCACATGAAAGTCAGCGCTGAAACAGTCAAGCGTTATGGTGAAAGACGCCATAGCTAAAAGTGTTGGAGCCTCGGGCGGGCTTTATACCTCTAGTTCTGGTGCCCTTCTTTTCGTTTTTAGGTTTGTTTTTCATTTAGGGCACCTACATATATTTTGTGTAGTTTAAAAGTTAAAGTTTTCCTGGTTTTCCTGGTTTTCCATTGCTGTATTTTTAATG
>JANXET010000029.1 GCA_025058315.1 Candidatus Bathyarchaeota archaeon | reverse complement strand
AGTCAGCGGGACGCTGAGTGGACTCTGAATAAGCTTTCCTCACCATCAACGGTTACAGTTCATTCTTTCCTCAACAATCATTCTGCATTTTGTAAGTGAGGCGGCTATGCCCCTAAAGCGGCAAGTCAGGACGCTAACAAAACTTCCATAATGCCCATCGTCACCGGCATTTCCAAAAGAGTTTTTCCGCGTCATCCTCCATTATCTGGTTATGTTGCCTTCATGGAGCAGTTCTTTCTCAATGAGGCTGTCCGCTGATACCTCAATTTCCCCTTCACCGTTTTCACTGCGGAAGCACCGCATGCATAACAGAATTTATGATCCTCCTCCAGTTTAGCTCCATTTTGAACAATAGGGCAAAGGTTTCACCGTAGGCAATGCTTCATAAAAAGGTTTTGAGGCTTTCAGAAGGGGGAATGGTTCCCATGCCAGTTTAGCTCTTCACCAACAAGCGTCAACTCCCTGTCCTTCTTCAATGTAACCATGAGCGCCGCTAGGGTGGCTGCAAGAGAAGCTAGCGCCGTGTATCTCGTTATGACGTTAAGGTTCACCGTTTGTGAGTTTACACTGAAATCGTATGTTACAGGTTCATAATATACCATGGGGTACAGCCTGCTTCCAGGTCCATAGACAAGCTGGATTTTTATTATCTGTGTCTCAATGTTTCCTTCGCCGTGTCTTAAAAATCCGTCATCGTCATAAATGCCCTCAAATTGATGAATTGTAAAGTTAACCTTTACAACGCTGCTAAATGTATCTATTGTGACGGGTATGGATAGCTCCATGGTCTGATGATTTATGGAGATTCTGCCTCCGGCTTCCTCTACATTATAAAGTAAGCCGGCAGCATAAAGCCTGTTTAATAATATTCTCGTGGTATCTAAAGGCGTGTTCCCGATTGACTCTTCTATGTTTGGTAATTGGATGCCCACGTAATCTCTTACGAGACTTTCTTTGTAAGTGTACTGGATTGTAGCCGACTTTGTGTTGCCGCTGATGTCGGCAAGGCCTAAGCAGGCGTATGCGCTGCTGGCAAGAATGATGGCGAGAAGTGTTCCAAGTATAAGCTTTGTGGTGCGGCTTAAGCCTCCAGTTCTAGAGGGATAAATCACCAAATAGTATGGCGGAGTTATGCGATCAATCATTCTAAGCTGAGCCAGCCTATCCTTATCGGCAAGCAATAGCAGGGCTATACCCGCTATAAACCCTCCAGCATGAGCAAACACTGCTGTGCTTCCAGCGGCTCTAGCGTATCCATATATCACCTGAGTTGCAAACCAGAAAAGCAGGTAGTATGAAGCCTTTAAACGGATAAAGAATGGAAATAGAAAAAACCACCAGCCCATTATAAGGGATGTTCCAGGATAAAGAATCAGGTACGCGCCTAGAATACCGCTTATCGCTCCAGAGGCGCCTATGGCGGGAATAACATAATTTGAAAACCCTCCAATAAAGCTAAATGCTGAGTGAAATATTGAAGCAGCCACTCCTGATAATAAGTATAGGGCAATATATCTTCCCCTGCCAAGAGCATTCTCCACGGCCCTTCCAAATACGTACAGGAAATACATGTTAAAAAGTATGTGAAAGAAATCAGCGTGTAGAAACATGGAAGTGACCAGCCTATAGTACTCCCCTATATTAGGCATCAATAAAGGCACAAAACCGCCCACTTCAACCCAGTAATCTTCAACCTTGAGGAAAAGGTTCCCAAATGAGGTTACAACGTACACGGCTATATTAAGCATTATTATGGCAAGTGTTACAGCGGGTTTTCTTTCAGAAGCAGCTGCACCAGCCATAGGTAAACTTAGTCCCAAACCAATCACATGCACTGAGCTTTAAGTCTATCACACTTTCCAGAGTTTTAAAATTTCCTATCCCTGATGAAATTTTGCGTTCTTCGCGTTTATCAAAATTTCATAACCTTTATTTAAAACGTCCTAATGATGGATCAGCTGTCAGGGTGTACTTGTATGAAGTTTGCTGTTTTCGTCACATTTTGTTTGCTGACTATTGCTGCCTTATGCGCTTTGAAGCCTGTTTACGCGGCTTCCTTGCAAAGTGCAAGTTTGGAAGTTTTTGTTGACGGTGTCGCCCGTTTCAAAGGAACCATAATCATTGAGGAAAACGAGGCTTCGGTCACCGTGCCCATTTTAGCATCTGAAGAACACTTGTATAATGTTCTGGTGGCAGATGAGAAGGGCTCCATGCTTGCTTATGACATTAATGGCCAAAACATGGTGATCTATTCTTTAGATGCAATGCAGGTTACACTTGAGTATGATACGGATGTCCTGACATCTAAGAGTGGCGGATTATGGACCTTAGCCTTCACCTCTCCCTTCGAGATTGAAGTTCTCCTTCCCAGGAACTCAACGATAGTGTACATCAACGCTGCGCCCATGTCATTAAAGGCTGAAGGCGACACTGTTAGGCTGAAACTTTCACCTGGATACTGGGAAATCTGCTATGAGGTTGGCGTGCAGTCCCACGTGCCTACGCCGCAGCCTCAACCAGTGGGATGGCCTTTTGAGTGGCTTATCCTCGGCGCCGCAGGTGCGAT
>JANXET010000028.1 GCA_025058315.1 Candidatus Bathyarchaeota archaeon | reverse complement strand
TAAACGGTAGGTAAAGTTGTATTTTCTCTCCGATATCGAGCAGAAATACTTGCTCTATCAGCTTTTACCTACAGCTCGGGATGTCGGGGTTAATAAGGAGTTGCGGGGTTGGAGTTGGCATCAGCCGCCTTTGAAGCCATATTATGATAATGTTAAGTTGCCCATGTATGCTGTGTGCTCCAAGTATTGTCCTACTGGTCGCGATGTGTATTTGCGTTATGTGGCGAAGATTTTGCCCGTGCTAAACAGCAAGGTTGCTTTGGGAAAGATTATTCATGGTGTGGTAAGTGATTGTTTAAGGGCTTTTATTCGTCGCTGTAATTTGGATTTTGATTCGTGGTGGTCTAGTGTTCGTTGGTCGGAGATTCCGGATAAACCGGAAAATCTCAGGGAGCCTTCTAGGCTTGTTTGGGAGTTTGTGTATAAGCTTTGTGAGGCAAGGTTGGCTGAGGTTTCCAGCCGCCAGCCTTACGCTTCCGAGCTTGATTTGATCGCTTCGGCTGCGCCCTTCTTGGTTGAGCATAAGATTTCCGGTGAATTGCTTGGCTTAAGCGGCATACTCAGTCTGGATTGTTACGATTATTTGAAGGCGATAATGTTTGATTTGAAAGTGGCAAGTGAACCGCAGGAGTGGCATAGGCTTTCGCCAGTGGGCTACGCGCTTGTGTTCGAAAGCATCCACGAAGTTCCAGTAGACGTTTGCTGCATCGTCTATCTTGATGTCAAAGATGGAAAGGTCTCGGTGCGTAGAGACCTGTTTTTCGCAAGTGATGAATTGAGGCAATGGTGGATTGAGGAGCGGGACAGAAAGCTTGAGATCGTAGCCGAGGGGAAGGACCCGGGTATGCCTGAGCGTTCTCAATGTTCTGAGGATTGCATGTATTTTAAGGTTTGCTATGAATAGCTGCGGCGGTGGTGTTTTATGAGGATTTTCTTGGATGATTTCGGCATTTTCTTAGGGAGGAAGAGAAATAGGTTTGTTGTGAAAAAGGAGGGTGCGGTTAAGGAAATAGTTGCGGATGATGTTGAAGCAATAATTTGCTGCTCATCAGGGGTTGCATTTTCAGCTAGCGCGCTGGCTTTAGCAGTTCAAAATAATATCCAGGTAGTTTTCGCCCGCTATGGCGGTTGGCCCTACGCCGTTATAATGCCTGCTTCGATGACGGGTTCCGTGAGAGCCCGTAGAGAACAGTTTACGGCGTATAACGATGAGAGGGGCTTTATTTTAGCCAAAAAGTTTGTTTCTGGAAAACTTGCTAATCAAGCGAACCTGCTCAAGTTAATGGCGAAAAACAGGCGCCAAACAGACCCTGCGCTTTCTGAGGGGCTTTATGAGGCGGGTAAAGCCATCGATCAGATCATTGTGAAAGTTAACGAGGAGAAGGGTTTAAGGATTGATGATAAACGCCAAGGCTTGATGAACTTGGAGGCTGAAGCTGCCCGTTTCTATTGGGAGGCCATAAGGCAGGTCCTTCCAGCTGAGCTTGGCTTCACAGGACGCGAAACAAGAGGCGCCAGGGATCCGTTTAATGCCATGCTGAACTTCGGATATCAGACAATCCTTTTTCCAGAAGTGTGGAAAGCTGTGAGCTATGCAGGTTTAGACTTCTACGCGGGTTATTTGCATGCTGATAGGCCCGGCAAGCCCTCGCTTGTTTTAGATTTGATGGAGGAATTCAGACAACAAGTTGTGGACAGAGTTCTCCTCGGCTTGATAGCGAAGAATGTGATTAAGCCAGACGAGGCCATAGTTGCTGAGGCTGTCGGGGACAGCAGGATCTTAAGTAAAGAGGCTGTTAAAACCCTGCTGGAAAGCTTTCAGGAACGCCTGGACACAGAGGTTATGTTTGATGGGCAGAAAAGCACCATTAAAGGCTTCATTCATCATCAAGCAAGGCGCGTGGCACGCTTTCTTCTGCGCGAGGCTGATTATACACCTTTCACTTTAGGCTGGTGAAATAAATGCGCTATTTAGTTATTTATGATATTACTGATGATAATCTGCGGGCTTTAGTGGCGGAGACCTTAAAGGATTATGGATTGCAGAGGATTCAATACAGCGCGTTTATCGGTAGTTTACGCAGGGACGAGTTGAACAGTTTGCTTGTGGATTTGAAGAACCTTATTAAGGATTTAATTGAAAATGTTCAGCTTTATCCTGTCTGTGACACTTGTTTTAAGGGAAGACGAGAAGTAGGTAAACCTAAAAGGTATGAATTAAAGGAAGAAAAGGAGAAGGTGGCCTATTTTTGACGGCGCAACTTTATGTATGCGTTTGATATCTTTTGTTTACGGTGGCGAAGTTGACTCTTAAGCCCCTAGCTGTAAGAATCCCGGAGGAAATAGAGAAGGAGATTCAAGAAGTAGTGAAACGAGAAGGTTTGGATAAGGCTACGGTTGTTATGGCTCTTCTTGAGTTGGGTGTTGGCGAATGGCGTAAGCAAACAGCTTTGGAGCTGTTGCGTGATGGAAAAGTTACCTTTGCCAAAGCCGCAGAGATGGCTAAACTTTCCCTTTGGGAGTTTGCCGACTTGGTGAAGCAGCGTAACATAGAGTGGGTTAGATAT
>JANXET010000027.1 GCA_025058315.1 Candidatus Bathyarchaeota archaeon | reverse complement strand
ACCGAGTACACACACTTTGCTGTGGAAGGTGATTTCGCTTGGTTTTCCAAGCGGCCCTACTAAATCATGAATGGCGTCTCCAACATCCAGTTTTCCAAGCTCCTTTGTGGACGCCCCAATCTCCTTAAACACTATGGTTATTGCGCCCTCTTTAGGATCCCAGTCTATCAGGGTTAACGGGATTCTTTCGCCATCCTCGCTTACCCTCAAAACCACGAACTGCCCTGATTTCGCCTTTCTCGCAATCAGAGGCGCCCGCACTTTTATGAGCTTAACCTCTGGAGCCAACTCTTCCTTAAAGACTATTTCATTCGCCACGATCAACCTCTCCACCCCTTGTAAGAACCCTTGGAAATCCCAACAACAACCCTTGGGGATTTTCCCGTGTGGAGCAGGTCTGAGAAAGCCCTTTTCAAATCTGTTAAGCCCACAGGGGAGGGTTTAACCTTCTACGACGCCTCAACATCAAAACAGCCAAAAGCGCAGAAGCCACCATAGTAGCAGAAGACGAAAACTAAAGAAAACCGCAGGCAAAATTATAAAAACAATAACATATTCAGACCTTGAAAACAAACTAGCTCAGACATAACAGCCATAGGCGACGAGCATTATCTGAAAACGTACGTACAATATCTTAAGTTCGAATAGGTTTATCCCTATCCATGCTAAACCACGGGCCCGTTTAGGCGCGCTTATACAATTTGAAGAAGAACGTTAGAAGGCTAATAAATGCTTAGATTAGCATTATTATCCTCCTAATGTTTTGGCGTTGCCATGCAAAGTTTTAAATTTACGGTAAGCGGTTTTATGTTTGGGTTTTTATGTTGAGCAGTAAATCCTCTAAGTGTTCTCATGGTGAGGTTGAGTTTCTAGGAGAGCAAAGTGGCGACAAAGGAGTTAATAGGTACTATAAATGCAGGAAATGCGGGGCCGTACTGGTGCTCTCTGAAGATGGTGTCCTATACGAAGTTACAGCAGAATCCGTCGGCAAGCTGCAAAGGGAAAGCCAGTAGGTTAGGAACTTTGACTCCTTTAACCCTGGTTAATGGATTTCATAACTGAAGGAAATCTGTTTAAGCCATTATGGGGAATGAACATGGCGCCGGCGAATTCTGATGCGAACTCAGGGTCTCTTGCATGTTCCAAGTAGCTGATCCTACTGGACAATTTTTCAGCTGTCTTTTCAGCATCCATTGAAAGTAGGGCTATTTTGGCGCTGTCACCTACAAGCCTTATTTTTGCCAGAATGTTATATCAAGCATAAGACCAGCTATCCTGGCGGTTTTTAATGTTCATATAGCTTCCGAAAGAGCCGGCAACCAGAAATGATCCATATTCTTTAAATTTACATTCTTTTTCTTCATCATAATCAGCGTCCAGCAAATATCGCAGCCTTTGCAAGCTGTATCTCACGGATGCCCTTCTGCGTGACGGTTATGTCGCCGCCGGTTCCGCTTTTATTCTTCTACACTTATTATAAACTCCACGTCACCGTTAGCAACCCAACATAGAAGCAATGGACCCTCGTTCTTCCAAATCCTTGACTGTATTGTATGCCTAACCGCAGAGCGCATTCAGAGCACTATCATCAATAATACATTGAAGGATAGTGCATGAAAACTGATGAGTATGACGCATTAATACAGGATCCTACGTACTACTTCTTAACTACATACTTCTAAAGTGTTTTGTCGAAGGACCATTCCCTGAGCGGAAATATCATAAACCTGAACATTGATATAGTCTAAGACCTCACGGTGCTAGCATAACCATCAACACCACGATAAACAATAACCTCCTTGAAACATCAGAATCAATAGTGATTATTGCTAGACAACTATCATCGCTTTTGGTATTTGACATTATGTGATTTGCATTTCCTGCAGTCTTGTTTAACATTTACCATCCAGAGCCTCACCATAAAAATTATTATTTTAAAAATTAAAAAAATAAATGGAGAATTTTTCTTTTAATATATAACTCGCGTTATAAAATATAAAATTCTGGGTCAAAAATTTTAAGGAAACCACCTATGAGATTTGCGGTGAACACATTAAATGAAACAACCCTGGTCCACAAGTTTTATATTAAAATGCAAATCACTCTAAATTTCGAGGATAATAATGCAAGTACTTACATTTCCCAGAACAGTTGTCATAGGTGATGGTGCCTTAGAATACTTAAAGAGCATTGAGGGAAAAAAAGCATTAATCGTTTGCGGCGCCACCATAAAGAAGATGGGGTTTGTAGATAAAATAGCCAGCTACTTGAAGGAGGCAGGTATTGAGGCAAAGGCATTTGAGGTTGAACCTGAACCTTCTAAAGAAACTGTAATTAGAGTGGCTGAGCTTGCCAGAGAATATGGGCCAGATTGGATCATAGGACTCGGAGGAGGCAGCAACATAGACGCAGCGAAAGCGATATGGTTCCTCTATGAGCGCCCAGAAATGGATCTTGGAGCAATAAATCCGTTCATAAAACTCGGATTAAGAAAAAAGGCCAAGCTGATAGGTATTCCAACAACAAGTGGTTCAGGATCTGACGCAAGCTTCGCCACAGTTATAACTGACCTGAAAGAAGAGCGGAAAATGGAGTTAGCGAACAGCGAACTTGTACCGGATATCTCGATAATTGAACCCTCATTCCCCACGGCTATGCCACAGAAGCTGGTAGCTGACACAGGCTTTGACGCACTTTCTCACTCCTT
>JANXET010000026.1 GCA_025058315.1 Candidatus Bathyarchaeota archaeon | reverse complement strand
GCGAGGGCTGCATTCTGGTTCCAGGCGAGGCTGCTGACGAAATCCTTAAAGCCCTAGATAACCTCAAGGTCAGGTGGAGGAAGATTGAAACATTTTTGAACGAAGATGGGTTCTGAGCTGCATAGTCTTTTGTAGACATGTAGCTCTTTCCTCTCGTTTGGTTCATCGAGGACTCTCGGGGTGAACCCTGCTCCCCGCATCTGAAGGTTCAATACGGCTATAACGTCTCTATCCAATGTGAAGCCGCAGCTATCGCATTTCATGTTTCTGCTTTTCGCAAAGTAGTAATGCAGTGCATCATCGAAGTCGAGTCCAACCTTGCTTGCAAGCCAGCATGCTGCCAGCTCCTCGTGGGGGGATAGGTTGACTATGGTTAAGCCTCGTCATGTCAGGATTTCGGCGATGAGCTTGGCTACAATGTCTGGCTTCTCAAGCATCACGGATACTCCGTGGACGGCGAAGTGCAGCATTGAGGCTGTTATCGTCCCCTCCTTAACCTCGCTTAGCAGCCTGCATGATTCTTTCCAGCGGCTCGACTTTAAAAGAATTGAACTTTCTTATCAAATCTTCCACAGCTTTCTTCACAGCTCCCTTCTTATAACCATAAACCCCCATGGCTTTCCTCCTGAACCTTTCCACCATCGAAGCCCAAAAAGGACTGCTAAAAACTCTGTACACGCCGAGGCTCGCCTATATGGAACCCTGAGCTCCCTTTCCACGCCGACAGGGATACTTCTGCTAATCCACTTGGAAATGTAGTCCATAACCCTTGACGGCTGCATAGGTAATGTTATAAGGAAAAATTTAAAAATTTTTCTCAACTGTGAAGAAAATTTTAGAAAAATTGAGCAACAGCGCCCTTTTCCGGATACCGCCTCACTTTTCCATGACAAAAGTTCCCAGATTTCTTGGCAGATTATCGGCAAGGGATCTTTTAATGAGTGATTAAACAAATGTGGTCAAGGTGTGAAAGCGATAACGTGAATGAGAAAGGCATGGAGCGAATCAAAATATGTTAGTTGATATTTTCCTGAGGCTTGATCATGGGCGCCGGCGGCAAAAATCAGGATAATAGAATACTTATGTTACCGCATGTAGTTTAGGTTTATTTTGACTTATAATTCCTTAATATTTCTTCAAATAACGGTTTTAGTTTCGGGATGTCCTCCTTAATGGTCCTCCACACCCTCTTTAAATCAACCCCAAAGTACCCGTGGATTAGCTTATTCCTCATTCCTGCCATCTCTTTCCAAGGCACTTTGGGGTAGTGCTCCCTCAACTCCTTCGGCAACTTTTTAACGGCTTCCCCTATGATTTCCAAAGCCCTTAATACCGCGTAAACAGTCTTTTTATCCTCCACGAAACTGGCGTATTCCATTTCATCTACAAAATTCAAAGCATCGTTCATCGCCTCTATAATGTCTTCAACGTAATCTAGGAATTCCCTGCTCATATGTTTACAACTTCTTTTAAGATGCGTTTTCCAATTCTAGGCTTTAAAGTGTTTTTTTCAACTAGGTCAACTTTGACGCCTAGCTTTTTGCTTAAAAATCTCTCGAGTCTAATGAAGTCCAGAAGGGAGAGTTCAGCGGATTCCTCAAATTCAACGAGAACGTCGAGGTCGCTTCCCCTGTGTTCTTCTCCCTTAACGTAAGAGCCGAAAACGCCTATGGATTTAACCTTGAAATCTTTAGATAAAACGGGCTTTAAACTTTCCAGCTTCCTCTTAACCTCTTCAAAGTTTTTCATTGCTGCCCCCTTCCAATAGAAGCTGAGTGCACGCCTCAAATAATAGAGCAGCCAAGGCATTTATAAAGTTGCCATGTGGAGCAGCCCGTTCCCGAAACCGTTGATACAGAATTTTCCTCAACATTAACGGCTTCTTGACTGAAGCTGGTCATGGGATTACGTTGAAGGGGCTTTTACGCCTTTTATACGGTTATTTCATGGGGTTCAATTCTTTTAATGTCGAGGTTGTCGAAGTCTTTGTCGAAGCTTATTATTAAATTAGCCTCAGAATATTGCATAAGCTGATTTTAGGGTTATGGAAGGCTGTTACTATAATTCTTATATATAAGGAAAATATTACATGTATCATGAAGCTTTTATGGGCGACAGTGAGATTCATGTTAAGGTTGCTCGTGAAAAGAGGGCTGCAGCTTTAGATGAGTATGGAAAGGGGAGGTTCACGGTTGTAGGGGATTTGGCAATTAAGGCTGTTGAGCAGGCTATTGAGGCTTTGGCCGCTTTAGAGGATTTGCACTTTCACTTGCATCCGAGGAGCGCCCATGCCGGAAGGCTGCGTTGGGTGAAGGAGAGGTTTCCATGGGTTTCGGCGGATGTGGATGAGCTTTGGGGCGCCTATGGCGCCTTGGGATATGGAGGCATCAATGGAGAAAGGGCCAGAAGGGTTATTGAGTGTATGGAGCGTGTTTTAGGTGAGTTTGAAAGGAGAGCTGGCGTCAAATTTAGAGAGAATAGTTGACGTCCTGTCCAAGTTTGAGGGTGTTGTTTGCATTATTCTCTTTGGAAGCTATGCAAGGGGGGATTATGATGCTTATTCCGATTATGATTTGCTTGTCATATTTAGGGATAAGTCTTCCATGTGGAAGAGCTGGAAGGAACTTTTTAAGGCCGTCAGCAGCTTCAGAATGAATTTACATGTCATCCCGGAGGCTATTGAAGAATTTGAGGGGGCGAACCCGGTTTTCCTAGAGGAGCTAATCAAGTTTGGGAAAGTTCTCTATGCCAAGCTTCCAATGGAGGTTTTCCTCAAACCGCTAAAAATGAGGCCCTACGCTCTAATAATTTATGACATGTCAGGCTTGAATGTTAGGGATAAAATGAGGACTTTATACACCCTATATAGGAGAGGTGGAGGAGGCCTTGTCGCCAAGTCTGGCGGAGTAAAACTCTGCGAGGGCTGCATTCTGGTTCCAGGCGAGGCTGCTGACGAAATCCTTAAAGCCCTAGATAACCTCAAGGTCAGGTGG
>JANXET010000025.1 GCA_025058315.1 Candidatus Bathyarchaeota archaeon | reverse complement strand
CTCCTAGTCCTTGAATAGAATTATTTTGTTTCCTCTTAAAGGCACGTACAGTTCTATTAGTTTCCTATATATAATTAGCATTTGCTTCTACAGGATACTGCCTTCCGTAGGCTATATCCCTTTGGATTCCATATGGTGGTTAGCCGATGCAGCTGAAGCCTGGTTTCCAGGATAAATCAAAGTTTTGAAAATAGGCAGGAGGTATTTTTCGGCTCCAAAAAGCCGCTTCATAGTGTTTTTAGTCCTGAGGGACACGATCACCCACCTAAATGATAATGCTGACCCATATATTCCCATTACTTGGAAAGGGAATATTGCTGAAAGTAGTAAATTTTATTTTTTAAACAGGCTGCAATTAATTATAGAAGTGTTGAGGTTGAAGAATTTTTGAATGAACTTGACGTTGTACGGGTTTGCGCTTTGCTTCATGATGTTGGAAAACTGGAATGTTGGGCTAATAGGAAACCGTGGTCTGAACACGTTTATTACACATTCAAGTTTGTGAAAGCCTGTTTAGGCGAAGATATTGCTGTTCACGCAATGCGACATCATACAGGCAGTTCTTATGCTGAGGATTACCGGCCGAAGACTGAAATTGAGAGGATAATTTGTTTAGCGGACAATCTTGCTTCAGGAGCAGATAGGCGGGAAGAACCATCCGGCGGACCTTTTATTCCTTCCCCGCCAGTTGATTTGACTCATGTTCTCTCAAAAGATTTCGTCCGGAAAAAGTTTGATGCTGCTGATTTGGCATATTTATCAAATGAGCTATTAAATAGGCTTGGAAGCCTAAGAAATGAATTTGATGAAAACTCTAAGGAAACATATTTCAAAATATTTGACATTTTGTCGAATTCTTATCTGAGGTTTGTTCCGGCTGACACTAGGAATCCGATAAATGATGTTTCCCTATGGAACCACATGAAGTTGACAGCAGCCTTTGCAACGTGCATTTTCCTAAGCGGCTGGAAGGGTGAGAGGCTGAGCAATTATAATTTCGCAATACTGAGTGGAGACGCTGACAGAATATCAAGCTTCATTAATGAATCCTTACGTTTGCCTGATTTAAACGCCCGAAGCAGCTTAATTAAGAAGGCAACATATAATGCTTATAATTCTTTAAGCGAATCATTAGGTCCTGAATGTGTTCTCTTTGCATCCGGTGGAAGCTTTCTTGCACTTTCGCCTGTTGATCAAGCTGAAAAAGTGTTAAATGCTGCTAAAAAAAGTTTTGAGGAGACATCAGAGGGACAAGTTTCAATAACCGTTAGTTTTGTTGTTGCAAATGGTGATGAAATTCAGGAGAATTTTGGCGGCATTTGGGAGGAAGCACAGCGGAAGATGCGTTCAGAGAAGGGTATGCGTTTATGGATTCCTAATATTCTAGTGGATGAAGGAGTTGAAACCTGCGATGTTTGTAGGAAGCGTCAATGGATAATGGAGGATTCAGAGAGGTTTTTGCCTGTCGATGCTTCGCCTCGCCCGGAGAGACTTTGCAACTTTTGCTGGAGTTTAAGAGATAAAGGTAAGGGTGTATGGTTGGATGATTTAAAACGTGAGAGTAACTTTGTTGCGTGTATAAGGGCTGATGGAGATGATATCGGCAAAGTTTTGGCGGGCAAAATGTTTGAAGAAGAGGGTAAGGCGTGTACGCCTTCAAGGGTTTCCACTCTCAGCGATATAATCCATAAAACATGCGAAAAAGAATTTGAGAACATTGTGAAAAAGTTTGAAGGCCACATTATTTTTGCTGGAGGCGATGATTTGTTGGCTTTTTTCCCAGGTGAAGCTGCTTTAAAAGCTTCAAGGGATATTACTTCAAAGTTTAGGGATGAAATGGCTGGGAAATGTACGATGTCTGCGGGAATAGCGATTTTCCATTATAAGTTGCCTGTTTACGTTGGCGTGGAAGCTGCAGGGTATTTGTTATCTAGGGCTAAAGAGGGAGGAAAGAATAAAGTTGCTTGGACTGTGATTGGGGGCTCTGGAGTTACATCAAGCGAGTTAGAAAGGGTTAAGCCTAGAAGCTGGGCGGAGTTAGACGTGGTCCTAAACATCGTTAGTTTTATGCGTAGTAGTGAGGTGGCTTCGCATCAGCTTAGGCGTATTACTAGAGTTGCATCAGAGGGTGACGTGGGAGTTGTGGAGGCTGAGGCGTTAATCAAGAGTTTAATGGGTAGAGGGGTTATTGATTGGCAGCAAGGAGAAAAGCTCTTGTCTTATTTGGAAACAGGCCTTTTAGCTGATGCTTTTCTTATTTATAACTTCTTTAAGGGTGATTAAGTATGATTGAAGAAAAAAGTTTGAAACTGGAAGGGGAAGAGTTAGCCAAAATTGCTGTAGATTCAGGAATGGGTGCAAAGCAGCTGCGGACCATTCGCAAGTTGGTTAAAACAAGGCCGTTGGCTTATGTTGAAGCCTTTGTTCAGATGCAGATTGGCAGAGGGGTTAGCGGTCGCGCCGGGTTCATTAAGGTTCTTGAGCTTATAAGGAAGTATGAAGACGGAAAGGTGTTCCTTGAAAAAGTGTTGACCTATGCTGTGATGCTATACGACTATTACGAAAAGGAACCCACAAGGAGATTAGAAAGCATCGGCGAACCCATTGTTAAACGGATTGTGGAGGGGCATGGTTTTGTCTTTAACAAAGCCACCATGAGGTTACAGGGGAGGATTTTGGAAATTAATGTGAAAGTGGATAGGTTCCATGGAAATCCTAAGGCTCTGGCGATGGAAATCGAGAAGGCTTTAAGGGGCAAGGAAGAGTTTTCCAATTTAAATATGAAAGTTTGGATTGAATCACAGTAAAAGAAGGAGGTGAAAAGGTGGTGTTTGAAAAACTGGAGAAAAGAATCATTATTTCAGGGACAATAGAGGCTGTCACACCGCTACACATCGGCTCTGGGAGATCAGAGATAGAGGTAGGTGAAGTTGATCTGCCAGTTCTAACCACCCCGGATGGGCAACCATATATTCCTGGGTCTTCGTTAAAGGGACGGGTGAGGGCTGAGGCTGAACGTATTGCTCGACAGAATGGGGCTGAAGTGTGTAAACCGCCTGATGTCAAGGAGATGTGCGGCTCCAAAAAGCAGAGCACTGATGAATTCTGCATTTGCTGCAGGATCTTTGGATCTGCAGGGAACATTTCCCTTGCAAGCAAAGTCAAGTTTAGGGATTCATATCCACTGGAGAAAGTTGAAACATTGCTTGAAAGAACGGGAATCGCGATTGACCGTGAAAAAGGCACAGTGGCTAAGGGTGCTCTATATACTATACAGGCGGTTCCGGCGGGAACAAAGTTTAGCCTTGAAATTGTTGCAGAGAACATGTCGGGTGAGGAGCTTAAGCTTTTGAAGGCTGCTTTGAAATCCGTCCAAGACTCTGCCTTAGGCGGTTCTTCAACGAGGGGGTTCGGAAAGGTCAAGTTTGTTATTGAAAGTGTTAGGGAAAGGACTGCAGGTTATTATCTTGGCAAGGAAAATGAGAAAATAATGGCTGGCGCAGAGCTTCAACGCTGGCTTGACATGATTTAGAGGCTTTGTTTATGGGTGTCGCCTGTTATAGATTAAGCGGTGTTCTTAGAGCTATAACTCCATTGCATATTGGCTCAGGGGTTAGAACAGGGGTTATTAAACGAAGTCGCAATTACATTCCAGGAGCGGCCCTTCGTGGCGCGGTGGGCACGGCTATTATAAGGAATGTTTGTAAGCTTGACAAGCCGCTAGTTAATCATGAGGATTGCGATTATTTTAATGATTGCGTTTACACGCAACTTTTTGGCGAAGAGTTTGGAAAAGCTTCAAAGGTTTTCTTCCGATATGCTTATCCTGTGCATTTGAAGTGCGGTGGTGTTTACGAGCCTTCTCCTCGTACACTTTTCCGTTGCAGTAAACCTCAATGCAAGAAGATTTTCGATGTGTTTGTTCCACCGGATTCATGTGATGTTTGCGGAGGATCCGTTAAACATTTTTACGGTTTTCAATGTAGTGGATGTGGAGAGCTTGAGCGTGAACCTGTCGAAATTCGCAGGATAACGTTAACGGCTGTAGATCGCTTGAAATGTTCCGCGGCGTGGGTTGTTTCCACGTCGCAGGAAGCTGCAGGGACATTACATACTTTAGAGGTTATTGAAAGGGGAAGCTGCTTTAGTTTTGAAATTGTCGTC
>JANXET010000024.1 GCA_025058315.1 Candidatus Bathyarchaeota archaeon | reverse complement strand
CCGCTTCAAAGCCAAGTTTAAGCCGGCCAAACCTAAAAGCGAAAAATCCAAAATTGAACGGGTTAAGGGCGTTAGGCCCTGCATCAAAAAGGCCCTCGAAACCTGCAATGATCTGCCTCATTTAATGCGCTTAGCCGTTGCAGCTGAATACAAAAAGGCGGGGTTGGAAAATGAGGCGGCGGCAAAGCTGTTCAGGGGGCAGGCGGACTACAATTTTGAGAAGAGTCTTTATCATGTTAAGACGGCTGATCCGGAGAAGGCGGCTTCCTGCCGGACAATCCGTGAAATGGGCTTCTGCCTGGGCTTTGAATGTCCCCATGCCCCTAAAAACGTGGAAGAACTTTTAACTGAGCAGGAGAAGCAAAGGGCCCTTGAGCTTCTAAAGCAAGATCTAATAACTTTGGCGCTTAAGTATGGGCGAAAGCGGTTAATTGGTGAAGATAAAGTTTTAATCTGTAACTTTGTGGCCCTATGCAGCGGCCAGACCAAATATCCATTCAGCCTGATTATTACGGGCTTCAGCGGTTCAGGCAAAAATGAAAGTATAAGGGCGCTTAAGCCCTTGTTTCCACCTGAATGGCTTTTCGAATTCACCACCGCAACGCCTGAAGCAGTCAAATACATTCCTGAAGAGTTTCATGGAACTTTGTTAATTTATGAAGCGGCTGGAGTTCAGTCTAAAACTGGCAGTTTAGGGCTTAGGGCGATAGGTGAGGGAGAACCTATTGAAACCATTTATCCTATGCGAGACGAGGCTACCGGTAAAATGATGATGGGCCGAGCTAAAACAAACGCTAAGAACTTCATCACGACCGAGGCTGACGTGGAAGTTTACTCAGACTTGTACAGGCGCACTTTCCGCGTTTCAATGTGTGACGACCCAATTTTAACGCGGCGAGTATTGGCTTTCAAAATTAGAAACGCTATGTTGCCTGAAAGCTTAAAGGAGATTTTAGGCTTAGAAGAGCCTTTCGACGTGGAAGCCTTCCGAAATGCTTTAAGGCTTAACCAGTGGCAGCGTGAAGTTATCGCGTTTCCGCCGCCCTCCCTCATGAAGCTGGTGGAGTATGCTCAAACACGGGAACAGCAAGTTGCCCTCAGAACGCATATTGAAAAAATAATAGCGTTCGCAAGGGTTTTGGCTTTAATCCGTCAAGAAAAAAGGCCGAAAATCCACGTTCAACATAAAACATATGTTATTACCATTCCTGAGGATTTTGATTTTGCATTAAATGTTTTAGGCGACGTAATTCAGCAGACCGTGACGAGGCTTGAAAATAGACAACGTCAGGTTTTAGAGCTTTTCCAAAACGGTGAAATGTTGGACAAACATAAAGTTGCCGAGAAAACTGGCTTCTCAACCTTAACAGTATACCGCATCCTAAAGATATTAGCCAAAAACGGATATCTCCGCGAAATACAGACCACTAAACCCTACAGCTACGAACTCCTCAGAGAGAAGCCCGATTACCATTTCAATCTGGAAAATACAAGAGAAAACTGCCGTTTTTGGCTGGAGAGCCTTGAAAAGCTGGTTAAACGCATCGTTTCAACTTTTCAACCGCGGGGTATAGAGTGCAGACTGGAGGGCGTGAACGAGTGGATGGAGAAGGTGAGGGAGCGTTTAAGAGAAAACTCTTCCAGTCACAGTTGCAAAGGTGAAATGGTGCCTTTTCAGCCTGATTTAGGCTTTTTTCTGGAAAAGGAGCCTAAACATCATTTCAAACGGTGATTGAAATGGTGAACGGGCAGATTAGGTTAACGTTGCAGGACGCGTTAACGTTTCTTTACGGTTGGAGCCATTGGCACCGTGTAGTTTCAGCCAACCCGAAATATTATCCTGGAAAAAGCCTATTTCTGAAGGGGTTAAAGGCGGCTGAAAAGGGTTTAATGAGCCCATGTAGAAAAACCGTTATCCACCTAGTGAAGCTTGGAAAATGCGTTTCATGCGGTCTCCCCGTTCCAGAAGGCTCCGGAGACCATGTGATTCCAATTTCAAAGGGCGGAACTCAATCGGTTGAAAACTACATTCCCTTATGTAGAAAATGCAACTCAAGCAAAGGCTCTAAAGACTTTCTTGAATGGTGGATCAGCCAGGGCCGTCAAATTGAAGCGTTAAACCATGACGCTTTAATTGTGTATTTAAGACTGAAACATCGTTTCTTTTTAAATGAAAGAACGCGTTTGGCTCCATGGTATATTTGCGAGGCGGTAAGGCAAGCCCGCCGAATAATGCCAAGGTTTTGGATTGCTAAAAAAGAATGTGAAGCCTACAGTCTGTTACCGTTAAATGTTACTGAAACACGTTACCAAAAACTACCCTTAGGGGTGAAGTTCCAATGAAGCAAAGGCCGACGTTGGGAAGTTGAGGGGGTAATGGAATGGGAAAACAGCGGTTAAACTCGTCTTTTTCTAAAGAGGAAATGGAGAAGCTTCGCCTTACAGCTTTAATAAACGATACGATGGCCAAAATCCACCGTGTCCTAAAAGCCTTCGATGAACCAGCATTAGACAAGGCGAAATGTCAGCTAAACCTAATCATGGCCCTTCAAAACCTGCTGAAGCTCTCGAAGAAGCTTAAAGTTGAACCTAAAAACCAAAAAAAGAATAAACACTGCCGAATTATGGATGCAGCTTTACGAACTAAAAGAATCCATGAAAAATAGGGGGGTTAAAATTCCAACAGTTAGAATTTAGCGAAAAAATTTCTGAGGGCTGAATGATTTGCGAAACTACATTTTCACCAGGACTGAACTAGACGCCATTGAAGAATTCATTAAAACAAGAAGGCGGAACCCGACGGTGAACAAGGTAATGCATTACATCAAACATAATAAACGCCTATGGGTTGACATCCAGCTTTTCCTTGAACTTCACCGGCTAGCCCACCATAAGCCTGACAAGGCCAGGCCTAAGCTTCCGCCTGGACGGCCGCCTAAAATTTTGTAAAGAGCCTAACGGGAGGTGAAAGGTTTGGCGTGGATAAAAGAAGCTTTAAGCATGCTGAGAAGCTGGGTTCAAGAGCAAGTCGAGGAAACCGTTGGAAAGAAGCTTACAGACGAGGAATTTGAAGGCTTAGTTGAGCTTTTTGTGTTCTATCACCACATGCTACGTGTTCTTAAGGATAAGCTTCTCGAGGATTAAACAATGACAGAAGAGGCTCCATTAAGTCCAGTGGAAAAGCCCTGTTTCGCCATAGAAGCCCAAAACACGCCGGTTTGTCCAGAATGCGGTTCACAGAGGCTTTATCGGGACGGTTTAAGGTATTTGACTGACAGCTCAACCATTCAGCGTTGGCTTTGCAGAGAATGCGGCTACCGGTTTTCATGGCCAAAGGCTGAAAGGCATCATGGAAGCAAAAAAATAAAAACCAAACATGGCTTAACTGTTAATGAATGCAGCTCCAGAGCCCAGGTCCTTCTGGAGCCAAGCGAGGAAAGGGCCATGAGTGGACAGACGGAAAACTGTGAAAGCGGGTCTGCGGGAGCCACAGCAACATCAACCACGGACAAAGCCGGCGTTAAAGGAAAAATTTTGGAATTTGCCTGGTGGTTAAAAAAACAAGGATACAGTGAACATACAATTAAAAACTATGTTGAAATGCTTAAGCTGCTTGAATCTTCAGGAGCCAACCTTTTCAATCCTGAAACCGTTAAAGAAACTTTAGCAAAACTGGGAAAAAGCGATTATTGGAAACACGCTGCTGTATGCGCCTACTCAATGTTTACAAAAATGCAGGGATTAACATGGCAAAAGCCAAAGGTTAAACGTGTAAGGCAAATACCGTTTATCCCATTGGAGCGAGAACTAGACGATTTGATAGCTGCTGCAGGACGAAAAACCGCTGCCTTCCTTCAACTGCTCAAAGAAACAGGGATGAGGGCTGGGGAGGCAATAAATCTTAAATGGACAGACGTAGACTTTGAAAGGCGGACAGTAACCCTGAACACGCCGGAAAAAAGCGGCAACCCAAGAGTGTTTAAAGTAAGTCCTAAACTAATCGAAATGTTAAATAGCCTTCCCAAAAAAGACGTGAAAGTTTTTCCAGTGACATACACAGCTCTAAAATGCAACTTTCTAAGAGCGAGGAAAAAAATAGCTGTTAAACTTGGAAACCCCCGGCTGCTTCAAATAAGCTTCCACACTTTTAGACATTGGAAGGCAACGATGGAATATCATAAAAGCAAAGATCCATTATACGTTAAAGAGCTGTTGGGCCATAAGAAACTTGACACCACCCTGTTATACATTCAAATTGAACGCGCTCTCTTCCAAAGTGACGGCGACGAATTCACGGTTAAAGTTGCCAAAACACCGGAGGAAATTCAATCCCTGCTTGCAGTGGGCTTCGAATGGGTTGGAATGAAAGACGGCTTAGTATACCTAAGAAAACGCAAATAAAGTTAACCCTTAACAGATGGCATTAGCCCTTAGTCGCTGATAAAGGAGCATTATTACACATTTTTTAACGCCAGTTGCTAGGTTAACAGGGTTGAACGGGATGCACTTTGGTATGCGCTTGAGTAACATGTTGCTGTTCATTTTTCCAGCGTTACTTGCACTTATAATAACTTTACTCGTGAGTTCAAGGGGCTTAGGATTGATTATGTCCTTCTTCATAGTTCTCGACATGGTTATTTCTTTCCTGATGATGATTTTTTTCTTCGTCTATTGGCGCCTGAGCAGGGTTTACAGGAAAGCTGTTTTAAGCCATGCTGGGCAGCCGGGGCCTAGCAGGGGAAAATATAGGATAGCTGTTGTGATACCGGTCTATAACGAAAATCCTGAGATCGTTCTCGGCACTGCGGTAGCATCTAAAATGGCGGTTGAGGGGCGAGGGGACGTTTACATATTGGATGACTCAACAGATGAGGAGATAAAGAAGGAGCTTGACCTATATTCCAGGGTTTACGGTTTCTCCGTATCAAGGAGGAATAACAGGCAGGAAGGGCTACAAGGCAGGAGCTATCAACGCGTGGATTGCAAAGCACGGCGGGAAGTATGACCTTCTAGTTGTTATGGATGCTGATCAGAGGCTTATGCCAGGGGTGTTTGAGCATGTATTAAAATTCTTCGACGATCCAGATGTGGTCTTTGTTCAAATCCCCCAGTATTACTCAGGACTGGATAACACAGTCACATTATCCGCGTACATCCAGCAGCTTCCATTCCTGAGAGTGGTTATGCGGGGCAGATCCCTCAGGCAGACGGCTTTCAGCCTTGGAAGCGGAACCATATATAGGGTGGAGCATCTGCGAAGCGTCGGAGGACTCTACGAGAAAACCGTGACTGAGGACATCTTCACCTCGATACTGCTTCATGAAAATAGGGGTAAACAATTCAAGAGCGTGTATGTTGATCTTCCCCTTGTCTGGCGCGGTGAAGCCCCAAACGATCTATCAAGCTACATGTCCCAGCAGAACCGCTGGTGCCTAGGTGGCTTTCAGCTCATCAGAAAGCTTTTAAGCGCAAGGTTGCCTCCATCAGCTGTTCTGGATTATCTATGCGGGATCCATTATTGGCTCCACGTTGGCCTCTTATCAATAGCTGACGTGATGGCGCCGGTGCTCTTCCTGGTGTTCGGAATATTCTTCATGGAAATAGACCCTGCCAGGTACCTTGTAGTCTACTTTCCCATATTCTATGCATCCATCATGCTCTATCTTGCGATAATGAAGACATATAGGTATGGCTTGAGAGAGTTCATATACCACCAGGGAATCCAGTTTGTCGCTTCTCTGCCGACAACCCTAGCCCTGTTCGAGTGGATTCTAAGGCGGAGAAAAGGGTTTAAGGTTACTCCTAAGGGCAAGAGAAGCGCCAAGTTCACAGCATATCACCTCTACTATGTTTTCATCGTCTTAATGCTCACGTTGGCCGCTGCGGTTGGAATCCACAGAATAATGAGTGTGAGGGGAGCCCTTTTCTACGCTTACCTTATTAACTTGTTCTGGGCAGGCTGGTGGCTGGTTGTTTCCGCGTCAGCGCTATATGTAAGTTTAGCCCTCCCTGTCCCGCATAAGTTTGGAAGAAAGATAGCGCAAGCCTATGAAGGCCTTGAGGAAAACGTGTTAAGATTGCTCGGCTGCACAGTAATTCTTGAAAGAGCCGTAGCGGACCACTACCTCCAAGCATCAAAAAGGTTCAAGGAATTCTCGGAGCAGCTGGAAATTGTAGCCAGAGAGTCTTCGAGACATGCTGAGATATACTCCAGTCTTCAGAAATCCATAAAGGCCGATGCCGTGCAGGATCACACCGCATGCGGGTGGGTGAAGCCCTATCTAAGCAAAATCGCCAGCGTAAAAGAGAGCGGAGACCTGGCAAGCGTGATCTTGCTGCATGAGGAAATGACGATACGCGTATTCACCCAGCTCATGCTGGAAACCTGTAGACCTCTAATAGCGGAAGCTGAGGAAATAGCCAACATAATTGATGAGGAAGCGAAACATGAAAAAATCCTGAGGCAAATTTTGGCGAAGACCTAAACATAGCACACTATTGTGCATGCTGTGATGCATGCGTGGAAAAGAAAATGAAAAAAGCTCTGTTCCGGAAAAGAGCTTAAATCCATACTTATTAAGACTTTAGGAGATTCGCCCAAGCTTAGAATAGTGGACTTCTTTTTAGTAATCCAGCTATTTTGTGGCTGCGGTAATCCTGCAAGCTGCCGCCAATCCTTCCCTCTGTAATCCTCAATTGAAAAGTTTAGGTAATAGTTTACGGTTATTTCCATGCCTGTTAGGTAATAGTTTACGGTTATTTCCATGCCTGTGGATATGCACACTCGGGTTTAAGCTTCAGCTACGCCTACCGCGCGGTCTGCAGGAGCTGCGGTTTCGTAGGCTACGCTTGTCATGAATATGCCTGTTTTGTGGCTGCACCGGCGTTAAGGCTTTGGATGCGGAAAACTCGCACGGTTTCATCTTGTTACGCCTCTGCAGCTTGATGTTGCGGAGCCTGTTTCCGTAATTTCTGCAGCCTAACTATGCCCAGAGCAGCCATTGCGCGGTATGATCCAAAGTTCAGGTTTGGGTTCTGTTCTTGCTGCGTAAACTGCCAGGGCTAGACTCCAGAAACGGTCATCATTTACGCCTTCCGGATGGCTGAACTTTATTTTCCCATCCTTTGCCAGCTCGAAGCGTTCAACGTTCAATTCTGCAATCAAGTCTGGGTCGTATGGAATTTTTAGCCTTTTCTCCACCATGCATTGTTTAAGCCACTGAGCCATTTCCTGCTTGGTTTCCACCGTGAATTTTATGCCTTCGGTTTCCGCTATGCCCGCGTTAACCATGTCTTCAGCTATGTAGTCGCCTACTCCGCTCATGTCCACAAGCACTTTGTTTATTGTTTGCCACCTATCCCGCAGCGTCTTAACATAGCCTATCACGCTTGCATAGGGCGTCCGCAGTGGGAAACTGTGCATATGAACTAATTTTATAGAAGAATCCTCCACTTCAACAACGGATAGCACACTATAGTCTTGATACTTGCCCAAGTCAAGGCCGGCGTAAAATTCGCCTTCGGCAAGCAGCTCAAACTCGAGATATTCAAGTTGGTGGTCTATGCAGCTTGTTATCAGCGCCTGCGAGAGCCAGACGTTTTCGTCTTCAGCCCATTCGGCTTCCATTTCCCGCTTCCAACGCCAAGGGTCGCCTTCGTATTCCCTGCGTT
>JANXET010000023.1 GCA_025058315.1 Candidatus Bathyarchaeota archaeon | reverse complement strand
TCTTCTGGCGCCTCATCCTTTTCTTTTTCCATTTAGCCCGGATTTTCAACACTCTCCAGCATGTAAAGTTATTCTATTGTTGCATGTCTTCGCCTTAAATCTTCCTCGGTGCTTCCCAGCCTATGCATAAGCTCCACTATAAGGCTGTCCAGAAAAACCATACAATTATTCTCAAATATGCTTCCGAGAGGTGTGAGAGGTTCCTTTTCGCCCATGAGCTGTCTTGCAAGATAATCTTCCTCCCTAGGCCAACCTGCTTTTGTTCTGCCTTTCACAGTAACTACGAGGTCTGCCAGCTGCCCCAATGGGGATTCTGGGAAGGAGGTTATGGCTACAACCGTAGCACCTATATCCTTTGCAGCTGAGCTGGCCGTTAGAACCATTTTAGTTGCACCTGTTCCAGATATTGCTATGAGAAGGTCGCCTTTCTCAGCGGCAGGTGTTATAGTTTCCCCTAGAAAGTAAACGTTAAAGCCTATATTCATAAGCCTGAGGGCGAAGGCTCTTCCCACGAATCCGCTTCTTCCCATGCCTACGACGAAAATTTTCTTGCTTCTTGCTCTCAGCAGCAGCTCAATAAAACGTTCGACCTCGCTAGGGTTAAGTTCCTCGATGCATCGCTCAATTCCGGAGATTATCTCCCTTGCTGCAGCTTGTAGCCATTTCAAGGGGTTCAAGCTCCGCGAGACCCATTTACATGAACGCCTTAATTAAAAGTCTTACGGTTAATGAGCAAAATAATCAAAGATTTCTGCTAAGCGAGGTACAGGCAAGTATAAACGCACGTAAATAGCTGCCACTAGCAGTACAACAGTCACAGTCAATAAAACATAGTCGCTTCCGTGTAGCTTTAGTTCATATAGGTTTGTTCGCTTCTTCGATACACCCCAGGCTCGTGATTCCATAGCTTCAGCTAATTCTAAACTTCTTCGTATGGCGCTAACGATGAGGGGTATAAGTATGGGAATATAATTTCGAATTCTCCTGAGAAAGTTTCCCTTTTCCAGTTCAAGGCCTCTTGCCTTCTGCGCATCCATTATAGTTTGGGCTTCCTCAGCTAGAACTGGAACGAAGCGCACCGCCGTCGTGAAGGCAAAGCAAAACTCATATGGCACACGCGTCTGCTCTAAGGCTAAACCTAAATGATCAGGTGAAGTTGTTAGAAAGAATATGGAGAATGATTCCACAAGCACTAAAAAGCGGAACGTCATAGCTAAAGCGTATTCAAGCGCTACGAATGTTATCATATAGCCAGAGTTTATGAAAGAAACCGCGAAGTTTACGGTGAAGATAACTGATGCCAAAAAGGCGGCGCCTTTCATGGATCGTAGCCATTCCCGTCTAACACGGGCCAGAATAACGAATGGGACTTGAATAACGAACAGCACTAGTAGTGGAATGAATTCCCAAAATAATATGGCGACGATAAATATGATGCATGCATATGTGAATTTCACTCTTGGATCTAAGTTATGAATGGGTGAGAATACCCTTCGATACTTCAGTCCATCAAACATGCTCATTTAGCAGCAGCTCCAAAAGCTTTTAGCAATGTTTCACGGGCTTCATAAAGATCTATTATGTCAGATGGGAAGCCGAGACTTGAAAGTTCAATGAAAAGTTGAGTTATCTGCGGTGGAACAATCGAGGATTGAGCCAGAATTTCAGGGTCTGTGAGAACTTTACGGGCTGCTCCATCAGCGATCAGCTTACCGCCGCGCATCAGCAAAACTCTAGGGTTACATTCAGCCACAAACTCAACATCGTGGGTTACCACTAAAACTGTTTTTCCCTGAGTTCTCAGCTGCATTATGAATTGACGAAGATTTTCCTTCTGTTGATAATCCTGTCCTATTGTTGGCTCGTCTAAGATTAGGATTTCAGGGTCCCATGCTAGTACAGAAGCCAAAGCCACGCGTTTTCTTTCTCCACCACTAAGCATGAATGGTGAAGTTTTCCTGTATTGCATTAGTCCCAACAGGTTAAGTGCCCAGGTCACTCGCTTCTCTATTACGCTTGGACTGAAGCCGAAGTTTCTAAGAGCGAAAGATATTTCCTCCTCGACAGTTTCAGCGAAGAGTTGATGGTCAGGATTTTGGAAGACGAAACCCACTTTCCTAGCCAGCGTTGCCACACTAACCTTTGTAGTCTCTATGCCGTTAACGATGACGCGGCCCTTGGTAGGCTTTAGAAGCCCATTAAAATGTTTAACGAGAGTTGTTTTTCCCGCTCCATTCTCTCCCATAATTGCCACAAATTCACCGTCTTCTATTTTTAGAGATATACCCTTCAGAGCCTCCACACCACTTGGATAAGTAAAATGTAGATCCTGAACCTCAATCATGGGTTTTCAGGATCCTCCTTACTTTTTCAGCCATTTCCTCAGGGGATAGAGGAACCTTCCCATGGAATTTTACACCATCTGCCTTTAGAAGTTGATATAGGCGCGTGACTTTAGGAATTCCAACTCCTATTAGACGCATGTCCTCTGAGTCTAAAATTTTGTGCGGATCCCCCTCTAAAATAACTTTTCCATCCTGCATTATGATAATGTGATCCGCGTACTTAACTGTCAAATCAAGCCTATGTTCAACGAGAACTATTGTTATTCCAAGTTCTCTATTAAGCCGATGTATAACCTCGAATATCTTCTTAGCACCTAAAGGGTCGAGAAAGGATGTGGGCTCATCCAGCACTATTACATCGGGCTTCATGGCGAGAACCGAAGCTATAGCTACGCGTTGCTGCTGCCCTCCAGAAAGTTCGTAGGGTGCACGCTCTCGCAATTCATATATGCCCGTTATCTTCATGGCCCAATCCACTCTACTGCGAATTTCGTCTCTTGGAACTCCAAGATTCTCCAGGCCAAATGCTACATCCTTCTCCACAGACAGCGCAAAAAGCTGATTTTCAGGATTCTGGAAAACCAAACCCACATACTTGGCCATTTCATACGTAGGGTGCTCTTTCACGTTGAGCCCTGCAACAGTTATTTCGCCCTCTAGAGTGCCGTGGTAGAAGTGAGGTATGAGCCCGTTGAAGCATCGGCAAAGTGTTGTCTTGCCGCATCCGCTAGGGCCTGTGATTAGTACAAATTCGCCTTTTTCTATTCTGATGGAAACATCCACGATTGAAGCCTTTGCAGCTTCAGGATATGTATACGTGAGGTTTCTTGTTTCAATCACCGGCATGGTTGCATATTTCACCACAAAATAAGCCCGAATGGTCCCAATTTAAGAGTAACTACTTAGTTTTGAGTTCTATTTTATCCTTCAGAAACTTGTAGCACCGTTTAAGCCCATCCTCAATTTCGCCTGCACCATTAACACCCGCGGCGGTGGAGTGCCCGCCACCCATACCTCTCAGGTGTTCGCCCAACGGTTTAGCTATGTCTCTGCCCAAATGTATCCCTGTTTTTTCATGGAAATCGCGCGTACATCGTAGGCTTATTTCCAAGTTTCCGTTCTTTTGCCCTGCTACAACAGCTACATGCGCGCCGAGATCTATTATTGCACGGGCAGCAGAAGCCTGAAATGCGCTTACGTGGGATAAAGCTATTATCCAATCCCCAATCTTGAAGAGTTTGGCGCGTTTGCAGGCTTTTAACCTTGCAACTCTTTCTGAGTAATCCATAGGCAGAGATAGCAGAGACAACATCTCTTGAACATTTACACCAGCATCCACGAGCTCCGCTAAAGTTTTCAGTGTTGAGGAATTCGCTAGGACAAAGTGGCGAGTATCAAAAGCTATGCCCAAAAAAAGAGCCCTAGCCTCCATTAATCCGATTTTAACGTTTGCCTCCTTGTAGAAGCGATGTATCATCTCACAAGTGGATGAAGCGTTCTCATCGGTTACACATAGCCTTGCGATTTTCTCTGTTTCAGGATGTACTGCGTGATGGTCAACAACTATTATTGGGGCTTTTGAAGTTTTTACACGTCCGGCAAGATCGTCAAGCTGCTGCAAGGTGTTAGTGTCCAGCAGGATTATAAGGTCAGCATCCTCGATATGTGGCGCCTTATCTATGGAGATCGGCAAATGATGCATTATATGCTTTGAGAGGCGACTCACCCCTTGAGCTGCACCTATTTCTACCCTTGTTGAAGGTTTTGTGGATCTTATTAATGAACTAAGCGCATAGGCTGAACAAACCGCGTCTGGATCTGCATTGTGGTGGCAAAGCATAACGACTAGTCTGACGGTTAACTCATCTATCATTTTCGCTATTTCCTTGTAGGACACATCAGTTCCCTCAAGTAATTCTCGGCTGACGCAAAAGCTTCTTTTACAGCTTCCTCTGCAAGTTTTTCCACATTTATGTCATGGATTGTTGGTGAAAGCGACAGCTCAACCTCAACTGCAAGAGTTAGGGGCCCAGACCCCTCTACCTCAACGGTTACATCTAAGTTTTCCACAAGCTTCGCCGGAACCCTTGAGAGGATATGCTGCCTAGCAGCCTCCTCAGCTACGGCGCACAGTTCCTCGATACGGCTGGGAAGAAGTTCCGGCACCCCTATCTCTTCCACTTTTTCACCAAACACAAACCAGTTATTTGCTACGGCGAAGGAGAACCTGATATTGGAGCTAAATCTTGCTGAAGCCTTACTTGAAGCTCTTTCATCTGGCTTCTGAGGCGTTCCTCCTGCTTTCCCAACACAGCCACTCGGGTGTTTAATAGTTCCTTGCGTTCGTTAAGGTCAGCTGTCACTTTAGCTTTATCCGTTCTTACAAGTATGGAGCCGATAGACTTGTATATTACCGCATCGTCCGCAATCTTCTGAAGCTCACTTAGCGCCTGCTCAAGTTCTGTTAACTCTAACTCAACCTGCTGTTTCTGAGCCAAAACAGCCTGCAGAGTCTGCTGAAGCTGCTGAAGCCTTAGGAGGCGTTCTTGAACTTGTGGGGGAAGCTTAGATAATTCTTCACTCAAATTCTATCCTTCCATCTGCACAGCTAAACACTAAACCGGTTAATTAAACATTTTCCATAATCCAAAAGAAAAATCTTTGAAGATTGCCGATGCTCAAATCAGGAAATATGTATGAATGACATTTTAAATCCAATGCAGTTTTGTCAGTATGAAAAGCCATAAACGCGACCATAAGGTTTAGTTGCCGCAAATTCCTTTTTTGTATAAACTGAGGATACCAATGTGAAAGCAGAGGGATTTAATTTCATGATAGGAAATATCAAAGAGCTTATAAAGGCTCATGAAGGGCTTAAGCGGGAAGTTTACTTGGATGTTGAAAATGGAGGTATAGTTGCCAAGGAAGTTTTGGAAAGCATGTTGCCTTACTTTAATCAACGCGGATACGGCAATCCTACATTAACTCATAAACCCGGATGGGAGGCATATGAGACTATTGTGGAATCCGCTCAAAAAATTGTCGGCTTTCTCGGCTGTAAGAGCATAGATGAAATTAACTTCACACCCGGCGAGACTGAAGCTAACAATCTGGCTCTATTGGGATCAACACTTAGGATGAGGGGAAGGAAAAAGAAGATTATAATTTCTGAAGTTGAGCCTCTAAGTGTGACTTACGCGGCGGAAATGCTTAAAGAATATGGCTTTTCCCTAACGAAAATCCCTGTGGACAGCGAGGGCTTCATAAACCTTCAAAAGCTAGAAGAATCCGTGGACAGGGATACCGTTCTCGTAAGCATATCCACGGTAAACCATGAAATCGGGACTATACAACCCATAAAGGAAGCGGTAAGTATTGTGAAGAGCAAAAATCCAGAGGTCATATTCCATACTGATGCATCGGATGCATACGGCAAAATTCCTTTCAACGTTAAAGATCTAAACGTTGATCTAGCCACTATAAGTAGCCATAAAATTTTGGGTCCTCGGGGAATAGGCGCCCTGTATGTTAAGGAAAATGTTAATGTTGAAAGAATTCTGGAAGGACAGATAGGCACACAGAGGCTATGGCCTGGAATTGAGAACACTCCATTAATTGTGGGCTTTGCGAAGGCTTCAGAGCTTACTTTTCAAGAATTTGAAGCTAACATGAGCCGCATGAGGAGGCTTAGGGATAAGCTCATAGATGGAATATGCGAGAGGATATCGGAAGTGAAGCTTAATGGGCCTAGGGGCGAAAAGAGGGCGCCGGATAACGTTAACATAAGCTTCCTCAAATGTGAAGGGGAAGCTTTAACCATAGAGTTAAGTTTAAATGGAGTATATGTTTCCAGCGGAAGTGCTTGCACACGACGCATTCTCCAGCCAAGTCATGTTCTAGTCGCCATAGGCAGAAAATATGAGGAGGCACATGGCAGCATACTTATGAAGGTAACTCGGCTACATAGGGACGAGGATATGGATTATGTACTGGAGGTAATACCGAAAGCTGTTGGAAGATTGAGGGGGATAACTGGTTCAATAGAGGCGGGATAGGTATGTCACGTGCTCCAATGCCGTACAGCCAAAAGATTCTTGAATTGTTCAGAAACCCGAAGAATCTTGGAAGGATGGATGACGCCACAGTATCTGCTGTTGCTGGGAACCCTGCATGTGGAGATATGATAACTTTCTATCTGAAAGTTACCGAAGATGAAGTTATTGAGAAGGCAACATTCGAAAGCTACGGATGCGCAGCAAATATAGCTACATCAAGCATGCTTACGGAGAAGGTTAAAGGAATGAAGCTTGAAGATGCTTGGAAAATATCCTGGAAAAACTTAGTTGATGAGGTAGGGGGGCTTCCAACGGTAAAGTTCCACTGTGGAGTGCTGGCGATTGGAGCATTAAGAAGGGCAATAAGGGCATACTACAAGGATAGACAAGCGGCACCTGAATGGCTTCCAGGCGAATTAACCTTTGAAGAAAAACAAGCTCTAGAAGAGGAGGAATTGGCGAAAGTGCTTTCTAAGCGAATGAAGACAACGGAAGATGGTGTTTAATGCTCGACCCCTATAGGGTTAGGGAAGACTTTCCAATTTTAAATCGCACAGTAAACAATTATCCACTCATCTACTTTGATAATGCAGCTACTTCACAAAAGCCAAGACAAGTTATAGAGGCGATGACTAAGTTTTACCAAGAACATAATGCAAACGTGCATAGGGCAGTGCACACCCTTTCACAGGAGGCAACAGAGCTCTATGAGAAAGCACATGAAGAGGTTGCAAAATTCATCAACGCCAGACATGCAGAGGAAATAATCTTTGTAAGAGGCGCTACTGAAGCGATAAACCTTATCGCTTATTCTTGGGCGCTGAGAGAACTCGGAGAGGATGATGAAATTCTACTTTCGCTTATGGAGCATCACAGTAACATCGTTCCATGGGAAGTAACATCCAAAATTAGGGGATTTAAAGTTAAATATGTTGATGTGAACAGCGATGGCACATTGAACTACAAGGCATTAGAAAAAATGATTTCTGAAAAAACGAAGATGGTTTCCATAAGCCACGTATCTAACGTAACAGGGGTGATAAACGATATTGAAAGGATAGCTAAAATTGCACATGAAAACGGCGCATTGCTATTTGTTGACGGCGCCCAATCGGTGCCGCATATGCCTGTTGACGTCAGGGACATGGACATCGACTTTCTTGCATTTTCAGGGCATAAGATGCTTGGCCCTACAGGGATAGGAGTTCTATACGGGAAACTTGAACTCCTCAGGGAAATGGAGCCTTTCCAGGGAGGGGGAGAAATGATAAGGAATGTCACCTACAATGATGAGCAGGGACGATGCTCAATCTCATGGAATGATGTTCCATGGAGGTTTGAAGCAGGAACTCCCAACATATGTGGAGGCATAGGACTAATGGCTGCTGTGAATTATCTGAGAAACCTCGGGATTGAAAACGTGTTCCAACATGAACGTAACCTAACAGAGTACACTCTTAAGCGCATGTCGGAGTTGAGCAGGATAAGAATATATGGTCCGATGGATTGCACTAAGAGATGCGGAATTATCCCCTTCAACGTGGATGGCCTCGAATCACATGATGTGGCATTATTCCTTGATAACTATGGAATCATGATTAGAAGCGGGTTCCACTGCGCTCAGCCCCTACATCAGAGGCTAGGGTTATCATCTACTGCGCGAGTAAGCTTTTACGTTTACAACACACGCGAAGAAGTTGACCGCTTTATAGAAATACTAAAAGAGATGGAGCAGGTTTAGATGTCATCCTCAGAAGAATATATTTCGAGAATAGAAGAAACATGTGGGGAAGAAAAACATTTTATAATATTCCTGAAACACGAGAAAAAAGATGAAGCTTTATATAAAATTCTAAGAAAGGCAAAGCTGGAGAACTCCATTTCTTCCATAATCTTCGAAATTAATTATAAAAGTGTGCCAATGCGGGTTTATGCCAGCGGCAAAATATTAGCCAGAAAAGTAAAAGACAAAAATACATTACTTAATTTGCTTTCGGAACTTTTAAGCTGAACCTCTGTAATGGGCCAACCCATTCACAGAGTTAGACCAGCCGTTGATCCCGTATGATTATAGCAACAGGCATGTACCACTCTAAAACTATAGGCGTGCTTCTTACCGGTATGGGAAGCGGGGTGTGTCCCAGGAATAATGGAAATAAAAAATGGCAGTAGAACCATTGTACAGGACGAAGAAAGTAGCACTGTGTAGGATATGCCCAAAGCCGCAATAGAGGCAAAGCACGTGGATAAGGTGCTTCCATTGTCTAAAATGCCTGGTGAAATAATAAGAATGCGCCAAGCTTAGCAGAATATTATAGCCGAGAACTAACGAATACTAAGTATCAATATTCACAATCCACTTATAAC
>JANXET010000022.1 GCA_025058315.1 Candidatus Bathyarchaeota archaeon | reverse complement strand
GCCACATTTGCGGCAACATTATTCCTATTAATTTGTAAAATCGAATCGCATATGCTGAAGCATCAAGATTTTTAATGTAGCAAACTCTTTATCATGCAAAGAATTAAAGAATAGGCGAAGGAAAGGCGGCTAAATGGACTGGGCGTCATTACTTGTCGAGTGTAAGGAAAACGTGCGTAGGCAGATAACCCCCCTTCTTAAAGGCGTAAGTTCAAAAGGGCCGAACCTCGGCGTGGGAGCCGGAGGCGACCCCATAAAACAGGCGGATCTGGCAGCGGAGAAAGCCATCATAGACACACTCACCAGCCACGACGTTTCGTTCATATTGATAAGCGAGGAATCTGGGATAAGACAGTACGGTGAAAATCCGAAGCGGAATTATGTAACCGTGGATCCCATAGACGGAACAACTAATCTAACCCGGGGCATACCCTTCTATGCAACATCCATAGCCGTATCCTCAAAGCCAACCATGAACAGCGTTCACACCGCGCTTGTCGCCGACCTGTTCCATGAAACAACCTACACTGCGGAAAAGGGCAAGGGAGCACATCGGAACGGCGAAAGAATATTTCCCTCAAATGAAACCTCGCTGGAAGATGCCGTCATAGGCCTCGACCTAAACACGTACAAAGTTAATGAAATAGCTCCGAAAGTAACGAAACTCATAGGTCAGACTAAGCATATCCGCCACCTTGGAGCAAACGCGCTTGAACTTTGTTACGTAGCAGACGGCACAACGGATGCATTCATCGACATACGTGGGAAGCTTAGAGCCACCGACACAGCGGCAGCATGGCTTATAATAAAGGAGGCTGGAGGAAAAATAACCCATCCAGACGGAACTCAGCTGAACTCAAAGCTTGACCCAAAGGAAAGAGTAAATTTCGTAGCCTCCGGAAATGCAAAGCTGCATAAAACAATACTGAATCTTATAAGGGCTTAATGCTGAGGTAAAATGATACGCCCATTAATACCGCACCCTGCGGCTCTCATTAAATCAGGGGAAACTTGCGCATTAGCAATAGCTGACCTTCACATAGGCTGGGAGGTAGCTCTATCAGAAAAGGGCATACATGTTCCCGCTCAAACGCTGAAGCTTCTTCGGAGACTTAAGGCTTTAATAAGCACACATAAACCAAACAAGCTCATCATACTTGGAGATGTGAAACACACCATTGCAACTGCTGAGCTAAGCGAATGGCACGATGTGCCTGATTTCTTCAATGAAATAAGGCTTCATGTGAAAGAGGTAGAGGTGATCCGTGGAAACCATGACGGAAACCTTGAGCCTCTGCTCCCTGAGGACGTGAAACTTCTGCCATCAACTGGAACAATCATAGGCAACGTAGGCCTTATACATGGACACCGCTGGCCTCCATTATCACTTTTGAAATGCAAAACCATAATGATGGGCCATATTCACCCTACAATAGCCCTCCGAGACCCAGCTGGCTTCAGGATAACCAGACAAATATGGGTTAAAGCCAAGTGCAGCCCGGATAAGCTGGCCTCAGCTCTCACCAAGAAACATGAAGCAGATATACTTGACATTAAGCCGAAAACATGCCAAATTTTCATAATGCCCTCCTTTAACGACTTTCTAGGCGGGAAGCCATTAAATGAGGAGCTTGACGAAGAGGAAGAGGCGCTTGGACCGCTGTTGCGCTCAGGGGCTTTTGACCTTGAAAATGCAGAGGCATATCTGCTGGATGGAACCTTTTTAGGGACACTGAAGCAGCTCCAAATCCGTAAAGCTTTATACTGAATGTTAACCTTATGTTAATTGGTGATTTTAAATGGCGTTTGACGAGGATGAGGAGTATCCCAGCTGGTTTAGGAGAAGACGCTTCCCATTCTTCGGAAGCTGGTTCTTCGAAGATATAGATCGGATGTTCCGGGAAATGGAGAAGGCAATGGAAGAGGAATTCAAAATCTTCACCTCAAGAGTTCCTAAGGATTACGTGAGAGAACGCAAGCTTCCAGACGGCTCAGTTGTAAGGGAATTAGGGCCATTTGTCTACGGATACAGCATTAAAATAGGACCTGACGGCAAGCCTGAAATCCGCGAGTTTGGAAACGTAAAGCCGAGCAAGTTCGGGCCAAAAGTCAAGGAGGAACGTGAACCCCTAGTCGACATAGTTGAGACAGACAAAGAAGTCCACATAGTCGCCGAGCTTCCAGGCGTTGAGAAAGAGGACATAAAACTCCACGGAACCGAGGACACACTTACGATAAGCGTTGAAACCCCTCAGAGAAAATACTATAAAGAGATAAAATTGCCTGCGAAGGTTAGGGTAAAAGATACGAGGACTCAGTACAAGAATGGCGTTCTAGAGGTTATAATGCCGAAGATGGAAGAGGGTAAACCTAAGGGTGAACCTATAAAGATAGAGTAGCATCAAATAATAAGGCTCCATTCATGGTTGCCGACCGGGAAGATGACATCCTAGACTCAATATGCAGGACGGCTAAGTCAGCTGGCAGGCTAACCGGCGATGGCCTCACTAAACTATACGAGGTCTTCGGGCAACGCTTCGCAAAGGCATTTGAGGCTTTGAAAGAGAACAGGGTTAAAAAGTACATTTTCAAGCCAAGCGGCCGCGTTGTCTGGATAGTGGTTGGCAAGGAGCGCGATTACCTAATAATGCCTGATGTGGACTTCTGCACATGCGATGACTTCTACTTTAGAGTGCTGGATCGCCAGGTGCACATGTGTTACCATGTATTAGCCCAGAAAATGGCCAAAGCCCTGGAATGGTATGAAACTGTAGAGGGCGACGATGAACTCTATGAAACCTTAATGAAGGAGTGGACTAAACCAACTCCTTAAATAGTATAATTGCAAAATAGGAAGAGATAAAGGAGGATCCCATTGGAGATCGGAGCATACTTTGAAATTCTCAAGTACATCCTGATGACTGCAACATTCATCGCCTTAGTCCTAATATTCCTACACCTTATACACGGCGAAGAAGACAAAAGCTAACATGCCTTTTTTCCCCAGAAAGCCCTCTTCATGAGAAGCATCATCACCATGCATATTACTCCTAACACTGTAGCTATTATAATAAGCCAGTGAGGTTCTGGACCGGCGCCGAATACTATTGGAATAGGCCCAATAAATATTATGCCGCCGACACCTACAGAGTCACCATTGGAGAACGCTGTGAAAGTTAAAAGCGCCATCCCTGCTAAAACCATGAAGAATCCCGTGAGGAAGAGCATGAGGAACCATTTAACCTGCCGTTCTCCCGACGCGTTATCCATCATGTCCTCACCATTAATAGAGTAGATGAAGCGCAACAATTAACATGAACACCAATATTGTGAGCACTATTGAAAGCCACAGGACCGCTCTGATGGACTCCTTATCCGTTCCAAAAACTATTGGAAAAGGCCCAATTATTATTGCCCCGCCGCCTCTTGCCTCCGTCTTCCCTCTAAAACTGGCAATGAAGATCAGGATGAAGGCTGCAAGTATCACGAATACGCCTATTAAAATCAGGGCCACGCCGAGGCCGTAGAGCATGCCGGGGTTAGCCAATATAACACCGTCAGAAGCTGAATTTTCAGAGCCCTATAAGCATTTCCATAAGGAGGATCTACATAAGCAGGAAATAAAGGAGAATCGCGGTTGCGAATGATGTCATGAATGAGGGAATCAGATATGCGTAAACCCTGCCTAAGGAAGCTTTGAAGTATTCAGCCGTAAAAGTAAAACAGAGATGGGTTGGAGCAATCAAATATCCAAGATATGCACCCACGTAAATGAGCATCACATCCTTGGGCATAAAGTTGAGGATTCCGCCAAGCACTGATGCGCCTATAACTACGCCGCCTGAAGGAGATCCTGTGAGGAAACTGAATATTGTAGGTAATGCCGCCATAAGCCCTATAATGTTGGATTTCCCATTTGAAAGGAGTTCTCTGAGGACATCTGGAAAGCCTGAAGCGTTCATCACGTTTCTGATGAGGAAAGCGCCGTAGGTTGCAAAGGCTACATCATATATTGACCTGCTTTTCAATGCTTTTAAGAATATTTTTGGGCTTGTTCTGGAAATTACGGCGAGAACCATCAGCCCAATGATTGTCGCCGCCAAAACATCTAAACCTCGTCTTGAAAACTCATAATTCACAAGGCTTATTCCGATGGCTCCAACTATCGTAACCAGTATCGGCGAAAAGGACCTTATAAATGGCTTAATTTTCCAGTCAGTCACATTTGCATCAGCTGAATCCATGTTGTCCTCTAAGCCGCGGAAGCTTGTCAAATAGCCAACCGCAATCATAACTGCCACTATAGGCAGCTGTATCAGAATTAGAGTTGACGTTTTTATTCCCGTTAAGGCTGTGGTGACTATAAAAACTGGTGCAAGCGGGTAGATTGGAAGCATTACGTGTCTAAACCACAGGTTGACATAAGCCTTTTTAACACCGTTGAGTTTGAGCTTTTCACCCTCTGCGTCCACGATTGGCGCGGACATTACGGCTCCTCCTGGAACAGGCAGGAGCCCCACCATGGCTGGAACCGCGCTCAATATGATTTTGGGATTTTTAATGATTGATCCTAGGCTTGCGCTCAACTCGTCTAGGACTCCTGTCTCCTTATAGAGTTGACTAAGCAACATTATGCCAAAGGTTGCAAAAACTATCGATAGAGTTAACTGTCCTCCAACAGTTGACGGATCAATGCTGGCGTATACGACTTCTAGAATTCTGGGCCAATCAACCGCAAGCAAGGCCAAAAGAATAGCTGTCACGTTCAGGGCTATTCCCAATTTCACGCGCTTATACAGCATAAACCCTAAAAGAATGAATGCCGACGTTGCGGCCGCAAGCGGGTTAACTATCCCCATAGAACCATCCCTAGCTGGAGTTTTCAATTCACATGTGCAAATGTGCTATTAACCGTTTCCTATGTGGCGGGGCTCAGGAGCGCGCCTTCAAGAACTTGAAAGGCTTAAACTTGCCTTCACAAGTTCCCCGTTTATCCTTTCAATTTTAAACTTCTTCTCAGAGCATAGATTAATCATTTTAACATTATCTGAACTTATGTACGCATATATACTCTCTAAGGCCATGTCCTCACTGATTTTAACCAGGTAATCAACAAGCTTCGAACCTAAACCCATACCTTGCCACCTATCTCCAACCACGACTGCAAACTCCCCGCTTTTTCTTCCAGGATCCGTTGTTAACATGCCCATGGCAATTATTTTTCTGTCCTCTGACTCTGCAACTATGGCTATTTCTCTATCATAGTCTAGGTTGCACTGTCTCGTTAAAAGCTCACGGGGGAACTGGTATATTGACTGTAAGAATCTGAGCCTAATGGTTTCCTCTGAAAGAGACTGGTAGAATGCGCGGAGCATACTCTCATCTTCAGGCTTTATGGGCCGTAGGGTGACCTGCATTCCATTCTTCATCTTAAATGTGGTGACGTATTTCCTAGGGTAGGGCGATATAACAATATGCTGATGCAGGCGGGGCTCCTTAGAAACAGCCTCCTTATCTACTATTATTCTGGCATCCACTGCGAAAGCGCCTTTTTCAGTCACCATCAGCGGGTTTATCTCCATCTCTTTTATTTCTGGAAAGTCCACAACAAGCTGGGAGAATTTCACCAGTATTTCCTCTAGAAGTCTGAGGTTCAAATTGTTCTCGGCGAAGCTCCTGTAGATCCTCGTCTTTTCAATAATTCTTCTCGCCAGCACCTGATTTAATGGTGGAAGTCCAACACTTATGTCCCGCGTTAATTCAGCGTTAACTCCCCCTGCCCCGAAAATTATCACTGAGCCAAATTCAAGATCCCTTTTAGCTCCTAGAAGAAGCTCAAGGCCTCTGTCACGGATCATGGGCTGTATGAGAACTCCTTTGAAATCCGCGTTACAGGCTCTTACTCTCCTCGCGAGCTCCTCAAAGAATATTTGCACTTCCTCCTTTGACCAAACGTTAAGAATCACTCCGCCAGCCTTTGACTTGTGGATCATCTGCGGGGAAACTGCCTTCATAACCACGGGGTATCCAAGCTTGGACGCCGCAGCCTCCGCCTCTTCCGGGGTTTTCGCCACAATCGATTCCAAAACTGGAATTGCGTATGATTCTAAAAATTGTAGGGCTTCACTTTGGCATAGTACTGTTCTGTCCTCGCTGATGGCCTTCTTAAGAAGTTCTTTGAGGAATGTTGGAATTGAAAAGTCTATGGAGATTTCTTCAGGAGTCTGATACAGAAGTTCCAGGTTCTGCGTGTAGGTGCACATGTACATAAATGTAGCTGCAGCCTCTTCAGGGGTGCTGAAGGCGGGTACACCGTTTCTTTGAAGGATCTGTCTGGCTTTTCTGCAGGCTCCCTCCCCTATGAAAGAGGCCAGCACAGGCTTCTTCAAGCCTTTTGCAAGTTCTATTAGGGTTTTTGCTGTTGAGATCGGGTCCGCCGCGCCTTGAGGCGTGTATATTATTAGGAAACCGTCGCTGTTAGGGTCTCTGAAGCATATTTCCATAACTTTCCGGAACCTGTCAGTAGTTGCCTCTTCAAACACGTCTACCGGGTTTGCGGCACGGCAGTAGGGCGGCAAATTCTTCCTCAGAAGCTGAATGGTTTCGTCACTTAGTTTTGTTAAGTGTCCCCCTTTAGCTATGAGAGTGTCTATTGCCATTATAGCCGGGCCGCCAGCATTCGTTATTATCGTGAGGTTTGGGCCTTTCGGGCTTGACTGCATAGCCAAGGCTTCTGCACAGTTGAACAGATCCTTTATAGCCTCAACTCGAACCATGCCTGCACGTCTAAATGCAGCATCGTAAACTTCATCTTCACCGCATATTGCGCCTGCATGTGAGAGCGCTACTTCTCTGCTTTCGGGGAAGCGTCCCGCCTTTATTACTATTATAGGTTTAGCTCTTGCGAACCCTCTAGCCGCGCTTAGGAATTTCCTCGCGTTTCCCACGTTTTCCATGTAGAGTATGATGCTTCTGGTTTGGGTGTCCGCTCCGAAATAATCTATGAGGTCGCCGAAGTCCACATCTATCATTGAGCCTGTGGACACTACTGCGCTGAACCCTATGCCTGCTTCAGAAGCCCAATCAAGTACGGAAGCGCATAGGGCTGCGCTTTGAGAGATGAAGGCTATCCTTCCAGCAGCCACAGGCCTATCCACAAAAGTGGCGTTTAACTTTATGCTTGGCCTTATGATTCCTAGGCTGTTCGGGCCTATTACACGAAGATTGTATTTTCTTCCATGTTCAATTACCTGTTTTTCAAGAGGCTCCCCTCCTATGCATGCTTCCCTAAAGCCCGCTGATACTATTATCACTCCTGAAACTCCAGCCTTCCCGCATTCCTCAACAATTTGAGGCACAGTATGTGCCGGCGTGGCAATTATGGCCAAGTCAACCTTCCAAGGGATCTTCAATATGTTTGGATATGCTGTTACCCCTTGAACGGCTGATTTGAAGGGATTAACCGGATAGACTGCGCCTGAAAATCCCGTGCCCACAAGGTTTCTCATCAACTTAGCCCCTATAGAGTCTTCCCTGTCGCTTGCCCCTATGATGGCTATTCTCTTGGGGTTGAAAATCTTATCTAGTTTCTCAACACCCATAATTTTCCAGCCGGGAATCGCAGAACATTCTCAAGTTTATTTGATGTTTGCTCTTTATTTTGTTTTGCCTATATGCATTCTTTTCAGTGGGTTAGTGTTGCTATGAAGCTTATAAGCAAAGGGGCAAGCATGGTGAGGGTGAAGCCGCTTATGAAGGCCGTTAATAGAGCATCCTGGCCGGAGCTACTCAGTATCGCGGGGAGGGTTGTATCCATGGCTGTGGCTCCGCCCATGGCCACCGGCGCGTATTTGTCAATTCTGCTGGCTTGAGCTGCTAGAACTATTGTGATAAGTTCCCTTAGAAAGTTGACGGCGAACCCCACGGCGGCCCATTCAATCCCGAAAAGCTGCCCCGCCAGCGGGCCTGTCAAAGTGTACCATCCGCAGCCAGCGCAAACCCCCATAGAAGCGTATATGTCAACCCTAAGCAGTAACGCGCCCACAAGCCCGCCGGCTATGCTGCCTAAGGCTATTGCAAATGGAAAGACGAGGATCTTTATTCCCACGTGACTAAGCTGGGATGCCGCCTTCCTATCCATACCAAACAGGACGCCCATTAGAAAAAGCAGCAATAAAAGGCAAATATTGAAGACGTAATCTGAAAGAATGGGGTTCAAAAATTGAAAGCCCCAAGCATTGCATAGGTAGCCTGCTGTAATCCCCAGGAAAAGAACTGCAATAATATACTTCATCATATGCCTAGAACCCTTCTCGCCGCCTTCACCGAGATTATGCTGAAAAGAAGAGTCATAAACAGCAGTACAAAAGTGATGAGGCCTATGTTCGGAAGCACAGCCAACAACTCGCCATTAGCACCCATGGAAAAACCTAGGGAGAATATTAAAACCAGAATAACAACAGATACAACTCTGCTGATCCGCACGCCCTGCTTACCCCTCCAGAAGTAACCCAGCAACATGCCGGCAGCCAGTGGAACAATAAGCATCAAAGCGCTAGGCATAACACATCAACACCGAACGCTTTAACCAAACTGAACAACCCGAAATTTAACCCTTATCCCGAAAACAAAACACAACTACATTAAAAAGGGAAAAGAAAATAAATCCAAAACGTGTAATCCATCAAGAAAACAACTTGGCGGCCGTAGTCTAGCCTGGTCTAGGACATCAGCCTGCCACGCTGACGACCCGGGTTCAAATCCCGGCGGCCGCACCAGTACCTCTAGTTCTGGTGCGCTTTCCATGCCTGCGATTTTAAAGTGTACGCGACCTGTTGTTGGTGAAATGATTGACATACATGAGTATGATAGGCGGCTGGAGAGTGCTAGGCGGA
>JANXET010000021.1 GCA_025058315.1 Candidatus Bathyarchaeota archaeon | reverse complement strand
TGGAGGGAAGCAGAGGCCACAAGTCAATCTTAAACGATCCGCTCTTCCTAGAAGCCCGTAAAGCGCTTAGAAGCTGCATGGCAGCGGAAAACCCGAAAGTGAATGAGCTCGTCAAGGTTTTGGAGGCTCAGCTTCAAGCCAAGCCCGATTCGAGGCTTATCGTTTTCACGCAGTACCGTGACACGGTAAACGTCCTAATCAAAGCCCTAAACAGAAAATCTGGGCTTAGGGTTGAACGTTTCGTAGGCCAAGGCGAAAGGGAAGGCGATCCTGGAATGAGCCAGGAACAGCAGCGGGAAGTCCTTGAAAAGCTTAGAAGCGGGGAAACAAACGTTTTGGTGGCCACTAGCATAGCTGAGGAGGGCCTGGACATTCCGGAAGTGGACCATGTGGTCTTCTATGAGCCTGTTCCAAGCGAGATACGCTATATACAGCGCAGGGGCAGAACAGGCAGACGCGTAGCAGGAAAAGTAACAATCCTAATAGCTGAAGACACGGTGGACGAGGCCTTCTACTGGTCAAGCATTTCAAGAGCCAGAAAAATGAAACGAATAATAAGCCAACTAAACAGGAAGCTGCCAGAACTGCTCAATGAAAAGGCTAAGCCTGCTATAACCTTAATGGATTACCAGCTCCAAACGCAGCAAGCCACAACAACAAGCACACAAGCGCAGACAGAGGCAACTATGCCCAGAAAAGAGCTTTGGAAACCCCAGACAATACAGACGAAAGGCCTAAGCCAAGCCATGAAATGGCTCATGGAAAACCTAACGAACCAAACAATCCCAATAGAGGAGGTTGTCAAACGGGCTTATGATGAGGAAGGCCTGGAAAAGGCGGCTGTGGAAACAGCCATATGGCGCCTAACACAACAAGGCGAACTCTACCAGCCAGAACCTGGAAAAATAAGAAGACTTTGAAAAACGGACTCGCCTAATTATTTATTGCATATCGGCAGCCGCCAAAAATAAAACTTCATTTGTTTCCCATCCACCTGAAGCGGAAGTTATAAATGGGAAATGTAATAATAAAGGGCTGTTGTCCTAGAATTTGACGGTAAAATGTAAAAGGGAGAGGGGAAGAATGAGCACTCACGTTGAGGAATTGAAGCTCAGGCTGATGGTTATAGAGCTGCTTAGGACGGCGAAGTATAAGAAGAATATTACTTATCGCGAGTTATCAGCTAAAACAGGGTTACCCGTCACAGTTTTAAGCAGATATGCTAAGGGCCATGTTTTGCCTAACGCTGAAAGGGCTAGACAGCTTTTGAAGGTTCTAACAAAGTTTATCGGATTGGAAAGTGAAATCCGCAGCAGGATAAAGTTTAATGAAGATGGATACTTTGATAACACGGAAATAATGGGTGATTTCCACATTCTCCAGCAGGCCGCCAACCATGCCCTCGCCAACTTCGCCGGGAAAAGAGTAACCAAAGTGTTTACGGCTGCAGTAGATGGAGTTCCACTGGCCACTATGGTTGCGAACGCCCTTGGAGTAAACCTTGTAATAGCAAAAAAGAGTAAGGAGGTTGGCGTTAAAGAATTCCTTGAAGAGACATATGCGCTTAAGGATTCAGGGGTTACTATAACGCTGTATGTTCCGAAGGAAGCTATCAAGAAGAGGGACAGCGTGCTTATAGTGGATGACATGATCAAGACTGGGGAAACCCAGGCAGCCCTCGTAAACCTTGTGCGCAAGGCAAAAGCTGAGATTTCCGGGTTTTTCTCCCTAATAGCCATAGGAGACGAATGGAAAACAAGGTTGAAGCTTCCTGAAAATTGCCCTATTGAAGTAATAACCTACATTAGACCATCCTGAATTGTATACAGTTTCCTATCGCTGGACACTTAAGGCATTTTCTTTTTCTGCAGAAGTCCCTGCCAAGCCTAAGCAGGGCAGACTCAAAGTTTACGAATGATTTCCCAGGAATTGCATTACTTAACCAGAACTCTTCAAGCTGCTGCAAGACGCCTTTTGAGCTGTCTTCCACTATTATCCCGAGGTTCCCAGCTGCAAGCGTCACGTGCCCCGCCGGGTTAGGCTTGGCTTTTCCCCATATTCCACGCAGTTCTCTAAGGAAAATGTTTACTGTGACTGCGCCGATGCCTTTCCCCAGATTCTTCAGCTTATCTTCAAGATTCTGCGGGTCTGAGGCGCTGAAGTGCACTTGGGTTAATTTTCCGTCATACCGCTCTATGAGGTTTTTCATAACCTCTAGAAGCTTGTCAGCTGTCTTGAAGTCGTATCTCGCGTATCCGCCATCGTCCAATATCAAGACAAGCCCATGCCAGCCTGTTCCAAGTATACTTTCAGGCGTTAATATGCCGCGTTCTTCAAATTGCCTGTAAGTTTTTATGACGGTGGATTCCCTTATAGGCGCGCCGAAAAGGATGGACGCTAAGAACCACTTGAAAATTTCTTCTTCCACTCCGCCTTCAAGTTTTATGCCTAAAATTTCAGAGTATCTTGCTCCGAAATTTTCAATAAAATCTTTTAGAAACTTCGGGTTCAAGGTGCCTTTATCCGTAGACATTTATATTGAACAGGAATAAAACGGTTAGGGGGCGCATGCTGATGCGGACAATTGAGTGGCGGGACGGCGTCGTCCTCACAATAAACCAGCTGAAGCTTCCACATGAGACAGAGATTTTGGAGTTACGGACATGTGGGGATGTGGCTGAAGCAATAAAAACCATGAAGATACGCGGTGCGCCTGTTATAGGGGTTGCTGCAGCTTACGCACTTGCCTTGACGGCGCATCATTCAAAGGCGAAAAACAGGGAAGAGCTCCTTATGGAGCTGGAGAGGGCTGCTGAAATTTTAAGGGCAACCAGGCCAACCGCTGTCAACCTTTTCTGGGCTATAGAGAGAGTATTGGGTAAAGCGAAGAAAATGCATGATGATGTTAGGGAGCTGGCTTCAGCCATAATTTCTGAAGCCATAACATTGGCAGAGGAGGATGTAGCGGCTAACCGCAAGATAGGAATGCATGGCGCAACCATGATGGAGGATGGAGACACTGTTCTTACACATTGTAATGCTGGAGCATTAGCCACGGTGGATTATGGTACAGCCCTTGGAGTGATCAGAGCGGCTGTAGAGCAGGGTAAACGGGTAAGGGTTATCGCAACAGAGACTAGGCCGAAGCTGCAGGGTGCACGTTTAACCACGTATGAGCTGAAGCGTGACGGTATACCGGTTACTCTGATAGCTGACACCATGGTTGGGTATGTGATGTATAGGCGCATGGTTGACAAGGTTATTGTTGGAGCTGACAGAATCGTGAATGATGCAGTTATAAACAAGATTGGGACATACCAGATAGCGGTTCTAGCTAAGATCCATGAAATACCGTTCTACGTTGCAGCTCCAAAATCCACCTTCGATATAAACCGCACTTCAGCGGAGGTGGTGATAGAGGAGAGAAGCCCTGAGGAAGTTACCTGCATAGGGCGGGAGAGGATAGCGCCTGAAGGAGTGGACGTGTTTAACCCGGCGTTTGACATAACACCGCTTGAGTATGTGACTGCAATAATATGTGAGGATGGCATCCTATATAAGGAGGACATTGACAAGATTAAGCGAAAACATTAAAAATGGGGCTCAGAGGATGAGCGACGGCGGGGAGCATCTGCAACAGCCTAAGGAAACGTTTAATGAGGGGTTCCTCGTTGAAAATGGTGTTAGGGTAAAATCTGGACCGAGCGCGGATGAGCTTTCAGCTAGAGGTTACGGTGTAAAGGATAATGATGGAGTTCTGCTGAAGTTTTATGAAGCCCTTTACCTTCTGGACAAGGGATTACTTAAGGTGAGAAATGAAGAAGGGAATGAAGTTACCTTTGACCATCTTCTACACTTCGCCGAGAAAACTGATGAGAACATATGGACAAAATACATTGTCTATCGCGATCTTAGAAGCCGCGGCTATGTTGTCCGCGGAGGATTTGGGCTAAGCGTAGATTTCAGGGTTTACGAAAGAGGCGAATACGGCAAGGATACAGCGAAGTACCTTATTTTAACCCTGCAGGAGGGTAAAAATATCACTTTGGCAAAATTGGCGCATGTGCTGAAGCAATGTCAAAATTTGAAGAAGGAATTAGTTTTGGCGGTGATGAGCCGCCGCGGCGAAATAGTGTACTACTCGGTTTCACAGCTTAATATAAGGTAGGCGGATACAGCATGAGCGAGTTTAGAACCCTGCGCGGCATGAGAGACTTCCTGCCTGATGAAACTGGACTTCTCAGGAGCATTGAGGGTAAGGCTAGAGAAGTTGCCAGACTTTACGGTTACAGGGAGGTCATAACCCCAGTTTTGGAGTCCTATGAGCTTCTGGCTGCGAAGGCTGGAGAAGAGGTTCGGACTAGAATGTACGCCTTCAAGGATTTAGGCGGCAGGATGGTTGCCCTTAGACCTGAATTCACGGCTTCTATTGCAAGGCTTGTGGCGGTTACCCTGCGGAACGAGCCTAAGCCTATTAGGCTTTACTGTATAGGAAGCCTATACCGCTATGATGAACCCCAAAAAGGACGCTTTAGGGAGTTTTGGCAATCAAACTTTGAGCTTATAGGCTCAGATAAAGCTGAAGCTGACTCTGAAATACTGCTCTTAACGAACCGCTTCATGAAAGCTGTTGGCCTTAAGGGCTATGTCTTCAAGGTGAGCCACATTGGAATCCTGAGGAGCATATTTGGCCGCGAGGGCGTGGCTGAGGATGCCCAGAACAGAGCATTGCAGCTTATGGATAAGAAAATGTATGATGAGGCTCTAAGCCTGCTTAGAGATGCAGGAGCATCGGAGAAATGCTTGAAAACCGTAAAGGAAATTGTGGAGATAAAGGGCAGCAACGTGAACAGCATTTTAGCCGAGATTGAGAAGCTAATCCAGGATTATGAGGAGGCTGTGTATGCCTTAAAGAACCTGGCTAGAATCCTGAAGCTTGTGGAGGCGCATGCACTAAACGTGACGGTTGATGCAGGATTCGCACGTGGACTGGAATACTACACAGGCATAATATTCGAGGTTTATGTTCCAGAGTTGAACATAGCTTTAGCGGGTGGAGGACGATATGATAGGCTTGTGGAGCTTTTTGGAGGGGAGCCAACGCCGGCTGTGGGAGTAGCCCATGGACTTGACAGGATAATGCTTGCAGTTCAGGAGCAAAACGCCCCCTTGGAGACGCGTAAAGCGAATGCTGCCGCTTTGATCGCAACGAATGAGACGCTTGCACCTGAAGGGATAAGAATAGCGGAGATGCTGAGAAGCGAGGGCGTGCCGGTTGAGATGGAGGTTATGGGCAGAAGGGTTACTAAGGCCCTGGAAGACGCTGACAGAAGAGGAGCACCCTATGTTGTGCTTGTAGGCGAGAAAGAGCTTACGGAAAACTCGGTTGTGCTTAGGGACATGCATAAGAAGCAACAGCAAGTTGTCAAGATTGAGGATTTGGCTAAAATTTTGAAGGATTTAGGGATTTAGCTTTCGCAGGGTTTTCTCTTCGCAGGAAATCTCCTAAATCAAACATGTTCTTGATAACCACGCCCTCAGATGCCTCATCCAGGTTTTTAACTATTCTGCCGAAGCCTAGACACTCGCCGTGCCTGTTAAGTACAAGTGTATAGGAGCCCCGCATAATGGAGCCCGCCGCCTGAATTATGCCCTGCCTGAATATGTCTCGTCCACATATGAAAAGCCATGCAGATTTATCGTCCACAACAACCCTGTTCTTGGCTTTCTCCACGATCATAAACAGCAACGGAAAACTTGGACTGAAACGTTTATCCCTAATTTTTCCAAGGTAGGTTCCCGCGTGGCACCACCAGGCATTCTTTTCAGAAATTTCCTTTAAATCTGGGCTTAGCAGGAAAAACTCTCCATTTCGCTCTATGATCATTTCCTTCGGGAGAAAGGCTTCCGCGCCAAACTGACCTAAGAATCTCTTCAGGATTCCATTCAATTTATCACATCCTCCTTTTCTTTAATTTACATACGAAGAAGCCTTGGGTTTCCGCGGGCCATATGCGCCTGCAATTCGCAATAGCGCTTGAGAGTTTCTTGCCGAAGATTTCTGTGTTAGCCCTTTCCCCATATGTGTCTACATCTACAACCTCAAGGTTCAGGTTCTTAACAGCCCAGTCTATGTTGAACTCGTTTTCCTCAGGCTCCAGGGAGCATGTTGAGTAGACGATTTCCCCTTCATCCTTAAGGATTCTGGCAGCCTCAGCAAGCATATCTCTCTGGATTCTGGAGTTTCGCAGGATATCCTGCATTGTTCTTCTGCTGAACCATTCCTTATCCGCGGCGAAGTTTCCGGAACATGGAACGTCAAGAAGTATCCTGTCAAATTTTACTCCAAGCTTTGAAGCTTTTCTAGCGTCAAGCTGGTAGACGATGACGTTGCTTACTCTACATCGCTCCAGCTGATTTCTGAGAGCTTTGATACGGTTTTGCCTTACATCTAGGGCAACGATCACGCCTGTGCCCTCCATTAGGTTGGCTAGTTGAACCGTTTTTCCTCCGGGGGCCGCGCATGCATCTAGAACCTTTTTGTTCTTCAAGTCTGTGAATATGGATGCGGGAATTTGGGCTGCTGCCTCCTGTATAGAGTAGTAGCCCAGCAGATACTCCACTGTGGCTCCTATTGAGAACCTGGCCTCAGCAACCCAATAGCCGCTTTTCAGAAAAGGAATTTTCTGAAGTTTAAAGCCATGCTCCTCAAGTCTCCTGAGAAGGGCGTTCTCGTCAACATTCATGATGTTAACTCTTATTGCCTGTTTAACGGCGGGCTCTATATATTTCCAGCCCATTTCACGATAACGTGAAAGGAAAAAATCCATCTGGGACATCTAGAAGGCAAGAAGACTGCAGCTATTTAAATAGTTTAGCAGCAGCCCTAAGCTTCGCAGATCTTGACCGCGGGTTCCTTTTAACCTCTTCCATGGAAGGCTTAAGAGGCTTCTTCGTCAGCATCTTCAGCAAGCCCTCCTTAGCCTTAGCTTTCATGAAGTTCTTCACTATTCTGTCTTCAAGGGAGTGAAATGAGATCACGACTAGTCTTCCACCATTACACAGCACTTCAAAGGCCTGAGGCAGGGCTTTCTCCAGATTCTCAAGCTCGTTGTTCACAGCTATTCTGAGAGCCTGAAAGGTTCGCGTTGCGAAATGTATTCTTTGCCTGTGATACCATCGTGGCGTCGCCCTCTCCACAGCCATAACTAGATCCATTGTTGTCTTTAGCGGTCGGGAATCCACTATTTCCCGTGCTATACGCCTGTAAAAACGTTCCTCGCCATAAACCCTTAAAATCCTTTCAATATCCTGAAGGCTCCAAAAGTTAAGTATGGCCTCAGCGGTTATGGAACCATGCAGGTCATACCTCATGTCCAGCGGCTCATTTCTCCACAGCGAGAAACCGCGTCCGCTCTGTTCAATATGCCACGCTGAAAAGCCCAAATCGAACAGTACACCTGAGATCCTGCTGAAACCATACTTTTCAACAATTGCTTTTAGATTCGAGAAATTCCCATGAACAAGCAAAAGTCTATTGGCATAATCGGTTCCTTTTATGGACATGCTTATCTTATGCAGAATCTCAGGGTCAAGATCTATGCCTAAAACTCGCCCGTCGGGACCGTTTCTATCCAGAATAGCCCGTGCATGCCCACCCTCACCTACAGTGCAGTCCACGAAGTTCTCACCGGGTTTAGGATCAAGACAGCGGATAACTTCATTAAGCATCACGGGAAAATGCAATCTCGAACATCCCGCCTAAATGGTGCCTCCAAGCCCATATATAGCCTCGTCAGGGTAAGTAAAGCTTAAGCAGACTGAGCCCATAACGAATACGCCTCAGGTTTTGCGGCATGGCTTTTAACCTCCTCTATGGCGTGGCTGCTGAGCTTATGGAAAGTGCTGAAGGCTGCCCATATAAAGGTGCGGCCGCCGGGATTCGAACCCGGGATCGCAGGCTTGGAAGGCCTGTGTCCTAACCAGACTAGACGACGGCCGCGTACTGCTGCTTTGTATTATTTTTTGCGAGAGATGGATAAATTTCTTTTGAGAGCGTTAATGACATGTTTTACCGTACTTTTCGCTGCGTTTTTCTTTGCCTTTCAATGTTTTTTAGTCTAGCGTACATTTTTGCAAGTTTTGTTTTAGAGGGTTTCTTGGTTTTGGCGATTCTTGAGGGGGCTGGAGTGAAGGGTTTCCTTGACAAGTCCTTGTCTTTCTTCGCGACATTAAATGTTAGCGGTTTTTCCGTTTTTTGGAAGATAACGTACTTTTCCTTTAAATTTATTTCAGCAGTTTTCCACCCTGCCTGGAGCCATGCCTTTGCATGGGCTTTTGAGAAGTCATTTTGCCACCATTCTTCTTGACGGTACGCCTCTATTGGGAGGTTATCTCCGATTATGCCATCTATCTGAGTAAGGGTAAGCTTAACCTTGTCAGTGAATGCTGACCGGAACTTAAGGTAATTTTTTAAACGATCATATTTGTTGATGTGTCTCGGCGAGACGGTTCTCCTAGCGCATGGAATGCACATAATTTTCTGAGGGTCGCCGCTTGTGACCTCTGGAACCATGCAGTCTTGGCAGAAGAGTTGCCTGCATCTCCAACATCGTCTAAGGAGGTTGTAGGGGAAAACTCTCCCGCAGAGTTTACATTCATCCTTGAAAGGCATCTTCACCATCTGGAAGTACAGTTCTATTTTTGCTGATGGGAGGTATAGCTGTTTCCAGGCGCCTGTTTGAAACGGCAACTATATTTTAATGATCATGAAATAGTAGCGCCTGTGGGTTTTAGATGATAAACGCTGTTAGAGAAACTGCGGAGAAGATAAAGCGACTTGAGATACGTGGGGCGAGGAACATAGCCATAGCAGCCATGGAAGCTATTGATGAGTATGCACGCCATACAAAAGCAGGCAGCAGGGAGGAGTTTCTTAAGGAACTTTATTTAGTTAAGGAGATGCTGTTCGCCACGCGGGAAACTGAGCCTCTTATGAGGAACGCATTAAGATTTGTCATAAGCCGCGTTGAGGAAAACGGCGAAAAGAACATGGAAGAACTTGTGAAGGTTGTGCATGCAGCTTCTAAGCAGTTCCTAAGCATCCTTGAAGAATCCAGGGAAAGGATAGCTGAGTTCGGATCTAGGAGGATACGTGACGGATCAGTGATACTGACACATTGCCACTCATCCACAGTTACATATATGCTTAGGAGAGCAAAGGAGAAAGGAAAATCCTTCGAGGTGTTCTGCACTGAAACCAGGCCTTTTTTGCAGGGGCGAATAACAGCCCGAGAGCTTGTTGAAGCTGGAATAAGAACCACGCTTATAGTGGACTCGGCTGCACGGTTCTTCATGAACAAGATTGACATGGTGGTTGTGGGCGCTGACGCCATAACCTCGGAGGGTAATGTTGTAAACAAGATTGGAACAAGCATGATGGCTCTAGCAGCTAAAGAGGCGAGAACACCATTCTACGTAGTGTCTGAGCTGCTTAAATTTGATCCTGCAACTATGTATGGGGACTACGAGAAAATTGAGGAGCGAAGCCCAAGCGAGGTTTGGAGTAAACCGCCTGGAAACCTACTTATAAGGAACCCTGTTTTCGACGTGACCCGGCGGGACTTCATTCACGGCATAATATGCGAAGAGGGGATAGTGTCACCTCATCTTGTAACTGAAATTGTGCGCAGAAGGCACCCGTGGATTTTCGGATGAAACACTAGCCTCAGGCTTCAAGCGCCGCCCTAAGCTCTTCATGGGTTTTCGCGTATTCCTCCAGGGATACTCCATTAAGGCAGGCTTCGATAGCCTGGCGCATGGCTCTGGCGCCGGCCACTGTTCCTCCAGCATGACCATGTATGCCTCCTCCAGCCTGAATAATGAGATCCTTGCCGAAGAATTTGATTAGGCTTGGAACAAGCCCTGGATGTAGACCTCCTGAGGCAACTGGCATAACACTTTTTATGCCCTCCAGCTTCATTGTAAGCGCTCTGCGGTTCTCCTCAACTTCCTCCAACGTCTCGAACATTTTCCCCACAACAGTGCCCACGTGAAGCTGATCCACCCCTATTATCCAGGATACCTTAGCTATAACCCTCATTGAAACTCCGTGCAGCGGGTTTTTAGTTACTGCCGCATGCCCAGCCCGGTGGGCATGAATTACAAGGGGCAGATCTAGATTTCTAAGGGTTTGCAGTGCAGAGAAACCGCATGTTAGAATGTCAACCATGATGTATTCTCCGCCATGATCCGCCACGTATTCAGCTCTGCGAAGCATCTCCTCTGTTTCAGCAGTAACATTAACCATGTAAACCTTCTTTTCGCCCG
>JANXET010000020.1 GCA_025058315.1 Candidatus Bathyarchaeota archaeon | reverse complement strand
GAAAAACCACTTTCACGCCTAACTTGGCCAAGTCTGGCAGAGCCATGGCATACTGCCGTCCCATAGCCAAATAAACCTCACCATACCGCCCATTCCTAAGCTTCCTATCCAAAAACCTCTCATTAAAAACCCTAGCCCCCTCCAAAACCTCTCTGGAAAATTTCTGCTTACCCCACTCGCCGCCCACAGGCTCCCTATAGGCCAGAGGCTCATCACCATCAACAAGCGTCAAATCATCAACCATAACCACCACGTCCACATCCTTAACGCTGCCTAAATACTTGCGAGCAACCCTAAAAAACAAACCATCAAAACGCTCCAACGCAGACAACAAACCCCCATCACGCCTACGCCTAAAAGAAGGCCCCAAAACCAACAAACGCCTCCGCCTAGCCAACACCACCAACCCCAACAAAAACTATACAAAACATCCGGTTTATAAAATAATAACCCCAAACCTCTAAAACATATTTTCCCTCATTTTTGTTGTTTTTGGGCGTGTTGTGAGTTTCAGCTATTTTTCAGCTATTTTTTACCTGTGGTTATTTAGCAACTTCTGACAGCCTCAACATAAACTTTAATAGTCTTTGGAGCATATCCGCGATAACTAAGCCAAGCTATAAAACTGCTCAAAACTCAGTAGCTATGCGTCTCTTCGCGCGTATGAGTAAAACATATCCTGCCCTACGCGATCTAAAAAAATCCTTAAGGATCCCTGACCAACGTAAAACTGCTCAAAAAGTTTTAGTCCAGGACCATAGACTTTACGAGTGCTAGACTTTAGAACTAAAAGAAAACATGTTAAATCCGCGTCATCCGAACACGCCGAATATAAAACACCAAAAAACCTTCCTGTACAAAGGAAAAGCAATGAAAAGGACTTGAACCCATTTTGGTACGAATCCCCTCGGGCCCGCTTACCAATGGGTACACATTACTTTTCCCGCTTTTAAGTCCCGGCGCCTCTTCACTTTCGCCTCTCACAAGCCGGGTTTTAATCAAATTCATCTGATAGGTATAATTGAACATCATGCAAAAACCAAGGGTTCACACGGATAATAAAATTACTAGATATCGGCTAGAGCAGTATAAAAATCCCTAAATGCATAGTTAAGGCTATGAGTTCCCGCTGGAAATTCGCGTAGATTTTTGCAGGTGTATAGGTTATGGAGGAGCTTATAAGGCTGGGCGACAGTGTAAAGTACAAGTGTCTCAGGTGTGGGTTGTGCTGCGTTAATGGCCCCAACGTTGGGTTAACAGCCCATGACATCTCCAGGATAGCCCGTTTCCTGGGAGTAAACTGGGAGGAGCTTAAAGGCAAGTACATTGTAGCGGTCATAGCGGACATGGTCGCGATACCTACGCTTCGCGGAAAAGAGGAAGGTAAATGCGTTTTTCTAGAATGCGATGAACAGGGGCGGCCGGCATGCAGTATTTATCCTGTGCGCCCTATGCGGTGTCAGCTTTATCCCTTCATGCCTTACAGCCCCAGCAACAACGAGAAAGTATACTTAAGCACCCGATGCCCAGGATTGAAAGTAGATACAGTCGTGACCCCTCCCTGGAGACTTTTGAAGGAATACTACGCGGAGATCAGGCAGCACTACGCGAGAACTTATACGCTAACCTTTAAAAAGGGATACTCGCCCCTTGAAGCCTTGGAAAAAACCATAGAAGAAATCGCAAGCATAAAAAATAACGCTGCCCCGGGAAAAACGTCTTTTTAACGAAGCGCATTTTGAATAACTTGCAGTTTAATGCCTTTGTTTTTAGGCGAAAACTTTTAGTTAGTCTATGTGATTTTCAAGCCTTAAGCCCAGTGTGGCGAAAAAGGTTATGAGCACGCGTAAAATATCCGGCAACATTTACATTGTTGATTTGAAACCTCATAACATTGAACGTTTCACAGCCTCCTACATTCTCCAGGGAAGAAAAATAGCTATTATCGAATGCGGCCCAGCCGCGTCTTCCGAAAACCTATTAAAAGGGTTAAAAGCGCTCCACGTGGATTTTGAAAAGGTCGAGTATATCATGGTCACTCATGGTCACTCATGCTCACATCGACCATTGGGGGGGAGCAGGCGCCCTTTTGGAGAAGCTTCCCAATGCCAAACTTATGGTGCACCCACGGGGGTTGCCCCATTTGGCCAACCCTGAAAGACTCTGGAAACAATCGAAAGATGTGCTTGGCGAAATTGCAGACCTCTTCGGTGAGCCTCAACCGATACCCGTGGGCCGTCTCACTCTAGCTCTTGACGGGTTGGTTGTGGACTTGGGGGGAGTGGAGGTTCAGGTTGTAGAAACCTTGGGGCATTCCCCGCATCATGTAAGTTATTTCGAAAGAAACAGCAGAAGCCTGTTCCCAGGGGAAACTGCAGGGATGTACATTGAAGGCTTAGATGCAATTGTGCCGGCAACCCCGCCTGTGATAGTCCTGGATAAACTTTTTAACTCTATTGAAAGGCTTATTACACTTAAACCTGAGAAGATACACTATACACATTATGGACCAGCAGATAATGCTGTTGAAAAACTAAGAGCTTACGATAAACAGCTACGTATTTGGAGCGAAACAATCAACGAGAGCCTAAGAAACAATGAAACCCTAGCAGATATAATAGAGCGTCTCAGGGAAAGGGATCCTTATTTCAATAAAGCCTACTATTATGTGATAGCTCACCCGATAATTGGACATGCCTTAAACAGCATAATTCAGGGGTTCATCGTAGAATAATAGGCTTTTGATTCTCCTATCAGATGCCCGCTGAAGCCCATGGCCCAGAGGATTATTGGATAAGCTATGAGGCGTTCCAGTCCACCCTTGCCAAGCCCGAGATAATCAAGCGAAAAAGCTTGGCGATATATGTATGCGCAGTACTCTGAGAACGCGAAAAGCAGGAGCGCGGCAATTGAAAGAACGCCGAGGATTATGCTGATATGTGAAAGTGGGGGCTTCTGAATTTTGAAGGAAGCTATTGCAGATAATGCGCCGAAGAGAAATGCAAAAAGCGAGAAAATTGTGTGTATAAATCCGAAGTTTTCCGGAAAAACGCCTACTCCCATCGCGCCTACACCGCACAGCATCAGAGAAAACTGAAAAGCCTTATAATCGGAAATAAGGCTGCGCAGGAAATAAACGCTGATAACGGCGGCCAAGCCGAGCAGAAAAACCGAGGAGTTAAAGATGAGTGATGAAGGGCCAACTCCCAGATCGCTTATATAATTATCTGAGATGCTGTAACTCGGATATAAAGACTCAGCGACAATCATGCACAGTACGAATTGGGATGCGCCTACAAACATAATGGCGCCCGCTATGGCTTCATCAGCTAGCTTCATAAAAATGAAATATTTAAGACTTCATTCATAAGCTTTAGTTACGTGTCAAAATTTTTGAGAAGTGCATCTATAGCTCTGCCGACGTTTTCGCCGATATATCCGCCTTCAAGAACGAAGAAGGTAGGTTTATTTAAAGAGGCTAGAATTTTTCCAATTTCCTCAAAACTTTTCTCGTTAAGCCCCAGAGAGGCTAAATCCCCTGTAAACGTGTCAAACCCAGCGGAGACAGCGACAACCTCAACTCTTCTCAGATCAACTTTCTCCAGCGCCTTCTTCAAAGTTGTAATGTATATTTTCTCCCCGCAATCAGCATCCAAGAGGTAATTGTAACAGTTTGCTTCTGAATAGAGTCCTGTTCCAGGATAAAGGGGATATCTGTGCAATGATATGTAGATCACTTTAGGATCGCCTAGCATAATCTCCTGAGTACCGTTTCCATGATGCCCATCAATATCCAGTATTAAAGTTGGCCTATCAAGATGTTTTACTGCGACAGCAATATTGTTAATGTAGCAGAAACCCCTTGTGTAAGCGCCTAGAGCAGCGCCATGCCTCCCGGCATGATGACCTGGAGGCCGCATCAGCGAGAAACCATTAATTTCAGCCGCAAGCACCGCTCCGCCAGCCGCAAGCCTCGCGTACTCGTAAATGTTGGGGTATGCAGGGGTGTCAGGATCCTCTATTGAGCCCTCTTTCAAAAGGCGGAGGTATGAAACGTCGTGAACTCTTAGTAGATCCTCCTCTTCTGCCGGCTTAGGTTCTGTGAATTCGTAGCCCCTCTCCCTTAGAGTCAGGTAGGCTTTACGAACTCTTTCCGGACTTTCAATGTGGTGAGAGCCGTATTCAAGGCATTTCTCGGAGAAAACTATTTTTGGCTTCATCACTATTCAATCCGTCGTATTGCTATACTGATTAACATATATTAGTGTTCTCAATAAAGTCAGAACTGGTGCTCAGGATAATGATCTCTGATAACCCGATTGCGGATTTCAGAAGCGAATGTGGAGCACTTCTGAAAAGGGCGATTGAGAAAGTTTGTCCAGGCGAAACTCCTGAGCGGGTTATCTTCGAGAGACCCCCAGTTTGGGAGTATGGACAGTTAGCCTCATCCATATGTTTTGAGCTGGCGCGAAAACTGGGAGAAAAACCCATAAATCTGGCTGGGCGCTTAGTTGAGGCAGCGGATAAATCCGTGTTCCCGCTTGTGGAGGATGTTGTGGCTGCAGGAGGCGGCTACATAAATTTTCACATAAACTTTGCGAATTTTTCCAGGCTCACCCTGGAGTCCGTAAGGCAATTAGATAATGATTATGGCTCAGTAAAAGTGGATAAACCACTCAAGATTATTGTTGAGCACACAAGTGTGAATCCGTTACATCCAATCCATATCGGGCAGGCCAGGAACCCGGTGCTTGGAGATTCGCTTGCCCGCATGCTGAAGCATAGAGGACATACAGTATATTGTCACTACTATGTTGATGATGTAGGACGGCAAACAGCGGTTGTGGCCTACGGATATGATAAGCTTGGCAGGCCAGCGCCTGCCGAAAAGCCGGATCACTTTATCGGGAAAATTTACACAATAACAAGCTGTCTCGTTGAGATAAAAAGATTAAAGAGGGAACTTGAACGGACAAAGACCACGTCAGATGATGAGCAGACGGCAAGACTTAACAGGGAATTAGATGAGTGGGTTGGCATAGCATTTGAGCTTAGAAGTAAATATCCAGAGCTTTTCGAGAAATTACTACAGGGTATAGAGAAGGATACAGACCCTGAAAAGTCGATTAACCAGCTGAACAGAGCCTATGAAAATGGAGAAAAGGATGCTAAACAGCTTATAAGAGAGGTTAGCAGGCTATGCCTGGGCGGCTTCATGGAAACGCTGAAGCGCGCCGGGGTCTTCCATGACTCTTGGGATTGGGAGAGTGACCTTGTATGGAGCGGCATGGTGTCAGCGATACTGGAGGAATTAAAACAAACACCGTTCACCCAGCGCTTAGGTGGAGTTCTGGAGTTCGACGCTGAGAAAGCAGTCAACATGCTTGGTATAAGAGAGAAGCTTGGATTGAAAAAGGACTATGCTGTTCCATCCTTGACCCTTGTAAGGGCTGACGGCACAACTCTATACACTACAAGGGACATTGCCTACACGCTTTGGAAGTTTAAAAAAGCGGATAAATGCGTAAACGTCATAGGAATGGAGCAATCTCTGGCGCAGCTGCAGCTTAAAATAGCCCTATACGCCCTTGGCTTCCATAGACAAGCAGATAACCTTGTGCACTTCGCCTACAACCTTGTTACTTTGCCGGGCTATAAGATGTCAAGCCGCAGGGGCCGATACATAAGTTTCGACGAAGTTATGGATGAAGCAGTGAAAAGAGCTTATGAGGAGGTTTCAAAACGTTCGCCACAGATGCCTGAGGAAGATAAAATAAGAGTTGCTGAGATAGTGGGCATAGGCGCTGTACGCTACGCTCTAGTGGAGGTTGACCCTGCTAAACCCGTGGAGTTCAACTGGGATAGAGTTATAAACTTCGAGAAGAACAGTGGACCATACATTCAATATACACATGCAAGAGCGTGCAGCATACTTAGAAAGGCCGGTAAAAAGCCGGAAAAACCCGCATATGAACTGCTTAAAGAAAGATTGGAGCGGGAAATAGTTTTAGCCCTCGCGGACCTTCCACAAGTATGCATCGAAGCCGCAGAGTTGCTGAAGCCAAGCCTAATAGCTGAATACGCTAACAATCTCGCAGATAAATTCAACACTTTCTATAATGCATATCCCGTGATAAAGGCGCAGCCACCAGAACTCAGCGACGCAAGACTAGCCTTGGTTGACGCTGTAAGAATTGTTCTCAGGAATGCTCTAGATTTACTTGGAATAGTGGCTCCGGAAAAAATGTGAATAACCTTCCCTTTTTAATCTACAGAAAAACTGCCCTCCTACCGTTTTAACTTCATCTCCCAGTATTTTCGAAGCAAAACAATGTTGGGATAAGCCAGTATACAGGACACCTTAATCCAATATACTGTTTTTTGCTTTAGTAGCAGATACTGTTATGTTTTCGAGTCTATTTTTTAATTTGATTTGAAATCCATTGAAGATTTATAAACAATAGCAAGATAGGTTTCTTTTTGATAGGATACTCCTATTGTTCCAGAAGGTTAGGTTCTTCATTATAGCGCATAAAAGTATGAGGCTGAAAAAGTAGACTTATCAAGTGCCGTAGAAGAAATAAAGCGTTAGGCGCCGTATACTCGTTTTCAATTTGCTGCCCGGTAAGGAATGAAGCTTGATTCAATATTGACACCTATAATTTGCATTTATTGTTATAGTAAGGTGAATAGATGTAACTCTTTTTGCCAAGCCTTCATGGCCTTAAGCGTGGATTTCACGTAACTTCCCGAAGCTCCTTCCCGTCTAAATGGACATTAGTTCAATAGGTATATTATGCAGTTCATGGAGACGTTAAAGTGCACCTCTTTACAAGGACTCGAAAAGTAGCGGGCCCGGAGGGATTTGAACCCTCGATCTCCGGCTTTCAGCACCACCATGGGACTATGGCTCCGCAGGCCAGCGTCATAATCCATTCTAGACCACGGGCCCGATTTTTCCTATCCGAACATTATATATTTCTTCCTCTCTGTTTTCTTGATGAGTCTTGGAGAGGTCTAGATATACACTTTCAGAGAGGGCTCTTAAATTATATGAGGGTTACGGAGCGGTTAGGGACTGGAGTGACGAGCTGGTGGCTTTGAGGAGTGGAGGGACGGACTGCGATTATATAGACATGTTGAGGACCGGGGTATATTCCCTGAGGAACTGGTAAAACTCCTAATGGAGCGTTAAGCGTTTTGAGTAATTGGGCCTTAATGGAAGCCCGTAAGGGTTCTAAAAGCACTGAAAGGTTTTATACCATTTGGAATGCGGTTAAAAGCTTCCTGAAGATCCATGGAATTGAAGTTCAGGGGAAGCCTCCATTCAAAAAGGGCATTAAATACTTGGATAAAATTTCAACGAAAGGAGAGTTGAGGCAAATATTGAATGCGGCTACAAGCATACCCACCAGAATCCCATTAAGCTCATGTGCTATGGGGGATTGCGTCCAGAAGATATCTGCGACCTTACATACTCCAGCGTAAAGAATGATTTTACAAAAGGAGTTAAACCCTTGCGTGGTTTTTGTTCCTCAAACGAAAAGCGACACCGTTTATGTCACTTTTATTCCATCAACAACGGTTGAACTAATCAGCCAATACTTTAAGCTTGGAGAAAGTAAAGGGGAAAAATAGCAGATGAAAGCCTGATAATTGCAAACTCCAGTAAAAGGGAATGTGATAATAAGAAGAAAAACGTTAACCGCTAAAATCGAAAATGTGATCGCTAAAAGTGTATTCCAGCAGCAAATAACTTTCGGAAACAAAATCCAGAGGATAAGACCATACAGCTTAAGAAAATATTTCAGAAGCAATTTAACAGGGCATGCTCCAAACGAGTATATTGAGGCTTGGCTTGGCCACACATCAGGGTTAGAGCACGTTTACAGCGGAATAATGGATCTAGACCCTTCCACAACTGAAAGGATGCGTGGAGAATGCGAACCTTTTCTTTTAATTTGTTTCCACTTTTGAGTTTAGATAAATATTGAAAGAGTTTATAAGTTATCGGGAAGCATTCCCTTATGATGACTTATGACTGAGCCCGTTGAGGTTTCTAGGCTGGAAATTGAGATATTGAGGGTTTTGAGTGAGTCCACTGGGCCTGTTGGGTCGAGGCTGCTTCAGCGAGAGTTGGAGAAGAGGGGTTTCTTTTTGAGTGAGCGGACTGTGAGGTATCATCTTCAATTGTTGGAGTTAAAGGGTTTAGTTGCTGGGCACGAGCGAAGTGGTAGAACTATAACCAGTCGGGGATTAGAGGAGCTTAGCAGAGCTTTGGTCTCTCAGAGGGTTGGTTTTGTTATCACTCGTTTCTTGTCGATGGCCTGTTCGGTTACATATGATTATATTGCTGGTTCAGGGATGGTTGTTGCGAATGTTTCTATTGTGGATAAGTCTTTTCATGATAAAATGCTTGAGATAGTAGGGGATTTAGAAGCTTCGAATTTGCTTTTGGCCCCTTACATTAAGGTTCTGGATGAGAATGAAGAGTATCAGAATATTGTTGTTCCTGAGGGGAAGATTGGTCTTCTCACAATTTGCGATCTGACTGTGGACGGAGTGCTTATCCGCTCCGGCATTCCCTTATTTTTTAAGTATGGCGGATTAGTTCAAATAGTGAATGGTCGGCCTTTACGTTTTGTTGACATGATATCCTATGAGGGGTCAACAATTTCTCCGCTTGAGCTTTTCGTTAGAAGCAACCAGACTTCTGTTTTGAAGATTGTTAAAACTGGATCTGGGGTTTTGCCTGTAGGCATGAGGGAGATTGTGGCTGAAGCTAGAGAAAGAACGCATAAAATCGTTTTGACGTTGAAGGATAGAGGGTGGGGAGGATTCTTGGCTTTGGGCTTTCCTAACGAGCCTGTGCTTGGCGTGCCAGTGTCCATGGATAGGTTTGGTTTATGCATGGTTGGAGGCCTTGCCCTAGCAGCAGCCCTCATGGAGGGAGGGGCGAAAATTGAAACTTTTGCTTCTCACTGTTTGGTTCCCATTGAGGAAATGAAAAGAATATAATGTATTACTAAAGAAAGGATGAAACGTGCATTTTTTAATGTTTAGAGATGTATGTGTTTATTGATTGGGCTGCTTTTTTTCCCTGCTTCTATGGCTTTTATGACTGATGCCGCTCCGCTTACCACGTCGCCTCCTGCGAAAATTCCATTAACCGCCTCTAGGGTTTCCTGGTTGACGATTATTGTTTTATTCTTTTCTGCAATTTTAATGCTTCGTTTGGTGCTTGCTGCTGCGATTGTGTTGGGTATGTGTTCCGTTGCAATGATGACTGTTTCTGCGCTGTAGAGGAATTCTGAGCCCTGCTCTGGAATTAGCTTTAGTTTACCTGTCCTGTCTGGTGGTCCAGGCTTTAACTTTACGAGTTCAACTAGTTTTACCCATCGTTTCTCATCACCTATAAGCCTAACAGGCTTTGTTGATGAGTGCAGTTTTACGCCTTCTTCTAACCCTCGCCTTATATCGTCTACTCTTCCCACAACTTTCCTCTGGTAGAATATGCAGGCTTCCTCGGCTCCCAACCTGAGGGCGGACCTTGCAGCATCCATCCCCCTTGCGCCTAATATTGCAACTCTGCCTCGAACTTTTATAGGAGTTTTACTCTTGTACGGGAATAGGTCTGCCTTCATAAGGTTTATTCTAAGTAGGAATTCGTTTAGGGAGTAGACGCCGCATAGGTTCTCTCCTGGAATGCCTAAAAGCTTAGGCAGTCCTGCTCCGGTGTCTAGGAAAACGGCGTTGAAGCCTTCTTCGAATAGGTCGTCTATTGTGAGTGTTTTACCCACGCTTTTTCCAGTTGACGGCGCTACTTCGGGAACAGCTGCTCCAGTTTCTAATTCCAAATCGGAACGAACCTTTCGAGGGCTACTACGTTTATCGGGTCGCCTATGGTGTTTTTGCACCCCATGACGCATGATGCTTCTTGGGGGACATACCCTTCCACAGACTGATGGCATACAGTTCTTCTGGCGGATTTTTTCAGCCGCCTCTCCATAATTGCCTAACCTAACGAGTTTTATAAATTCAGGTATGTCAACGCGTAGCGGACACATTTCCACGCATAGGGGCGTGTGTATTGGAGGCATCTTGCAGCTTCGGCTAAAGCCTGCTCCTCAGAGTATCCTAAAGCCACCTCATTGAAAGTTTTCAAACGCTCTTCAACTGGAAGCTCTGGCATTCCGACCTGTTTTAGTCTAAATTCTAGCTTCTGCATCCACATTCACCCGCTATTTTTAGGGCAAGTTTCTCTTCCTCGTCGTACATTTGGATTCTGGCTCTGAACTCCTCAAAATCCACCAGGTGAGCCCCAAAGTCTGGGCCGTCGACACATGCAAACATGGGTTTACCGTCAACCGTTACACGGCAACATCCA
>JANXET010000001.1 GCA_025058315.1 Candidatus Bathyarchaeota archaeon | reverse complement strand
TTTGACGGGCATTTTTCTTTCGCAGAAAACGTAGAGGGGGGAGGGGTGGGTGAAACCCATAGGGGGTAGGTATAGGTCAAATTTTCTGCATAAAATCAAGGTTGCCTCAAGGCTTATGAAAGAGTTTGCCCAAGGGTGGACATTTATCGCTAAATACGCTGCGGAACATGTTTGTGCGGTAAACTTTTTCATAACCCTTTAATATTTAAAATGGCAATTGCTAAATCCGCCAATTAGGAGCAGTGCGTTAATGGCGAAATTTAAAGTGATAATTTCAGGCCTGGAAGAAGGTAAATCAAAAACTGTTGAATTAGAAGGGCCAAACGCAGCACCCTTAATAGGCAAGAAAATAGGCGACGTTATAGATGGAACAGTGTTTGGACTGCCGAACCATAAGCTTCAGATAACAGGCGGCTCAGACAAGGACGGTTTCCCCATGAGACCTGACGTTCACGGCGGAGTCCGAAGAGATGTAGTGCTTAGCGGAGGGGTAGGATTTAAACCTAAACATGAAGGTGAAAGAAGACGAAAGAAAGTTCGCGGAAACACAATAACGGAGGAAATAGTTCAGGTTAACATGAAAATAATTGAGAGGCCAAAATAGTAAATTTCAGAGAGGCCCATCCTAAGACAAGATAAAATTGTGAATGCAGGCAGCATAGCTTATTGCAAATTCATATGTTAATATTTTTCATGCAGCGGCACTAAGCTTAATTTCATGACTTTCATTTTAAAGCTTGGAAAAGGAGAGAAAAATGGAAGAAGAAAGCCCTTTACCGAGACAGCCTGAGGTTAACATTGGAACCATAGGCCACGTAGATCATGGCAAAACAACCCTTGTACAAGCTCTTACAGGAATCTGGGCTTCAAGACACAGTGAAGAGCTAAAGAGAGGTATAACGATAAGACTTGGCTACGCAGACATGCCAGTCTATAAATGCCTAAAGTGTGAACCGCCAAAATGCTACTCAAGATTCAATATTTGTCCCCACTGCGGCTCAGAAACCATGTTTTTAAGGGCTGTTAGCTTTGTAGATTCTCCTGGACATGAAGCACTGATGGCGACAATGCTTTCCGGAGCCGCAATAATGGATGGGGCAATATTAGTGATTGCCGCAGACGAAATTTGCCCTCAGCCCCAAACAAGGGAACATTTGGCTGCAGCTGAAATAATTGGGATAAAAAACATTGTTATAGTGCAAAATAAGATAGACATCGTCAGCGACGAAAGGGCTAGAAAAAGCTATGAAGAAATAAAGAATTTTGTAAAAGGAACTATAGCGGAAAATGCTCCCATAATCCCAGTTTCAGCGCAGAGGACGGTGAATATAGACGCCCTTATTCAAGCGATGGAAGAATTTATACCAACACCGAAAAGAGACCATACGAAACCGCCTCTAATGTATGTTGTACGCTCATTTGACATCAACAAACCTGGAACATCCATCGAAAAACTTGAGGGAGGCGTTCTAGGAGGCACAATACTTCAAGGAAAATTCACCGTAGGCGACGAGATTGAAATACTTCCAGGAATAAGCACTGAAGGACAAGGCTACACGCCATTATATACTGAGATTACAAACCTGCAGGCAGGAGGCAAAAACGTAAAAGAGGCATATTGCGGAGGACTGGTAGGTGTTGGAACACTTCTAGATCCGTCTATTTCAAAAGCTGACGGCTTAACAGGAAACATTGTTGGAAAGAAAGGCATGCTACCAACAGTTTCAACCGAATTGAAATTGGAAACTCATATCCTGGAACGAGTTATAGGGACTAAGGAGTTAGCGAAGGCTGAAAACATAATGAAGGATGAAACATTACTTTTACACGTGGGATCAGCAATAACTTTGGGTAAAGTGGTTTCAGCAAAAAGTGATGAAGCATACATGAAGCTTTCGAGACCAGTCTGCGTATTAGCGGGTTCAAAAGTGGCCATAAGCAGGAAAATCGCCGGGAGATGGAGGCTTATAGGATACGGAATAATAAAATAGAAAAATGTAAAAGGGAAAAACTAAAGGTAATACTGGACGCAAACGCTTTTTTCGTACCTTTAAAATTTAAAATAGACATTTTTGAAGAATTAAGGTCGCTTCTTAACAGAAACTTTGAGCCAATTCTTTTATCACCAGTAAAGAAGGAACTGGAGAAGATGGTTAAAGAAGAATCGCCTAAAATGCGGAAGGAAGCCCTTTACGCGCTGAAGATGGCTGAGAAGTGTAGCCTCTTAGAAGTGGACGAAAACTATCAAGGTTCACCGGATGATGCAATCGTGCATGTAGCCCAGAAGTTGGAATGTCCCGTCTTCACTAATGACAAAGAGCTGAAGAGAAGGTTAAGAAATATAAATGTGCCCGTAATTTATGTGAGGCAAAAGTCACAACTTGAAGTTGATGGGAGGATATAGATGTTTAAGCTTATAAGGATGGAAGACACAATCAGGATTCCTCCTGGCGCCTTCGGCAAACCCTTAGAGAATGTTGGATATCAACAGGTTAAGGCAAAATATGAAGGTGTTGTAGATGAGGTTTTAGGCTACGTAATAGCAGTAACTGACGTGAGAGTAAGTCCTGTAGGAAAAATAATACCGGGGGATGGGGCGACATATCATAAGGTAACTTTCTCGCTGCTAACATTTTACCCCACCATTCAAGAAGTTGTGGAAGGAGAAGTTGTGGAAGTAGCTGATTTTGGGGCTTTTATTCGCATAGGACCAGTGGATGCGCTGCTCCATGTTTCACAACTCATGGATGACTTCATCACTTATGACGAAAAACAGGGAACACTTGTTGGAAAAGAGACGAAACGGAAGTTAACTACAGGAGATAGAGTTCGCGTTCGGATAACAGCGGTGTCGCTGGGAAGAGCGGGAGGTTCAGCAAAAATAGGAGTCACAGCGAGACAACCATTTTTAGGTAAGCTAGAGTGGATTGAAGAAGACTTACAGAAATCAGCAAAACAACCAGAGAAGACTGAGAAGAAACATGAAGGTGGAAAAGAATGAGCGAGAAAGCATGCCCAGTATGCCATATAGTAACATCGGGTAATGCGTGTCCAAAATGCAAAACCACAGGATTAAGCGACGACTTCAGTGGGATAGTGATAATTTTTGACCCAGCTAACTCTGCGATAGCACGCGCCATGAACATAGCGGAGAAGGGACGATACGCGTTAAAGGTCAGATGAAAATGAGTGAAAGGCAGAGTGTCCCGCAAGTTTTTCAGGAAAGGCTGAAGAAACCATGGGGATTGCTGATTCGAGGCACTTTCACAGAAACAATAGGCAAAATTAGAGAGATTATTGAAAAGGAAAACCCGCCATGCATCATCACGGTCGGCGATGCAGTTTCAAAAAATCTTGTTGAGAATGGAATTTATCCTAAACTGGTTATCATAGATAACAAAATAATGAGAGCCAAAATCACATCAACCTTCACATTACCGACAGGGGATGAAATCCGCGTGAAAAACCCACCAGGCACCCTAACTCAAGAGGCTTTGAATGCGGTTGAAGACGCCTTTAAAACCAAAAACAGGGTTAAAATCATAATTGATGGTGAGGAGGACCTCTTAACCTTGGCCGCTGTACTGTATTCCCCGGAAAATTCTATAGTAATCTATGGACAGCCGAATGAAGGTGCCGTTGTAGTCAAGGTTACAAGAGATAAAAAGGGGGAAGCAGTTGAAATCTTAAAGACACTAAAAGATGCTGCGAAAAACTAAATAGAAAGAATTAATGTATCAGAACAACACTGTGACTAACATGAAGCTCAAGATACTTTCAAAGAAGGAGAATCCTCTTCTAAAACGCGTTGAAGTAACGTTTCAAGCAGTGCATGATCAGGCTGGCGGTACACCTTCTAGAGTGGAGATTAGAGAGGCTATAGCTAAAGAGTTGGGTAAGGATTCAGATTTGGTATTCGTCAAAAAAGTTGAAACGAAAACTGGAACCCAAACAGCAATAGGAACAGCGCACATATATGATAACATGGATCAAGCAAGACGCATTGAACCAGAACATATAATAAAAAGAAACATTCCTGAAAAACAGGAAAAAGGAGCTGAGCAATAAAATGACGGAAACAGGGGATAAAGAGAAAACAAAGAAGGGAAAACAGGAAAAGAAAGAAAAGGTGGTTTACAAGCTATATAAAATAGAGGGTGATAAGCTGGTTAGACTAAGACCCATATGTGAAAGATGCGGTCCAGGATATTATATGGCTGATCATGGTGACAGATACACTTGCGGACACTGCGGTTTCACACGTTACAAACACGCTTAAATTTACCGAGTCAACAATAATTTTATGATGAGTGAATTGATTAAAGTCAGTGTTGCTATTACGAATATTTCAGGAGAACGTTTTTGGGACACTTCAAGGTCTATCCCACCAGTTCAGATAAGCACCAATCTTAACCTTGTAAGCATCGAGAAAAGAAATGACGAAGAGCTTGAAGTCCCTTTTGTTCTAACAGTAAGTTACAATCCCTCAGTTGCTCAGATAAACATGAAAGGAAAAGCCTATGTAACGGGTAATAAGGATGAAGTAAACAAGATTTATTTAGAATATAAGGAAAAGAAACCGCCGCCTCCGGCTATAGTGCAATCTATTTCAAACATTGTTCTTGTTGAGAGTGTTATCCTATCAAGAACATTAAACGTTCCGCCGCCTATCCCGCTACCTCAGATACTGCCTATAAAGGATTCTGAGAAGAAGGGAACAGTCGTCGATTATACTGCTTGAAACATATATGCTTAGGGTTCAGGTCTTAACCAAAATGTTGGATTTCTACTTCAGCGGAACATACATTGAAGAACGTGTGGCACCTATACCTGGAGTTCCATGCTTTACGGGCTTGTTGGTTATTGCAAATTCGCCTAGATAATGTCCTATCATTTCAGGCTTAATTTCCACTGGGACAAATTCTTTGCCATTATGCACGAGTACTGTAACACCCACCATCTCTGGAAGAATCACCATGTCCCTACAATGAGTTTTTAATGTCAATTTTTCTCCTCTCGTCAGAGCCTCTTTTGCTCGTCTTATCTTCTCCAGCAGGATCCGCTGTTCAGGGGATAATCCTCTTATAAGACTCCTCCGCTGTCTTGATGGCAGCAGTGTTATGAACTCATCCATAGACATTCCTTGAAGTTGATCAAGGGTGTAGCCGCGATATGTGAACTCCTTCGGCATGATATAGCCTCCTCCATTACTCCCTTTTATCTTCCGTTATTTTCTTTTTCTTTCGTCCAGCAGCCCGAGCAGCTATCAACCCGACTTTCTGACCTGGAGGCGCATTCCTTGAAACAGTTGTAACTTTTCTGGCGCTTCTTTTACTGCTTCCATATGGGTGAACTGCAGCGACCATTGCTCTACCTCGGGTCCGCGGATATTTACGTCCCCTTGCCCTCATTAAGTGGAATTTAGCTCCAGCCTTGAGGAAGGGCTTTTCTGTCCTGCCTGCACCTGAGACCACTCCTATCGTGGCTCTACAATCGTCGCTTAAGTATCTTGTTTTTCCGGATGGAAGCTTTATGAGTGTACCTTGTACAGTGTGAGCGACAACAGTTACATATGAACCTGAGGATTTTGCAAGTTTACCTCCATCTCCAGGCTTAAGCTCTACATTACAGACCATTGTTCCCTCAGGTATGCTGCCTAATGGGAGGATGTTTCCAATATCAACTTGAGCCTTCTCACCCATCTGAATTTGCTGTCCAACATGCAGCCCCTCTGCGGCAACAACATAACAGGAATCACCGTTTTCAAAACGCAGCAAAGCAAGAGGAGCCCCGCGTCCAGGGTCATGGGTGAGTTCTTCGACGATCCCTTTCGTTAAGTTAATTGAGGGATTATTTGGCAGAGGCGGATAAAGGGATGGAGCTACTCTTTTATGGGTGGCAGCCCTGAATGTGGGACCGCCCCTTCCTCTTCTTTGAACCCTAATTCTCTTTCCCAACTTTTCACCTCATAAATTTACAGTATTCCAAGTTTTATCGCGACGTCGGATGCTTTAAATTCTGGGTGCAGCTTCACATAAGCTTTCTTCTCACCCAGGGGAGTTATGGCAATAGTCACTCTTGCAACTTTAACGCCGAAAAGTTCTTCGACGGCTCTTTTCACGTCAAGCTTTGTTGCATTTATGTTGACTATGAAAGTCAGCTTGTTCTCCTTCTCAACCATCAAACTTGCTGATTCAGTCATCAACGGATAAAGTATCACGTCTTGTATATTCATTTTCAGTCGCCCCTGCTGTAAAGGTTACCTAACACCTCAATAGCGCTTCTAGTCCATATTGTGAGCCTTCCAGGGTGAGCGCCTGGAGCAAGATGCTCCGGGTTCAGGTCTTTAACCTTAACAACATCCACACCAGGTATGTTCCTTGCAGCTTTTGCAATACCTCTGTCCTCTGCGATCACTATTAGCGGACCCACCGCGTGTTTCCTTCTTCTTCCCCTAAGTTTTCCCTTTCCAGCCCTTATCTTAACACTTTCCCTGACCCTATAGATATCAGAGTATACGCCAAGTTTTATCAAGACCTTTTCAAAGTCCTCTGTTCTGCTCAGAGCTTCTAATTCATCCACGGTTACAAGGGGAATCTGCGGTATTCCCTCAACCGAATGACCGCGAGCAACAACGATCTCTTTAGACGCTGTGGCGGCTATTGCAGATAATAAGGCCAGCTGCTTCTCTTTTTTGGAAATTTTTTTGATGACCTTCTTTTCAGGAGTTGGTGGATGTGCTATCCTGCCGCCTACAGTTCCCGGAGCAAAGGCGCCTCTCGATGCTGGGCCTTTTGTCCGGGGAATTCTGGCGAGGCCCAGTCCTACACCAAGCGACTCAGCCGTCGTCTTTTTCCCCGCCATAGGATCTCTACCTTTGGGTTGAAGTCTACTTGATTGTATTGACAGAACAGCCCTCTTGATAACGTCAGGCCTCAATGGAGTCATGAAAGCTAAAGGTAGGTTTATTTTGTCTACGGGTTTCCCGTTAAGATCAAAGACATTAACAGTTTTATCCATGAACTCTCACCACTATTTTCCTTGCGGGGATTCCGCTGAAATATAAATTATCTGCGGGGGTGTTTCTGGGACCTCTGTAGGCGGACGAGCTGGATATCGAAGTTTTATAAGTCTTTTTTTAGGACCTGGGACGCTTCCCTCTATGAGTATGTAAGGACCGCGAACCACACCATATCTTATGAAGCCACCATTCGGCGTAACCTCGCCGCCATCATTACCTATTTTTAATATTCTTTTGTTATATTCTGTTCTTTGATGAAATCCCATTTGCCCCGCTCTTGGGACAGAGTACATTACATGGGCAGGATGCCATGGACCAAGCGTTCCCACCCCTCTTTTTGTTTTTCTGCCTTTATGTTGCTTGATTTTTATTCCCCAACGCTTAACTGGCCCCTGAAGGCCTTTTCCCTTAGATATTGAGATTACATCAACATACTGTCCTTCTTTGAAAATGTCGGTTGGACTTATGGTTTTTCCAAGAATCCCCTTTGCATATTCGAACTGCTGTTGAATTGTTCCTCCGCCTATCGCTATTTCAGATAAATCTGGTTTTTTCTTTGGAACACCTGTATTTCTCGGCTGAGTTATGGCAATCACACGTATTTTTGCAATTTTATCCAGATTAGCTTCAATTTTGCGCAAATTTTCCTCAGCATTAAACTTCTCAGGAAGTGTTAATACTCTTTCAAGATCTTTCGGAGGGTTCTCCATCCAAGCCTCAACAAAGGTTCGCAATCCACGGGGTGTTTTAACGTATGCCCGCACGCAGCATACAAGCAAAGGCGGGGCTTCAATAACTGTAACTGGGCGAACAACTTCCTTTCCGAAGTTGGGGGAGCGCTTTCTATCCTCAATAGCTGTCACGTAGGTCATTCCAGCTTTATATCCCATGAAGCCTAAAAGCCTAGGAGTATCAGACACTATCTCTGGCCAATACCTTATTCTAGCCACTATGCTTCTAGCGCGTTTCCTAGGCGAATAGGCAAGTGAACCATGTCTAGGTTGATGATGCTTTACCACTTGAATTTCCCCGGTTTAGCGTCTTTTAGGAAATGAGGTATTAGGTTATAAACATTACCGTTATAGATAGGCAATAAAACACTTCCAACATCATTTTCACACTTAGAATAACGGAAAGTTCAGACCTCATTCTTTTGAGAGCACTTCTCAAGAATTGCATTAAGAATTTTCTCAGCTGCCTGCTCAGGCGTAAGCGTTGAAGTATCTATAATTACCTCCGGGTTTAAAGGTGCTTCATAGGGCTGTCCTACACCGGGCACTGTCAAAGTTTCTCCCCTTAAGGCTTTTTCGTATATTTTAGCTGGAGCGCCGTATGTTCTCGTCCTATTTGATTCCCGCGCCATACATATCTCCAATGGGCAACATAGATATACCTCAATGAAGTTTTGGATTTTTTCCCTTGCAGCTTCTCTATAGCGTCTTAAGTTGCCAGTAGCATCTATTATGACGTTTACGCCGTTCTTGGTCAGAAGCTCAGCAATATAAACCAATGTTGCATACACTATGTCCCGCTCTTCTAATGAATATGTAGGGTTAGGTGTCAAAATCTTACGCAAAGCATCTGAGGACAGAATCTGAGCGATTATTCCTTTATGCTCCAGCAACCTCAACAGAGCTTCTGATGTAACGGACTTGCCACTTCCGGGAAGACCAGTTATCCACACGCACCAACCCTCACGCAATTATAACCCTCCGGAAAGACTTCATCCCAAAAACTAATTTATCTCTATTTCATGAGTTGTACGTTAAAAAAGCACATATAACATAGTATGCTAAAAATTGGAGAGATTAACATGCTGATTGTTCAGATATCAGACATACATTGTGGCCCCATGTTTAACAACGGTAAGTTTCGTGCAGCAATTGAAGAAATTAACAACCTAAATCCAGAAGCTGTAATAGTGACAGGAGATATTACTGAGAATGGCGTTCTATCGGAGTTCAAAATTGCGGCTGAGGAATTTAAGAAACTGAAGGTGAAAAAGGTGATATACATAAGTGGAAATCATGACTATAGATCCACAGGTTACCTGCTTTTTAAACAGTTCTTTCCATTCAGCCAAGTTACGGATTTGGGTGATGCTGTAATAGTTGTACTAAGCAGTGCTCGTCCTGACAGGGATGATGGCGAGGTGGGCCACAGACAAAACTTATGGCTTGAAAATACTCTGAACGCTTATAAAGATAAGTTTAGAATTGTAGCCATTCACCATCACATAATACCTGTTCCAGATACTGGCGCTGATCAGATAACGATAGTGGACGCTGGTGACGTTCTCAGAAGTCTCGTCCAGTCTAACGTAGACTTAGTACTGTGTGGACACCGTCATAGACCGTGGAAATGGGAAATAGAAAAAATGAAGGTTATTCACGCTGGAAGCGTATCTTGTGAAAAACTCAGAGGATTCTTTCTCAACTCTTACAATGTTATAGAAGTGAACGGTAAGGATGCCAAAGCTAAACTTAAGATTGTAGGCGGGGAATACCTGGACTTCGACGATATAACCAAGAAGCGAGAGTTCATTCAGATTCCGGAAACATATCATGGCGATTCGCTTGCAAGAGAATAGTGTTTAAAGCCCAAGCTTGCACACAAATTCTCAAATAAAGAAACATTAATCTTGAATAGGTGACTGCTGCAGTCGCAATCGGAACATCCGAAATTCTTAACTGGAAAACCTATTTCGCCAATTTTTTTGGCTACACTGCATTCTTCAGCTTTCGCAGCATTCATTTTGACGAAAAAAATAACAGGACTTACTGATTCATTACTTAACAGGTAGTCAATATGCCAAAAATTTCGCTTAAACTTTTTAAGATGACGTGCTAAACGTTTATTCAGATATCTTTGTGCAGAACCTACATAGGCATAAAAACCCTTATAGAAATAGATCTCGCCAATAGAACCGACTTTTATGAGAACATCGCTTTTTACATGGATTAAGAGAATGTAAACGCCTTTCAAATACATCATCGGAACTATGTTTCTAGCGGTACCAGGTTATTATGGCCTCAATAGCTTTTTCGGAATAACCCATCTGCCTGAGACTTTCTTTCAGATGTTTAATGAGTTGCTGTTTGCTAACGGATAGTGAGACCATATTTTATTTGTTCGGAATCTGAATATATAAGTTTATTTTATCTATGATAAATTTTTCTTCGCAAATGACATTCTTAACGAAGTTTAACAGTTTTATCCGCACCTCGCGGCTTAGATTTGGATACCATATTGGAGAAGCTACAACTAGACCCCTCCAAGCGTAGAATGGCGGCACAATCTCTAAAATTTCCATGTCTCTGGTTTTTTGCAGGTAGTTTTCCCAAAAAAGTCTAAATAGTCTCTCAAAAACTCCTGTGAGTTTACCGTACTTCTGAAGTGAATAGAATATGTAATTGATGGTTATTGCCGTTAAGTCATCGGCCGGTTCACCCCATTCCCCTCGGCTTCGATCCAGTACTGTAAAGTCCGTACCTTCACGGAACATTATATTCCACGGATGGAAGTCACCGTGAACCTGGCTGAGTCTGTATGTTTTGCATTTGAGACGCCATCGCCATTCAACACATTTCCTTTCAATCTCGATTAAATCTGACTCTGTAATGTAGTCGAGGTTTGTCGGGTAGCTGTCCAACAGTCCCATGACACATTCGCTATGCCCAACGAGTTCTCGTATTCTTCTAATATAGAGTCCAGGGGCATCCTTTTTTAGGCTGTGAATCTCTGCCAAATAGTTTGAAAGAGCTAAGCAACGCTCTTCATCCAGTTTTGTTGCTTCGCCAGAATCTTTGATACGATCCAAGTCTACATGGTAGAGTTTGCCCTCCACATACTCTGTAAGAATGAAGAATTCACGGCAATCTCCAAGAGATTTTATGCGCTCATTATTAGTGGTGAAAGCGCCAACATCAACAGACCTAACATGACGAGGCAGATTATTGAATGCAGAATGCTGCCATAATAGTATCTGGGCACGATCAGATGGGAAATCATGTCCGAACCCTCCGGGGCGCATAGTCTCCAACACGATACGTTTAGTCTCACCTTTAATGCGAAACTCAATAACATACGGGATGCCGTAACCAAAACCCTTCAAATCTTTTAAGCCCTTGTTTTTTTCACATCCAAGCTGCCAAAATCCGCAAATATCCACGTCACAACCGTATAAGTTAAAGAGATATTCTTTAAGAGCGTTTTCCGAAAGCTTAATTGGCATTATGAATTCTCCGTTAAAACTCATTCAGCAATCACTCCAACTACACGCATAAAGGTTAGGAGATACTTAAATATAAACCTGAAAAGGAGGCAGTATGCCGCATATTGAAAAAACGTGACGCCGAAAGGTTTTCATTCGTAAAAGTGTACGTAAATTTAGCAGAGATTTTAACAGACCATAAATTGGCAGCCTTAGGTGACGCTTTCATCAATTTTATATACTCTTTAGCATTATCTGATAAAAAGGGTCAACCATCAGGAGCCAAAGTTAAGGGCAGTGTACTAGCAGAGGCTTTAAGAAGGGCGGGTTTTAGAGAGTACATGCCTCAGAGGGTTACTCGGCACATGCTGGCTGATGCTGCAGAAGCCATTATAGTTTACGCTTGGATCAAAAACTGCATTGAATTGGAAGAATGTGTTAAAATCTTACGTGAGGCAGAGAATTCTATTGAAGGTTTCAGCCAACTACTAATGAAGATAAAAGAAAGAATTATGCTTGTAAGAGCCTTTTAAGGGCTTCACCGAATTCCTTGTTCATCTCTTTGGCTCTTTCAACAGCGTCTAACAAGGCATCTTCAGGTTTTAGGGGGCTCTTCGTCCGCACGTATATTATGGGGTTTGAAGTAAGCGGATGGGGAATGTCGTAGCCTGCTACATCCACATTCTCGTTTTCTAGCAACTTCTTCTGCAATAAGTTACATAAAGTGTGACCTGCGCCTTCAACCTCAATTTTAAGTTCATTTTCTGTTCGCTTTAACACTTTAATCTTCATTATCACTCAACCTCTCAAATCATCCCTTTTCCATAATCTATTGCAATTTTACGCTTTTCAATTTTCCCACACCTTGGGCACTGTAAATCACGATATCTTTGCTCCAGCAGGTAGCCACAATTTGAGCAAAACGCATACACTACTCCTAAATTCTTACCCTTTGTGGATAAATGATAGATTCTATTCTTCTCACTTATAATCTCAGCTCTAATTATGTCGCTAGGCTTGCAGATGTTAAACATCGATTCAACAAACCTTGACTGCGCATCTGAAACATGAAGCAAGCCGGAAAAGAAGCCAGATAGTGCTTTCTTTCCAATTTTAAATATTCTCACAGTGGCCATCTGTGGCTGAACTGCGGAGACTTGCCCAATAATTATGCTTCCAACCTTTGGAACTTTGGCCACATGACCTATGGGAAAAACTGAAACGCGCTTATTTTTGAAGTCGATGAGGGCGCACCCTATAATCTTTGAATAGATAATGCCATCCTTCGTATAAGCTCCGGAGTCTGGAATAAACTCTTCAATAACACCTAATGGTTCTCCGGGCAATACGAAACGTCCGCTGTCACGCCTTTGATCCGATGTCATCATTAACACCGCAAGTGCACATAAGCACACGTTTTTATGTTGAGCTTAAGAGCTAAATAATCAAGCCATCAATAAATCTTTTTGTCGTGTTCGCATAGTTTAGAACTAGTTTCCGAACCAACCGGAGCTACATAAATCCTCCCAGGAGAGATCGCCAACAACAACACGAGCTTCATTAGTGGTTATTACCGGTTTCTTGAACCGTATAGAGTCGTCTAAAGAGATCCTCGGGCATGCGGTATTCACGTAAGAATCAATCGACGAGATTTCCATAATAACATCAGGATTAAATTCTCTAACAGCAAGAAGACAGGTCTCTTTACCTGCATTCTCAAGCTTCTTACTTATTTCTAGAGCTTCTTCTAGACGTTTCTGCCCAGGTTTCAAACCCACAAAAATTGCGAATGATTTAGCTGCCTTAGCCTCTTGAATACAGGCCCATCTTTTGTTCAGAATTTTATGAACATCATTTTCATCGATGATGTAAACACGTTTTTCATATGGATCGGCAACCACTACAGGTTTCTGCACTGAAAGGGCTAAACCTAAAGCGTGGAATCTTCCCCCACATATAAATAGGAAAGCCTCAACATCCTTGGATATCGATCGAGCATTGCTGTAGTCGCACCCTATAACCTGTCCAGGGTAGCACATGCGCCCTGCGTCGCCTATCATAACAGTTTTTCCAGCTCGCACTAAAATCTCCTTAACTTCATCGAGAATTTGTACATGCTGCACCGTGGTGGCTAGTCCTAACCTGGACCAATCCTTAATGCTGGAAAGGGCTTTATCCACAACTTCACTGACGTTTAACATTGCCCTCGCTTCTATGTATACTGTAGGTATTTTCTCGTACTTCAGAAGACGGGAGTGCCCGTAATGGATGATTAAATCTGCATCCAAGCTTTCAGCGGCATCTATAGCTAGGTCACAAGCACCATAACAAGGGTCTGCTGAAATAATTGGTAGAGCCCCAGTCTTTCTAACAATTTTTGCTATTCTTAAACTCTCATTTTTCAACCCCTGCGGCAATTGTACCAATACACGCTTTGCACCAAGTCTTGATATTTCCTGTTTTATTCTCTCCTCTTCAAGATCGAACAGTTTCAACCTAGACACCCATTAATCCAGCGACGTGCAAAACGCATCATCAAAAGATTAGAAGGAAAAGGGCTATTTTACAGTTTCATCCCATTAATAGCCCATTCCAGTCTTCTTTTAGTTTCACAGTTGGATGCCCAGAAATCTTTTTATTTAACTCAGCCAATCTTTCCAAGATTATCTTTTGCTCTATGCTTGCTACCAAATTTCTTGTAGCTAAAACAGCATCAGCATTAACTGAGATACTATCTATTCCAGCTCTCACTAGGAACTCCGTGAAGTCTGGAAGGTTTGAAGGACCTTCACCGCAAATTGAAACTGTGCACCCATTTTCATGGGCAACTTTTATGAGGTGGGCTATTATTCTCTTCACAGCCGGGTCTCTTTCGTCAAAATACCCCATTTGCCCAAGCCTTTCAGAGTCTCTATCAATCATAAGTACTCCTTGGGTCATGTCGTTTGAACCTATTGAGAAGCCGTCACATAGCTTTGAGAACTCGTCAGCCATTATGGCTATGGATGGGGTTTCAGCCATGAACCAGACTTTGAAGTCCTTGCCTCTTTCAAGGCCCTCCTCTTTCATTATCTGTAAGCAGCGTCTAGCCTCCCATAGTGTTCGCACCATTGGAACCATAACCCAAACATTTTTGAGACCCCATTCCTCACGGCATTTTTTAATAGCTTGGCACTCTAAGCGGAATGCTTTCTCATACCAGGTACTTATGTAGCGGCTACATCCTCTCCAACCTAGCATTGGGTTAGCCTCAAAAATTTCGTATTTTTCGCCGCCTTTTAGCTCCCTGTATTCATTGGTTTTAAAGTCGCTGAATCGCACAACAACAGGTCTTGGTTGTATTGCTCTTGCGACAACAGCGATGCCCTCAGCAAGTTTCTCCACAAATTTTTGCCCCTGCCCGGTTTCTAACAGGTAAAGAGGATGCTCACCAATGTAGCTGGCGATTATGAATTCAACACGCATTAGCCCTATGCCATCAAATGGAAGATCTTTGTATTCTTCTATCTTTTCAGGAACACCAAGATTCATGTAAATTTTTGTAGCGGTTACAGGAGTATACCTAGTGAATCCGGTTATGTTCACTTGTGGAACATTTGTGCCTCCTAGGTTTTGTTGCTGAGTTGCTGAGGTGGGTATCGCTCCCTCATATACCACGCCGCTCCTTGCATCAACCGTGTAAACTTGGCCGCTAGTCATCATTTTTGTGGCTGTTTCTGTTCCCACAACACATGGAATGCCTAGTTCCCGGCTGACAATAGCTGCATGACAAGTCACACCGCCTTTGTCAGTTACGATAGCTCCTGCAAGTTTCATGAAAGGTACATAATCAGGATTTGTCATTTCAGCCACAAGGATATCGCCTTTCTGCATGACTTTGGAGGCTTCTTCAGGGGTTGATACAACCCTTGCAACGCCTACGCCTACGTCACGCTTACCTGCAGCTATCCCTCTTACAACAACTTTTAGAGTCGCTGGAGCTCCAGGAGCTTCTGCTTCTACTGTTTTTTCAGGGCCTGTGAGCTTTGAGCTCCACACCGTTTCGGGTCTGGCCTGCACTATGAATATGTTATCGGGGAACTTTAAGTCGCCATCTATGGACCACTCAATATCTTGGGGTTTTCCATAGTGAAGCTCAATTTTCTTCGCTAATTCAGCAAGCTTAAGAATCTCTTCATCGCTTATACAAGGCTTATTCTGTAATTCGGCCGGCACTTCTAAGTGGGCCAGCTTGCCTGTTACGGGATCTCGAGAATAATATATTTTTTTGGCGGCTATACGCCTGCTAATTATCTGCATGGACTTCTTATCTACAATGAATTCATCTGGAGTCACCGCTCCAGAAACAACAGACTCACCTAGTCCGTAGTTTCCCTCAATTAGTATTTGGTCAGGGTTGCCACTTACCGGATTAATTGTAAACATAACCCCGGCAGCCTTGGCGTTAACCATTTTTTGAACGCCAACGCTTATGAGAACTTTCTCATGAGCGAAGCCCTTTTGAGTTCGGTAAAATATAGCTCGCGGGGTGAATAAGCTCGACCAGCACATTACAACTTTTTCAAGAACCTCGTCTTCTCCTCTAACATTCAAGTATGTCTCCTGTTGTCCAGCAAAAGATGCATCAGGCAGATCCTCAGCAGTAGCACTTGATCTCACCGCAACAAATACATCACCATTGGAGTTAAGTTTTCTGCATAATTCCCTATAAGCTGACTTTATAGCTTTCTCTAATTGTTTTGGAACGGTTGTGGAATTTATGAGTTCACGGATTTTCTTAGAAGCTGCTTCATATTGTTTTGGATCGTTTAGATCAGTGATGCTTTCCTTAATTAGTTGATATATCTTTTCAGAGATGCCGGTTTCTTCTATGAATTTCTTGTACGCATACGCCGTAATAGCGAAACCTGGAGGGACTGGTATGCCAGCATTAATCATTTCACCTAAATTCGCGTTTTTGCCTCCGACAATTGGAATATCATTCTTTCTCAGGTCTTCAAACCAGATCACCAGATCTTCACGCATCTTCACGATACATTCGCCCCCTCTACTCCAGTATGGGTGATCTTTTCAACAACGATTCTGGAGGGCATAGGCAACTTAACACTCGCCCTTTTCAAAGCTTCTTTAGCCACCTCGACACCGTCAGCGTTTACTCTGACAGTTATTATTGTCTGGTTCACAGAAACTCTTGCAGCCGTACCAATAGGTTTTCCAAAAGCTTTTCGCATTCCATCCTGAAGTCTGTCTGCATGAGCACCGAAGATCATTTTATTTTCACGTAGTACAACATGGGGGTAGGGGTGTACCTGCATGAAGTAATTGTTTGAAAGTTTATCCATTAGAAGACGGTTTGCAGCTACTCTCGCTGCTTCCAAGGCATTGTGACGTATCTGGGCGCTCTCCAAAGCTACGAGTCTGGCCTCGTAAGCAAATTTAGCGTTAGGGTCACCCATAGTGAACTTTGTTATTTTAGGCTGGGGGAAACCTTTAATGAATTCTTTCCTAGTGTATGGTTGCCCCTTAACTTCTCTGTAGTTACGTGCATGCATCAGGCATTCCTCTCAATTATCCCTTACAGCACGATATTTAAACGCTTCCTTATTGATAACCATTCAGGCATAAAATCGGATTTTTCAAAGGTTATCATCATAAAATTCTTCTCTTCTGTTTTTAAACCACACCCTCGCCAGTTCATCATAGTTTATGAAAACTTTCTTGAGAATTGGAATATACATCTGTATTTCCTCATCTGTAAGGTACTGAAATTGATACTCACCAACATAAGGCGAGGGTGCACCCTCTCTTTTTATAAATTCAATGTGCATAAATGGGTCTCCGCGCTTTATTGTTATTGGACATCGGTCATTGCTGAGGTTTACAATCTCCAATGCAAGTCTCCCAACAAAACCGCTATGCACCTTCGCCGCATTCAGAAAGGACAAACCCATGCGTCCATATTTGCTTTTAGCTGTCAGATGTGCGACATATTCAGGCGGCGTGAAGACTATCTCGTACGATATAAGGTTCTTATGCTCCAAATAATGCAGTGTCGTTTCATCCTTCACTGTTAGTATGTAACCGTCTCCATCAAGTAAATTATAGTCGTATGGGTATATGCATTTGTATTTTTCTATGAGTTCTTTCAGTTTATCCTTTCCGATTATGCACATTTATATAGATCACCCTAGGCGCTGTTTTTAGCAATAGTAAAAAAACACATATATTATATACTTTTCCACTTAAACTGAGAAAAAGCGGTAATTTTAGAACTCCATATCATGGTTTCTTTGCCTCTATGAGTACAAGGGTTTCAAAGAATGGAAGATCAAGCTTCAAAAGGGTGTCTGCCTCAAGACCGCTTGCCTGTAGTAAGTTTAGGGTTCTCCTGACATCTGCAAGAGTAGATTGTAATAAAAGAATACGCCCGTTCTTTCCCAAGTATTTGGCAGCATCGCATACAAAACGGTCTATAACTTCTCTGCCGTTTATTCCGCCTGCCCACGCTCTACCAACCCATGTTTCTGATTCGCAGGGCTCAGATGGGAGGTAGGGTGCGTTGAAAGTTATGAGGTTAAACTTAACATTAACCTTTATAGGGCTGAAAAGATCGCCGAGCAGAAAGAACATTTTGTCTTCTACCTTATTAGATTTTGCGTTTTTCCTTGCACATCGTATTGCATGAGGATTTATGTCCACGGCCAAGACCATTGAAGCTTTCTTGGCCGCTACTATACCGAGAATCCCGCAGCCAGTTCCCATGTCTAAAACACTTTCACCAGCGTTTACTACTAGATTTTCTGCGATCAGAAACGAATCTTCTGCTGGTTCATAGACATCAGGCAACACGTCGAAAATAAAATCGCCGAAGAATACTTTTTTAGTATAGCAGCGCATTTGCCAATTCACCAAAATCCTCCGGTGCTAATTCCCTGACGCGTCTATCACTAAATGGGATGGGGCCAGCAAAATTTATAATGCGCGATTTTGAGGTGAGGTACATTTTTATGAAAGGCTTAATTGCATTCCTGACCTTTCTATTACGCTGCGAAAAAAGGGCGCGAACAAGCCTAGAAAATACCAAATAGTTCTTTACAGTAAAGGATGGAAAGGCACGAGGTCTCAAACGCACGATGACGGAATCTACTTTCGGAGGCGGATAAAAAAGTTGTTTAGGCACATGATCTAGAAGGTCTATTTCAAAGTGATAATATGCGAGAACCGTTAACCATCCATAATTTTTGTCTCCAACCGTTGCTGTGAGACGTTTTGAAAACTCTTTCTGGAGAATGAGAACTGCACAGTCAAAATTTTTATTTAACAACCACTCGATGAAGGGAGATGATATGTTATATGGAGGTATAGAAACAACTTTGTTAAAAGGGGGTAAAGTAACTTTTAATATATCACCTTCAAAAACTTCTACGTTATGGAGATTCTTCAATTTTTCCCGTAAAAGCCTCACAAACCTCGAGTCTATCTCTACAGCAAGCACTTTTCTACATTTTTCAGCCAAAAAACTCGTCAAGAACCCTAAACCCGCGCCAACATCTAACACAGTGTCATTACGAGATAACGAAGCATACTCAGCGAGAATATGAAAAATCGATGGTTCAATTAGTAAGTGCTGTCCAAATCGCTTTTTCGGGACAATTCTGTACTTTCGAAGGATAAGCTTCGCTTCTTCCGACAAACTCATAGCAAAGCGAACCTACTTCAGAATGGTCTCGTAAACAGTCTATATTTACTCTCCCCAGAGAGCTCCTCCAAAATCCTCTTAGTGATCAACTTAACAGGATTAGGCAGTTCGGTTCTCTTCTGCAAGTCCTCAAAACTTTCAAAAGGTTTCTTTTCACGCTCCCTAATGATTTGCCACATGTACTTTTTCCCAATGCCTGGAATAAGCTCTAGAGCGTGCATTCTCGGAGTTATGGCCTTGGCTGTATTGAAGAAATTTACAAACCATTGTTCACGATTTAGGACAATTCGACTAATAACTGCAGGAAGTTCCATTTTTGCAGCTGCGGTCAACTCGTTATAGCTTATTCTACCGATAATGTATGTTATCTCATCACGTGTGTCTTTTCCAACATAAACACGATCATGAGACTTAAGGGACACGCCCTCTTTAACAAGCGCCTCTAAAAGTGTAAAAAATTCTTCACCTATAAGTTGAACTAAAGCTCCAGCTCTGTAACCAGCTCTTCCGGTTACGCGCATTCCAGGATGCCCGTGAGGGAGAAAATCTAGAACATAAGCATATTCTTCGTATCTCTTCTCCATGATATTACCGTCCATTTTTCATGGCGCCTACAGGATATTCAAAAAGCAGGATGATTGACTATTTCAATCTATGTTCATTCAAAAGTTTAACTATAGATTCAAGCTTGGAGGTTTCGATTATTCTGCGTCCTCCTCCAAGAAAAATTCTAAGCTCATCTATACTGCCGGGCATACAATTGACAATTTGGACGGCTTCAGCTTCTTCTAAACCAAATTCTCCCACAAGTTTTTCCACAAGTTTTTCCGCAGATTCTGCATCGCACTTAGAAAATTTGGAAACATAATCGAGCGTACGTCTTTGAAATTGATCTAAATTCTCTTCACCTATTCCATCGAGTAGCTTCTTCACCTGAGAGATTGTTAGATTTTTTTCTTTAACCTTCTCAATTTCAGTTCTTCTTTCCAAATTCATCCTCCCTTGTGAGGTTCCAGATGCTCTGGCCTAACGACAATCTCTCTAACAGCATCGCCTTGAGTAACATTTACTACGTAGCTTCTTCCTCTCTTTCCGATTACAGTACCGATTCTTCCATGGTAACGTTTATGGGGCATTCCCTTCTGGACGCTTGGATCTATCTTGATAACTACTTTACTTCCCTCTTGATACTCGTGCAACAGCTTGCTAAGCTTCAGTTTACCTTTTTCTCTCGGATTTTTCCGTAAAAGCTGACGCGTCCTGGAACGATATCCCTGTGACTTCCGCAATTCACCTCACCTCTGTTCTATGATTACGTCTAAAACATCAAGACTTATAGGCTTCGCTTTGATTCCAACAATCTCTGTAATACTTGGTGTTGTTCTGCCATCATCTCCCGTCACCAATTCCTTTACATATAGTCCTCCTTGACATTGTAACCTAAGCTCGGCTTTGTTTGATGACAATCTCTTTACTTTAACCTTGTATATGTACTTTTCTCGCGTTAAGTCCGCTCTCCTGTGTAGTACCCGCTTTGGTGTTCTTTGTTTAATTATGGTATTTGGCAATTTTTCCTCAATCAAGCGCAGGATATCATCCGCTACCTCGCTTTCAAACTCAACTACAACCCGGTAATATTTTTTAGATAACTCAGCTTTCTTCAATTTTCTAACATAGTCTTTATCTACAAATTTCAAATCTCGAATTCTAACTTTACCCTTCGCATGAGCATTAACCATTTTCTCGACTTCTTTAAGATCTATAAAACGCTTTTTGGGCTGGGATATCTCCAAAACGAAAGGGCGTCCCTTACCGAGCATTCGAACGTCGATGTCTTCCCGTCCAGAAGCATGAAAATATGCTTTTGACCCTCCGGTTACCGTGATAAATGGTTCGCTTATTATCTCTTCGACGGATTCCGGATACTTCTTTCCAGTCCAACCGCATTTTTCACAACCTTTCCCCATGCAGTTTGAGCAAAACCATTTTGACTGCGGTATGCCTCTTACAAGTTTTCTATACCGTCCGGCTATATATAGAGGGTTAACTTGAACCTTTATCTCCTCAGTCATTGGATTAATTATTAAAACCACATCAGGTTTGCTGTAACTGACACTTTTTCCAGTAAGAATGGAAATTTTCTTTCCAAGCAACCTTCCAAACTCAATTCTCATGCTTTCGCCATGCTCAACTCCAAATTCCGCTCTAAATTCATCCTCACGCTCTTCAACTTCTGCAGGCAATTCTATGCCTATCAAAAAGGTATTACATTCCCATTCGGCAATTTTCTCAGCGGCTTTTTTAGCTAACTCGTCAATAGTATCTAACCTGTTTTCACAGAGGAAACATGTTTTGAGAGTACTCTTTTTTAGCATATTCTTTCTGATTCCTTTGAGTACTTCCTCAGCCTTTTCTAAAAAGCCATTTGTTGCAAGAATCTTAATCAACTGTAATCCTTTTTTATTTTGCGAAAGAGTCATAGCTTGGGCTTCCATCAACAAGATCGTCTTTATAGCTTTACCCCGCTCTTCATTTTCCATAGCCGTTCCAAGAAAAGCAAATTGCCTACCTAAACAATGATCACATAGAGGATATTCTTTTAGCATTTCCAAGGATTTCTCAAGTATGCTCATCATCTTCCCATATACAGAAAGCTATCTTCCATCTAAAGGCAGGCCCTTACCTAAAAAGGGCAACTTCTTCCTTCTGAAAGCCTTTAGCACTTTACGCATCATGAAGTACTGTTTTATGAGCTCTTTTACATCTTTTTCGCTGGTTCCAGAACCATGTGCTATACGCCTGATACGTGAAGCTGTTAAAATTTTGGGATCCGCCCTTTCCTTGGGAGTCATTGACTGTATTATTACACGCCACTTTTCCAGCTTGTCTTCAGCCATTTCGAGCATTTCATCAGGAACATTATATGAAAGCCCCGGCAACAGTTTCAAAAGTTTCTTGAATGGCCCCATACTTTTCATAGCTTCAAACTGCTCATAAACATCAGTAAGGGTCAGTTTGCCACTTAACATGGCTTTAGCCTTCTTCTCCGGAACTTTTACTTCTGCCTCGTGCACTTTTTCCAGCAAAGTTTCAAGGTCGCCCATACCAAGCAGTCTGCCAACAAAACGAGAAGGAATGAAATTTTCTAAATCATCTATTTTTTCACCTGTGGATATGAACTTAATTGGTGCTCCAGTAGCAGCCACAGCGGAAAGCGCTCCACCACCTCTAGCAGAACCGTCCAATTTTGTAACAAGTATTGAGCCGAGAGGTGTCGCCTCATGAAAAGCTTTAGCTTGGATAAGAGCTTGTTGTCCTATAGTTCCATCGATGACAAGCATAATTTCATCTGGATTCAATTTTTTCTCAAGCATCTTCATCTCCTTTATAAGTTCTTGCTCCTCCTTATGTCTACCTGCGGTATCAACTATCACCAAATCTCTGTCACTAAACCGCTTCAGCCCTTCAAAGGCTATTTTCACAGGATCTCTTGCTTCTGGGCTTCCATAAACAGGTACATTTATCCTGGAGGCCATCTGCTGAAGCTGGTCGAAGGCGCCAGGCCTGTAAGTATCAGCACATATTATGGCTGGCTTTAAACCTCTCTTTTGGAAGTACCTTGCTAGCTTAACTGCGGCGGTTGTTTTCCCTGAACCTTGAATTCCCACCAGCATTATAACCTTTCTTTTTCCAGGTTCTATAGTCACCAAAGCCGGTTTATCACCAAGAAATCGTGTAAGCTCTTCATATAGAACTTTAATTACATGCTCACGTCTCGAAATGCCGGGAGGAATCTTTTCGGTAATCGCTCTTTCCTCTATTCGTTTGGAAATCTCTAGAACGAGTTTTACATTAACATCAGCTTGCAATAGAGCCCGCTGAACATCTCTGACAAGTTCTTTAATGGCGACCTCATCTACAACCGGCGCCTTGAAAATTTTTCTTAACGCCTCGTGAAGTGCAGATCCTAAGCGTTCCAAAGCCATGATGTATATCTCCAAAACATAAACGGAGTTAGGCATTTAAATACATTTTATTATTTAAAGGCGCGCCAATGATGAATTGACTCCGTTATCGGTTCCTATGGAATATTTAACCTAATGTAGCTTTTTTAAGAAAAAACAAAGTTATTGAAATAACCTTCAAAATAAAAAAGGATAAAAATCCGCAAGATTTTTACGGAGTCATAACAGAATTAGATGAGAGGCAAGTTATATTGCATAACACAATCAGAATCATTGATAAGAGAGATGCCCCGAAGGATGCAGTGATGATTTTCGGCTTCCCAGATGTGGGACTTGTAGGTGTTATAGCATCTTCTCATCTGATTTCAGAGCTTAACTTACAGGAAGTGGCTTATGTTGATTCTGATCTTCTACCGCCAATAACAGTATTACATGAGGGATTACCTCATTCTCCAATAAGGATTTTCGGAAATCACAATGTTCTATTAGCAGTTTCTGAAACGGTTCTACGTGAAGATTTAGTTTATCCAATAATGCACTCGCTAATAGACTGGGGAAGAAGCAAAGAGGTTAAACTTATGATCTCGCTGAGTGGGATACCTATTCCAGATAGGCAGGATCTGGAAGAACTGAAAGTGTTTGCTGCAGCCTCGAACCCGGAACTTCTGAAGATGGTTGAGGAAAAAGGTATAGAGATACTAAAAGAGGGCTACATGGTTGGCCCACAGGCGGTAATGCTACAGTACTGCGCTACCCTGGGAATCCCCGCCGTAACTTTACTAACACAATGTTTCTTTAATTACCCAGATCCTGAAGCAGCAGCTAAAGTTCTTGAACGGCTTATGGGAATTATAGGATTAAAAGTGGACGTTTCAAAGCTTCTTGAAAAGGGAGAAGAGATAAGGCTAAAGGCAAGAGATATGATGAAGAGGACTCAGCAAGAACTTATGAAGATGAAAAAGACGCAAGAATTTGATATTCCATTATACATTACATAGGGGGTTTCGGTATGGAATCTAGGAAACGACGTGCGTTTTTTGACATAATAGATGAGTACTTTGAAAGATTTGAGGAGTTGGCAAACAGACTAGAGGAAGTATTTTTTGAAAAACCAAGTTGGAATTGTAAAACATGTACGATAGAGCCTCTTAGGGAGATTAAGGTAACACCAAATGAAGTGATAGTGACCGTAGATTTACCGTACGCGGAGGAAAAAACAATAAAAGTAATACCGGTAGGTAAGGATAGAATTTCAATTTCAGCTGAAATGAAGAGAAAAGTGAGTTTTGATGATTTCGGTATAACACATTATAAGGGTGAGTTCCAAAGATTCCACTGCGAAGCACGTGTTCCAGTTCCAGTCTACACAGATCGTATGGAAGTTCAATTTAAAAGAGGAATGCTTGAAATAAGATTACCGAGAAAACATGAGTATGAAATCCCTATTTAATGAAGCCTCAGCTCTCCTCATTAGCCTTCATTTTATCAGACGGCTCTTCTCGCATCATCGGCTCCAAAATCCAAATTATAGAGAAGGGGAAGATAAACTTTCGCTACTTAGTCCGCACTATTTTCACTTTGCCTAGAATTCGCCAATATTCTATTTCAACGCCCGGAGTAAGTTTGGACTTTAAATCTTCTTCCTCAGGGTAGGGTGCATCCAAGTATTCGTAAGTTTCCAAATCCATAATCTGGATGCTTGTAGGAGTCACTGCAAAGACTTGCCCGCTCCTTTTATCTATTATTGGAACCTCAATTGTAGCATCAACAGGTTTGACTATGCTTCGTTTCACCCCGTCAAAAATGCCAATTGCAACTATTCGCGCTTTTGCAGAACCATGTTTGCCAGGCTTGGATTTTGTTATCTCAACGATACGGCATGGTTCACCATCTACAATGATATATCCACCTTCTTTTAGACTTCCCACATCGACGGGTTTACTCATTTTCCCCACCTGTATAAGCAACTTTCACAACAGCAATTTTAAACAACACCCATATATAAGTTGAGGTAATTAAATCATCTTTGCATCGAAGGGAGATAATTGTTTGAAAGCGTCGGCTTAATTGCACGTTCTGACAAGAAAAATGCTTTAAAGCTTACAGAAAATCTAGCGGAGCACCTAAACTCAAGAGGATTGAATGTTTACGTCGAGGAGTCTCTAAAAGGCTTTTTGAGGACGCAACAGAATTTTTTGCCGCTTGAAAAAATGCTTACAGATCTTATAATCACCATAGGCGGCGATGGAACAATTTTAAGAACCTGTATGACTATACCGAACCCAGAAATACCTATTTTGGCAATAAACATGGGCGTACGCGGATTCTTAACTGAAGTGCCTCCAAGAGAAGCTTTTTCAGCTGTGGATAAATGTCTAAGAGGCGAATTCATTACAGAAAAATGCTCAAAAATTTCCATAATGGCTGATAATTTCAGATTTCCAGATGCCTTAAACGAAGTGGTTATCTCAGTAGGTGAACCTGTTAAATTGCTTTATGCGAGAATTTTAAAGGGAGATGAACAAGTTATTACTTGTCAAGCAGACGGATTAATAATAGCTACGCAAACTGGTTCCACGGCGTACTCTCTTTCAGCAGGAGGACCTGTTTTAGATCCATGTGTAGAAGCGTTTGTTTTAACTCCAATATGTTCATTAAGTGTTCTCCGCTCTATGGTTTTTCCTTTAGATTCAAAGATTACGGTGGAAGTTATTAGACCCAAAAAAATCCTCATAGTTGTTGACGGGGCCTATAAGCGATTTGCGGATTCTATCTACCCGAGAATAACTGTAACCCGTTCAGAGCATAAAGCAACGTTCATCAGATTTAGAGAAAACTTCTACCACAGATTAAGGAGCAGACTGCTCTTTAAAGGAGTGGGAGGAGAGCGAAACGGTTGATGCCCTTAAAATAACCAAAAGAGTTTTGGTTCTGGACACGTCAGCTTTTGTAGCAGGTTTTGATCCTTTATCAGTAGAAGCAGAGCAATATGTTGTTCCAGCGGTTATCGATGAATTCATTGGAGACTCATCAACAAAGATGCGATTTAACTTGGCGATGGAAAGTGGAAAACTTAAGGTCAAAAAACCAGACGATGCATTACTAACTAAAGTTGAAACTGCAGCAGCGACCATAGGTGATCTAGCGGTTCTATCAGTAACGGATATCCAAATTTTGGCACTAGCGCTTCAACTTAAAATAGAGAACAGACTACCTCTAATAATAACTGATGATTACGCTATACAAAACGTTGCAAGGCATCTAGGCATAGAATACGCGCCTCTTGCAACATTCGGAATACGTAAGCCCATAAAATGGATACGATACTGCCCAGCATGCCACCAACGATACCCAGCAGAATATAAAAACAAATATTGCATATTATGCGGCATGAAACTTAAAAGAAAACCGCGGAAAATATCAATAAAGAGCAAAAAAGGAGGAACTCTATGACTTACATTGAAAGAAGAGGGATTTATTTCCGTAAGGCAGGTAAACATAACACAGACATATTGTTAAGTATAGTTAGGGAGTACGTTGAAAAAGAGGGCATAGAAGATATAGTTGTAGCTTCTTCAACAGGGGAAACCGGTGCTAAAGCCTCGGAGGTATTAAAAGGTTACAATCTAGTAGTGGTAACTCCCTGTTTTGGTTTTACAAAAAATGGAGCTACAGAGTTAATCGAGAGTTACAAACAGAGCATTCTAAGTAACGGTGCAAAAATCTTCATGGGAACTCATGCGCTTAGCGGCGTTGAGCGGGCAATAAGGACAAAATTTGGTGCGATCCAACCGTTGGAGTTAATAGCCAATACTTTAAGGCTCATGGGAGAGGGAACAAAGGTATGTGTGGAAATAACCCTTATGGCGGCGGATGCAGGTCTGATTCCTGTAGACAAAGACATAGTTGCTATAGCAGGCACTGCTGAGGGGGCGGATACGGCGCTACGTATCCGCCCAGCTAATACCATTAGATTCTTCGACTTGAAAATAAAAGAAGTTATTGCTAAGCCTTTATCCTTCTGAGAACAAAATATCTAAGCTTTATCTTCTTTCTCGACATCTTTTACAACATTTTCCACTATATCCATCGCGGAATCAACGAGATCTCTTGATATGTTAAGCGGCGGAGCAATTACTACTGTGGAAGCTCCACAGTAAGACAGGATAACACCGTGTTTCCATGAACGGATAATAATCTCATGAGCTTTTTCTTTTGATGGTTTGTTGTTTTCATAGGCATTCACAATTTCTATGCCTAACATTAATCCTTTTCCTCTAATATCTCCTACAACAGTACAGCTTTCCCGCAATTCTTCCAACCGCTTCATAATGTAAGTGCCTTGTTTGGTCGCGTTTTCCAATAATCTTTCCTCACGAATAACATCAATTACGGCCAGAGCCGCGGCACATGCAACAGGGTTTCCGCCAACAGTACTTGAATGTGAGCCGCCTACCCAATCCATGACTTTTTCCTTGGTTATTACAGCACCTAACGGTAAACCGGAGGCTAAAGAATCAGCGGTGCATAAAACGTCAGGCTCAACATTCCAGTGCTCTATTGCAAACCATTTACCAGTTCTGCCGACGCCCGTTTTTATTTCATCGTCTACAAGTAAAAGGCCATACTTGTCAGCTAGTTTCTTCAGCCGCTGGAAGTATTCTGGCGGTGGAACTATTAAACCTCCTTCGCTTTGTATGGTCTCAAATAGGATGGCGGCAACATCTTCTGGAGGAGCATATTTTTGCAGTACAAATTCCTCAATAAAGTCTACACACCAATAATGACATGAGGGATATGTTTGCTTGAAGGGGCAACGGTAGCAATAGGGATAAGGAACATTAATAACTCCGGGCATAAATGGAGAGAAATATCGCCTCTGAACAGGCATATTTGAGGTGAAAGCTAGAGCCCCCATGCCAATGCTGCCGTGAAAAGCATTTATAAAGCCAATAAAAAGCGGCTTACGAGTATGCCATCTCATCAATTTGATGGCGGTCTCGATGGTCTCTGAACCACTATTGCAAAAGGAGATTTTATTTCCAGATTTGATAGGAGAAATTTCAGTTAATCTTTCGGCCAGGGTGACGAGTTCTTCATAATAAAATTTAGATGCAGAATAATGCAAAAAGAGGTCACATTGTTTCTTTATAGCAGAAGTCACGTTAGGATGGCAGTGCCCGACATTTAAACATAAATATCCAGAGTTGAAGTCGATGTATTCATTACCGTCAACGTCAATCACAATGCAACCTTTACCGGCTTTAATAACTAATGGATAAAAACGTGAATAAGAAGGGGAAACTACACTCACATCCCTTTTGACTATTTCACGTGCATTTGGTCCAGGTGGGGAAACTATAATTCGGGGATATATATTTGCACCCATAACACAAGCCTACCAATTGAACAACATTACAGTAATCTTACTTAAAGACAAATACAGTCCTAGATAACTTTTCACAGATCCGTTGAAAGATACAGCAGTTGTGACTTCCGCGGTTATGGTCTTGTGACTGTGATTTCGATTATTGAAACGTTGGTTTTCTGTCCGTTACTACGTGTCACCTCTTCAGTACCTATTGTGATGTCTTGCAATTGAAGGTCCTTGATAAATGCACGTCTCAGTAATTCAACTGTATCTACAGCTCGGCTAATTGCCCGCCCTCGAGCTTTGATCATAACTTTCTTAGCCCCTGAGTTGAAGAAGGTTAGACATGCAATCACGTAGTTCATTATTGGCTTCTTGCCTATTAAGACGGTGCTTTCATTGGATTTTTCAAGCTTTTTTTGCTTTTCTTCAGACATACTTTATCCACCTTTCATAAGGTTGAACCTTAGGTAGTATAAAGACATACTCAGTTGGGGTTCTTATATTTTTCCATCATAGAGGCAAGTTCAACCCTAAAAAAGCAGCAATGGGACAACCAGCATCAAGAATGTTGCTAAGAACAGAGGAGAAACAATTTTTTTAGCCAATCTGATAGTAGCATCAGGAAGCATGCACAGCTTTTCTAGCGACTCACGTCCGATAACTTTTATATCAGGAACTATTATGGACTTATAACCAAATTTTGTCGATTCCAAATTATCCATAGCACTTTTCACAGTTTCGAGTATATAGCTTATTAACTTTTCATGACTTATGACCTCGCCTATTGGATGATAGCCACGAGCGTTTAATGTTAAAGCATTGACAGAGTGAGTGTCTGTTGTAAGAACCTCTCCATCATCTATATTCAGCTTTTTAAGTTCAGAAAGAATATTCTCACGTAGACCAGACACCATATTGTTCCCGTCAATTATCAAATACACAGCCTTCTGAACGCCAACTTCGACAACAAGCGCGGTAATTCCACCCATACCCATTCCATCCTCTAAACTGAAACCCTTAGGTACCAATGTAGCTGCGCCTATCTTGAAGGGTTTCTTTTCCATGGATACTGCTAAATCTAAGGACTTAGCGGATACAAGTCTCAAAACTTCTAAAGCTTTATCATAATCTACAGCACCATCAATGCTGTTGTGAGCATTTATAACTATACACTGGTTAATGCCATATTTTTCAGCCTCTTTGCGTATGAGATGAGATAATTCTTGCGGCAAATCTTCAGTGGTCCTCGGGGCAAGAGATAATATGATAATACATGTATCGCCGAATATTTGGCATGAAGCTGTCGCCAAACTATTACTGAATTTTACAAAAGGCGTTGCTGTTACTCCTTCAGTCTTGAAATTCAAAAGTGATTCCACAACAGAATCAATTATTTTCTGGCTTTGGTTCTGAGAAACTACGTCAAGCTCATGACCAAGCAAACTTAAAGGGGTACAGGCGGTACATGATAATTTCTGTTCTATGGAACGTTTCAGCATTGATGGAAGAAGACTGCTTCCAATGTTCTTAAATGGGCCTGGATGAACTGATGAAACTGCAATTACTGCCTTTACTTTAGATGCGCTGTTGCTGAATTTGAGTAGTGAAACTTCAATATCCTTTTTCATACTTAACCGTTCCAGTATACTTTCAAAGGGAACGTTCAAGTCTGCAATCCAATTCAAGAGAAACGCCTTTAGGATTGATAGAGAGGGAATGCCAGCAATTTTTATCCCAACACGACTTAAAGAATAAAGGAAAATTGCACTTGATAGGTAGCATATAACCAGGGCATAAGCTGAAAACATAACAATTTTTCCTATTTCAATGACATTCCACCATAGAACTAAACAGGGAAGTAGACAAAAATATGGTTGAGTGATTGCGGCCAAAAGGTTGTTTTTGGAATTGGCACTGGAGGTTGCATTCAATACTATAAGACGTAAAATGAAAGCTGCCGAAAAGCCTATGAGGTAAAGCTTGATAACCCATGAAGAATCAAAAAATATCGCTGCAACACTTCCCATGAGAATGAACGATGCCCATATAATCCAAGAATACAACGAAAGGGCCGACGCCCGCCTCAAGTTATAAATAGCATCCCCCCTCAAAATAAAAGTCATAAAGTAGTTGGAAAGTATTGTCATAGCAAAAAGAAAAAAGCCAAGTAAAACCCCATGTAAAAATCCATACCAAGTAGGCATAAAAATAAACACACTAGACACTGCCCCAACAACAGTGCAAATAACTAATGTTTGAAGAATTATGTGCTTGTATGACGGTAAAGTGAAAAGTGAAGAGTAATGCTTAACCGCATCATCTAGGAGTTCGTCAAGTGGCTTATTGTCGGACAACGTATCCACCTAAATTGTCTATGGAAAAGTTAACATCCATATTAAGATGATGCATAAAAATATATCTAAAATATGGAAATAAAATAATATTAAAGATAAACTTAAGTTGAACTTTCAGGCACATTTTAAGTTTCTGCAAGAGTAACTGTTTTATTCATAAAATGACATTAGTATAAGTTGCAAGGCCTATGCCTGAGCAAAACATACCCCCCACAGTATTCCATATGCTGGAAAAGTACATCGGCAAAGGCGTTAGGGTTATTCTGGATCCATCTTATGGCTTTGAGGGGACTTTGGCAGCAGTAACAAGAGAACCTGCAGGCATATGGCTTTCAGATGCAGAGGCAATAGTTTTACGTTCAACAGTTGCCCAGCCAATACCTCAAGTTGCAAGCAGAGAGGAAAGAAGTGAGATCTTCATTCATTTAAACTCTGTTCAGAGGATAGAGGTTTTGCACGCTACTTCTTCTAAGCGTCAGACCTAGAAAAATACGTTGGCCAGAATGCATATAACAATTAGAGCTATCGCCATGCCTACTAGAATCTCAGGTCTAACTTTGATACCTTCTGTCTCCTCTTCAAAAAATCTTAACAATCCTGCGCCAGTAGCAGGCATGGGTGCAGATTCTTTTTTCTTTTTGCTCATTTACCCCACATATTATAGGTATTTTCCCCTAATTATTTAATGTTACGTCAGCGAAATCGAGCTGCAATGTGAATAAATTTAAATTAAATTGCTCACTGATGAGTGAGGAATAATATTGTTAGTCATATGGACTATTGGTCATAGTAACCGGTCAATCAATACTTTTCTCGAACTTTTAAAGGAGCATGAAATTCAAGTTTTGGCAGATATCCGCAGTTTTCCAACATCTAAAACTGAACATTTTAAGAAAGATTCTATGGAATCATGGCTGCCGAAGAATGGAATAGAATATATTTGGCTTGGCAAGGAATTAGGCGGCTACAGAAAATGCGGTTACAAAGAGTATATGAAAAACCCAGTTTTTGAAGAGGGCATTATAAAACTGCTTGATATAGCATCTCGGAAAAAAACTTGTATCATGTGTATGGAAACTAATCCAAAATATTGCCATAGGAAGTTTATATCAGCCTACCTAGAAGAAAGAGGAATTAGGGTAATTCATATAATATCAAAGGGACAAAAAACCTTGATAGGATGTGATAAATTATGCACATAAATGAGTTCCAGAATTTAATGCGACGCCTTTATTTTCACAGAGATTCTCAAAGGGGGATAGAGAGAACTTTTGAGTGGCTTGTTGAAGAAGTCGCAGAGTTGGGTGAAGCAATTCAGACAGGTAATAAGGAATCATTAGAACAAGAATTTGCGGATGTAATTGCATGGCTTGCCTCGCTAGCTAACATAACACAGGTGGATCTAGAAAAGGTCGCGGCGAAAAAGTACCCAAATATATGCCCCAAATGTGGAGCATCACCATGCCAATGTCCCTTTTAGGTTTTTATCATTGCAGCCTTTTCTGGCCTAAACCAGAAAGCTCCCAGATGGAGGGGCGGCTGCTTTTCTTACACACTATTTCTTGCGCTTTCAAAAGTTGCAGGTGATGTCTAATCACTGAGTAATGAAGTCCCGTTTCTCTAGCTATAGTTTTCATGTCAGCGGCACCATTCTCCAGAACGTCAAGTATTAGAGTTCTAGCTTTTAAGCCCAGTCTGTTGTTTCTAAAATCAGGCAAATACGCATTAGGGTGATAGTTTCCCCGAGGCATGGCACTAAACAACTTCTCAGCAATAAATAAAAGGTTTAAGTTACAGTAAAATCTGTAAGGCTGACTTGTTTAGGTTTTTTGCCTTCAAACAAGGAATTAATTTCCTCTTTAACAAGCAAAATTCTTTGCAGGTAGTACTTTGGCAACTTATACTTTCTAATTATTCCCTCCGCGGCTTCCAGGTATTTTTCTATGCTTCCTCGATAAACAGTCAATGTCAGTTCACCACCGCACATTGGACATTTACCTCGAAGAGGTATCCTGCGAAACCGTTTATTGCATACTTTGCACCTGAAGGACTGAGTTGAAAATGCTCTAAGGTTACCTGAAATATCTCTCATAAAATGTTTGGCTAAAACTTTCAAAGCCACCCTTCGCGCATCTACAGCTTCTATTTTTTCTGCAAGGTCAAGTTGCCCATTAAGCTTCTCAACCATTGTCTTAAATCGTTTATAAGCACTTTCAACATTTCCTAAATTGATATCTGAAACAGGCACAGTATACTGGAAACCTTCATATTGGGCTTTAGAGCCCAGACGATGCCCAACAAGATCTATTATGGCGCTAATATGTTTAGCTTCCGCGTTTTCCAAGGATTTTTCATAAAACTCTAAGGGATACATGCGTGCGACGTCGAAATCATGAGCTTGTCTTTGCACCTCCTTAGGATTAACTATTGGAATTAATAGTAATGGAGCATCCATGATCCCACCTATTTGCGCTGGCAAATATTGTCTAGAAAAGTTCAACAGAACATCCAGAGCCAACATTAAAGCATCCTCATCTCCATCACAGTCCCTACGCTTGGCCGAATGCCAAATTGGGTGGGCATAGCAAAGGTTAAAGGTTGTAAAGCCTATAATGCGTCCTAGAATGCCTACAGAAGTATGTGGCGCTAGACCTATTACCAAGTGTCCTACAAGGTCATCCTTGCTCTTAACATTATAGTACGATCTAAGCCCGTAGACTTTTTCTAGAAGTTCATCGATAAATTTTGCGACATGCACAAAGTATTCTGCGCATTTTACTGGAATTATCACATCTTGGATTTTAAGTTCGCATATTTGGTTAGGATTTGTTAGAGGATTCCCATGGATATCACATGAGTAGCCAAGTTGAGTAAGTTTCTCAACAGATACTCCTATTTCACTGGGCTTAAAGTGTGTTAATGGGGCATTTGTCGCATCAAAACGTACAGTCCCATCTTTGTAAACGGATAGATCATGCTTTGCCCGAAGTATTCCTTTCTCTATAATCTCAGGGGTTCTTGTTTCGTTAGTGAGCCCCTTGACCCCTTTTAAAACCTTCGGAGGATGATAACCTATGCGATTACAAGCCGCATCTAGCATTTCTTTAACATTGATTGTTCGCCTTTCATAAGCGATTCCCGCCACCTTACAGCCAGAACATATATCATTAGAGAGAATTTTTCCACATTTCGGGCATTTTTTCTCTACGATAGTCTCAGATTCACATACTTCGCATTTCGCGGTAAAAGTATATGTTTTGCAAACAGGGCATCTACGCCTTACAACTTCAACAAAAATTTTTTCGTGTTTTGCTGCTTCAATAATATCCCTCTGTGATCCGCCGGCTAGTCCCACAGGAAAAAGAACATGAACTAAAGGGGCCATCTCACGTCTTTTAGCCTTTTCAGGACGACCCATCCTGGCTCCTACAAATGTTGGTGCTTTGTTTCTAATCTCTAATCCGGAAAGAAGCTGGATTGCTTCTAGGACGGATTTAGAACATGAAATTTTTATCTCAGGATTATCCCATCCGAGACATAAAGCTAGTACGCATGCATCATCTCCTTCGATGATAATTTTTCCATCTAAAACCTTGTGTGGCAAACATATTTTTTCCATTAACTCTTTAACGCCAGCATCTATTTTTCCTGAAATTTTGCATACAAATCCATCATTTATTTCCAATTCTGAAGAATAAAGCCATTGCCTTAATAGATCAAGCTCCTCCACGCTTTCAAGGTTATCCCAAAAGAATGTGAAACTTGGATGTAGAGGTAGATTAGTTTTTAGGGATAATGTTAGCGCCTCCTTACAGCTTGGCTTGCTCTTAAACGGATCTTCTAAGAATTGCCGGATTCTTTCAGCTGGAATATTAACAAGACTAGCCATTCTCTGAACGTCGCCATTAAATTCCTTCAGAATTTTTCTCTTAAGATCTTCCACCCACCACTCCTCTACATAGCCTGATGGGCATAAGCCTCTACCTTGATAGAGAAAGTCGCCAAAACTCACTAAAATATCACCAAGAAAAAGAATTTTTTCAATACTTTCCTTAATGGAATGGAAATTGTCAACTGAAACTTTAACCACTGATCCATTATTCAACCTTACTACTGGAGGCTCAATTGAATCAACGGGAAGGGCTATACCACCTTTACCTGGAAGTTCTAATCGCAACTGCGTTCCCGCTGCTATAAAATTCTGCAATACAAGCATAGCTGCCGGATGAATCCCAACTGCAGTAAGTCCAGTATTTCTGGATCTACCATATCGTAATCTGAACCCGCCTCTAATTGATGGAAATGAGAATATAGGGCGACCAGCAACAATATCATCCATAAATCCAGCTGATTTTTTCCCCGACATTTTCCGGATTTCCTTCAACCAATCCCAGCCAGGGATCCCAAGTTTTTCAATAATTGCTAAAACTTTTGAAGCCCTACCTATAATTCCATCATTTACAACACGTAAAGCCCCACCACGAACCCTGTTTGTCTCGATACGAGGGAGATTGCGATATGATGAAACCTCAAAGGGATCTGTTTCTGTTCCTGTAACTTCAACCGGTATCCAATGTAATGCCTTCCGTAGTTCTTCATCTGAAACGTGGTACTGAAAGCGACTTACTGACCTTTCATAAAGCCTCAGTTCCTCAATAAAACGTGCGATTTCCTCCTCCGTAGGTTTATAGCGATCAAGCCCAAGTATCCTACGGATGAAATCGCCAATAACCAATGTTAAAGCTTGATCAGTACCTCCGGCCGAACGAATCGGCCCAGCAAAATAAATTGCAAGATACTTCGTCTGGTCATTATTAGTCTTAATTTTGACCTTTGCTATACCTTGTACTGGCGCAGCGGTTAATCCTTCTGTTAAAATTGCTAAAGCGGTACGTATAGCTTGTTCAGCCGCAGCTTCAGGTTCAAGATGCCCAAATCGTCCATAGAGTATATCTTCAGCAATTTTAAAAGCCAATTCTTCTCTTGGAAGCTTTAAAATAAGCTCTCTTATCCGTTCTGCAACGCCTTTTGGGCCTACAAGGCCTTCTACAAGATCAGCCATATCTCGAGCTATAGCACATTCAGGTTCAGAATTAGGGTCTAATCCTTTTTCTCGAGCCTCTTTGCTCAACTTATATAACTGCTCAAATTGTCGCTCTAAACCACTTATGTACTCTTTATATGCTTCACTAATTTCGACATCCAAGGGTGGGCGCCAACAAATTTTTTGAAAAACTGCTTTTTTTGGATTTTTAACAAAACCGCTGAAACCTATATTATTTCAGGCTTAATGTTTACAGTTTTTAATACATCTGACAATCTCTGAAACCTTATTTTCAACGTTGTCATCTTCTACTACGTTTCCAGTAACGATTATTTTAGCACCAGCGGACGCCGCGGCTAGAGCTTGTTCTTTGGTTTTTATCCCTCCGCCAACAATTAAAGGCACTTCAATAGAAACACTTACAGCACGAATTAACTCTGGAGGAACTGGTTCTCTCGCACCAGAACCAGCTTCGAGGTAGATGAAACGCATACCGAGGTATTGCCCTGCTAAAGCATGAGCTACTGCTATCTCAGGTTTATCGTAAGGAATTGGAATGGCCTTCCCAATGATGCTAGCTGTGCCCCCTTCACCTACAATAATATATCCCATCGGGATAGCTTCTAAGGCATATTTCTTAATTAAGGGAGCACCTAACACTTGGGCACCTATTAAAAAGTAGGGATCAACGGAGTTTATAAGGGACATAAACCATATTGCATCGGCATAACGGCTTATACCTGTGACATTATTTGGAAACAATATAACTGGAACCTTTACTACACGCTTAATGGCTTTAACAATCTCATCTAGATGTCTTACAGAAATAAAGGTTGAGCCGCCTACCATTATAGCTGATGTTCCACTCGAAACTGCTTTTTGGGTTATCAATGCTGCCTTTGGAGGGGTCACATTCTCAGGATCTATTAGTGTTATATGAATTGCCCCATCATAATTAATCTTTTCAATTAAGTATCTTTCTACGGCACCAACCATAATTTCATCACTTAATTTGAATTTTTGGTTTCATGCACCGACGCTCTCTTCAACTCTCCGTAGAATTTATCTGTAAACATACAGTAAACATCTATCTCTCCAAAGACATTTTTAATTTGAAATTCATCTTTAACACCACAATTTCCACAACTTACAAAAGCCCTGCCTTCCTCGCGAAACATTTCAACACGAACTGCTGCCTTACCGCATATAGGGCAGGAGAAGAACTTTGGCAGATGCTTCTTAGGTATCTTTACAACTTTTCTTCTTCGACGCCCCATGGCAATATTTCACTCTCTGAAGATGCTCTATTCATTATTTCATCCTCGCCCTTAAATACTTGCCCTTATTTTTTACAAATGGGAAAATCAATGAAGTTAAATTCCTCAGTTCTAACATTGGACTGGGCGACAGTTACAGACAAGATAAAGGAATTCATAAAAGATTACGTGAAAGAGGCTAGAGCAAGAGGTATAGTTCTAGGTCTGTCTGGTGGTATTGACAGCAGCACAGCAGCAGCACTTTCGGCATTAGCCATAGGCGGCGAAAATGTTACAGGCCTTATTCTTCCGGAAAGAGAGACGTATAATATGAGCGATATAGAAGACGCGAGATTAATAGCAAAAAAGTTTGGTCTTAGGACGGAAATTCTGGATATAACTTCAGTAATTAAAGCCTTTCAAGATACAATACCCATTTTTGATAACGATGATAAACTATGTAAAGGCAACCTTAAGGCAAGGGTACGCATGATATTTCTTTATTATTATGCCAACAAGTTTAACTTACTGGTTTGCGGTACATCCGATAAGTCTGAGGTAATGATAGGTTACTTTACAAAATGGGGCGATTCTGCAGCGGATATAGCCCCGTTAATGTTTCTATATAAAACACAAGTTAGAAAACTTGCAGAATATATAGGGATACCAAATAAAATCATTAATAAACCCTCAACGCCATCATTATGGCCTGGACAAACAGCAGAGGGAGAGATCGGTATTAAATATGAAATTCTCGACCTCATACTATACGGGTTGGAGCACTCCATGAGCGCCGAAGAAATTGCAAACCAGTTGAACTTAGATAAATCAATAGTGGAAAGTGTGAGACAAAGGGTGCATTTAGCAGAACATAAAAGAAAAAATCCTCTAACTGTAAAGATTCAATAAAAATCACAGACTAAATCACGCACGAATCACAGCAGGATCAAAAGTCAAGCAAATAAGGATTTTATGCTGTATAAATGAGTGATGCTACAACCATCACATGTGACTTAATGGTGATAGATGATATCACGTTTTAAGATAGTAGAAAATCATAACCGAAATTTGCTCTAATCCCAATAACAACACAGACATGAATATTCCAAAAATCAATAGCACACCCAAAGAGATGCAAAATATACTGTTGTGATGTGTATCTTCTAAATCTTTGATTTAAATGCTTATTTTTATTAGTAAGCATAAAATTATCCAGTATACAAAAGTGTATTCAATTTAGGGAGGCTGAAAAATGGAAGATTTAAAACTTAAAGAAAACATCCAACTACTGATAAAAAAATCAATAGATGACCCTTTAGTAAAAATTCTAGCCAAAAATAGTCACCTAACAAGAGTTCAGCTAGAAACTTTGCTCATTAATATTTTATCGGAGAATATTTTAGGTAAAAAGATAAAATACGAAGAAAAAGCAAATTTAAGGCTTACAAAATCTAAAATAAGCCGTGGATCTTTCAACAGAACCCTAAAACAGGCTGAAGAAAACGTGATAAAATCAATTTATACAATTCTACTATTAGGCTATTTAGGGATATTTGAGAATGCAAGTTTAGAGCCATATATTGAGGCAGCAAACAAAATACGTGAGTATGTAGAGGCGCATAAAAACATACTATCAAATGATAATAATGATCAGTTAAAGGAACAACTAAAGCTTCTAAAAATGCTAAGGGAAGAACTGGAAGACAGTTTAAATTATCTTTCGAAGCCTTTACATGAAAAGTGACATCACAAATCACAACCCTTTTATCGAGTTGACAGCATAAATCAAGACATCAGTATAAATAAATATTCCTTCATAATTCACAACGATCATTTAATGGTATCGTGATATGTGATGTCATATAATTAAGTCCCATAATGTTTAAATCTCACATATTGCAAAACTGTGATTTGTGATGTAACAACCATAATCGAGGGTCCAATATGATTGATTTGTTTGTTTTTTTGGCAGGAATTTTTGTTACCGTAGTGATCATATCTGCTTTAGGGTATTATAGGTTTCTTTTAAAAATAAAGCGTGAATATGAGAACGCAAAGGAAACATTTAAAGACATTATTCTCAGCTTTAAAAAGGAAATTAGAAATGTGACAAATGCTTTGGATGATATTCACAGTAGAGTTCATATCGCATCTAGCAAGAGTGAGGACGCGATTAAAAGATTTGAGTCAATTGAAGAAAAAATTAAAATGATGGAGACAAGAGTTAGTATTGATCCCGAATATCTGAAAGTACTTCAAGAAAAAATATGTGATGTGGAAAAAAGGATACATAATGTTGAGGCATCACAAACAGTAATTATGGATAAGATTTCACTTTTAGAGAATAAAATACAACAATTGCCTGAGGCTTCGCCGGAAGTTAATGTTGATGCGGTTATACCAATAAAAAGAGAAAAAGCCTTAGCTCCATTAACTGAGACCGAACTTGCAGTTCTAGAGATACTTACTAAGGAGGGCCCTAAGACCGCTCCTGAAATAAAAGATAAAATTAAACTTAGTCGGGAGCACACAGCCAGACTTATGAAAAAACTTTATGAGAGTGGATACCTAGAAAGAGACTCAAGTAAAGTTCCATTTAGATATAGCATCAAAAAAGAAATGGAGCATCTACTTCAAAGAAGCGAAGAATCATAACATGTAATTTTTACTTCAATAAAACATTTTGAAGCTTAGGAGCTGTTTTATATTTAATTCGGTTAAGATTGCCAGTTTTTAAGAGTAATCCTTTATTTACCATTCTAGACAGGTATGTCGAGACTGTACTTAGACCTATGGGTTCTTTAAACTCAGTTTCGTATGCATTTTGAATATCTCTTGAAGAAAACCAGGATATGGGAAAGTGTTTTTGGATCAGTGAAAGAACTTTGTTGTACTTTGAATTTTCAATTGTTTGAAAATTTAAATTATTAGTTTCACCAATAGATAACCCACCCAATAACTCTACAATATCCAATATACGTAATGCCTTATCACGTGTAACATTTCCTTCAAAGGAAATACAATATTTATTACCTTCACTATCGAAGATCTCAACACGCATCTTTCTAGCAGGCATTAAGGACGCGTCACCTAAGTATTTCACAATTTTACACTTCACAAGCTATAACTGTTATGGTGAAGAAATAAAATAAAAAAATCGATAAAAATTGTTATTAAACGGGAAAAAGGAAAAATTTCAAATATATTTTTCAACAAACTTCACTAACATTTCTATTCATTAGAAAAGATGAATTTTTAGTTTAGTTTCAGTTTTCCACTGGAAAGCTAAGGGTGGCTTATTCACAAAAAATATAGAAAAAATAAGTCAATGGAAAAGGAAAAGCTCAAAAATATAGAGAAATAAATGTTACTTCACAGATTTTTAACAACAATTGTGAAATAACATTTTGTAATAAATACATGAAAGAAAACTAATGATAAAAGAAATGGTGATTATCAAAACGCTCTCACCCCTTAATTTCCATTGGAGCAATTTATTATCAATTCATCAGAAAATTGGACAAACGAGATTTTGGCAGATATACGGTCTTTTTGGGTTATGTTTAGATTTTTCTACAACAAGTTTTTTAATCTACAAACATAACTAACCTTCTGGAGTATATTTCTATAAGAAATAACAAAAAATCATTACACAACAGGAGTTTTCCAGTTGAAAACCAGGGGTGCGTCCCTTATCTTTCATGTTTAAAAAGAATTTAGTTTACAAATTCATTTTTCTGTATGGTACTCCTTATTTCTAGAGTAATTAAATGTAATGTTATCACTGCTAAATTGAGGAAGAACCATGGATAACACTAGCATATTAAATGATATATTTGAAAGGTTTGTCAGTAATAATAAAATATTTAAAGATCGTGAAGTTCTCCGTCATGATTATCTTCCTGAAAAATTACCTCATCGTGAAGAACAAATTATACGTTTAGGACAAAGCGTGGCTCCTGTACTTAAAGGTGCAAGGTGTTCTAATATTTTCATTTATGGAAAAACTGGAACTGGTAAGACAGCTGTAACAAAATATGTCCTAAATCATCTAGAGCTTAAAGCTAAAGAAATTAATGCTCCTGTCAGTTTTTGCTATGTTAATTGCCGATTAGCTGGAACAGAGTATCGTGTATTAGCAAACTTATGTTATGCTTTACATTTGACGGTTCCTTTTACAGGTTTATCTGTTGGGGAGGTTTTTGATCGTTTTAGGAAGGGCTTAGATTGTCTTAAAACAATATTTATCGTGGCTTTGGACGAGGTAGATGCACTCGTCAAATCACGTAGTGATATTCTGCTCTATGAACTTACTAGGATAAATGAGACATTATCCAACAGCAAGGTTTCTATTATTGGTATTTCTAATGACTTACGACTTAAAGAGTTTCTCGATCCTAGAGTACTAAGCTCTCTAAGTGAGGAAGAAATTGTTTTTAGGCCATATGACGCAAGTGAGTTGAAAAATATCCTTTACGAACGAGCTAGGTTGGCCTTTCATGATAATGCCTTAACTGATGGAGCTTTAAGTCTCTGTGCGGCTTTAGCAGCAGCTGAGCACGGCGACGCTCGTCGAGCATTAGATCTTTTACGAGTTGCTGGTGAAGTTGCGGAACGAAAGGGTGCAAGTGTTGTAGCTGAAGATCACGTTAGGGAAGCTGAAAGACTTATCGAGCATAATCGTGTAGTGGAGGCATTAGCAAATTTAACTTTACATTCAAAACTTGTTATTTTAAGCGTTTTTCATCTGGTTAAAGCGAATGGCTACAAGGCAGTCACCGGGGATATATATGAAGTTTATAATGAACTTTGTAAGGAGTTAGCCATTACTCCGTTAACACAAAGGCGTGTTAGTACTTTGATAAATGAGCTTGACGCTTTAGGATTGTTAAATGCGCAGGTTGTGAGTATGGGAAGATACGGTAGAACAAAGAGGATCAGGCTAGAGGTCACGCGCACACTTATTAAGGAAGCTTTTTCCAATGATCTCAGGCTTGGGCAACTTGTCGATTATGAACCAAAGTGTCTTGAGAAAAATTCGTATAGTAGGGATTGATGATGGAAGTTTTAAGAAGGGGCTTTTTAGAAGGGCAGTTCTTGCTTTAGTGCTGTTTAATGGATCTGGAATAGTTGATGTTAAGTTTGTGAAGATATTAGTAGATGGTCTTGATGCCACAAGCAAAGTTGTGAACAGTTTGAAAAGTTGGACTTTTGACGCTGTCATGCTTGCCGGAGTTTCTTTCGCCGGCTTTAATCTTATTGATCCCTTTGTTATCTTCCAACGGTTCATTAAACCTGTAATCATTATTTCTGGAACGAAGCCGAATAACAGAAAGGTAAAATTGGCTCTCCAAAAACATTTCAGTGACTGGAAAGTCCGTTGGGAAGTTTTTAAAAAATTAGGAACAATTCACCAAGTACGTACTTTTGAGGCAGGGTCGCCTTTGTATGTTGAGGTTGTTGGTGGAGATTTGGATTGGGCTAAAACTATCATCAGAAATCTGGCTTTTTGTAGCAGAATCCCTGAGCCATTACGAGTAGCACATATAATTGCACGAGGGGTTCATTAGGAAAAAGATAAGACTTCTACATCAAAAGTTTTAAGATTTACAACTGAAACCATGTTAGGAGTTGGGGTAAGCCCCTGCATTCGCATATAGCTTGTTTGTGCTTGCCAGCACCCTGAATTAACTACAAGCACCCCGCGATAATTTGTATATCCTAATATGTGAATGTGGCCGGCGTGAAATATATCTGGTGTTCGCTCTATAACTAGGAAATCTTTGTTCTCCGGTGATAATGGAGTTTTACCGCCATAAACTGGCGCTAGATGTCTGCATTGAAGTAAAAGTGTCATAGCTTTTTCTGGACGAGAATGTTCCATTCCTGGAACGGTTGAAAATATGTCATCAAGGCTGCGACCATGGTACATTAACACTTCCACTTTATGAAGACTTAAATAGCTTGGATTTCCCAATGAATATATGTTCCTTGACTCTTCTAGCAGTTCAAGAAACTCATCTGATATTGGCGGCTGGGGTTGAGCTCTTCTTGGGGCATCATGGTTTCCAGGTATTATTACAACTTCTATGTAGTCTGGTATCTGTTCAATAAATTTCGCGGCCAGCTTGTATTGTCCATAAATATCCTTTACAGCTAATTCCCTTCTTTGATTTGGGTATATTCCAATACCGTCAACAATATCCCCTGCTATCAAAACGTACTTTACACGCCCTGCGATTTCACGCATTTTTTCGTTTCCATATTTGCCATTAAGCCATAAAAGGAACTTTTTTAATGCTTCTTCCTGAAATTTCGTACTGCCAATATGTAGATCAGAAGTAAGTGCCGCGTATACAGGTACAGGTGCTTTGTTTTGCTGCTTCTGCGCAACATCTGGAAGTATTATATCATCAACCATTAGCATGTTGCTTCTTGTTTTTGTAACACTTACGCATATTACTTGATCCAAAAGAAGTTTACTTGCTTTATTCAGCAATTCCTTCGGGGCGCTTTGCGGTATAAACAAAGTTGCGCTAGCTTGGAGATCCTCTATGACGAGGATAATTTTCTGCTTAAACTCTCTTTTTTCAGTAACCATCCCAATTATCTTTAGCTTAGTGTTTGGCGGAGCCTTTAAAGCTTCAATAATTGATGTTGCACTTTTAACGTCTATTCTTTGCCTCAGAATTCTCTCCATTCGTTTAAATCTGTCTCTGAAATATTCTAGATAATCTGTCAAATTTCCGCTTGTGCATAACTTGCTTCCAGGATCCTCTATCACTTTGATGTTTGATTCAACCTCTTTTGCGTATGGATGAAAAAGTTTCTTACCCTCCATCACCCATTTTTGATCAATTTCTTCCTTTTCTTGGCAAGGAGTCATTTTTTCAGAGATGTAGATTTCCTTTAGAAGGTCTTCCAGGAACCGTCTTTCGATGAATAAGGGCTTATCCTTCGCCTTTCCCAGTCTTTGTAATGCTTTATTCATTATTTCTGTTGGATCTTCTGTTGATGCTATAACGTTTAGAAACTCGAAGGCATCCTTATCTAACTGATATCCTGCCGTAAGCGTCATTTCTACTGCTTTATGTAGCTTCTCTGCATAGTTCATAGTTTAATTTTACTCCAGTTGATTCTTTTTGGGACTATAACATATCCATCTTCGCTATTGCCAATAACCTCTGTTAGGCCTTGTTTGTGTAAGTAAGCTGTTAATGCTGCGGTTGTTGCATCTATTTCATGTGATGTCATTTTCCGGTTTACGCAATCCAATATCCCCATTGTCTCCAAGACTTTTTGGATTTCTTCCCATTTTTTTAAAGGCATGTTTAATGCTCTACGGGTTGAAGACGGATGCACCTCAAATGTTTTTATGCCCATTTCTGTTATTAACTTATTCAGTTCCATTGCGCGAATAGTAAGCATCCTCATAGCTGGTAGTCCTGGTGGAAAGACACGGAATCCTCTTCTCATCATTTCTTTGTCCACTTTCCTGAAAATTCCTTCTTTGGGAAGCTGGAGGGGCGCGTCAATGGCGACACTTTCCGGTTTATTTTCACTAATTTGTCTTAGAATTTCCTCATCCTTGTAAACTGTGGAGGTTTTCACTTTTTTATTTTTCCATAAAGCCCATCCTGTTGGATTTTCCTGCCTTCCCGCTAAATCTAGCCCTATTATGATTGAGTTTAACATTGAGGCTCAAGTTTATATGTGAAATTTTTGTTTAAATATGTTGAGATTCCAAATATATCATTTAAAATTGGGAGAGAAATATGAGTGAAGTTCGTAAGGTTCAGAGCACACCAAGTGGGACTTTCTTTGTTTGCATACCTAAGGACTGGGCTGCAAGGCATGGATTAAAAAGAGGTTCGCTTGTTGCTATAAGTGAGACTAGCGATGGTAAGCTTCTGATAGATCCTGAGTATAACGCTGCACCCACCCCTCGTGTTGTCATTTTAAGGCCTGGTCCTCATTTAGGTCGTGAAATTACAGGCAAGTATTTGCTAGGGTTCGATATAATTCGTGTTGAAGGCAAAGAATCAATCAGTTTCGAAGTGAGGGAAAACATTAAGAAAAGCGCTGGGCGTCTCGTAGGTCTCGAGATTGTGGAAGAGGATTATTCTAAGATAGTTCTGCAGTGTCTATTAGAACCATCAAGTTTTCCTCCAGACAAAATTCTCAGGAGGGAATATGCACTTGTTGCTGCAATGCACCGCGACGTTGTAAAGTCCTTGATCAACGGAGATGTTTCATTAGCTAGAAGCGTTATAGCTCGAGATGAAGAGGTTAACCGGCTATATTTCCTTTTGATTCGCATCTTGAGGACGATAATTCAGAACCCAATTTTAAGTGAGAAGTTAGGAGTTAAACCTATTGAGTGTTTGGACTATCGTTTAGTAGCAAGTCTCGTGGAAAATATCGGTGATGAGTGTGTTCGAGCTGCGTATAAAGTTGTAGCTCTTAAGGGGACAAAGCTTCCTGAGGTGTTGCAGATGAATCTTATCGAGTTCCACAACCTATGTTTTGAGGCTCATGAGAATGCAGTTAAGGCTTTTCTGGCGGGTGATGTAAACTTGGCTGTTAGTGTAGGTGATGCGCGTGCAAAAGTTACAAAGTCATATGATGTTCTTGAAAATGGCGCAAAAACGCAAAATCCTGATATGGTTCCACAGTTTCTGGCGGCGGCATCCAGTTTTCTACAAATATATGAGCATAGTGTGGATATAGCTGACTTAGTTATGCCAAAAAATATCTAGATACCCCGTTAAACACAAAAACGATTAAAGAACTTGGGAATTCCTATCTTAAGTGCCGGGGTGGCGGAGTGGTTAACGCGCTGGCCTCGAGATCCTCTTAATAACGGGGCTGAGAACTAACAGGAGAGCCAGTGGGCCCATGGCCCTCAGGGGTTCAAATCCCCTCCCCGGCGCTAAAATTCATCCTCCCTATTCAGTAGGCCTTAGATCTAATTCTTGTGGAAGCGTGTAATTCTGTAGCTCCGATTGGTCATAATTGTAGTTCGGATCTTTAAATTTCTGCGCAATCTCCCAGGCATGGTCAAGAAAGCTTATGGTTTGCGTCATTACCTCGTTAAATTGATCGTTCAGCTCATTCATTCTGTTTTGGGTTGATTCAATTATTAAAATAGCATTTGCCGTAAGAAACACAATTATAAGAAGAGCTCCTGAGGCGTTGTTTTCCAATATTATTTAACCCCTCATATCCCTTTGCTGACAACGTGCTTAGCTGATAAAAGCCATGTTTCTAATGATGAAATATTACAAATCACGCAGTATAGTTGGGGTTGATACAAAGCTTCCTTCTTGATAGAAAAAGAAGTAAGTAAAATAATTATAATGACTTTGAGTTACATGTTAAACTAAGGGGGGATCGTGCTGTCATAGAGATCCTAGCGTTGTTTGCACTTGGTTTTCTGGTAGGGCTTGGGGGAGCACTAATTCCCGGTCCTCTTTTAGCTTTTGTAATATTCGATACGAACAAGAAGCAGAAAGTCACTGGTCCCTCTATAATAGCTGGTCATGCATTATGGGAGGGTCTTGTGATACTTCTAATAATGTTTGGAATTGGAGATATAATGCTGAAGTATAACTTATTTATCTACGCTGTTGGCGGAGCTGTGTTAATACTTACTGGAGCATTTATGATCTGCGGTGCAAATCAGGCTGAACTTAAAAATTCAAAAGTAAACTCCTCCCTCCTAGGAGGCATCTTTTACACTGCTTTTAACCCTACTCAGCCACCTTGGTGGGCTTCAGCTGGGCTAGCTTTACTTCTTCAGGGTTATGAACTAATAGGGCCTTCGGGAATAATTACTATTACTGCTGGTCACTGGATTGCTGATCTACTTTACTATTCATTAATATCTTACACCATTTACAAGTATGGAAAGAACTTATTCCCGCGACAAAGGCAGATCTCTGGCATGCTTGGACTATTTGTTGTATCATTAGGCGTATACTTCATTATTAGTGGCTTTATTGGGTAAAAAAATGATAGAGCACTTAAGTTTAAATTAGCGTACCTTTCTTCCTTACGTAGGGAATAAGTCCTCCCGATCCTAATATCTCAAGGAGCTGTTGAGGAAACGGCTTAAAGGCTGTTTCCATTTTATTGGTTAAGTTTTTAACGATGCTTTTTTCAAGATCTATTTCCAGCGTATCTCCATCTAATACTGAATCAACAAACTTTTCGTCTACAGTTACGGCTGGCAGTCCAACATTTATGGCGTTCCTAAAGAATATCCTGGCGAATGATTTTGCAACAACTGCTGATATGCCTGCAGCCACCATAACCCTGGGAGCCTGCTCTCTGCTTGAGCCACATCCAAAGTTTCTACCGGCAACAATTATGTCGCCTGGTTTTATTTTCGATGCAAGAGTTGGATCAAGGTCCTCAAAGATATGCTTCGCCATGTCCTCTATCGTTACAGATCTAAACTTGTATCTTCCCGCTATGACTAAATCCGTGTTAATGTTATCTCCAAGTTTAATAACTCTTCCCCTTATCATGCTCAATCCCTCAGATACTTTCTAGGGTCAGCTATTCTACCCTCTATAGCTGTAGCGGCGGCTGTTGCAGGGCTAGCTAAGAAAATCTTTGCTGTCGGATCCCCCATCCTGCCAGTGAAGTTTCTATTAGCCGTGGAAAGGGCTAATTCTCCAGGGCCTAGCAAACCCATGTGGGCGCCCACACATGGTCCACATGTAGGTGGTCCAATGGTGCATCCTGCTTTTACCAAAATCTCCATTATACCCACCTCTAGAGCCTTCTCGTAAACCATTCGTGAGGCCGGAATAATTATGCACCTTACCCCTTTCTTCACTTTTTTCCCATTCAATATTTTGGCTGCAATTTCCAAGTCTTCAAGTCTACCATTTGTACAGCTTCCAATGAATACTTCATTCACTTCTAAGCCTTCGACGTCCGTAACTGGTACAACGTTTGATGGAAGAGGTGGTTTCGCAATAAGCGGTTCAAGAGAATCGCATTCCAATTCTATCTCCTTAGAATATTTTGCCTCTTTATCTGGGGTGAAAGGTCTTACAGGGAAAATTCCCACTTTTGCGCCCATTTCTGCTGAAAGATTTGATATCGTGGCTTTTGATGCTTGAGTGAGTTTCGGCAAGAGTTCATCATGATATTCTATGGCCATGTAGTTAGCTCCATCAGTGCCCAGCATTCTTAATAGTGCAAGAGCAATATCCTTTGCGAAAACCCCTAAACCCAGCTTACCCCTTAAGGTTATCCTTATGCTTTCCGGAACTTTAAACCATAATTTTCCTGTTGCAAGTGCAAAGGCGGCATCAGTGCTTCCAACACCGACAGCAAAAGCCCCGACGGCACCATGTAACGTTGTATGTGAATCAGCACCAACAACAACATCTCCGGGTTTCGCCAAGCCATAATCCATCACTACTTGATGGCAGACACCCTCACCAACTTCAAAGAGTTTAATATTATTTTTTACGGCGAATTCCCGCATTTTCTTGTGTAAAATTGATGACTGCACTGAGGGGCTTGGTGCTGCATGATCAATGAAAAGCGCGCTTTTCTCGGCGAGCTTCAAGTTTTCTACACCAAATTCTTGTACAGCATCTATCATGAGAGGAGCTGTTCCATCATGGGCAAAAACAAAATCAACATGAGCGACGACAAATTCTCCTGGCTCTAATCTTTCAACATTTGAGGCCTTTGCCAGTATTTTTTCAGCTACAGTTGACATTATTCTTGTCACCACTACACCTGTCTGCATTCGTGATTAATATTTCATAAAACTCGCACCTACTCATATTTAAGCATGTATTTTGTATACAAGTTTTCCTAGCGTTTGTCTGTATCGTTTGGAACATTAGGTTTCTACTTTGTGACAGTTAAGCCATAAAAGTTAAAAGTGAGCTTCTTGCTAAAGAGACCCCAAATCCAGGTGAATTGTGAGATGAAAACTGCAAAATGTCCTGACTGTGATTCAGAGTTAAGCGTCTCGGAAGAGGTCATGCAAGGGGAAATTCTAAGCTGTCCATGCTGCGGCCTTGAACTCGAAATAGTCACAGTGAACGGAGGCACTGTGGAAGTTAAGGAGCTGGTGCTTGAGGGCGAGGATTGGGGAGAGTAACTACCTCCGTTTTCCAACTCTCTAGCTCCCTGTCTCATTTCCAATTTTAGCTCTATAGAAGAAGGCTGAGAAATGATTATTGGATTGCTTTGTGATTACCTCGAGACGGATGAAATAGGAATTAAACAAACTGCCCAGGAGTTGGGTGTAGATCTAGTTTACATACCCTTCCGGAAAATTTCCATAACAATAGATCATAAAGGATACAAAGTGCAAAGTAAAGGAAATAATTATACAGGTCTAATAAAGGAGGATATTAAAGTTGTATTAAATAGGGTTCAAAGTAAGAATCGAAGGCTTATGGCGGCTACATTTCTGGAAGCGATAAACAAGCCTGCTCTGAATCCTCTACATGTTGAGTTTTTATGTTTTAGCAAATTTCGAACGTTGCTTCACCTAAGTAAAAGCGGAATTAAAGTTCCTAGAACGGTTTTTATCCCATGTAATCCCAGAGAAAGAACAAAGCATGGAAAAAGCATTCATAACGAGGAAGAGATTGTTGATCTGTTGCAGCAATCTCTTGATGGGGCAATTGTCATTAAGCCTGACGCTGGAACCCATGGTAGAGGTATTAAGCTTGCAAAAAACCGTGAAGAACTTTTAAGCGCTGTAAAGTCTATGAAATCATCTATAATAAACCCTGCGGGAATACTTGCTCAAGATTTTATCCAAAAATGGTTCTATGATCTAAGAATTATAGTCTCAAAGGAGAAAGGTAAGGCTCCTTACTGTCATCCTAAAGCTATGGCCAGGGCGGGGCTCAAGGACTTTAGAACCAATACCGCGCTGGGAAACTTTGTTCTAGACGTGGATCTCCCATTATATGTCCGAGAATTAGCCTCAAGATGCGGTGTGATAATAAGCGGAAAATGTGACGCATGGGTTTTAGCTCTAGATGCAATGGTTCCGATGGATAAAAACAAATTTAATAACGAAACTTATGTTATGGCCGAGCTTAAAAAACTCGCCAAAGCTTTTCAAGAAGTGAAAAAAGTTAAAAGTGACCCTTCAAAAAAGAAGGCTTTTCCAGAGTGGAATAAAAACTTGGAGGAGAGTTTCAGGAGGTATAAAAGTTTGGAAGCGTATGAGAATATTAAGAAAATAATTAATGAAAGTGTTGAGAAAGGTAAGCACGAGATACTATTCCATGAAGCAAATTCATGTCCTGAATTTTGGGAACAAACAAGACTTGCTACAGGAGCGAACATTGCAGAATATCTGCTAAAATGCGCAAGAAGCATCTTTGATTAGCATGGTGAGGAAAATGAGAGTTGGAATAATTGGTGCTTCTGGATATGTTGGCGGAGAACTGCTGAGACTGCTACTTTTCCATCCAACGGTAGAAGTTGTCCTCGCAACTTCAGATAAGTATGCTGGCGAATATATATTCACGGTTCATCCAAACCTTCGTGGATTAACACAACTTAAGTTCACTCCTCTAAACTTGAACTATATTCAAAATAATTGTGATCTTGTTTTTACGGCTGTTCCCCATGGAAGCGCCGTTAAAATAGTTCACAAACTTCTTGAAATGGGCATAAAAGTAATCGACATGAGTGCTGATTTTAGATTAAAAAACCCTGAAGATTATGTCAAATGGTATGGATGGGAACATATTTATCCTGAGCTACTAAAGGAAGCTGTATATGGCTTACCTGAGCTACATCGTGAAGAAATAAAAAATGCTCGTCTAGTAGCCTGCCCGGGCTGCATGTCTACAGCCACGATACTCGGTTTAGCACCTCTAGTTAAGGCTAACTTAATAGAAAAGAACCGGATTATTGCCGATGTAAAAATTGGATCTTCAGGGGCTGGAGCTAAGCCTTCTCTTGCTTCACATCATCCTGAAAGATTTGGAGGCGTTCGACCCTACAATGTTGTGGATCATAGGCATATCGCCGAAATTGAGCAGGAGCTTAATTTACTATCCAGCAGCTTTTTAACCGTTTCATTCACTCCTCATGCGGTTAACATGGTGCGCGGCATCCTCTCAACGATCCATGTGTTTCTCACTAAAGAATTGCCTTTGAGCGAAGTTTGGAAGATTTTCCGCTTATCTTATGATAAGGAACCTTTCATACGTATTGTAAAATATAGAAAGGGGTTACATCAACTGCCCGATCCCAAAATAGTAATAGGAACAAATTTCTGCGACATTGGATTTGAATTGGACACGCGCACTAGACGTCTAGTCGTTTTTTCAGCAATAGATAATCTGATGAAGGGAGCTGCTGGTCAAGGAGTTCAATGTCTAAACTTAATGTTAGGTGTTGACGAGAAAACTGGACTAGAAAGCGTTGGATTCCATCCGGTGTAGCAAAATGTTGATTGTGGTAAAGATAGGGGGAAATGTTGCGAAGGAGATCACATCCTCAGGGCTCATTCCAGACCTAAAAAGTCTCCTTCAGGAGAACACTATAGTCCTTGTTCACGGCGGCGGCGATGAAGTAACCGAAATAGCCTCTAAGCTCGGTAAAGAACAGAGATTTGTCACATCTCCTGAGGGGTTCCGAAGCAGATATACGGACAGAGAAACTGTAGAAATATACACGATGGTTATTGCCGGAAAAATCAACAAGCAAGTGGTTTTAGCGCTTCAAAGCGCCGGTGTCCCTGCGTTTGGATTTTCAGGCTTAGATGGGGCTCTTATACGTGCAAACAGGAAGAAGAAGATAATTGTGGTTGACGATAGTGGACGAAAAAGGGTTATAGATGGCGGATACAGTGGTAAAATAAGTGAAGTAAATCCGCATCCGATAAAAATCATTTTAGAAAATGGATTCATCCCGGTTATCGCTCCGGTTGCCTTGAGTGAAGAATATGAGCCTTTAAATGTGGATGCTGATAGGACTGCGGCTTATGTAGCGGGTTTCATTAAAGCCGACAGGTTGGTGCTACTCACAGATGTTGATGGACTAATACTGGAAGGAGAAGTTATTCCGCGGCTTACTGTATCTGAAACTGAAAAGATTCTTACGAAGATAGGTCCAGGAATGATTACCAAAGTGTACGCAGCAATGGAAGCAGTTAACATGGGCGTGCCCGAAGCTATAATAGCTAATGGCCTTTGTAATTCTCCAGTATCCTCTGCAATAAGACATTCATGCGGGACGGTAATAACGCGTGAGTGAAAAATTAATCATGGAAACAGAAGATAAGTTCATGGCCAATGTTTATGCGAAAAGGCCAGTAGTTATTACGCATGGTAAAGGCGCCGTAGTCTGGGATGTAAACGGTAAGGAATACATTGACTGCGGTGGAAGTTATGGAACATGTGTTGTGGGGCATTGTCACCCAAAGGTCGTTGAGGCGATAAAAAGGCAAGCTGAACGTCTTATATCTTGTCACGGGTCTCTCTACAACGATGTTAGGGCAAAGCTCCTGGAGAAAATAGTAAGCATAGCCCCAAAAGGATTAAACAAGGTTTTTCTGTCAAACAGTGGAGCTGAAGCTGTCGAATGTGCTATAAAATTGGCAAGAAAATTCACAGGCAAGACTGAGATAATTGCCATGATGGGTGCTTTTCACGGGAAAACTATGGGTGCATTGTCCGCCACTTGGGATAGAAAGTACCGTGATCCCTTCAAGCCTTTAGTCCCTGACTTTAAGCATGTACCCCCAGATAATCTGGAGAAAATTAAGGAAGCTTTAACCGATAGAACAGCCGCTGTAATTGTGGAACCCATAAGAGGCGAGGGCGGCATCAGAGTTCCTCCTGAAGGATTTATGGAAGGTCTAGATGAGATTTGCAAGGAGAAGGGCATACTGTTAATTCTCGACGAAGTCCAGACTGGATTCGGCAGAACTGGAAAAATATTTGCTTGTGAACATTGGAACATATCCCCCGATATTCTCTGCGCAGCAAAATCGGTTGCAGGCGGGCTTCCTATAGGCCTAACAATAGCAAGAGACTATATTATGGAATGCCTTAAGATTGGAGAACATTCAACAACTTATGGCGGAAATCCCTTAGTTTGTGCAGCTGCCTGCGCTGCGATAGATGTGCTTTTAGATGAAGGCCTTCCTGGAAGGGCTGCCGTACTTGGTAAATATTTCAAGGAAAGACTTCAGGAGCTACAGTCTAAACATAGGTTAATCCGTGAAGTCCGCGGTTTAGGACTGATGTTAGGCGTTGAATTCAAATTTGAAGTTTTATCTATTATCATGAAGGCTCTTGACCGCGGGGTCATAGTTCTAGATGCTGGTAAAAACGTTCTAAGGTTCCTGCCTCCTCTAGTTATAGAGAAGGATCAGATAGATCAAGTTATCTCGGTGCTTGATTCAATCTTGAAGGAGGAAGAAAGTGACAGATTATCCAGTACGCCTTCTTACAAAAATGCTTGACATCTACAGTCCATCAGGAAAAGAGAAGGAAATCTCACAATTTTTATACGAAGAAATGCGGAGACACGGATTTAAAGTGAGACAAGACAATGTTGGGAATGTCATAGGCGAAGCGGGCAGAGGTTCTCCTGTCATATTGCTCTGTGGACACATGGATACCGTAACGGGCTTTATACCTGTAAGAATCGAAAGCAACAAAATATATGGAAGGGGGGCTGTCGATGCTAAGGCATCGTTGGCAGCACTAATTATCGCAGCGTCAGCATTCATAGAAGAAAAAACAGCAAAGATAGTAGTTGCCAGTGTTGTAGACGAGGAAGGTGCAAGCAAAGGTGTGAAAAATTTGTTAAAAGAAAAGGTTGCTGTTGACTACGCCATTTTTGGTGAACCCAGCGGTGTTGATAAAATAACAATCGGGTACAAAGGCGACTTGCGTATAGAAATAACCTGTAAGACAATTGGTGGGCATTCCGCGGCGCATTGGCTTTATGAAAGTGCTGTCGAGAAGGCGATCGAAATATGGAATGAAATTCGAAAGATCAGCAGTTCAGCTACTAAAATGGGCGGGAATAGTGGACATTTCTACACGCTTGACTCTTGCTTAACCGGAATTAGAGGAGGTAAAGGAAACTCTACAGTGCCTTCGAAATGCCAAATAATCCTTGACTTTCGCATCCCTCCCAATTTAAGCGTTGCACAAGTTATAAATGAAGTCCATAAAGTGATTGAGGAGTATCAGAAAACAAACCCAAAAGTTTCTGTGAAAGTTAAGGTAATAGATTTTGTGGAGCCCTTCGAGGCTGATGCTAAATCACCAGTCGTTAAAGCACTTTCACGTTCAATAAGAGAAGTTACACGTAGAACGCCAATGCTTCTGCGCAAAACTGGAACTGGTGATATGAATATTTTTGGAAGAGAAACCCATGTGCCCGTGGTGACTTATGGGCCAGGTGATCCTGCATTAAGTCATACTGCAAATGAGTATATAGTTGTCCGAGAGTATTTAGACAGCATAGAAATTTATAAAAGAACAATTAACAAACTGATCGAATCTCATGAGTCAGCTTAGAATACTCAACCAACTACGCTGGATAGAATTTCATACGCCTTCAAACTATCCTTCTTGTCAACCACAATTATTGTATCTGTCCAGCAAGATATAAACTCTATAATGTTTATGTTTTGTTCTGCTAAAAGTGTTGTTAAGAATGCTACAACTCCTGGCGTAGCTTCCAGTTCAGTTGGGGAATGTATAATGATCATCACACAATCCGTATGCTTTTGTAGGGCGCTGGTAATCTTATTCAGTGTATTTTTCTCCACTAGATAAACAAATTTGCCCTCTAAACTCACTCTTATCTTGTCCTCAATCTCAGTCGGCTTAGTTGTGACCACAACAGCCTTACCATCATGAAGAGTTATTGTGCTCTCTTTCAAAAGCTTAAGAACTCTTTCCTCTCTCCTATGTTTTCTCTTTTGCAGCTCCTCCTTAAATCTCCTTAAAGCAGCCTTCACAGCGGGTAAACTCTCTATCTTCAATTCATTCTGTATTTGTCTTGAAAGCTCGCTTAGGTTCACTATACTCTTTTCTAAAGCTTCCAGTATGTAAGGCCTATCCTTTAAGTAATCTCTAACTCTCTGGGCAGTCGTCATCAAATTTTTGCCTCGTTCGTGGGGGCTGTATCAGTTTGAACATTTAAAGCTTACTATGTAACATTTTAGTCACAAAGTTTAAAAGATAGCTAAAAATCGGTTCTAAAGAAATTCAGGAGGAGGTACGCGCAATAACCGGAACAGTCGTATTAGCATACTCAGGCGGATTAGACACATCTGTGATGGCAAAATGGATACAGGAGAAATATGGTGCAGAAGTGATAACAGTAACTGTAGATGTAGGACAACTTGATGACATGAAAGAGATCGAAAAGAGATCTAAAGCTGTAGGCGCCAAAAAGCATTATTCCATAGACGCAAAAAAGGAGTTTGTGACAGAATATGTTTACCCGGCAATAAGAGCAAACGCCCTATATGAGGGAAAATATCCTTTAAGTAGTGCCTTATCACGGCCTTTGATTGCTCAGAAACTTGTAGAAATTGCGTTAAAAGAAGGTGCAAGCGCCGTTGCCCATGGTTGCACTGGAAGAGGTAACGACCAGGTCCGCTTTGACGTGACGATAAAGTCCCTAGCCCCCCACCTCAAAATTATAGCCCCTGTTCGTGAATGGGGTTTAACAAGAGAAGAAGAAATAAAATACGCTGTGGAAAGAGGCATTGAAGTACCCTGTTCAGATAAGCCCTACAGCATCGACCAAAACCTCTGGGGCAGAGCTATTGAATGCGGTATTCTGGACGATCCTGATCATGAACCCCCAGATGAGGTTTTCGAGTGGACCGTTTCACCAGAAAAAGCGCCAGAAAAACCAGAGTATGTTGCCATAGACTTCGAAAACGGGGTTCCTATTGCTATAAACGGAGAAGAATTAGATCCTGTAAAACTTATCGGAGAGCTTAATAAAATCGCTGGAAGAAATGGTGTAGGCCGCATAGACCATATCGAAGACAGGCTTGTTGGGCTTAAATCCCGAGAAGTTTACGAGTGTCCTGCAGCAACGGTTATTTTAGAGGCGCATAAAGATCTCGAAAAGATGGTTCTGACACGGCATGAAGTTCTATTTAAACAGCAAATCGATTCACAATGGACTTTTCTAGCTTATGCTGGCCTATGGTTAGACCCTCTGAAGGAAGACCTGGAAGCATTCATAAATAAGACGCAAGAACGTGTTAATGGAAAAGTCCATGTGAAACTGTACAAGGGCGGATTACGTGTTGTCCGCCGCTCATCAAAGTTCTCCATTTACAGCCAAAACCTAGTAAACTATAACATAAAAACAAGCTTCAATCAAGTATATGCTGAAGGCTTCATAGAACTTTGGGGATTGCCTACAACGGTATATAATGCCCTAAAAAATTCTCTTAAAGGCGGAAGAAATGTCTAAACTTCTACAAGGAGGAAGAATTTCTAAGGTAAAAGAGGAAGTAGTTAAATTCACTTCTTCCCTTCAAAGCGATCGGAGACTAGCTTGGGCCATCATAAAAATAAACCAAGCCCATGTGATAATGCTTACAGAGCAAAAAATAATCGAACTACATGTCGGAAATAAGCTTCTACAAGCTCTTAATAAAATAAAACCAAAAGTTAAATCTCGCATTCTAGTGGAAGACGTCCATATGCTCTTGGAGGAGAAAGTTTTAGAACTATGCGGTCCAGAGGTAGGTGGCAACCTTCACATTGCAAAAAGTCGAAATGACCAAGTTGCAACAGCTATCCGAATGGAACTTCGCGAAAGAATAATCGATGTAATGGATTCAATTGTTAATCTTCAAGATGCACTCCTTAACCTTGCTATGCGCCATATAAACACAATCTTCCCAGGATACACTCACATGCAACCCGCCCAACCCATAACGTTCGCACACTATCTTCTGTCCTTTGTTGATTGTTTCAGTAGGGACCTACAACGCTTAAAGGAGGTCTATACCCGGGTTAACCTATGTCCGATGGGTGCCGGGGCCTTGGCAACTTCAAGCTTTCCCGTAAACAGGGAACTAGTTGCCGAGCTTCTGGGGTTCGAGGGAATCGTGGAAAACTCCTTAGATGCTGTTGGAAGTCGAGATTTTGTAGTTGAAACTATAGCCGCCATGGCGGTAACGGCCGTTGACATAAGTCGTTTAGCTCAGGACTTAATACTCTTTGGATCATCAGATTTCAGTTTAATTGAGCTTCCTGACGAATTCTCGTCAACTAGCAGTATAATGCCTCAAAAAAAGAATCCGGATCTTCTTGAAGTAATTCGTGCAAGAATGAGCCAAATTCTCGGTAACTTTGTATCATCCTTTTCCATGTTAAAGGCTCTTCCGTCAGGTTACAACTTAGACTTCCAAGAAGTTACTCCGGTTCTATGGGAATCCCTAGACATTATTCAGGAATCTGTTGAAATGCTCTCCAGCCTCATTGCAGGTCTAAATGTTAATAAAGAATCCATTCTTAAGGATTGTTACACATTCTTAGCAGCCACAGAGCTTGCAAATATGCTTGTCAGAAAATACAAGGTTCCTTTCAGAACATCCCATAGAATTGTTGGCTCACTTGTGAGAGAATTACTTGCTGGCAACTCCCCCCTTACTGATGTGAATGCAGAGCTTTTGAATAAAACCGCAGAAAAATTTGGTTTAAAATTGAATGTTAAAAATGGAGATGTCACAAACGCTGTGAATCTGGCGAAAATTGTTGAAAATTATAGTGTACGTGGGGGGCCTTCGCCTGCTGAAGTTGAAAGAATGATTAGTAACCGTAAAGAAATTTTGGCTTCGGCAAAGCTTAATCTCGCAAGGATGCGTCGTAAAATTAGAAAAGCTTTCAAAAGACTGAATTCAATCGTAAGATCTCACCTATCTTCTGAGGCTATACCCCCCGAAAGCTTTAAAAATTTGAGCCCTCTAGGTGAGGAGGGTTTATGATCGTTGAATAAAAGAGACCATAAAAAAGCGGTTCTTGTCCTAGAGGATGGGTCTTTCTTCTTTGGTGAAGGTTTTGGGGCCGTGGGTACTGCTCAAGGCGAACTCGTCTTCAACACCGGAATGACTGGCTATGTGGAGGACTTGACAGATCCTTCTTATGCTGGACAAATTTTGATGATGACTTATCCGCTTATTGGCAATTATGGAGTATGCAAAGAAGATTTTGAATCAGATGGAATAAAAGTAGAGGGTTTCGTAGTCAGAGAAGTCTGTGAAACGCCCAGTAACTGGCGCTCTGAGAAATCTCTACCTGAGTTTCTGGAAGAGTATGGTATTCCCGGCATTCAAGGCTTGGATACGAGGCTACTTACTAAAAAGACGAGAATTTACGGAACGATGAAAAGCACCTTGGTGGTTTACGAGGGGAAGAATGAACCAAATATCCATGATTTGATTGAAAAAACGAAAAAGCAGCCTGCAATAACCGAACTTGACCTTGTACCAAAAGTATGTACTAGAGAGCATGAAATTATAGAAACTGGACATAATTTGAATGTTGTTTTGATTGATTGTGGGGTGAAGTGGAGTATAATACGTCTACTCAAAAATTTTGCGAATATAGTAATAGTTCCGTATAACACCACTGCAAGTGAGATCCTTGAATATGAGCCTGACGGTGTGCTAATCTCTAACGGCCCTGGCGATCCTATAAGAGTCAGAGAAACCATTGAAACCGTAAAGAAATTAGCTGGGCAAGTTGTTCTGTATGGCATTTGTCTTGGGCATCAGATAATATCACTAGCTTTAGGTGCAAAGACCTATAAACTGAAATTCGGTCATAGAGGCGCAAACCAGCCAGTAAAGGATTTTGAAACGGGCCGTGTTTTCATATCAACTCAGAACCACGGGTTTGCTGTTGATAAGGGCTCTCTTAAGGATGCTGGCTTATTGTTGACTCAGATTAACTTGAATGATCATACTGTAGAAGGCGTGAAGCATAAGGAACTACCCATAAAGGCAGTTCAATATCATCCGGAGGCGGGGCCTGGCCCGCATGACACGTACTTCTTCTTTGAGGATTTCGCTAAGACAATGAAGGAGTTCACGTGATATGCCTAAGAGACAGGATATACGGAAGATTCTGATAATCGGTTCAGGACCCATAATTATTGGGCAGGCCTGTGAATTCGACTATTCTGGAAGCCAAGCGTGTAAGGCGCTTAGGGAAGAAGGCTACGAAGTGGTGCTTGTGAACTCCAATCCGGCCACTATAATGACCGATCCTGAGATGGCCGATAGAGTCTACATTGAACCATTAACCGTTGAAGTGCTTACGGAGATAATAAAGAGGGAACGTCCAAATGCGTTGCTTCCGACGCTTGGAGGACAAACAGGGTTAAACTTGGCTGCAGAACTCGCTGAAAGAGGAATCCTGGATAAGTATGGTGTGGAGCTAATTGGGGCGAAACTTGAGGCTATAAAACGAGGCGAAGACCGTTTACTCTTTAAAGAAACGATGGAAAAAATAGGTGTCCCTGTACCGAAAAGTGCCCCCGCCTACTCTGTTGAAGAAGCATTAAGGATTGTTGAAGAAATAGGCTATCCTGCCATTATAAGGCCTGCTTTTACTCTTGGAGGCACAGGTGGAGGCATCGCATATAACAAGGAAGAACTCATTCAAATAGTTTCCAAGGGACTAACCTATAGCCGTATAGGCCAAGTTTTAATTGAAGAGTCTGTTATCGGCTGGAAAGAATATGAGCTTGAAGTTATGAGAGATTCAGCGGACAACGTGGTAATTATATGTTCGATAGAAAACATGGATCCAATGGGCATTCATACTGGTGACAGCATTACAGTTGCACCAGCCCAAACTTTGACCGACAAAGAATATCAAACTCTTAGAGATGCTGCTATAAAGATTATACGCGCAGTTGGTGTTGAAACAGGCGGTTCTAATATACAGTTCGCGGTTCATCCTGAAAATGGCAGGTTCGTAGCTATAGAAATAAATCCGCGGGTTTCCAGGAGTTCCGCTCTTGCCTCAAAAGCAACGGGCTTTCCCATCGCAAAAATTGCGGCAAAGCTGGCCGTCGGATTAACATTAGATGAGATACCTAACGATATTACGAAGAAGACTCCCGCCTCCTTCGAACCGACAATAGACTATGTAGTAGTCAAGATTCCACGATGGCCCTTCGATAAATTTCCAGAAGCGGATAAAACATTAACGACACAGATGAAATCAGTTGGCGAAGTAATGGCTATCGGGAGAACCTTTGAGGAAGCCTTACAGAAAGCCGTACGTTCTTTAGAAATAGGGCGATATGGATTAGGCGCTGACGGTAAAGACGAACCTACACTTGATGTGAAAAATCTGAGAGACTACCTCAGAATCCCCACTCACAAAAGATTGTTCTATCTGAGACAAGCCATAAAACAGGGTATGAGTATAGATGAAATATACGAATTGACGAAAATTGACAAGTGGTTCCTATGCAAGATCCAAAATATAGTTCAAATGGAAGAAGAGCTTGCTAAATACTCTATTGAGACGGTAACTGAGGAAATTTTGCGGAAGGCAAAGAGATTAGGTTTCTCTGATCGGCAGATAGCGTATCTCCTAAGAACGGATGAACTTACGGTGAGGAAGTTACGCAAGAAAATGGGGATAATTCCAACTTATAAGATGGTCGATACCTGCGCTGCAGAATTCGAGGCTGAAACTCCCTATTATTACTCGTGCTATGAAGATGAGGATGAAGTGAGAGATACCAAAAAGAAGAAGATTGTGATCCTTGGGTCCGGTCCAAATAGAATTGGACAGGGTATAGAATTTGACTATTGTTGTGTCCACGCTGTCAAAGCGTTAAAAGAGGATGGTTATGAGACGATAATGGTGAACTGCAATCCCGAAACGGTCAGCACAGACTTTGATACCTCAGACAAGCTGTATTTCGAACCCTTAACGTTTGAGGATGTAATGAATGTGATCGAACGTGAAAAACCTGAAGGCATTATAGTCCAGTTTGGCGGACAAACCCCCCTTAACTTAGCTATCCCTCTGGAGAAACAAGGAGTCAGAATACTGGGCACATCCCCTGATAGTATAGACAAGGCTGAGGACAGAAAAAGGTTTGCGGAGATTGTTGAAAAACTTGGCATTCCACAACCTCCAAATGGAACTGCAATGAGCATTGAAGAGGCGAAAAAAGTTGCCAAAAAGCTAGGTTATCCTGTACTTATCCGTCCGTCTTATGTGCTGGGCGGGAGAGCTATGGACATAATCTATGATGAGGAAACCCTTGTCAGATTTATGAGTGAAGCCATAGAGGTTTCTCCTGAGCATCCGGTTCTTATAGATAAGTTTTTAGAAGACGCCATTGAAACAGAGATTGATGCGGTTTGCGATGGTGAGGCCGTTTACATAGGCGGCGTCATGGAACACATTGAACAGGCTGGAGTGCATTCTGGAGATGCTGCATGCGTCCTGCCACCGTTCAGTCTCAGCAAAGAAATAATAGAGACAATGATAGACTATACGCGTAAACTAGCTAAAGAACTTGGTGTAATTGGGCTGATAAACATTCAATTCGCAGTGAAAAATGGAACTGTTTATGTGCTTGAAGTTAATCCCCGCGCCTCAAGAACCGTGCCATTTGTAAGTAAGGCCACAGGGGTTCCATTAGCGAAGATTGCAGCTAAAGTTATAGCTGGATGGAAACTGAGTGAGCTTGGGGTCAAAGGAGAAAGTGTGAAAGTAGATCATGTAGCTGTTAAAGAAGCGGTATTCCCATTTGCAAAACTTCCAGGAGTGGATGTTGTTCTAGGGCCTGAAATGAAATCTACTGGTGAAGTCATGGGAATGAACCATGACTTCGGGATGGCTTACTACAAGGCAGAATTAGCCGCTGAAACAAATTTACCTATTAGCGGAAACGTGTTCATAAGCGTTAAAGACGAAGAGAAACTCCGAATTGTCCCTGTTGCCAGAAGACTTTCTGAGCTCGGGTTCAGGATTTTAGCAACACGCGGGACGGCTGAAACTTTGATAGCCATGGGCATTAATACTGAAATTGTTCTGAAAGTCAGCGAGGGAAGACCTCACATCGTTGATTACATAAAGTCTGGTAAAATCAACCTTATAATAAATGTCCCGAAGGGCAAAGGACCTAGAGACGATGATTTTCAGATTAGAAGGGCTGCTGTCGAGTATAGAGTGCCATACATAACCACTGTGGCAGCAGCTCAAGCAGCTGTTAGGGCTATAGAGCGTATAAGAGAAAGAAGTTTCACCATAAAATCCCTACAGGAGTACCATAGAGTAGTGTTAGCAAGCAACCTGCATGTATTTGCCTAGACCGTGAATATAAGTTGTTAAACCCTAAATTAACAATTCGCTTAGCTTAAATTTAACAGCCCTCTTCTTATCTTAAGCGCATCTCTACAGGTGTGATGAATCTTGTCACCGCATCTGAGTAAGGTGGTTGTGAGGGCTCCGGCAACTACGGCTAACCTAGGCCCAGGTTTTGATGTTTTTGGCATGGCTTTAGAGGATCCCTGCGACAAGGTCACTTTGATCCCTGCGCCAAATAGCATTATCAAAATCGAGGTTAATGGAGCATTCTCAAGCTCGATCCCTCTGGATCCTAACATGAATACGGCTGGTGTTGTAGCAGAGCATATTATAAAGGAATTTTCGCTAAAAACCGGCATACTCATTAAGATTGATAAGGGCATTCCGCCGGGCATCGGGCTTGGCAGCAGCGCAGCTTCAGCTGCTGCTGTTGCTTTCGGGTTGAACAGAATGTTTGATCTGAGGTTAGAGAACAATCAACTTGTACGTCTCTCAGCAAAAGGTGAAGTGGCTTCAGCAGGCTTCGAACATGCTGATAATGTTTCTGCCGCCATATATGGCGAATTTGTTATCATAAAGTCCTATGACCCCCCTCAAATAGTCCATCTGAAAGCTCCACCGAATTTAAGTTTATGTGTGGCTGTGCCCAGAGTTCCGCCAACACCTAAAAAGACTGAAAAAGCCAGATCCATACTACCTAAGATGGTTTCCATGGATAAAGTTAGGCATAATGTGGGGCATGCGGCTTCCCTTGCTGTTGGGTTCGCTGTTGGCGATGTCAAGCTTATTGGGAGCTCTATGTCTGACGTTATTGTTGAACCTGCAAGAGCTACAATGATCCCCGGTTACTCGCTTGTTAAAGATGCAGCTTTAAAGGCAGGTGCATGTGGCGTTGCTATAAGCGGCGCAGGCCCTTCAATGATTGCTGTAATTGATGAAAACGAAACTTCCCCAACTAATGTAGCGAAGGCTATGAAAGATGGATTTAAAAGAGCTGGAGTGGACTCGGAAGTGTTTCTTACAAAACCTGGAAAAGGAGTCAGCCTATTGGAGGAGAGATGAATGTCATATCAAGCATGTATATCTTGTGGAAGAAAATATTCAGTTGATGATGTTGTCTATACTTGTAAAGAATGTGGCGATATTCTTGAAATTAGATATGAATATAGTGTGCTGATGGATAAACTGAAGAGGAGCTCTTGGAAAAACTTGCCTCTCTCAGTCTGGCGTTATCGTGATTTTATGCCTATTAGTGGCTCATCAAAGATAATATCGCTAAACGAAGGAGGAACAGGGCTTTACCCATGTCGGAAATTGGGAAGCATTTTAGGTATAAAAAATCTCTACGTTAAAAACGAAGGTGAGAATCCTACCGGCTCTTTTAAGGATAGGGGAATGACTGTTGGGGTTAGTAAGGCTGTAGAACTTGGCGTTAAAATGGTAGCCTGCGCCTCAACAGGGAATACCTCCGCATCATTAGCGGCCTACGCCGCTAAAGCCGGTTTGTCCTGCATCATTCTGATACCTTCAGGCGGTGTTGCTTATGGAAAATTAGCGCAGGCAATAATCTACGGCGCAAAAGTTGTGCAGATACGCGGTAACTTTGACCAAGCTTTGAAAATGGTGGTTAAACTTTCAGAAGAGCATAAGGAGGTTTATCTTCTAAACTCAATAAATCCATTCAGGATTGAGGGACAAAAGACTATAGCATATGAGATCTGCGATCAATTGGATGGGCAGGTTCCTGATAGGGTCATCGTACCTGTTGGCAATGCCGGGAACATAAGCGCAATTTGGAAGGGTTTCGTAGAGTTTCGCACGCTCAACCTTATAAATCGTCTCCCAAAAATGACTGGCATTCAAGCTGAAGGTGCCTCTCCAATCGCTATGGCTGTGAAGAAGGGTGCGGAATTTATTATGCCCATAGAGAAGCCTGAGACGATTGCCAGCGCGATAAGAATAGGCTCCCCCGTCAGCTGGAAAAAGGCCTTGAGGGCCATAAAGGACTCCGGTGGAACAGCGGAGACCGTTACCGACCAAGAGATTATAGAAGCCCAAAAGATGCTTGCACGACACGAAGGAATATTCGTAGAGCCTGCTAGCGCCTCCTCCATTGCCGGCCTTAAGAAATTGCTCAGTTACGGTGAAATAGATCGGGATGAGGTAGTGGTCTGCGTCACGACAGGTCACGGTCTTAAAGATCCAGATACTGCGGTTAAATATTGTGAGAAACCGTATGAGGTTGATGCAAACATAGATTCTATTGAGAAAATTTTGGGTCTTTCATCCGTGGCTGCTTGATTACTGTGAGGTGTTGCCTTTGAGGATAATTCTAATTGGTTATGGTGTTGTTGGCCAAAATTTGACAAGGATATTCATAAACAGGCGGGCAGAGTTGTTCAACAATTACGGTTTCCGCCCTAGGGTTATAGCTGTTGTCGATAGGGGAGGCGCTGCAGTAAACCCAAAGGGGCTAGACTTGGAGAGACTTTTGCTCTCTAAGAGGGAGAAGGGCACAGTGGCTGCTGACAGCAAATTCGGCAAACCAGGCGCCTCTGCCATTGAAATGATCGAGTCCTTGGAGGCTGAGGCTGTTGTTGAGGCTTCGCCTACAAACATCAAGGATGGAGAACCCGCTTTATCTTACATAAAAGCCGCCTTTAGAACTGGGAAGCATGTAGTAACGTCAAATAAAGGTCCGCTAGCGCTTGCTATGCCTGTCCTAACTGAACTGGCTGAACATAATAGAGTATACTTCAGATTCAGCGGGTCCGTCGGAGCTGGGACTCCTTTTCTTGAGTTTGCAAAAAGGTGTCTCTTCGGCGATAGAATAATCTTTATAAGAGGTATACTCAATGGAACTACCAATTTTATACTAACGGAAATGGTTGAGCGGGGCGTTTCATTTGAACAAGCGTTAAAGAAAGCGCAGGATCTAGGATATGCTGAGGCGGATCCCTCAATGGATATTGACGGGTTTGACGCTGCATGCAAACTAGTTATCCTGGCAAACTGGGTAATGGGCAAAAAAGTCACCCTTAAGGATGTAAGCATTCAGGGAATCCGAAACATAACGAGGAATGATATTGAGTCTGCCGAAAAGGAGGGCTTCACGGTAAAGCTTATAGGTTCAATAGGCGACAAGCTTGAGGTGAAACCTACAAAAATATCCAAGGAAGAACCCTTGGCTGTTGGCGGAACTTTTAATGCAGTAACTTTTGTTTCAGAATTCGCTGGTGAACAGACTTTAATTGGACGTGGAGCTGGTGGAGTTGAGACCGCCAGCGCTATATTGAGGGATTTACTGGATATAAAACAGAAGCTGGCTGCACGTGTTTGGCCTGAATAGGTGATTTTCAATGAAAATAGTGATGAAGTTCGGTGGTACATCCGTCACCGGAAGAGAAAATGTGCAGCGTGTTGCATCGTTAATAACTTCTAACGTGAAACTTGGCCACAAAGTAGTTGCGGTTATCTCAGCCTTAGATGGAGTTACTGAAAAGCTTTTAGAGGCTGCTGAGCTTGCAGAAAAAAGAAATAGGGATTTCATAAAGCCCTTCAAACAGGAAATCCTCGAAAGACACCTAAACCTCGCCTCTGAGTCATTAGAGATAACTTCCGTAAGAAAAGAAGTGCATGAAATGATAACGGAAACTGTGGATGAACTTGAAAAAGTGTTGACAGGAATAATTTACGTTGGAGAACTTACCCCTAGATCCAAAGACTACATTTTATCATTTGGTGAAAGGCTATCTGCTCCAATAATTTACGGAGCAGTTAAATGTCTCGGTTTTGAAGCCAAGTATTTAACAGGTGCAGATGCTGGTATAGTAACAGATTCCAATTTTGGCGAGGCTTCTCCGCTTATGAACGTCACCGAACATCAGATAAAAGCGCGCTTATTGCCTTTGCTTGAAAAAAATGTAATCCCTATTGTAACAGGTTTTATCGCCGCGACCCAAGAAGGTGTGATAACAACATTGGGTAGAGGCGGTTCAGATTATACCGCTACAATAATTGGCGCCTCGATAGAGGCTGATGAGGTTTGGATATGGACTGATGTGGATGGATTGATGACGGCCGACCCTAAAATTGTTCCAAAAGCAAAGACAATTCCGGAGATATCCTTTGAGGAAGCGCTTGAAATGGCTGTTTTCGGAGCTAAAGCTATGCATCCACGGGCCCTTGAACCGATCATGGATAAACAAACCACCGTAAAAATCAAAAACATTTTCAACCCTACAGCTCCGGGCACAATGCTAGTCAGAGAGATGAGAATAAAACCGGGAACCACCGTAAAAGCTGTCACCCTTTTGAGGGATGCAGGTGTTATAACATTAAGTGGAGCTTCCATGATAGGGACTCCTGGAACAGCTGCAAAAGTTTTCGACGTTCTCGGAAAGAATGGGATCAACGTATTGATGATATCGCAGGGCGCTTCAGAAGCTAATATTTCAATTGCTATACGAAGAAGAGTGCTTGACAGGGCAGTTAATGCTTTAGAAATGGCACTGTTAGGTCGAGGTCTTATTAGAGAAATAACTGCTGAAGATGATGTTTGCATAATATCCGCAGTTGGTGCCGGGATGAAAAATACCCCTGGAATTGCTTCCAGAATCTTTACAGCCGTCGCCAGGAAGGGAATAAATGTGCGTATGATCGCGCAGGGATCATCTGAGCTTAACATATCATTCGTTGTAAAAGAAGCCGACGCCAAAGCTGCCGTGCAAGCAATACATGATGAGTTCAGGTTGGATGAAGTCTAAAACAACTTTAATCTTTTATCTTTATGATTTCCGGTATTTGACCGCCTTTTCCAACGAAGTTTCTATATATTATCAAGACTCCCTTAACTCCATTTATGTCCATGGCTTTTTTAACCGCCTTCTCAACCACAGTTTTCGGGTTGTCGCCTTTAACCATATTTCCAATCGCGGTGGCAGCAGCATCGGCTAACCCTGCATTTATCGCGAAAATTGTTACAGCCTCCGCTTCTCCAAAGCTTAAGGCGTGGCTGAAAAGCGCTGAACTCGTAGCTACTCCTATTGGAAAATCCGTTAACCTGAAACCTAAAAATTTCGAGAGCGTGTGGCTTCCTGCTAGAAGGGCTACGTTTATTGGCATTTTTGATACTGCCGAGATTTCTCCCCCGTTTTCGACAACTGCAACACGGCTTCCAGCATGCAGCATCGCTTCAACCGCAAGATCTGCTAGAACTCCTGCAACAGCCGCCATTGGTCCCACATTAGCTATTCTTGCGTACTCAGCCATCATCCCTATAACTCTTGGGCCGTTACTAACCTGAACCGGGCTTAACGAGTAGAGAAATTCTGGATGTTCATCTACATATGCCTCAAGCTCTTCCCTGTTCTTCTTGATTGAACAGATCGCCGCATTAATTGCTTCCTCTCTATCTGACATTAGGGTACAATTAGTTTCCTTTAAGCGGAACTCCCTTTTAATGAGAACTTCTGTTTTCATTTTCTAGCTCCATAATGTCAATTTCTCTAGTTAGTATTATCGCTCTGGTGGGGCAAGCATCAACACACTGCCCACAGGAACTGCCTATACACTTCTCTCGGTCGAACGATATTGAAAAATCATCTTTGATAGTTATTGCCCCTACTGGACATAGTGAATAACACGCACCGCAGTGGAGACATTTTTCCTCATCCACCCCCACCAGCTTTGGGAATGCCACGATGACCCCGCGCTCCTTAAATGCTTTAACCGCTCTTCGCGCATCTTCCTTCGACGGGATCTCCACTAAAACTTCTCCACCGTGGGAGTTGACATGTGCAGCTAAAATGTTCAAATGAATGGTGTTCTGCAACACAACCTGGGATATTATTGGCTGATTAACTATTTTCTCCGGAAACCTTAGGAGAATTCTAACCATTTTGTTTCCTCCCTAAAAGTTTGGCTATGTCTTCAGAGGTCACTATGCCTAGAACTCTGTATTCATCGTCTATGACTGGAAGTGCGGATATTTGGTATTGAGACATTTTTCTTGAAGCTGCTTCTATGGGCTCGTCTATTCGCGTGGTTATGACTTTCCTGGTTATTATCTCGGTTAATTCTGTTTTTCCCTCGGCAACAGCCTTAGTTACGTCCCAGGAAGTTACTATGCCTCGCAGTTTACATTGCTGATCAACCACCACAACATGATTGACTGAATGGTTAATCATGCGCTTTGCCACCTCTTTTACATCTTCATCCTCTAAACATGTAATTGCCGGGTGCACTACGCTTCTGACTAAAATCGTTTCTTCACTGTATCTTAAGTTCCTGTATACGGTATCCTTGGGGAGTCTTTCAACGGGTGTTGTTAGATAAAATAGGCCTTCTTGAATCCAGCGTTTTAGGATTTCAGCAATTTCTTTTGCCGTCTTTAAGCTTGAAAGAGGACTAACTCTAACTTTCTTATCGTTTACGTATATCGAACCGGACTTCAAATCCCTATAGCTTGTAACGCCTAACTGAGGGCGGTTTCTTGAAGGAATGCCGTAGTCTAAAATTGGAACTTTAATGTCTTCATCTTTTATGGCGGTCTTCTTAGCGAGTTCAACATTCAGAATAGGTATTGGTATACCTATGCCGACGTAAAGAGTTGTTCCATATTTCGTGAAACAAGCTCCTCTTATGAATCTGCTGTTCATTTTTTTGCAATCTCCGCGAACCATAAGGGTTCCCTGCATATTTTTAGGGTCATGCTGTGTTCCCTCACCTATAACGTAGCCTTGTGCTCCGCCGATGAATATGCGTGTTCCAATTCCTATAGTTTCATAGTCTGGATCGTTCATTAGTGGGTTAAGTTCCCCGGATCCTGAAAATGTCGCGTTTCCAAATTTTGGCAACAGTTTACCCATGTAGGTATATAGAGTTTCATCTCGGCTATTCACCGCGCAAACATACCTTTGATAGCAGTTTCTGAAGTTTACTAGATAAAACTGGTTCAAATCATCCTTTGTTATCATTGTTCTAAGTCTTGTCCTTGGGTAACAATCAGTCCCATATGCTGTAGCTCGTAGTTCCACCTCTTTCCCGCTTATCAGATCTTCTATTACATGTCCTCCTCCGTATTCAAAAGGCCTAGTTTCCGACATCATAGTTGCACCGATGTATAAGTCCACAGCTGCGCCAGGATGGCAAACCGGGACATCGTTTATCCATGCATTTTGAATTTTAATGGGGGGCTCTGAGTGTCCGATGTTTATTACAGCGCCTGAAGAGCACATGGCTCCGAAGGTGCCTGTAGTTACCACGTCAACTTCCTTGAAAGCCACTTCTGCGCTGCTACTCTCAACGAGCTTTTTCATCTCCTCGGCCGTTATAACTTGAACATCACCCTTTCTTATTTTCTCGTTAATTTCTTCTACGGTGCGCGTCTTTTTAACATGCTGAGATGTTTGAGTCAACGGTGTCCTCCTTTATCTGTTTTGGTGCTGCTTAACGGAATTCTTGCTTTAATAACTTTCTGATTTTTTTATTCCAAAAAGAATTTAAAAAGATGGCAGCAACTAATCAGCTATGCTCCCGCAGATAGATGAAATAGCTAGGAAAAGAAAAATGCTCGGGTTAACCCAGAAAGAACTGGCAAAACTGGCCGGAGTTAGCCAATCCCTCATTGCGAAGCTGGAGTCTGGGAAAATAAACCCATCCTATGATAAGGTTAAAGCAATATTTGACGCACTTGAGAAGCTGGAGACTAATTTGGATGTTCGTGTATCTGATGTTCTCCACAATAAAGTGGTGGGTATACAGAAAAATGAACCTGTAGCCAAAGCTGTAAAGCTAATGGTTGAGTATGGTTTTTCTCAACTTCCAGTTTTTGACGGTGAAAGCGTGGTTGGAAGCATATCTGAAAAAACCTTGATGCGTAAGCTTTTATCAACTAAAGATTTTACTAAAATATCTCTGCAACCTGTTGAATGTATAATGGAGGAAGGTTTTCCGCAGGTTGGAAAGAACACTCCAATAAAGGTTGTTTCAAGCTTACTTGATGTTTATCCTGCAGTGTTGGTTTCGGAAAAAGGAAAAATTGTGGGAATAATAACAAAAGCTGATCTTTTAAAGGTGCTTCTCTAGGCAATGTTATCAAGGGTCATTGGCCAGCTAATTGATTGTGGAAACATGTTCTTTGGCCTGTGTGGCAAGCATTTCCTTTCTGCTCAACTATAAAGAGCAACGCGTCATAGTCGCAGTCAACGAGTATCTCTCTAATTTTCTGCGTGTTTCCTGATGTTTCCCCTTTCATCCAAAGTGCTTGTCTCGACCGGCTCCAGTAGTGGGCGTAGCCAGTTTCTAAAGTCTTCTTAAGAGCCTCCACATTTGTATATGCGAGCATTAACACTTCTTTAGTGCTGCAGTCCTGAACAATGACTGGTATTAATCCGTTTCCTTTTGCGAAATCCAGCTGCTCAATGTCTACTTTCTTTGATTTCATAGACGCACTATCACCCCCTTTTCTTTAAGAAAGCTTTTGACGGCACGAATGGGATACTTACTGTAATGAAAAACAGAGGCTGCTAATGCAGCATCTGCTTTTCCTAGAGTGAATGCATCAAGAAAGTGCTCCGGTTTTCCAGCTCCACCGCTTGCTATAACTGGTATATTAACCCTTTCAGAAATGTTCCTAGTGAGTTCGAGGTCGTATCCTGATTCGGTTCCATCCCTGTCCATAGAGGTGACTAAAAGTTCTCCCGCTCCCATTTTCTCAGCTTTTATCGCCCATTGGATTGCATCTAAACCTGTAGGTTTTCGCCCTCCGTAAGTGTAAACTTCGAACCAGCAAAAACCCTCAGCAGTTTCTACGACGGTCTTGCCACTAAAATCTTCGTATCTTCTTTTAGCGTCCACAGCGACAACTACACATTGCCTGCCGAAAGTTTCGGCAAGCTTACTTATCAAGCTAGGATTCTCCACTGCAGCCGTGTTAACAGATACTTTGTCCGCTCCACTGCACAGTATGAGTCTCGCGTCTGAAACCCCCCTAATTCCTCCTCCAACGGTAAACGGTATATTTATCTCCGCAGCAACATTTTTTACGACATCTTTAAGTATTTCCCGTTTTTCCGGGGAGGCTGTTATGTCAAGAAAAATCAGCTCGTCAGCTTCTTCTTCACTATACCTTCTTGCCAGTTCAACAGGATCCCCTGCTTTTCTTAAATTTAAAAAATTGATGCCTTTCACAACGCGGCCGTGGTCCACATCTAGGCAGGGTATTATCCTCTTTGCGAGGGGTGTCAAGACACAGCCTCCCTTGCGGCTTTAACAGCTTCTTCCAATGTTAAAGTGCCCTCGTAAAGCGCTTTTCCAATAACCACCCCGTATATGCCGCACTCCTTAAGCATATATATGTCTCTAATGCTTTTTACGCCGCCAGCAGCCATAACCTTCACCTTACTATTTTTGCAAACTTGCCTTAACGTATCAAAGTCTACTCCTTGAAGGGTTCCATCTCTTCTGATGGATGTTAATAGAAAATTTCTAACACCGATCCTCAAAAACCTCTCGAGCGCCATTTCAATTTTGGCATGTGTCTGAAGCGTCCATCCTTCAATCATAACTTTGCCGTCAACGTAATCTAAAGCGACAATCACCCTTTCGCCGAACTTCCCGATAAGCTCTCCTAAAACTTCAGGTTTTTTAAATGCTAGGGTACCCATAATCACGTAGTCCGCTCCCATGTTTAATAGTGCCTCAGCTGCTTCCTTGCTTCTTATGCCTCCCCCCACCTGCACAGGCACGTTTACAACATTGATTATCTTGGCAATTGCCTCAATATTGCTGCCCTTGTTAAAAGCTCTGTCCAGATCCACTACATGAATGGCGTCCGCGCCTCCTGCTTCCCACTTCTTAGCTATAGCTACAGGATCGCCTAAGTAATCGTAAAATTTAGCCTTTTTCGGATCGCCTTGAAGAAGCCTCGTAACCTTCCCGTTCATCAGGTCAACTGCTGGAATAACCTTCATTAAGTCACCTTTTCACAATATTAAAGAGGTTTTCAAGAAGCTTTAACCCGTTTTTTCCAGATTTTTCAGGGTGAAACTGAACTCCACATATGTTTCTCTTGGCTATAACGGATGCGAAAGTTGTTCCATACGTTGTTTCAGCGCATACAACGTCCTTCTCTTCGGGAACAGGGTGATAGGAGTGGGCGAAGTAGAAGTATGATTCATTACTTAAATCTTCCAATAACCTGTTTCCGTTAACTATGCGGATGGTGTTCCATCCCATGTGCGGGACCTTAACTGAAGCTGGAAGTTCCACGTTTACGCCTTTTATTAATCCTAATCCACGTCCATCCCCTTCTTCACTTTTATCAAGAAGGAGCTGCATACCTAAGCAAATTCCAAAAATTTCGGTTCCCATTTTAGAAACTTCAATGAGTTTTTCCCTGACAAATGTAAGGTTCTTAGAAGCGGCTGAGAAGTCGCCTACCCCTGGTAAGATAACAATGTCTACTTCCTTCAAGAGTAAATCATGCAATCCCATCACAGTTTCGAACCCTGCTTTTTCTAAGGCGCATTTTATGCTGAACAGATTTCCAACACCGTAGTCTACAATGAAAGCCTTAGGAATTAAATCACCCCCTTAGAGCTTGGGATCCCCTTTTTCTTAGGGTCAATGCTTACCGCCTGTTTCAGAGCTAAGGCCAAAGCTTTGAAGGCTGCTTCAGCCTTATGGTGGTCATTATTGCCATACTGCGTCCATATGTGGATGTTCGCCTGCATGGAGAAAGCCAGGGTTTCCAGGAAGTGATTTATATCCTCACAAGGCATGTCTTCAATTTTTTTACCTTTAAGTTTAAGATCTATCTTTGCGTAGGGTCGTTTAACCAGATCAACTGCGGCAAAAACCAGTGAGCAATCCATTGGGACAGCTGCGAAACCGAATCTTGCGAGTCCTTCCCCTTCATGTAGGGCTTTTCTGATGGCCTCGCCTAGGCATATTGCTACATCCTCAGCAACATGATGTTTAAGGTCGCCTTTCACCTTCACCGTTACGTCCATAAGACTGTGTGTGGACAATGACGTTATCAAATGATTTAGAAAGGCTATTCCTGTCTCAACTTCTGAGACTCCGAGAGATTCCAAGTTAACTTTTACATACACTTCCGTTTCTCTGGTTTTTCTCGACACTTCCGCGGTTCTCAAATTTTCACCCCGCATTTATCGCTTTCAAAACGTCAATAAGTCTGTCGCCCATTTCAGGTAAACCAACAGTTGTTCTGAAGCAGTTTTTTAACTTCAAGATTTCGCCAAGTTTTTTGACTATGATTCCTCTTCTCAATAGGGCTTGATACACTTTTTCCATTGATTTCTCCGTAGTGAACATTACAAAATTAGCTTTTGAATCAAAGGCTTTAACACCTGTAACCTTGTTGAGCTCTTCTATGAGTCTTGTTCTTTCCTTTATTAGGCGTTGGATTGCGTCTTCAACTAATTCCATGTTCTCTAGAATCTTCACACCACTCTTCAGTGCAATCAAGTTTACCGGGTAAGGCAATCCTACATTTCTGGCCAAGATTGTTGTCACTCTCTCATTTGATATGCAGTACCCAAGCCTTAACCCTGCAAGCCCAAAGGCTTTTGAAAAAGTTCTTAAGACTATAAGGTTGTCAAAATCTTCGCATAAACTCGCTACGGAACTTCTTGCAAACTCCGCGTAGGCTTCGTCAATAACGATGATTCCTGGAAAATTCTCCAGTAGGTTTTTTATGTCCTCCAGTGCAAATTGGTTGCCTGTTGGGTTATTTGGGGAACATAAGAAAAGAATCTTGGTTCTCCTGGTTGTTTTTGAGAGGATGGCTTCAGTGTCTAATGAAAAATCCTCTCTTAGAGGTACCTCTATAAGTTCTGCCCTCTGCAATTTGACAGCGTGCTTATACATGGAAAAGGTGGGCTGCACCGTAATAGCTTGATCTCCCTCTCGTAGAAATGTCCGTGTAATTCTCTCCATGATTTCGTCGCTTCCGTTTCCCAGCGCTATACATTCCCTTGGAGATTTAACGTAGGCGCTTATTCTCTCTCGGAGCTCTTGCTCTTCCTCCTGGGGGTAAATTCTCGGGTCAATTTCCCTTACAACCTCAAATAAGATTTTCTGCAGGTTCTCTTTTGGTATGAAGAAATTCTCATTGGAATCTAACTTTAGAATCTGCTTTTGGCTTATGCCGAAACGCTGCCCTACGCTTTTAACAGTATCTCCAAAAGTGTATCCGCAGTTTTCGAAAGCTTTCAACGTTTCTTTAAGCCATCTCTTATTCATTTTCAAACCTTCCCTTTATCGCCAAGTAATGGTTTGGTAGTCCTTCAGCCTCAGCCAGAACCCTAATGGGTTCTAATGTTTTTATTAATCCATCCGGAGAACATTCCAGCAATGCGAATCTCCTCATAAAGTCCAAAACTGATAATCCTGAAAATACTTTTCCAAAACCTCCTGTGGGCAATATGTGATTTGTCCCTGCAAGATAATCACTTAGTGATGCGGGACTGTATTGTCCAAGTAAAACTAGGCCCGCTGTTGAAATTTTTCCAGCAAGTTCCTCAGGATTTTCAGTTAATATTTCAACGTGCTCAGGCGCGATCTCATTTGCAAGCCTGATCATTTCGTCTAAGCTACTGCACAGTACTATGAAACCGTTATTTGCCAAAGCTCGCGTCACCGTGTCTCTCCTCGACGCGGAAAAGGCAATTCTGCTCAATTCTCTCATCACCTCGTAAGCGATTTTTTCAGATGTCGTTATGAGTCCAACTACGGAGTCCGGTCCATGCTCAGCCTGTGCGCTCATGTCTAAGGCTATCAACTTTGGGTTTGCAGTTTCATCAGCTAATATGAGAAGTTCGCTGGGTCCAGCTGGCATGTCAACGGCAACCACTTTTGAAACAAGCCTTTTAGCCACGGTTACATACTTGTTTCCAGGACCTACGATCTTAAGCACGGGCTTTATGGTTTCAGTCCCATAAGTTAATGCAGCGATGGCTTGAGCTCCTCCAACCCTGTAGAACTCGTCAACTCCACATATGTCTGCTGCAACTAATGTTAACGGGTTTACAGAGCCATCTGTTTTTGGAGGCGAACAAACCACAACCCTGGGAACACCTGCGAGTCTAGCTGGAGTGGCTGCCATAACTAAAGTGCTTGGGTAAGCGGCTCTTCCGCCTGGGACATAGCAACCTACGCTTTCGATAGGCTTGGTAGTTATTTTTATGCGAATGCCATTTTGGTTTATCTCGATGCCTCTTAATTTTTCTAGAAGTATTTTTTCAGTAGTTTCTATTCTTTCCTTAATGGACTTTAATGCGGAAAGCTGTTCGCAGCTGACTTTCCTGTACGCGTCTTCTATTTCTTTGCTACTTACCCTTAATTTCTCTCGGCTAATAGAGATTTTGTCAAATTTTTCTGTGAAATTGATGAGCGCATCGTCGCCTTTTTCCTTAACCGTCTCAATTATTGCCTCCACCTGTTTCTCAAGAGAGTCGCTTTTAGGAAACTTTCTGTTGTACCATTCTCGAGGCAGCGAATCGGCCTTGAAAAACTTTAGAACAAAGTTTCTGCTCATTTTGAATCAACTTCGTTGAGAGCTAACACTTGTCTCGGCTCGTAGACTACAAGTCCCTGGGCAAGTTTTCTTATAACTGGTAGAATCTTGAAGAAAATGTCTTTTTCCACAACCGTGTTAACAGAGTACCAATTTTTATCTGATAATGGTGCGATTGTAGGTTTCTTTAGGGCTGGAAGTTCCTTGAGCAGTGCCTCCAGGTTTTCCTGTTTAACATTAACGAATATGTGTACCCTTTTTGATCCATCTACTACTCCTTTCAATAAGGCTAGCACGTCCAGTATTTTTTCGCGTTTAGCGTCGTCTTTCATGGCTTGTTTATTAGCTACTAAGTGAGCTGTTGACTCCATCACTTTTTCTATTGCTTTAAGGTTGTTCTGTTCAAGGCTTGTACCCGTTTCAGTAACGTCTATAACGGCGTCTGCAACCTCAGGAGGCTTAGCCTCTGTAGCTCCAAATGAAAGGAAAATGCTGACTCTCGGATTATTGCCTTTCTTCCACCATGGTGTCACTATTGCCGGGTCTAGATCGCCGAAGAACCAACGGTACACCGGATTATTCTTGATGTATTCAGCGGTTATTTTAAGATATTCCGCAGATATCCTAACATTTCTTCCTTCCTCAAGAAAGTTCTTCAGAAGGTCTGATAGCGAGTTAACCTTTGTCCAATCCTTCGGTACGGCTACGACGATTTTCACTTTTCCATATTCTAGGTTCTGCAGTATTTCCACGTCTGAGCTTGTTTCTTTTATCCAGTCCAGGCCAGTTATCCCTAGATCGTATATGCCTTCACTTACAAGTACCGGTATCTCTTGAGGTCTCATCAGCTTAAGTTCTATGTCGGGGTCGTTTATCGCTGGCCTATAGCTTCTATCTTGGCCCCAAACTTTATATCCTGCCCGTTCTAGAATGTCAAAGGTTGCTTTTTGCAGAGAGCCTGCCGGAATAGCAAACTTTACCTTAACCAAAACCTTTCACCTCCACGAAAACTAAATCAGCTTTAGGAGTTGCCCAGAAGGCGATATAGGCTAATCGTTTATCTTTTAGGGTGTTGTTGATGAAAGCAATCGCCTTCTGTGAACGCAACCCCTCATCTTAACCACTAGCCTAAAAGAACGGTTCAACCTTACTTATAAGCGTATCTGTATTTTCGGGTTTAGTGATGGTTATGCTGTCTTGAATGTAGCTCCTGTTGAGGCTGACTGTACAAAGGCACAGTACCGCGCTAGATAGCCTTTTCTGATCCTCGGTTCTTTAGGTTTCCATTCCTTCAAACGGCTTTCGAGTTGCTCCATTGTTAATTCAACGTTTATGATCCTTTTAGGCACATCTATGTCTATAGTATCTCCATCTCTAATTACCGCTATCGGGCCCCCTTCCGCTGCTTCGGGCGAAACATGCCCTATACATAGTCCTCTTGTAGCGCCTGAAAATCTCCCGTCAGTTATCAGCGCAACAGACTCTGTGAGACCCATCCCTGCAAGTATTGCTGTAGGTGAAAGCATTTCAGGCATGCCTGGGCCACCCTTGGGCCCTTCATACCTTATGACCACAACATCGCCTGGAAGTATTTTCCCGTTTCGTAAAGCTTCAACTGCCTCCATTTCTGATTCGAAAACTCTGGCTTTTCCTTTGAATGTGAACATTTTCTCTGGAACAGCTGCCGTTTTAAGTATTGCCCCTTTTGGGGCCAGGTTTCCCCAAAGCACCGCTATTCCGCCTTCTTTATGAACTGGGTTTTCGATGGGTCGTATTACTTCACGGTTTAAAATTTCAGCATTCGCTATGTTTTCCCCTATTGTTTTTCCTGTTACGGTTAGGGCGTCTAAGTGAATCAGCGGGCTTAACTCTTTCATAAGGGCTGGGATGCCGCCGGCGGCATCCAGTTCTTCCAAGGCGTAGGGTCCTCCAGGAATCATGTTGCATAGATGCGGCACTTTTCTGCTTATCTCGTCAAAAATGGATAACGGTAGCTGGATGTTCGCCTCTTTTGCTATAGCTGTCAAATGAAGAACAGTGTTTGTTGAACCTCCTAGAGCCATGTCCACGGCTATTGCATTCTCGATAGCTTTTGGAGTTAAAATATCTGAAGGTTTCAGGTTTTCCTTAACCATCTCTACAATTCTTTTACCAGACTCCTTGGCTATTCTAAGTTTTTTAGAACTAACCGCTAGGGCCGTGGCGCAGTATGGCATAGTCATGCCTAGGGCCTCGGAAACACATGCCATAGTGTTGGCTGTATACATGCCGTTACATGATCCGCATCCTGGGCAAGCATTATCCTCAAGTTTTTTAAGCTCTTCCATGGAAGTTCTCTTCGCAAGGACGCCTCCGACAGCCTCATAAACTGAAGAAAAACCAACACGTTTTCCATTAACAATTCCTGAAAGCATAGGTCCCCCTGTCACTAGAATTGCAGGTATGTCCAATCTTGCCGCAGCCATCAGCATGCCTGGTGTGATTTTGTCACAGTTTGAAACCAGAACTAAACCGTCGAATCTATGCGCTTGAACCATAATTTCAACAGAATCCGCAATTAACTCCCTTGATGGTAGCGAATATCTCATGCCAATGTGGTTCATAGCTATTCCATCGCAAACAGCTATCGTATTAAATTCGAAAGGAGTGCCTCCTGCTGCTATAACCCCAGACTTGACGGCTTCACCTATCATGTTAAGATGCATGTGCCCCGGGACAACTGTTGTGTAGCTATTTGCAATGCCTATGAATGGCTGAGTTATCTCTTTATCCGTTAGCCCCAGTGCTTTAAGCAGTGATCTGTGGGGTGCTCTTTCGATTCCAAACTTTATTTCGTCACTTCTCAAACTGTTTACCCCAACTTTTTGCAACACAGAAGAAACCAAAAGCTTTATATTTAATTATCGCAATCTCTTGTTGCGCGTGGGTTATAAATGGAACCGAGGTATTGCTTTATTTAACCGCTTCCCTGAAAAAGTTAGATTTTTAGACACGACGCTCCGAGACGGTGAACAAACCCCTGGAGTTTCCCTGACGCCTGACAATAAGCTTTTAATTGCTAGACAGCTGGATGAGCTTGGAGTTGACGTTATAGAAGCAGGGTTTGCTTCAGTTTCTAATGGAGAAATGGAGGCTATAAAACGAATAGTTCGTGAAGGCTTAAAAGCGGAAATCTGCAGCTGCTCAAGAGGTGTTAAATCGGACATAGATGCTGTCATAGAAAGTGAAGCAGATAGTATACATCTGGTGATACCTACATCAGATCTGCATCTCCAATATAAGCTGAAGAAAACTAGAGAGGCGCTTTTAGGAATTGTCGAGGAGTGCGTTCAATACGCCAAAGATCACGGATTAATTGTGGAATTATCCGCGGAGGATGCCACAAGGTCAGATGTACAATTCCTAAAACAAGTTTTTGCAACCGGGCTCTCTTCTGGCGCCGATAGAATTTGCATTTGTGATACTGTAGGGGTATTGACGATTGAAAGAGCTTACAAGCTCTTCTCGGAAATTAGAAGCACGTTTCCGAACAATCTGCTAAGCGTTCACTGCCATAACGACCTAGGATTAGCGGTAGCCAACTCAATAGTCGCCTTAGGGGCTGGCGCCGACCAGGTTCACGCGACAATTAACGGTTTAGGCGAAAGGGCAGGTAATGCCTCCCTAGAAGAAATAGCGGTTGCTCTGAAAACACTTTACAACGTTAAAACTGGAATAAAAACTGAGCTCTTGTACAGCACATCAAGACTGGTAGCTAGACTAACAGGCATTTATCCGCAGCCTAACAAGGCCATAGTGGGTGAAAATGCTTTTGCACATGAATCCGGCATTCATGCCCATGGTGTATTATCTCACCCTGCCACGTATGAGCCTATACCTCCGGAAACCGTCGGCGCTGTGAGACGCGTGGTTGTCGGTAAACATGCTGGCTCGCACGGAGTTAAAGCAGTGTTAGAGGAAATGGGCTTGAAACCAAGCCAGGAGCAGCTTGAAGAGATATTCCGGCAAGTCAAGGAACTAGGTGACAAAGGAAAAAGAGTAACGGATGTAGATTTGTTGGCCATAGCTGAACAAGTCATGGGCTTAAAAAGCGCTAGACCGATACTGCTTGAAGAGATAACAGTTGTAACCGGCAATAAAGTTACACCAACAGCCTCGGTGAGGCTGAAAATCAACGGTCGGCCTGTAATCGGCACTGGCATTGGCGTAGGACCTGTTGACGCGGCTATCATCGCTGTTAAAAATGCAATTTCGGAAGTTGAGCCTGTAATTCTCGAGCAGTACAGTGTTAAGGCGATAACCGGAGGCACAGACGCTGTGGTCGAGGTATTCGTGCGCCTGCGAAAGGGCGACTTGACAGTAACCTCTGTAGGCGTTAGAGAGGACATAGTGATGGCCAGCGTTGAAGCAATGTTGAATGGGATGAATGCGCTGGTAACCATAAACAACAAAGCATCACGCAATAAGCCTGACGGATAGAGGCTTGAAATTGGGCTTACTAATAATAAACCGAAAACTTTTTAAATATTGGTTGCTAAGGCTTGAGGAGCTGTTTAATGAGGTATGCCGATGAGGGATCGCTTCCTTCGATAGAAACTCTGAAATTCTGCAGATGACGCTACATTATCAAGCTATTTACACTTTCTGCTATGTTCCAAAAGATTATTTGATTCATTGGAGGTGTCTATGTGACTAAAATGACTGGTGCCCGTGCTCTTGTGGAATCCTTAAAGCGGCAGAATGTAAAGGTTATATTCGGAATCATAGGCGGGGCTATATTGCCCGTATACGACGCTCTTTACGATTCAGACATTAGGCACATATTATCAAGACATGAACAATGCGCTGCTCATGCGGCTGATGGTTATGCCCGAGCATCTGGACGACCAGGAGTTTGCATGGCCACCTCAGGCCCTGGCGCCACAAACTTGGTCACCGGCATTGCTAACGCTTACATGGATTCTTCCCCCATAATTGCCTTCACAGGGCAAGTTAGCACTTACAGTCGCAGCTCTTCCTACGCGATAGGGAAAGATGCTTTCCAAGAAGCCGACATAATTGGAATAACAACCCCAATAACCAAGTTTAACTATCAGGTTAGAAGCGCCTCTGAAATTCCTAAAATAGTGAGGTCTGCTTTTTACATTGCAACATCAGGACGACCTGGGCCGGTGCTAATAGATCTGCCTAAAAATGTGCAGATGGATACTGCGGAAATGGATTTTTCAAGCAACATACCCTTCAGAGGCTATAAGCCGGTCACTGATCCACATCCCCTTCAAATTAAAAGAGCTGCCGAAATTTTACTATCAGCCGAAAGACTTGTCATACTGGCTGGAGGCGGAGTAATAATATCAAACGCTTTCCAAGAGCTTTTAAACCTCGCAGAGTTTCTAATGGCTCCTGTAGCAACAACTCTAATGGGCAAAGGGTGCTTCCCAGAAAATCATCCCCTATCTATGGGGCACATAGGAATGCATGGAAACCCCGCTGCAAACAAAATGATACTTGAAGCCGACGTCCTGTTAGCTGTGGGAACGAGGTTTGCAGACAGGTCAACCGGAAGAATTGACACCTTCTGCAAAGACGCAAAAATAATACATATCGACATAGATCCTGCCGAGATAGGTAAAAACTTAGACGTCGACCTTCCTATAGTAGCGGATGCAAAGAAGGCATTAAGTGCAATCTATGCGGCTTTGTCTGAGAAAGTATCCAAACCAAAGGAAAATTCAGAATGGTTTAAAAAAGTTAAAGAGGCAAAAGAGACTTATGAAGGATTTTTCTCCAACAATAACGGTGATTTGAAGCCCAAAATATTGCTGAAGGAACTGAGACAGTTATTACCTGAAGATGCCATAGTTACCACGGAAGTTGGCCAGAATCAAATGTGGGCGGCTTTGCACTTCAAAGCAATAAAGCCTAGAACTTTCATAACCTCAGGCGGCCTTGGAACGATGGGATTCGGTTTTCCCGCAGCTCTAGGAGCTAAGGTAGCATGTCCAGACAGAATTGTTGTCGATGTAGCTGGAGATGGAAGCTTTTTGATGAATGAGCAGGAGTTAGCCTGTTCAGTCGAGGAAAACATACCGGTAACTGTGATTGTTTTGAATAATTCTGTACTGGGCATGGTGGCTCAATGGCAAAGACTGTTCTACAATAGAAGATATATCGCAGTAAAACTTGGCAGAGTGCCCGACATGGTTAAGTTGGCTGAGGCTTACGGTGCAAGAGGAATAAGAGTTCATTCCATAGAAGAGTTCAGAAAGGCTGTTAAAGAAGCTGTGAACAGCGATGTAACCACGGTCATAGATGTTCCCATATCGCCTGATGAGGATGTTCTGCCGATGGTTCCTCCAGAACGTGGACTAAACGAGATGTTGATAGGGTGACGCTTAATGGGTGAAGTTAGAACCCACATAATATCTGCTCTTGTAGAGAACAGGCCGGGAGTGCTCTACAGCGTCGCAAACATGTTTCGCCGAAGAAACTTCAACATAGACAGCATCACCGTAGGTGCTGTAAATGGCGACCTTGCACGGATGACCATAACCATAAAAGGTGATGAAAAAACTGTTGAGCAGCTTGTTAAACAGTTAAGAAAGTTAATCGACGTTGTAAAAGTGAGCATACTGAATCCTGCAAGCGCCGTGTCAAGGGAACTTGCCCTCGTAAAGATAAACGCGCCTGAAGCCAGAATCCGGGCTGATGTGCTTCATTATGTAGACATATTTAGAGGACATGTAGTTGACGCTTCACCTGAAACATTAATAGTTGAAATCACCGGCGGACCAGACAAGATTGACGCGTTTATCGAGTTAATGAAGGTGTTTGGCATTAAAGAACTTGTTAGAACGGGCATAGCAGCCTTATCTAGAGGATCCAAATCAATAGATGTTGCATTTAACACTGAAGAAGGTGAGACTTAAAAATGGTTAAGGTATATTATGACTCCGATGTTAGTTTAGAACCCCTGAATGGTAAAACCGTTGCCATAATAGGCTATGGAAGCCAGGGTAAAGCTCAAGCGCAGAACATGAGGGACTCAGGAGTAAACGTTATACTTGGACTGAGGCCCGAGGGGTCTTCATGGAGCGCAGCAGTGAATGACGGCTTTAAAGTATACCAAGTTTCTGAAGCTGTAAAAAGGGCAGATATAGTGCACATGCTGGTGCCTGACCTTGAACAGCCCAAGGTCTACAGGAGCCAGGTAGAACCTTACATGAGTAGTGGAAAAGCACTTTGCTTCTCCCATGGGTTCAACATCCACTTCAAGCAGATAGTTCCCCCGTCTTACGTCGACGTAATGATGGTCGCGCCTAAATCGCCTGGACCTAGGCTTCGAGGCACATACCTTGAAGGCTTCGGAGTTCCTGCACTTGTAGCTGTGTATCAGAATCCCTCTGGAAAGGCGTTGGAAACAGCCTTGGCAATTGCCAAAAGCCTAGGATGCACGCGGGCAGGAGTTTTAGAAACAACGTTTAAGGAAGAAACTGAGACAGATCTGGTTGGCGAGCAGGCGGTTTTAGTAGGCGGCCTTATGGAACTCATCAAGAAGGGCTTCGAAGTTCTTGTGGAGGCAGGCTACCAGCCTGAGCTCGCCTATTTCGAGGTCTGCAATGAAGCCAAACTGATAATGGACCTAATTTACCAGAAGGGCTTCATAGGCATGCTTCGAGCAGTTTCAGACACCGCCAAGTATGGCGGCATAACAGTAGGTCCAAAGGTTATAGATGAACATGTGAAAAACAGCATGAAAAAAGTAGTGGAAAGGGTGCAAAACGGAGAATTCGCTAAGGAATGGACTGAAAAAGCTGAAAACGCCAAGGAGCTACTTGAAGCCATGATGAAGGAAATCGAAGAGCATCCAATTGAGAAAGTGGGCAGGTTCATAAGGAAAATGGCTGGAATCGAGAAATAAGGGAAAGAAGAACAATGAATATAACTGAAAAAATTTTGGCAAAAGCCTCAAACCAGAAAACAGTCAGTCCAAAAGAGATTGTTGAGGCAAACGTGGACGCAGTGATGGTTAATGACTTAACTGGGCCGTTGGCCGTTGACTCATTCCGAAAGATAGGTGCAAAAAAAGTGTGGGATCCCTCGAAAATAGCAATAGTGCTGGATCACTTGGCTCCTGCAAGCTCAGAAAAGGCAGCGGAGCTCCACAAAATATTGCGAAAATTCGCTGAAGAACAAGGCATACCCGGCTTATACGATGTTGGAGAGGGTGTATGCCACCAAGTAATGGTGGAAAAAGGATACGTGAAACCTGGAGCCTTGATCGTCGGCGCGGATTCCCACACCTGTACCTATGGCGCCTTTGGCGCTTTTTCCACGGGAATAGGATCAACAGAGGCCGCTGCTGTTTTCGCCACTGGAAAAATATGGTTAAGAGTGCCTGAAACAATCCGAATAGACGTTGTGGGCCTTTTCCATAGTTATGTCACGCCTAAAGATCTAATACTACACATAATAGGCCATATAGGGGCAGACGGAGCCATATACAAGAGCATAGAGTTCACTGGATCCGCAGTGAGACGCATGAGTGTTGAAGGGCGAATGACACTGTGCAATATGGTTGTTGAGATGGGCGCAAAAAACGGCATAATAGAACCTGATGAAACCGCAATCAAATACTTGAGGCTTGAGTCGGCTGAGATGGTGAAAAGCGATCCAGACGCTCACTACGAAAAAGTTTTAGAAATAGACGTTTCAAGCTTAGAGCCTCAAGTTGCCTGCCCCCACTCAGTAGACAACGTGAAACCAGTAAGCGATGTTTCAGATGTGGAGATCGACCAGGCTTTCATCGGCTCATGCACTAACGGGCGCATTGAAGACCTAAGGCTGGCTGCACAGATTCTGAGGGGAAAGAATGTTAAGAAGGGCGTTAGACTGCTCATTATACCTGCTTCAAGAATGGTGTACCTGCAAGCACTAAGGGAGGGATTGATAGAAACCCTTATGGAAGCCGGCGCGGTTGTCTGTAATCCTACATGTGGGCCATGCCTCGGCGGTCATTTGGGATTGTTGGCTGAAGATGAAGTCTGCATAAGCTCTTCAAACAGGAACTTCATTGGTAGAATGGGTAGCGTTAAGGCTAAAATTTACCTCGCCTCACCCGCCACCGTAGCCGCTTCAGCTGTAACAGGGAAAATAACTGATCCGAGAATGCTGGAGGCATAGTTATGATTATCTCAGGAAAAGCTGTTAAGTTCAGCGATAATGTTGACACGGACGTGATCATACCTTCAAAATACTTGGTGCTGTTAGACCCGAATGAGCTTGCCCGACACGCTATGGAGGGTTTAGATCCCGGGTTCTATGAAAAAGCAAGGCGCGGTGTAATACTTGCCGCGGGTAAAAATTTCGGATGCGGATCAAGCCGAGAGCAAGCTCCTATAGCGCTGAAATACGCTGGCGTAAAATGTGTAATAGCTGAATCCTTCGCTAGGATTTTCTATCGAAACGCAATAAACATAGGCTTACCTGTTATTGAATGCGAAAACGTGTCCGGCAGAATTGCAGACGGCGACGAATTAATGGTGGACTTAGAAAACGGCTTTGTAAAAAATTTGACAAAGAACGCGACTTTCCAAGCTACCAAGCTTCCACCGTTTATAATGCAGATCCTAAAAGACGGTGGATTAATTGAAAATTTAAGAAGGAGACTCGGCGTAAAATGAGTGTTACCTACAAAATTGTTATAATTCCAGGTGACGGAATCGGCCCAGAACTGACGGAGGCTACATTGAAAGTTTTAGAAGCTGTGCAGAAAAGGTTTGGACTTAGCCTCAACATTGTCGAGGCAGAAGCCGGTGACGAATGCTTCAACAAGTACGGTGTAGCCTTGCCAGAGGAAACCATCAAAAAAATAAAAAGTTCCCACACATGTCTGAAAGGCCCTGTAGGTGAAACTGCAGCTGACGTCATAGTTAAACTTAGACTAATGTTTGACCTATACGCCAACATCCGGCCGATAAAGGCTTATGTACCGAAAATATCCGTCAGACCAGACATAGACTTCGTTTTCGTCAGGGAAAACACTGAAGATGTTTATCGGGGGCTCGAGTTCTCACTTGGTGATACTGCTATTTGTATGCGTATAATCTCCCGCCGCGGCTCGGAAAGGATCGCCAGAAAAGCCTTCGAAATTTCCAGGCGGCGAAACAAGAAGAAAAAGGTAACGGCTATTCATAAGGCAAATGTAATGCGTTTAACCTGCGGACTCTTCGCCAACACATGTAGGGAAGTAGCTAAACAGTACCCTGACGTGGCTTTTGAAGAGCAGTATGTTGACGCAGCCGCCATGCGCCTAATAAAGGAACCGCAGAACTATGATGTCATCGTAACCACAAACATGTTCGGCGACATCCTCTCAGACGAAGCTGCTCAACTGGTGGGAGGCTTAGGGATGGCTCCAGGTGCAAATTTAGGCGATGACTTTGCAATCTTCGAACCCATCCACGGGTCTGCTCCTACGCGGGCTGGAAAACAGACGGCTAATCCATGCTCAATGATTCTGGCGGCTAAGATGATGCTTGAATGGCTAGGCGAACGCTATGGTGACCCGGTGTGCACTATGGCGGCTTTAGCCGTGGAAGAAGCCGTAACCAAGACTCTGAATTCGGAGAGGGTTGTACCTGACTTAGGCGGAAACGCAAAAACTATAGAAATGGGCGTAGCAATAGCTGAAGAGATATTCAACGCTAAATGGTGTTTTAAATGACTTATATCCGTATTTTCGACACTACATTACGTGATGGAGAGCAAACCCCTGGCGTGTCACTTAGTGTTGATGAGAAAATTGAGATAGCACGTCAGCTTGACCAGCTTGGAGTTGACGCCGTAGAAGCTGGCTCCCCAATGTCCTCTGAAGGTGAAAAGGAAGCTGTTAAAGAGATAGCTAAAGCCGGATTAAAGGCTGAAGTGTGCGCTCTCGCGAGGACCGTTCGCGAGGACATAGATGCTGCAATACAATGCGACGTGGATTCCGTTCACACTTTCATCTCAGCCTCGGATATACAGATTAAGCATGCCTTAGGCTTAACCCGGCAAAAAGTACTCCAGGCCACAGTTGAATCGGTGGAGTACATTAAAAGTCACGGCTTAACATGTGAATTCTCCCCTATGGACGCAACAAGAGCCGACATAGGCTTTCTGAAGGAACTTTGCAAAGCCGCTGAGGAAGCAGGAGCCGACAGAATAAACATTCCTGACACAGTAGGTGTTATGACACCTACAGCCATGCAGAAGCTTATAGGCGAAGTGAAATCCGTGGTAAAGGTTCCTATCAGCGTCCACTGTCATGACGATTTCGGAATGGCGGTGGCCAACTCTGTTGCAGGTGTCGAAGCCGGAGCCACCCAAGTCCACGTTACCGTTAACGGGTTAGGTGAAAGAGCTGGAAACGCAGCCCTCGAAGAGGTTGTTATGGCGTTGCACGCGCTATATAAGTACAAAACAGGAATAAACACAAGTCTGCTTTACGTTACCTCTAAACTAGTTTCAAGGTTGACCGGCATCCCTGTTCCACCGAACAAGGCGATAGTAGGGGAGAACGCGTTCTCCCATAAGTCCGGAATACATACACGCGGCGTAACAGTTGAACCCTCAACTTTCGAGCCTATACGTCCAGAGCTTGTTGGACAGCACAGGCGTCTAGAAGCTGGCAAGCTTGCAGGACGACAGGGAATAAAAGCGCAGCTTGAAGAGGCAGGAATCTACCCAACCCAGGAACAGCTTAAAACAATCGTTAAGAGGGTTAAAGAGCTGGGAGATAAGGGAAAAGTGGTGACAGACGCTGATTTAATGGCTATCGCCAGGGCTGTCATGGGCGAAACGGTTCAGGAAGAAAAAGTTGTCGTGCTTAAAGACCTTGCAGTAGTAACCGGAATGAACATTGTTCCTATGGCATCTGTTAAATTGATAGTGGACGGCAAGGAATACATCTCAGCTGAAACAGGCGTAGGGCCTGTAGACGCGGCCATAAGGGCTATCCAGAAGACTGTGGGCAGCTTAGCAGATGTGAAGTTGCGCGAGTACAGGCTGGAAGCCTTAACAGGAGGCTCCGACGCGGTTGCAGAGGTGATTGTTAAGGTTGAAGATAAGGATGGCAACATCGTATCTGCAAGAGGTGTTAACGAGGATATAGTGAGAGCTAGCGTTGAAGCTATGATTGAGGGAATAAACAGGTGCCTCATCAAAAAGAAGACGGTGAGGGAATAATCGTATGCGTGTAGCTTTTCAGGGAGAAATAGGCGCTTACAGTGAAACTGCGGTTTACAAATACTTCGGTCTAGACGTTGAAATAAAACCATGTACACACCTTTCAGATGTTTTCAAAAGCGTCGAGGCTGACGAAGTAGACTTCGGCGTCGTCCCAGTGGAGAACTCGTTAGAAGGCAGCGTAAATCAGACTTACGACCTGTTTCTTACGCATGACTTGAAAGTATGCGGAGAAGTGATAGTTAAAATTGTCCACTGCCTAATAGCTCATCCCGGAACCAGGCTGGATGATATAAAAACTGTTTACTCCCACCCTCAGGCGCTTGCTCAATGTAGGAACTTCCTTGAAAAATTAAATCGTAAAGTCATACCTACATTTGACACTGCTGGAAGCGTTAAAATGATAAAAGATGAAGGTCTCAGGGACGCGGCTGCGATAGCAAGCGAGAGGGCTGCAAAAATATATGGTATGGAGGTTCTTGCAAGAGATATCGGCGATTCTCCAAACAATTACACTCGCTTTTTTGTGCTTTCTAAAAACGACGCGTCCTACAGCGGAAAAGACAAAACCTCAATAATCTTTTCAATAAAGTCTTATCCAGGCTCCCTGTATAACATTCTAGGCGAGTTTGCGTCAAGAAACATTAACCTCACAAAGATCGAGTCCAGACCCACTAAGAAGACTCCGTGGGAATACAATTTCTACCTGGACTTTGAGGGACATAGAACCGAAGAACGGTGTAAACAAGCCTTAGAAGCCATAAAAAACAAGACAACCTTTCTAAAGGTTCTGGGCTCCTACAGGGCCAGTTCTCTGGACAATTCTAACTTTCATTTTTAATGGCATCAAGCATCTTATACATAGTCTCATATGATTTGGCGTAGTCTGGGTCAGCGTTTGCTAATCTACTTTTGAGGCGATCAACCTTGTCTATGAAGCCCTTTTTATCCCCTTTTCTCACGGTTTCAAGCCAATCCCCAATTTTTTCTAAAAGTTTTTCCCCTACAACGTCAACTTCAGGCAGGTTCATTTGAAGACTTGCCGTGAACTCAGCATTTTCAGACGCTATGGCTTCTATAAGGGTTATGAGAATCCTGTAGCTGGCGCCTGAAACTTTTTTGGCTTCTGAAAATATGCTTTGGCTAAGTAATGCGTCGCAAGCCGCGTAGCTTAAAAGGTAAGGAAGCCCTATAACCGTAGACATGACTCTGTCATGTTCTTCAGGACTCATAAAGAAAACTCTGAACCCTTTCTCCTCCAGCCACCTTTTGAAATTCTCAGCCAATTTTTCCTCCTTAGAGTTTGTTGGTGTTAAAATGAATTTTTGGTTTTTAACGCTTTTAACTCCTGGACCGAACATTGGATGCGTACCGAGGGTCACAGCCTGCTTTATGTAGTTATGCATTATCTTCACAGGCAATGCTTTAACAGAGCATATGTCCATAACCTCTTGTCCCGGACTAATTTGCGGGTGTATCTCCTCAACAACTTTTTGGAAGTTTTCAATTGGTACACATATGAGGATTCTGTCCGCATTTTTCACAGCCTCCACGTTGCTTGCAACTTCAACGTTTAACTCTTCCTTAAGCTTTAAAGCCTTCTCGCGGCTTTCGTCTGAAACCACCACGTGGAACCCTTCGTCAACGAAGAATTTGGCGAACCATCGTCCCATCCTTCCAACGCCTATTATGGCTATTTTCATCTAAAGGCCTCAGCTATTATCTTAAGTCCAACCTCAACCTCGTCGTCTGGTGCTGTTAAGGCTATTCTGAAGTGTTCCTTATAGTCGCCGAAGGAGGTTCCTGGGGCTACTGCAACCCCCTTGTCTAGGAGATCAAAGGCGAACCTTTCCGAGTCCAGCCCTTCAAGCTTCGGGAATAGGTAGAAGGGTGCCTCAGGCTTCGTGAACTTCAACTTGGTATCTGATAGCATTTTACAGGCCATTTCCGCCCTTTTCCAGTAGTCCTCCCTTATCATCTGTATGATCTTCTGTCTATACTCCAGCGCTTTCAACGCAGCGTCCTGTATGAAAACTGGAACGTTTGTCAGGGTTATCTGGTTAAGCTTTATAATTTTGTCTGCAATTTGTTTGTCAGCTATCGCGTAGCCAATGCGCCATCCAGTCATAGCGAAGGTCTTAGAAAAGCTTTTGATTATAATGTGTTCGCCTCCATATTCGAGGAGGCTTTTAGTCTTAATGAAGCTGATGTCCGCGTACACTTCGTCTGAGAGAATTTTCACGCCTTTCCGGTTTGCTGTTTCCACAATTTTAGATACGACTTTCTCGTCCATAACCTTGCTTGTAGGGTTGTTCGGATTGTTTAAAATGATGAGCTTGGTCTTTCCGTCAATTAGTCTCTCAAGATTTTCAGGGTTCACCTTCCACTCGGTTTCTAGGCTCGTTTTCAGAAGTCTCACCTCAGCTCCGAGGCTTTTAGCCGCCAGATCATAGGCAGTCCAGTGGGGGCTTGGAATTATCACGTTATCGCCTTTTTCCAGCAGGAGATACATTACTGCAAAAATTGCCCATTTTGAGCCAGGGGTCACCACAATGTTGTCGGCTGGTACGCCGTGAATTTCCGCTAGGACCTCTCGAAGCTCCTTCTCTCCAGCGGCGGAGGCGTATTTCGTTTTACCCTTTTTCATAGCCTCAAAAGCAGCATTAATAATTTCCGTTGGAGTTTGCTGGTCAGGGTCTCCAAGGTTAAATTTTATGATTTTCTTTCCTTCTTTTTCAAGCCTTATTACTTTCTCATTTATTTCATATAACATGTTAATCCCAGTTTGAATATTGCCTTCTCTATTTAAGAGTTTACGTAAACTTCAATGTGAAGTTTTCAAAAATGCTCAGATACTCAAGTTTGCTGCTGTACTCGTATGCTCATTTCTACTATTTTTCGAAAAATTTCGTTAACATCCTCTGGGTTTAACCCTAGCTCGACGGCTTTCTCCTTTAATATACTGTATTTCTCATTTTCCCTCTGAGGGTCCCTTATTGGAGCTCCCTGCCCTCGCTTTATCCTGCCTATCGTTTTCGAAATTTCCATTCTCTCTTTTAGGAGATGAAGTATTTCTTCATCAATCTTGTCAATTCTATCCCTGAGAGCATTTATTTTCTCCAAGTCCTATCACTTTCTCCATAAAACCCTAGGTATTATGCCAGCCCTTATCATGTGATCCGCTATTACAATAGCCACTGTGGATTCTATCACGGAGACCGCCTTGGGAACTATGCATGGGTCATGTCGTCCCTTTACCTCTAATACTGCCACATCAAGTTTTGACAGGTCTATGGTTTTTTGTTTTTTAGGTATAGAAGGTGTAGGCTTGATGGCTGCCCTAACAACAATAGGCATTCCCGTGGATATGCCGCCAAGTATCCCGCCTGCATTGTTTGTTAAAGTTACTATCTTGCCGCCGCATATGGCGTATGCATCGTTATTCTCTGACCCTCTCATGGTGGCGGAGCTGAATCCTGCGCCGAACTCCACTCCCTTCACAGCTGGTATGGCGAAAATGGCCTTAGCAATATCTGCGTCCAAAGCGTCGAACACAGGGTCACCTACCCCTGCTGGGACGTTCAAGGCTACACATTCCACTATGCCTCCAAGACTGTCTCCTTCACTTCGAGCCTCAATTATGGCTTGCTCCATTTTCTCTGCACATGAAAGATCTGGGCATCTTACCGGGTTTTTATACGTGTTTTCCCTGATCTGCTCCAGCGTTACATTCTCATCAATTTTGACTTTACCTATAGCCTTGGCGTATGCGTACACTTCAACGCCAAAAATGCGTAGTAGCTTCTTAGCGACAGCTCCTGCCATAACAAGCGAAACGGTGATCCTGCCTGAAAACCTTCCCCCTCCCCTGTAATCGTTAAATCCTCCATACCTAACGTGTGCGGGGTAGTCAGCGTGTCCAGGTCTAGGTAAATCCTTTATGGCGTTATATTCTGAAGAAACAGCCTCTTTATTTAATACGATCATGCAGACTGGTGCGCCTGTAGTATGTCCTTCAAAAACCCCTGAAAGGATTTCTACAATGTCTCTTTCAACTCTTCCTGATGTTAACTCCAGCTTTGGCGGAACACGTTTATCCAATTCTGCTTGGATGTCGTCTTCGGAGAGCAGAAGTCCAGCTGGACACCCATCTATAACCACACCTAAGCATTTACCATGGCTTTCTCCGAAGCATGTTACTGTGAAGGCTTTACCGATAGAGTTCGCCGCCAACAATATCTGCCCCCATTAGGCTTAAGTCTCTAAAGAACTGTGGATAAGACTTTCTCACACATTCAGCGTTCAAGATCACTGTTTCAGAGCTGGCGCCTAGGGCTGCAACCGTGCATGCCATGGCTATTCTATGGTCGCTGTACGGGTCTATTGTTGCACCGTGAAGCCTGCATGGCCCCTTTATCCTTAAGGTGTCCCCTTCTATTTTTATGTCAGCGCCCATTTTGGTGAACTCTGTGTAGAGGGCTTTTAGCCTATCGGACTCCTTGTACCTTAATCTCCCAGCGTTGTATATGGTTGATGTACCCTTCGTGTAACATGCGATTGCTGCGCACGCGGGCACAAGGTCAGGTATGTCCTTTGCGTTCACATCTACCGCCCTGCAAAGTGAGCCTTTAACTTCGACGAAGTCCCAGCCTATATTTACCTCCAAACCCGCCTTTTCCAGTATTTCCACAATAGCCCTGTCGCCCTGCTTAGTGGCATAGTTAAGGTTTCTAATTTTTATGTTTGAGGAGGTTATTGCCGCGGCTGCAAGCAGATAAGCCGCCGACGAGAAATCTCCAGGAACCCTGTGTCCCGTAGGCTTGTACACTTGCCCGCTTGGAACTTGGATGAGACTCTCTAAAATTTTAACTCTAACAGAGTGTCTAGACAGGACCTCCTCAGTCATTTCAATGTAACTTTTAGACTCTACAGGGGTTGTAAGCGCTATTTCGGTGTCCTCTTGAGCCATGGGGCAAGCTAACATTAGTCCTGATATAAATTGGGAGCTTATGTCCCCACGGATTGTTGTTCTTCCACCTTTTATTCCTCCACCTTGAACCGCTATTAAATGGGGTTTTTCAGGGTTGTACTTGATTTTCACATCCAGCTGGCTTAAGCTCTCAAGCAGCGGTTCTATTGGCCTTTTACTTAGCCCATGCCCCCTGATGAACCTGGTTTCTCCCATAGCTAAAGCGGCAACAGGTATCATGAAGCGCAGTGTAGCCCCTGATTCTCGGCAATTTACAGGCTCAGCTGGCGTTTTTAGAGGCAGCTGTCCAGCAACCTCCCATACTTCACGATTCTGCTTTACCTCAGCCCCGAAAGCCTCTATCGCTTCAAGAGTTGCCAACGTGTCATCTGAGATTAATGGCTTCTCTATCACTGTTTTGCCTTGAGAGAGGAGGGCTGCGATAAGCATCCTATGCGTGTAGGATTTAGAGGGTGGAGCCTCAACCTCTCCCTTCAAGGACTTCGCCGGTTTAATGGTGACTTCAACCATAAGATTCAACTCTGGCTTTCTCGTTGTTTATTCGTGTAGCTATAATTTCTCCCTCATAACTCATCAAAGCCTCTTTAACCTGGTCAACTTTTTCTTCCGTCACTACAGCCGTAACCGCTGGTCCCTTGCCGCATAATCCGGCGGCGATGGCTCCAGCTGTAAGCGCGTCTATGGTTATTGCAGGGTTATATCCCAAAGCTGAGGAGTAGATCAGCCCGTTTAATGTTAGGGCTTGCCAAAAGTTTCCTTTTATGGCTTCTTTATAAGCTATCTTGATAATTGGCGCGATTACTTCTGTTTTTTGAACGTTAACCTTGCTTGTGTAGGCTTTCACGTGTGGAATATGAAAGAGCACGGTGAGGTTTTCAGGAGCTTCACATCGTTTCACAATTTTCCTTTTGAAGTTATCTGTGACAACTATGCCTCCGAAGTAGGAGGCGCAAGCATCATCGAATGCTCCTGTTATCGTTACCTTTGCATCTATGGCTCCGTCAACGCCTAGGTTAACTACTTTGAGGTCGTCCACTTCCATTTTTAACGCAGCCACTGTGGCTAGGGATATGGCATTAGCTGCTGCGCTGCTGCTTTTAAGTCCCCGCGCTATGGGAATGTTCGACCAGGTTTTCACCTCTGCCCCAAATTCATTGGCGAGTTTGAAGTGCTCTAACACTTTCTTCACAGTTTTCTCTATGAGCACTGTGCTTTCGAATGGATCTGAGGTGATTTCACCCTTAACCTCTCCGGGGTTGTTCGTCAACTTGACCTCTGCTTTAGTCCAGAGTTTAACTCCGAAGGCTGCTCCCTTGCCAATGGCAATGGCGTTTACTATAGTTGCTGCGCCATAGCTTGTTGCTTTGGCCTTCAATGTTAAGCTCCTCCCCGGCAGAGCTTATCACTCAATGCTTTCCTCATAACGTCCACAGGAGCTGGGGTTTTCCACCATATTTCAAAGGAAGCGGCTCCTTGAAAGATAAGCATCTCAGTTCCGTATACCACGTTGGCTCCAGCAGACTTTGCCTCTCTGATAAGTCTTGTTTCCACTGGATTGTAAACTATGTCCATTACTGTAAGTCCAGGCTTCAGCAGCTCCCTGTCTACAGGTGTTTGATTGTGGTTGGGTTGCATACCCACGGATGTAGCGTTAATAAGCACATCAGCATCTTTAATGCATTCTTTAAGGGTGGCTTGTGAGAGGCTGTTGCCTAAAATTTTAGTGTTGAATTTTCTTTCCAGTTTAGCGGCCAGCTGCTTTGCCTTTTCCCCGTCCCTGTTAAGAATCCTAAGTTCGCATGCCTCTTGCGCCAACTGGAAGGCTATGGCTTTACCTGCGCCTCCAGCTCCAATTAAAACAATTTTCTTCCCTTTTAATGTTAATCCACTTTCCTTGAGAGCCCTCACTGCGCCAATCCCGTCGGTGTTGAACCCTACAAGTTTCCCTTCAGCGTTAAGCACAGTGTTAACGGCTCCTACGAACTCTGCCTCCTTGTTCAACTCGTCCAAGTAGCTGATTATGGCTGTTTTATGGGGCATGGTGACGTTGACTCCGGCGATGCCTAAACTGCGGATACCCTTAACAGCGTGTTCAAGGTTTTTCCTATCCACCCTGAAGGCCACGAAAACCGCGTCGAGTCCTAGGTGTCTAAAGGCCGCATTATGCATTGCCGGGCTAAGCGAATGCTCAATAGGATCTCCTATAACGCAGAAAACTTTCGTTGTTCCAGCGATCATTAAAGTTCTCCTAGAGCTTTGTAGGCTGTTTTCATCTCTTGGAGGGTCATTTGTCCAGGAGCTGTTTCTTCACCTCTTTTTAAGGCTGCAATGGTGAAGTACCCTCCGAAAATTGGAGATAAAATCCTGGACGGCTTACCATGCGGTCCCATTGCAAAGCACACGATTTTGGCCTTCTCCTTCTCCTCCCAGAGGAAACTCAGAAGGGTTAAGTTGTCCATGAGACTCCGCGCCGTCGTCACTATTTTGCATACATCAGCTTCGTTTGAAATTTCCTTTTCAAGGATCTGCTGTAGCACGGCTTTTTCCGGGGTTTTTTCAAAATCATGGAAGGAAACTATGGGTTTAGCCCCTGACTCCTTCAGCTGTTTTATGGCTTCCCTAAGCCATGAAGCTTCAACTTCAACGTCCACGTATTCGAATCCACTTTGACAAGCATGTAGCAGCATGTTTTTGCGCTCCGTCTCTGGTCCGGTGAATTTTCCACTACACCATGTAGGCCTATTTGTCGCAATCAACGGAGTGCTTGCAGAATTTGCGATGTCTACTAGTTTCTCACATCGTTTAAGTAGATCTAACCTCACTTCGATGAAGTCTGCCTGCTGGTTTTCAGCTTCATCGATAAGTTTTAACGCGTGCTCAACATTTCGCGGCATTATGGAGGCGCATATTCTGACCGTCAGAGCTCTACCACCATTTCATCCTTCACAAGAGTTCCGAAGTGTCTGCCACTTTCGGAAAGATGTACTAGGACCTTGTCGCCTGGCTTAAGCTCTGTTACGGGTATGGAGTCTTCTTCAGCTACAAGCCTTATCGTCTCAGCGTTTTGAGTTATTGTTTTGAAAACTTTCCCTTCATGTTCGGCTTCGATGAGCAGTAAAGGCCTCCACTCTATTTTTACTCTTCCAATGTTAGCCAACCTTGCTTTGCCGTCTCTTTCAACGATCATCACTTCATCTCCTGCCTTAAGCTCTGAAAGGTATCGTGTCTTCTCGTGAGAGCATAGGGCATAAAGCGAGACAGGTCCAGCGTTAACCCTGAATGGTCTTGGCTGCACAAAGGGGTTTTCATGTACTTCAGCTTCAACTAGGAACAGGCATGCTGATTGGCATCCTACGAGGAGCCCTTCCCCAGCTCTCATAAGGTCGCATGTGTCTATGCACACCCTAGCTCCCGTACCTATCTGTTTTACTCCAACAATCTTTGCTGATGTAAGCTTGAGTTTTGGAAGCTGTCTTTTAACTGTGAAGGCTGCTTTCGAAAGCTCTTTGGGATCCGCAGTGGCGATTATAATGCCGTCTACTCCGAGCTCCAGGGTTTCAAGGGCAAGTTTGGCCTCTTCCACGTTTGAAACTTCTGCTAAAAGTTTGCTTTTTCCCCTGACATTTGCTATTAGGTTCTCTATAGGTATTACCTTCCAGTTTGTACAGCGGACTATTATGTAGTCGGCGTTGTTTGCCGCTTTGACGGCTTTATCTTCGTCCTCCTTGCTTTTCACCGTGAATTTTGCTGCAATTGTTTTACCTGCATTTTTGAGCTCTGTAATCTTTGTTTGGTCTGCATCTTCAAGTACGTGGATATCGCAGCGTTCGTTTCTTCCGGCAATTTTCAGTCCAGCCTTTTTGAAGGCATCGACGTTTTCCCAGTCTGCCAAGTACACTGCGTTGCATGTCTGAGCCGCCATATCAACTAGGCTTTCAATTAGGTTATGTGGAACATGTTTGTCCACTTTAAGCCAGAGCTCTTTCATTTCCTTCACGTTTTTATAGATATTTTTTGGCTTTTAGGTACTCTGCGTTGAGGATGCTGCAGCCTGCGGCTCCCCTTATAGTGTTGTGTCCAAGCACTATGTATTTTATCCCATCCAAAGCGGGGTCTTTTCTTATCCTGCCCACCGTGACGCTCATGCCGCCGCCTTCCATGCGGTCAAGTCTAACCTGCGGCCTGTCTTCCTCGGTTTTTATAACTATTGGCTTGGCGGGGGCTGTAGGAAGCTTAAGCTTCTGGGGCTCGCCTATGAAGTTATTCATGGCTTTTGCAACATCTTCTGGGCTGGCTTCATTTTTCGGCTCCACGAAAACAGCCTCCATATGCCCATCTAGGGTGGCTACTCTGTGGCAGCTTGCCGACACCCTGAAGTCCGCTGGTTTAGAAGGTTCGCCAAGGATCTTCAGCGTCTCTGTCTGCATTTTCTCCTCTTCTTTGCTGATGTAGGGTATCACATTGTCCACGATGTCAAGGGATGCCACTCCAGGGTAACCTGCCCCTGAAAGCGCCTGCATAGTTGATACAATCACTCTTTTTATGCCGAAAGTGTCGTAGATGGGCTTAAGCGACAATGTCATGATGGCTGTGCTACAGTTAGGGTTGGTTACGATGGCTCCGTCCCACTTACGTCTTCTCCGCTGCTCATCTATTAGGGATATGTGCCCCCCGTTGACTTCTGGGTTCAGCAGTGGAACATCTGGGTCCATGCGGTGGGATGAAGCGTTGCTTAACACAGTGTATCCGGCTTTAGCGAAGTCTTCCTCTATTTTTCCTGCAACTTCGGCTGGAAGTGCTGAAAAAACGATGTCTACGTCTTTGACGGCGCTTGGAGTTGGATCAACAACCTCTAGGTCTGCAACCTTTTCAGGTATGGGTGTTGGGAAACGCCAGCGGGTTGCCTCCTTATATTTGAGTCCACGGCTTCTTTCCGAAGCTGCAACCACAGCTGTTTCGAACCATGGGTGCCCCTCTAGTAGCCGCACGAAGATTTGGCCCACCATGCCTGTTGCGCCTAAAACTGCTGCCTTCAACATTTAATATTCACCTCCCTTTTAATCCAAGCGAGCTTCTAATTAAACTTAGAGCTTTATCCCTGTCCTCCCAGTTTACAAAGAGCAGGATGCTTGAAGTGTTCGTCATTATTCCAAAGATGTTTATCCCGTTTATTCTTAAGGGTTCTGAAATTTTACCTATTAATCCAGGGGTCTCCTCCAAACCGATGCCGCTGATCCTAAGGAAGGCCAAGTTTCGCCTTACAGACATGGCTACAGTCTCTTGGTTTCTAAGGATTATTTCGTGGACTTCATTTAGCAGCCGTTCTAGGTTTGGGTCTTCAGGCACGAAGAGTACAGTGGAGTTGTAATCCATTGATGAGCCTAGAAGTGAAGAGCAGTTTTTCACTTTTTCCAAGAGTTCCATGATAATGTTTGGGTTGCGGGATAACCCGAGCCCTACAACTGTTATTGATGCCGCCGGGGCCGAGCTTGCCAAATCAGCGTCTAACTCCATTTTTAATCCTCCTATTATAATTGTGCCCTGTTGGGAGAGGTCGCCGTGACGGTATGAGATTATCTTAGCGTTTATGCCGGGATCCTTGTACTTCAAAGCCTTTCTATGGATAAACTTTGTTCCGGAGTCAGCGAGTCCAACAAGGGTGTTAACATCGATTCGGCTGAGCTTCTGAGGGTTTTGTATTATTTTAGGGTCCGCCGTCATTATTCCATCTACATCCGTCACCAAAATAATCTCATCTGCCCTTAACGCTTTAGCCAGAATGAACGCTGTGGTGTCGCTTCCTCCCCTACCCAGCGTGGTTATTTTTCCATCAACGGTTTTTCCAATGAAGCCTGCGATTACTGGTACGGTGCCCCTTTCAAAGGCTGGAAGCACATACCGCCCTACTCTATTTTCGCATTCTTCCAAGATTGGGTTAGCGTTTGAGAAGGTTTTATCCGTTATTATCGGCCAATCAGGGTCGGAAGGATCAAAGTAACGGTTATCTACACCATGAGCCTTCAAAGCCACTGAGAAAATTCTCACGCTTACACGTTCACCCATAGCTAAGACATCATCTAACTCTCCGCCTTCCATGTTGCCTCCGGAGACACTTTTAGCCACATGTAAAAGCTGGTCAGTGGTTTTCCCCATGGCTGAAACAACAACGGCAACCTTATTTCCTTTGGCAACTTCCTTAGCCACGGCTTCAGCGGCCATCTGAACCCTGACGCCGTCAGCCAGGCTGGCGCCGCCATACTTCACGACTAATCTCTTTGGAGCGTTTTTATCCATAAAATATGCCTCCAAAACTGTTAAAGGCGAAAATGGGATTTCAAAATGTTCTAGTTTTAATAGCGGTAATAATAGCATTTAAAGAAGCTGAAGATGGTTTGAGGCTTCAGGAAGCATTGGGGCATGCTTCAACACGCTTTCTATGTACAGGCGCATATGTCATATAAAAAATTTTCTAAAAATGGGGCTCCTAATGCAGGATGTTTCTTAGCTTCGCCAGTCTGTTGCAAGCTTCCATGATGTCATTTATTGGTCTTGTGGCTGAAAACCTGAGGAATCCCTCGCCATGCTTTCCAAAACCGATGCCTGGGGTTACCGCCACACCTATGTCTAAAAGTTTTCTCGCAGTTTCCATGGAGTTGCCTCCGCAGTAGGCCCACACGTAGTACGTGGCTTTAGGAACCTCGCATTCAAACCCGATTTCGCCTAGGCTTTTTGCCAAGAATTTCACCCTTTCCCAGTAGGTGGCAATGTTGTTCCTAACCTCTTCTGGAGGCTCCCCGTTCCTGTAAGTCCTTAAGGCCTGCGCGGCGGCATGCTGAATATATTTGGGTTGTCCTGAATCCATTTGGGATTTAACTTTAACTATGCCCTCTATGAGGCTGTTGTTTCCAACCGCGAAGCCTATTCTGTCACCAGCCATGCTGAAGGTTTTCGAGAAGGAGTGAAGCTCCACAGCGGTTTCCATGGCTCCTTCAACTTCAAGGATGCTTGGAGCCTTATATCCTTGGTAGGTTATTTCTGAATAGGCGTTGTCATAGCATATGATGATTTTGTTGTCGCGGGCAACTTCCACAAGTTCCCTGAGAATCCATTTATCAGCCACAGCGCCTGTGGGATTGTTTGGGTAGTTCACGTATAGGATTCTGGCTTTCGAGGAAGCTATGAAATCAACGTCCGGCAGGAAATGGTTCTCCCTTTCCAAGGGCATAAAGAGTGGCTGTGCATCGTTAAGAAGCGCTCCACCATTAAGATACGCCGGATATCCTGGATCTGGGATTATCACTTTTTCCCCAGGATTCACGAAGGCCCTTGTAAGGTGGGATATACCTTCCTTAGATCCTATTAGGGCAGTTATCTCCCTCTCCGGATCCACGGTTACGCCGAACCTTTCCTTCATCCACCATGCTACGGCTTCCCTGAATTCCCGTTCCCCCCTGCTGTTGGAGTATCCGTGATTCTCCGGTTTAGCAGCTTCCTTCGCTAGGGCCTCCAGTATGAACCTTGGAGCTGGAAGGTCAGGGTCTCCTATGCTGAGGGATATTATGTCCACTCCGGCGCGTTTCTTCTCCTCCAGAATCTTCTCTATTTCGAAGAATATGTAAGGTGGGATCTGTTTAACCCGTTCTGAAAATTCAAAACCCATCCTTATTTCCCCCTTTCTAGAATAAAGTTCCGGCGAAAACCTTGACTGCAGGTCCATCCATGAAGATCCTCCCGTCATAATGCACTGTCAGCGTTCCTCCTGAAAGGTTAACTTTCACTCTGCTTCCAGTTTTGCCAAGCTTGCAGCCTGCAACTACGCTTGCACAGGCACCGGTTCCGCAGGCTAATGTTTCCCCAACGCCTCTCTCCCAAACGCGTACCTTAATCTCAACGGGGCTTATGATTTGTACGAACTCTACGTTCACCCTCCTTGGGAAAAGCTCATGATTCTCTATCAGAGGACCGAGTTGTGAAAGGGAAACATTTTCCACGTCTTCTACGAAGATCACGCAGTGGGGGTTACCTACTGAAAGGCATGTAGCCCTAAAATTTGTCCCGTTGACCTTCAGCTCCTCGTTGATGAAAGTGCCCGTCCCAAGCATGGGTATGGCTTCCCTGTTAAAGGCGGGTTCTCCCATGTCAACCTTCACGGACGCTACTTCCATGTCTGATGAGTTGATGGTTAACCAAACGTTTCTGGTTCCGGCGAGGGTTTCCACAGTGAAGCTTTTCTTTGTAACTATGTGGTTTTCGTAGCAGAATTTAGCTAAGCATCTAATCCCGTTCCCACACATTTCTGCCTCTGAACCGTCAGGGTTGAATATCCTCATTCTAACATCTGCATTTTTGGATGGACAAGCAAAAATCAGCCCATCAGCTCCCACCGAGAATCTCCTCCGGCAAAGCCTCATTGCAAGCTCCGGCATTTCTCGGCTTCGGATACGATCATCCATGTTGTCGATGACGATGTAGTCATTTCCAAGCCCATGCATCTTCCAAAAACTTAAACGTTCAACCATGATGCCGTCTTCTGCCCCCTAAGCAGATCCTGCAATGTTTCTCTTTCTCGTATAACTTCGTGTAAGCCGTTCTTCACCAGAACCTCAGCGGGTCTAGGCCTAGAGTTATATTGGGAACTCATAGAGTAACCGTAAGCCCCAGCTGTTAAAACCGCAATCAAGTCTCCCTCAGCTACTTCAGGCAGAAGTCTCTCCCTACATAGGAAGTCCCCTGACTCGCATATTGGCCCAACTATGTCACACTTTTCAGCGGGCTCAGCGTTAAGCCTGTTAGCAACCACAACGTGATGATAGGATCCGTACATTGTGGGTCTTATTAGAACGTTGAATCCAGCGTCCACCCCTACAAATTTTCTGTACGGCGTCTGCTTAACCATGTTAACTCTCGTAAGCAGGATTGTGGATTCAGCGACCAAGTACCTTCCAGGTTCAAGCCATAACTCGGGCTCCCCTAAGCCGCAGCTTTGTATTTTCTCTTTAAACAGCACTGTAAGCTTATCAGCGAAGCCTTCAATGTCAAACTCTTCCTCATCCGGCCTGTAGGGGACGCCTATACCTCCTCCAACATCAACGAATTCAAAGTTGACGCCTGCCACTTCATGGATGTTTTTGGCTACTTGTAGAAGCCTTTCAGCTGCTTTTATGTATGGATCCGGATTCAATATGCCTGACCCTATGTGCATGTGTATGCCGAACTTTTCCACACCCGCCAGTCTTGCGGTCCTGTAAATTTCCAACGCGGTTTTTTCGTCCACTCCAAACTTGGAGGTCTTGCTGGCTGTTACAGTATATTCATGGTGTCCAGCACCTATTTCCGTGTTGATTCTCACGGATAAGGTGTGCGGGACTCCTATTCTGAGCAGTTTCCTAAGCTGGGACTCTGAGTCTATGTTGATTGTTACGCCGGCTTTGAAGGCGTAGCTGAGCTCCTCTTCAGAGACGCTTACTCCAGTATATAGGATTTGGCTGGGCTGGAACCCTGCTTCCAGCGCCAGATAAATTTCGCCTGTGCTTACGACATCCACCCAGGCCCCTTCAGTTTTCAGAATCTTCAAGATGGAGAGGTTGGTGTTTGCCTTGGCAGAGTAGAGGATCCTGGTTTTGCCGTAGTTTCTCTTGAAAGCCTCTGCAAGCCGCCTATAGTTCTCCCTTATCTTGCTTTCGCCTATCACGTATAACGGTGTTCCGTAGGTTTCTGCAAGCTTCACCGCTGAGACTCCATCAATGTGAAGTATGCCGTTGACGTTGGCTAAAGGCGGCTTAATCATTCTGTCCACCGGCTGTTCACTCGCTGAGTTTGGCTTTAACCGCGTTTAGAGCTTGCTCCATTTTATCCTCGTCCACAAATATGGTTATTGAAGCTTTGTTAGTTATAACTTCAATTATGTTTATGGATTTTTCAGCAAGTGCCCCTGATATTCTGGCAACCCATCCTGGAGAGTCCACGAAGCTAGGGCTGACGAGCTCTATGGCGCCCACCTTATCTTTGAGGCTTACAGCCTTGAAGTAGTTCAGGCGACATATTTGGTTAAGGACGCGTTCGGGGTTCCGTACCTCCACAAATATTGTTATGGAGTTTCTGCTTGTACCCATGCCGAAGATTTTCCTTCCATCGAAAACCTGCAAGGTTCTACTTAGGTTCGTCGGGTTAATTTCGCCTACAAGCGTTATGGCTGCTAGTCCATGGTGCCTCCTAATATCCACAGGGTTCGCCTTGAACACCCCTACGATTTGGGTGCCGTTTGATGATAGATCTCCTGGGAAGCCTATAACCCTCATCCTTTGGCCTGGAAGCTTATACCTTAAGGCGTCTGGATGTATTATTTTAGCTCCTCCCTGAGCCAGTGAGAACATTTCCTCAATGGTTATCTTGTCCAGCGGCTTAGCGTCTGGGACATATTTCGGATCTGCGGAGAGTACGCCTACAGTGTTCTTGACAAGTATGACCTCTTCAGCCCTTAGACAGTTGCCTAAAAGTGTGGCTGTTATGTCACTTCCGCCCCTGCCAAGGGTTGTGACGCGTCCACTTCGGTCTTTCCCTATGAAGCCGCAAACCACAGGGATGCATTCGCCCAGCAGGGGCTCAAGGTGTTGCTTAACCCTCCGTCTCGTCTCGTTCAGGTCAGGTGTTGCCTCTCTATAGTTGGAGTCGGTTATTATTGGCCATCTTTCCTGTTGCGGGTCAAAGTAGGTGGATTTCAAGCCTACGGATCTCAGGGCTGAGTTGAATATTCTAGCGCTTGTCCGTTCACCCATGGCCACGATATCCGCATAGTCCTGATCTTCAATGCCCTCCACTTCATTTATACATTTCACCAGGCTGTCGGTGACGCCTTTCATGGCTGAAACTACCACTACTACTTCTCTGAAGCCTGAATTACTTATCATTCGGGCTGCTTCCTTGTAGGCTTTGCCTGAGGTTAGCTCTCCCCCTCCGAACTTAACGACAACCCTGCCTGGAACCATGCTCATCGCGTTTCCCCCAAAACATCCTCCATGGAATAGATGCCTGGTTTAGTCTGTTTCATAACCCATTCAGCGGCGAGGAGGGCTCCCTGAGCGAAGATGCTTCTAGAAAATGCGACATGCTCAACAGTGATCATTTCATGAGGTCCTGCAATTAAGATTATGTGAATGCCCGGGATCCCTCCTCCCCTAACTGCGACCACCTCCATCTCGTCGGGTTTTCTAGGACTTACTCCCTCCCTTCCGTAAACCATCCTGCTGTAGCCTCTCATCTCAGAGATCAGTTTAGCTAGGGTGAGGGCTGTCCCGCTTGGCGCGTCAATTTTACCCGTATGATGAGCTTCAAATATGCTCATATCGTATTCTTTTGGAAGCGTCTTAATGGCCCTCAACATTCCAGCGAGAAAGTTTATTCCTACTGAAAAGTTTGTTGAGAACACTGCTGGAACCCTGCTGGAAACGTATTCGCTAAGCTGGGTTATCTCAGCTTCTCTGAAACCTGTAGTTCCCATCACTATGCGTTTTCCCTCATCCGCCACTATTGGCAGGTTTGAAAGCTCCGCCTTCGGCGTGGTGAAGCTCATATAAACGTCTGCTCTGCCAAGGGCTTCCTTGAGCATGGATGGCGGTGAAACTTTCAGGTCGAGGTTACATACTCCCAGCTCCCTGAGGGTTCTACCTATGCTCGGCTCATCGGGAGCGGCGATAGCTCCTGTTACCTCAAAGCCTCTGTTCAGGGCTTCCCTTATCAGGAGGCTTCCCATTCTCCCAGTTGCGCCTGCTACACAAAGCCTAATAGCCATAGGCTAACCCCTTCCAGTAGCGCTCCTCATAAAGTCTCTCAGATAGGTCTACGTCGAAATATTCCTCTATGGGCTTGAGAAGTTCAGGGCTTTTCTCATAAACCTCTCTTGCGACTTTCAGAACCACTTCTATACCCTTATGCGTCATTTTCCCAAGAGGCGGCCTAGGTGGGCCTGAAGGCATGCCTAGAATGTTCATTAAGGTCTTGTATGGAAGCGGGTTCCTCGCCTTAACTACAACATTTCCCATGGGAGTTTCCTCAAATGTTTTTACAGTTACTATTTGAAAAAGTGGAGTAAGCTTCTCGCAGATTCTTTTAGCCTCATCTATTCTTCCATCAAGGATCAGACTTGTCATCTGCTGAACAGCTGCAGGCACTATGTTGGAGACAACAGAAATCACTCCTGAAGCCCTTATATCTGGAGAAGTCATCATGAGGAAGGTTTTGTCATCATCTCCTGATAGTATGTCAAAGTTTTCGCCGCAGAGTTTTCTAGTTAACTTCATGTTTTCCAAGTCTCCAGTAGCTTCTTTCACAGCCCTAACGTTTGGGAATTGATGGTGCAGTATCGCGAGATCATAGGGCAGAAGCTGCGTCCCAGTTCTTCCGGGGATGATGTACGGTATTATTTGAACATCTGGGAACGTTTTGGCTACGGGTTCCACGTATTCGCGTCTAATTTCAAGGGAGCTTGGGCCATTATAGTATGGGTCGACTAGGAGGATGTTTCTTACACCGACTTCATAGGCTTCCTGCGTGTTTTTCAGAGTCTTTCTGGTGCAGCTGCTTCCTGTGCCGGCTATTGTCTTAGCTTCTCCCGCGAGATCGTAAACTCTCTTTATAACGCTTTTTTGCTCTTCTGGCTCAAGGGTGACACTTTCTCCTGTTGTTCCCACGGCGAGAACTCCGTTTACCCCCTGGGAAAGTTGGAATTCCACAAGGGCTTTAAGTCCCTCGAAGTCTACTTCATAATTCCTATTCATGGGCGTTATGAGTGCTGTGTAGCAACTTCTGAACAACGTGGTCACCTTAGGCTAGCATTGTGATATCGGCATTTTTTATAAAGTTTTCGGATTTAGAAAAACTTATTTTGCTGTTTCAGCAATAGAATTACGTAAAACGTGGCGGTTGGATGGACGAGGTTGATGAGAAAATACTGGAGCTACTTAGGATGAATAGCCGCGCTTCATACGGCAGCATCGGAAAGGCAGTTGGGCTTTCAGAAGGAGCCGTAAGAGCTAGAGTTAAGAAGCTGGTGGAGTCAGGGGTTATAAGGCGCTTCACCGTTGAAACAGGCACGCTTCGCGAGGCTGAAGCCTTATCCATGATATCCGTTAATCCCTCTGTTCCCACTTCTAAAGTTTCAGCTGCCCTTAGAAGTCTCTCAAAGGTCCGAATGATTTATGAGGTCACAGGTGAGTATGACATTGTGGTGGCGATTTCAGCCGCGGACATAGCTGAGGTTAATGAGTGTGTGGAGCAGATACGCAAGATCGAAGGCGTTTTGGACACGAACACCATGGTAGTGCTCCGCAAATGGTAGTTCCTTCTTACAGGCTTGAAAGAATCCTTGAAATCATGGATCTTCTAAACTTCCGCTTCACTTTATCTATACTTTCTCCAATGATCTCTATGTTCTCAAGGCAGCACGTGCCTAACCCCTTCCTTTCAGCCAGCACTAGATGATCTACTTCTTCAGGGTTTATGCCCATCACCGCGGCGCCAACCGCGTCTACAGCCACCGGATCAGCTCCAGCTATTATGAGGTCCATCCTAACGGGGCTGCCGCTTGTTTCATGGATCTCCCCTGCGATTATCCCATCTATAACCGTCAGACTGGGTCTAAGCACCGAAGCCAGATCCACAATATTCTTGCTTAAATGCCCATTATGCATCTTTCCCTTATGGGCCAATGCACCCATCATGTTCTTGAGGCCAAGTGTCACCGTTGCCAGTCTGTGAACTTTAAGCTTCGGAACACTTACAATGGTGCTCTCAAGGGCTGTTTTAGCCAGCTTAACCCTTTTTAGGGCTAGTGGGCCGGATGGATGAACCTCCACGAAGTTATCCCTGTTAAGATCCACAAGTTTAACCTTCCATTTCTCGGCAACCTTGTCGATTCCAGCGGCATTGAAGGCTTCGAATGTGTCTGCAAAGCCGCTTCCCTCCCCTATAATGATGTTTTTCCAGCCATTCTGCATTAAGAATCTCACAACACCTTCCACAACCCTGCCGTCAGTGGTTATCCCTGTTGAGGGAGGCTGAGCGTTTATAAGATTTGGTTTTACTAGTATGGGCTTATCAGTGGGCATATTAGCTAGCGCGTCTCCACCGATGATTTCCAGCGCCTTAAGCGTTGTATTCACCGGATCAGATCCTTTCACTATTGCAACTCGACTCATATGCAACAGGATGGTTTTGAAGCAGCTGCCTCTTGAACATTTTGCCTTCTCTGGAACAAAACACTTTAAATTGTTTGGCGGTTAAAGGTTGTATATGCATGAATGGGCCCTGGCTGAAGCGGTTGTTTCAGCGGTTTCTCAAATAGCCCAACGTGAGGGCTTAAAATTCGTGAGCCAGGTTAAGATAATGGTTGGGGAACTTCAGCAAGTGGAGCTTGATATATTCGAGTTCGCGCTCACTCAACTTAAAAGCGGCATTCTAGAGAAAGCCAAATTCGTTTTGGAGACCGTTCCTGCTAGGCTATTATGCCGAGTATGCGGAAAAGAGTGGAGCTTCGCTAGAAACTCGCTTGCCAGAGACGCCTCTGAAGCTGTGCACTTTATCCCAGAGGCTGTGCATGCTTATGTTCGATGCCCAAAATGTGGAAGCCCAGATTATGAAGTGGTTACTGGAAGAGGCGTATGGATCGAAAGCATAAAAGGTGTACAGCATCCATGATGGATCCAAGGGTAAGCGTAATCAGCGGCAGGCTTAAGGGTGTGAAACGTGTAATCGCGGTTTCAGGGGGTAAGGGAGGAGTTGGCAAAAGCCTCGTAGCCTCGGTTCTAGCCCTCATTTTGTCAGATAGACAACACCAAGTTGGGCTTTTCGACGCGGACTTTACAAGCCCATCAACACATGTGATTTTGGGCGCGAGCAAAATCCAACCTTTGGAGGACAATGGTCTTGTTCCATGCGTCGCTCACGGTTTAAGATACATGTCTATCGTGGCTTTCTCCCATGATGAGGCTTTGCCGCTTAGAGGTACAGATGTATCTAATGTGCTAATTGAGCTTTTTGCAATTACAAGGTGGGGTGAACTTGACTTCCTAATTATCGATATGCCCCCAGGCATAAGTGATGCAGCCCTCGATATAATGAGGCTTGTGAGGCGGCTTGAGTTCATAATCGTGTCGACACCTTCACTCCTGACCTTTGAAACTGTTAGGAAGCTGGTGAGGCTGCTTGCTGATATGAAGGCTCCGGTTTTAGGTGTCGTTGAAAACATGAAAATGCGGGAAAGTACTTTTCTGGCACGGCAGGTAGCTGCCATGGGGGTGCCCTACTTGGGAGAGATACCCTACGATCCTAAAGTTGAAGATGCTCTGGGAAACGTGAAACTGCTTAGGGAGACCGTTTTTGCAAGAAAACTGTCTGAGATAGCCTCTAAATTGGAAAGTTGCCCCTAAACCTCTTATACTGGTTTAACGTTGCAAAAATGATAAAAGTTAAGGTGTGTATATTGCCCATTAAGGGTGTAATATTCGACTTTATAGGCACATTGGTATGTGTGAAAGGCTACAGCCTTGAAGCCTCAAAGGTAAAGATGTACAGGACGCTTTACGAAGCGGGGTTTAACGTTACACGTGAAATGTTTATGGAGGCATACGCGCAGTCTCATGAGAAGTATCGTGCTATACGCTATCAGCAACTCGTGGAGATCACGAACACCCTTTGGGTTTCAGATGCCCTGAAACTTTTAGGCTTCGATGTGACTCATGAAGATCCGCGCGTGAAGGAGGCTGTGAACGTTTTCTTCGAGGATTATCTGGCTTCTATAAGGGCAAGGCGGTGCGCGGTAAAGCTGCTGGCAACACTTTCTATGAGGGGCTACCGGCTTGGGCTTGTTTCAAACTTCACGTATGCTCCTGTGATTTATAGTGCGCTTAGAAAGACAGGGCTTGGAGGATTCTTCAACGCTATACTTATCTCAGCAGATGTGGGCTGGCGTAAACCCCATGTTAAGATATTCGAAGAAGCCCTCCGAAGACTTGAGGTAGACGCTTCAGAGGTGATTTACGTAGGAGACAGTCCTGACGAGGATATTAAGGGTGCGAAGCATCTGGGGATGAAAACCATTTACGTGGCATCCCAGTTCTATCCTCTTGAGACGCTTAAAAAGAGTATGCACAAACCAGATTTCGTAACGAGAAGTCTATGCGAGGCCGGAAGAAAACTTCTTGCATTTCTTGCAAGTTCATAAAAGCAGGGGGACTTGTGGGCTTTTAAGTAGCGCGCTCATTACCGTGTCTCTCTAGAAGGTAGTTTTTCCTGCCAGCAAGTCTTCAGAGGGTCGTATCTATCAAAAAATATGTTGCTTCCCCTGACGGATATGGGTATCCCGAAGATGATGTCCCCCTCTAAGAGCTTCAATTCCTGCGCAGCCTTTCCTACAGTGAACATCACGCGATTGTCTATGTTCAGTATGCTTGCAGTTTTAACAGCGGATCCTATGGCTATGCCTAAATCTACAAGTCTCATAACCCAGTCATTTTCATCTTTCACGTCATCAGTTTTAACTCCTATTAGGACTACAGCGTCCGCGTTGTTCACGTTCATAATCTGCTTCTTCAAGCGTTCCTCCGGGATTGGCAGTCCAGTAATGCGTGTCATCGCGTCAGCTAGCTTGTCTTTATCCTCTCCTGTTACAATTGCAGCTGTAACTTTGTCTATTCCCCTGGCCTTGGGAGCTGTTCTGGCGGAGGCAACCATCAGCTTCGCTGCCGCAAACGCAGCTTCAGCCTCAGCCTTATCAGAGCCTATTATGGTCATACATAACACCTGAGAACTAAACGGAACATTCAAATAAATAACTAGCGGGATTTACTCATTCAAAAAGCGTCTATTTACATGGTGCCGAGGACGATCTGGGGGAATAAAGCAGGTGCCCGTGATTGTTGATGTGGAGAAAAGTGGTGAAAAGGAGCTTGACGGCGCTTTCAGGATATCCGCTAAAGGTGTGAACTTATGGGTTAGAGTATACAATACCGGTTACGGTGGGCGAGCCAGAATAACCGTTTCTTACTTTGAAGATGGTGTTTGGAAGACCACTCCAGCCATTTGGATAGATAAAAACTTGTGTAATCAGCTCATAGAGAAACTTTTAATGCTTGAGGAAAAACTCACATAACTTGGAGCTTTAGGTCAACGAGTTTTTCTGAGTGTGAGTCGCGTTTATCTAGGCATTATTGCTTGGCATGGTTCAAGTTGCGTCTCTCCCTCTAGCGTGTGCTGGAAATAGTCCCGGAAAACTTCATTATGTGTCTCTTGGATGGCTGAAGATTATAATTTCATCCTTGAGGAATTGATAGTGTTCGACGTCTGGTTTGCTGGAGGAGATGATTACTATGGTACAATTACCCCAGTCATGTTTTTGCATGAAAGGTTAAACGTGGCATTGTGATACTAATTTGGCCAGCTAATTCCTCTTATGTTTTAAGCTGTGAAATACTGTGATAAAGTATTTTTTCTTTTGAATAAACTGTGATGGTTAACCGTGCTGGAAGCAATTACGGTTTAGGCAAGCAGCTGAATTATTATTAAGGCTATAATGACTACTGATAATAGTTTTGCTGCTTTCTTGTTGAATCTCTGTGCTTCTTCCGTCTTTTTCGCGTCCACAAGCTTCATGATGTAGACGGAGGCTGAGAGGTTGTAAAGGAAAATCGCGTATATTGAAAGCATCATCCTATCTGCCAGAGTCAAGTAGCCAACTGGAGGTATGCCGCTAAGCAGCGCCAAGTGGAATGTTGTTGCGGACATTAGGGTTGTCACACCTAGCCCTATTCTCTGGCCGAAATTCTGAGGTGAAATGAAGAAGGTTAGTAGCGATATGGTTGTTATAACCGTAACTGGGAGAACACTCTTCACGAAGGAAGATAAAACCGGCCTTTTTAGCTGTATGCTGAAAATAAACCTGGAGTAAACGTTGCCTCCGTAAGAATGCTCAGTTACGGCGGCTTTAAATTCTCCTATCTCCCAGCCGGCAACATTGACCTCTCCATCAACACTTGAAGTTGGATCCACTTTGAAGATCAGCTTAGAAGCGTTTAGATTCTTGTGTTCCAATTCCACCGTAAGCGTATGCGTTTCATAAGGGTATTTTGAAAAGTCAAATGTCTTTATGAAGTCCCCCCTAACTCGGTATTCTACGTATCCCCTCTCCCCATCCGCTTCAACCTCATACTTCGTTGGAAAGCCGTTAACGAACTCAAACTCTTTCACTTTGTCTAAGCTTATCTTTGAGGAGTTGAACCTAAACCAAAGGTAAAAATCTAGGCGGTAGCTGCCCGCAGACAAATCAACCTTCTCCACATTCACAAGCCAAACTCCAACCTCCACGTTTGCCGGGTACTGCTGGGGGCCTTCAGCTTTTACACTTGACGCTGTACTCAATAAAAAGGCTGACGTGAAAGCTAACAGTAAAGCGGAGAGCAAAATGGGCCTAACTTTCATTAAATTCGCCCCATTAACCTCCGCCCATAATAAACCTATATTTAAAAATTTCGCGCAAAATAAAGTACTGCTATTCATTAAGAAACTTTAAAACATGTTATTTGTTGGAAATTCCGTGTTTTCATTATCTGCTTGAGAGTGTTGTGATGTAGTCTGCGGTGTCCGCGCATGTGTCCGCGGCTTGTTCTATAAATTCTATTAAGTCGTTGAAAATTATTACCGTGCCGATATTCATCTGCTTCCCGCGGATGACGAGTTGTTTTTTCATGTTTATGTACTCTCTGTCTATTTCGTTTTCAATCTCCTCGACTTTAGCTGAGTATTTCATGGCTTCGGCTGGGGCTGACGAAATTTTTTCTATGCTTGCGCGTAGAGCAGAAGTGCACTCGACGAGGGTTGAGGTTATCCGAAGCGTGTTTTGGATTATTTCCTGCGGTATTTGTGTCTCCTGAAGTATTTCCAGACATCTTGCTGCGTCTTTAACATGGTCCGCAAGGGTATCTAGTCTTTTCACGAGGTGCAGTATGTCTTCACGGTAGTCCGCTATCAGAGCTGTGTGCTTAGACATCTCTTTGAAAACTTCTCTTCTCAGTCTGTCAACTTCTTCCTCTGTTTGAAATAGATAGTGTATGCGTTGATTCACATCTTTATTTATTCCTTGTGCCAAGCTTTGAACTGCCTGATGGAGAAGGGTTGCCGTGTCCAGAGCCTTTATGATTTGCTGTTGAGCCAGTTCTAGCGCTTTTGTCTTTCTACGTTTTTCAAACCAAGCATAGCTACCTTTCTCCAACCATTTTTCACCTCCATAAAAGTTGAAAATTCTCCATGACATTTTCACCTCAAAATAACCCTTCGTCCTGTTGCAATGTATATTATTGATTCACAGATGTAAGTTGCATGGTCCGCTATCCTTTCAAGATATCTTACTATTAAAACATTGGAAATTATGCATTTTGTTGTTGCAGCGCCTGCTTTTTCGACTAGTTTGTCGAGGAAGTCAAAATACATTTTATCAATTTCTTTTTCCGACTGGGCTGCTTTTTCGGCAAGTTGCGGGTTGTGGCTTCTAAGGGCGGTTATGCTTAAACTCATCATTTCTAAGGTTTTTTCACTCATCCCCTTGATGTGTAAGACTATCCATGCGTTGCAGTTTCTTATTCCGCCAAATTTTTGATTTATATAGGACATGTCTAAGGCGTATCTTCCAAAGCGTGCAAAATCATAAGCGATTTTCATGTAAGACTTGATGGTTCTAAGGTCTGAGGCTACCGGTTGAAATCTTGCAATAAGCTCAAATGCTTTATCTTCAATATTGTCCGCCATCGAGACGAGAGCATTAGACATTTCGCGAATCTCGTTATAAGCTTGCCTGTTTTCAATGCATTCCATTATGGCAGCTAAAACGGCGCGATACGCAAGCTCACCCATCTTATTAAGAGTTGCCGACAATTCTTCAAGACCCGCGTCTATGATCCTGCTCATACTTTTTCACCTATCCAAATTCTCCGGTTATGTACCTCTCTGTAAGCTCATGTTTAGGGCTTTCAAAAACCTGCTTGGTGGGGCCATACTCTATAAGTTTGCCCAGATAAAGGAACGCGACGTAATCTGAAACTCTTGCAGCTTGCTGCACGTTATGCGTAACTATTATCACAGTGTATTTTTCCGCTAACTTCCGCATTAAGGTCTCTATTTTTTGAGTGGCAATGGGGTCTAATGCGCTGCACGGCTCGTCTAAAAGGATTATTTCCGGATTAACTGCCAAGGCTCTTGCGATACAAAGTCTTTGCTGCTGGCCACCGGAAAGGCTAAAGGCGCTTTCATGTAATCTGTCTTTAACTTCATCCCATAGAACTGCCTCTTTTAGACTTCTTTCCACAATTTCGTTCAACTTTTTCCCATCCGCCAATTTGTGAATTTTTACTCCGAAAGCGACATTCTCAAAAATCGATTTCGGGAGAGGATTTGGCTTCTGAAAAACCATTCCAACTCTTCTTCTCAACTCGTAGACGTCTGTATTTCCATTGTAGATGTTTTGTCCATCAATATATATTTCGCCTGTGGTGCGGCATCCATCTATAGTTTCGTTCATTCGGTTGATTGCCCTTAGAAGGGTGCTTTTTCCACATCCAGACGGTCCCATTATGGCGGTTACAGCGTTCTCTTCTATAGTGAGGGTTAGATCCTTCAGAACATGATTGTCTTTAAACCACACGTTGAGTTTCCTTATGTCTACCTCAGCCATGGCTGTTTCCTCCGATAGTAAATTCTCAATGCTATGCCTACTGATGCAAAAGAGATAACAAGCAAGAAGAGGATGAGAGCTATTCCGAAAACCTTGTCCGGAGATTCTCCTAAGGCGACGATTTTCACGAATAGGTTGAAGGCTAAAGCCATAACAGGTTCAAAAGGCGATTTAGGCAAGCCCCTAGTCACTAGAACACATGATGTGAAAAGTATCGCTGCTGTTTCTCCAGCAACTCTTGCCATGCCCAATAATATGCTGGTGATTATCCCTGGGGCAGCGGAAGGAACAGTTACTGATTTCACGGTTTCCCATTTAGAGGCGCCAAGAGCTAAGGCTGCCTCTTTAAAATTGTATGGCACCATTTTGATCGCCTCTTCAGTTCCCCTTATTACTATTGGAAGCATCATTAACGCCAAGGTCAGCCATCCGGAAGCAAGAGAAATCCCCAGCCCAAGCTGTCTGCAGAAGAAGGCATATCCAAATAATCCTATAAGTATGGATGGCATTCCAGCTAAATTGTTGATAGCTTGATCTATAACACGAATTAACCTTCCATGTCGAGCATATTCTGTGAGATGTATAGCTGCAAAAACCCCGACAGGCCCTGCAACTCCCGCTGCCCCCAGCAATAAGTAGGCTGTTCCCACTATCATCTCGAAGAGCCCGCCTTGAAGTGCACTTGTGGTTAGAAGATTCAGTCTAATCGTGCCAATTCCGGTTAGAAGGACGGACGTTATCCAGAAGAAAACTGTGAGGCAAATGGCGGCCGGTGCTCCTAAAATTGTGAAGAACACTTTCTCCCAACTTCTGCTTCTCATCATAAGCCTTTCTCTCCTTTAATTCCCTTTTTGGCAATTATGTCCGCCAATGAATTCACGACAAGAGTTATAATGAACAATATTAAGCCTAAGCCGAAGAGGGCGCTGTACTCGAGAGTACCGACTGCAGCCTCACCCATCTGCATGGCTATGGCGGCTGTGAGCGTGTATACTGGCGATAAAATGTTCCAAGGAGGTGTGGGAATTACCGCCACATTGCCGGCCACCATAAGTACCGCTACTGTTTCGCCAATTGCCCTTCCAAAGCCCAGCATGACGCTTGCAAGGATCCCAGATTTTGCTGTTGGAACAACTACGTTCTTTAACGTTTGCCATTTTGTTGCTCCAAGCGCTAAAGCAGCCTCTTTATACTCTTTTGGAACGGCAGCTATGGTTTCTCCTGAAACACTGACAATTGTTGGAATAGTCATTATCGCAAGCACAAGCGATGCTGTTAACGCTACAGTTCCGGATGAAAGCCCGAACAGAGAGGCTATTTGTGGAGCAAGAAAAAGTACACCAATGAACCCGTATATTATTGAGGGAATAGATGCCAGAAGCTCGATCAGAGATTTCACGAGATCTCTAATTGAAAAGGGCAAAACCTCCTCTACGAACATCGCCGTGGCAACTCCAATTGGAACAGCCACAGCAAGGGCCACAGCTACAACCATAAGAGAGCCATATATTAGTGGAAGAGCCCCATAAAGATTCGAGTTCGTTTCCCAAACTGGTCCAATTATAAAATCTGCTCCAAACGTAAAAAGGGCTTGCATTCCCTCTCTTGTTATAAACAGAAGCATCAGGAAAAGAAAAACTATTGAGGATAGGGCGCACAGGAACATCAACTTCTCTACAGGTTTATCAAAAGATTTCAAAAAATTGGGTGATGCACATTTGTTATGACTCATGGATTTTCCCTTTCTATACTTTAAGATGTAGGGTAGACATATGGCAACTTCAAGAATCCATTAGCTTCCACTATTTGTTGGCCTTCCTTGCTTCTAACGAAGTCTATGAACCTATCAGCAAGCGATCCACTTTTAGGTTGACCATTAGTCACCAAGTACATGTACCGTGAAATTGGATATTCTCCCTTCGCTATCGAATTTACTGTGGGGTAAACGTGGGGTTTTCCAGCTTCCTTGGCCAAGGCTACTACGTGCATCTTTTCGCTTATAAAGCTAAAACCAATGTATCCTATTGAGTACGGGGTAGTTTCAACCTTATTTTTCACGGCTGGATTGCTTGGTTGTACACTTGCACGAGCCGTCACGTTGTATTTCCAAGGATGCATAGTGTACTCTTCGAATGTGCCTCTTGTGCCGGAACCAGGTTCTCTGACAACTACGACTATCTCTTTATGAGGTAGCCCGGGTTTCACTTCATCCCAGTATTTATATATTCCGGCAAAGATTTTGCCGACCTCTTGGAGGGTAAGACTTAGCGGATAACTGGAATTCGCTACTGAGGGATGGACAACCACACACACTGCATCCAAAGCTATTGGATGAAGCCACAGATCAACTCCTTTACTTTTCGCTCCATCTATTTCGCTCGTTTTCGGTTCCCTTGAAGCCATACCTAAATCCACCACACCATCTATCACGTTACTATAACCGACACCGGATCCTCCGCCTTGAACGGTTATGGTAATGCCGGGATGCTTGTTCATAAATGCAACTGCGCATGCGTTGGCTATTGGCAGAACCGTAGTGGACCCGGAGAGTGTTATGCTTGAAGTCCGCCACGCAATGTCTTCTCCAAATTCTTGTGGATAGTTTGTGTTACTTTTTTGTTGGGTAATTGCGTTTATATAGTATCCTACTACTAAGCCAATTATTAGAAGCGAAACCATGCCTGCTATCGCCACTAACTTGGAAAGGCCTTTGTTAGCTTTTCTAACCATATTCTCCAACCTCCTTCTGATTATCTATCTAATTTATACTCTATCTAATTTATACGTTATATTTATATAAAACGCAAAATCTATAAACGTTATCCGAGTAATCAATATAGATAAAAATTGACTATGATGCATGTGTCAACTCGAACACACGAGGAGATACGAAAGATTCAGTTTACGGGAAGAGCCACGTACACGATTTCGCTTCCAAAAAAGTGGGTAACTTCGCTGGGTCTGAAAGCCGGAAACCAAATAATAGTTTCTCAACAAAACAACTCGCTGATTCTAACTCCCAAAGAACTCGCTTAACCCTCAACTCAATCTGCGGAGGCAACAATAACCTTTTCAAACAAAGACGACATGGGCAGGATCGCAAGAAAAATCATATCCACATATTTGGTTGGCTATAACATTATTAAATTACAAACAAAAGATGAGCATATAAACGCTATACAAAGAAACGCAATAAAAGAACTCGCAAGGAAAATGCTAGTGGGCACGGAAGTTATATCGGAATCTCCAAAAGAAATTAAATTACAGGTTTTAGTAAGCTATCCTGAACTATCGGTAGAAGATGCTTTAAGGCGCATGTGCTTAATCGCTACATCAATGCATGAGGATGCAATACACGCCCTAAAAAACCTAAATAAGAAGCTGGCGCAAGAGGTCATCAATTTAGATGATGAAGTGGATCGTTTCAGTCTCTACATAATAAGACAGTTGAAGGCAGCGGTGCAAAACGAAAAATCCTCAAGAGCATCGGCCTCTCCCAACCGCGAGACTGCCTAGGCTACAGAGTAATCGTAAAGTTTGTGGAAAGAATAGCTGATCATGCTTCAAGAATCGCTGAGAATGTCTTATGTCTAACAGAGAAGCCTAATGAAAAAGTTTTCAAGACAATCTCTGAAGTAAGCGTTTTCGCAAAAAAAGCATTCGATGACTCAATCAAATCATTATTTAGGAAGGATTACACTTTAGCTGATGATGTGGTTTCAAAAGCAAAAATTATAGCGTCGCTCGAGGAAGATGCAATAAAAGAAATCCAAACAGAAATTGTGCAAGCAGACTTTTCAAATATAAGAATGATAATGGAGAGCATACGACGGACAGCAGAGTACGCAAGCGATATAGCGGAAGTTGTCCTAAACCTAAATATCACACAAAACATTACACAACCTTCCTGATGTTAGATAATGTCAAGGAAGTCAAGCAATCACTGGTTTATTCTCTTTTTCACTGGGCTGAATCCTAAGGCTTTTAAAGCTCCCCTCTATTCCACGCTTTTTGTTTCTTTAATGGCAAGTGGCTGATTGAAGTTCCCATGAGCGCGCGGTTACTGCCCAGTAGCAACACGCAGATGTAGACATTTCCTTGCAATAATTATGGGAAATAATGGTGGAACCCTGCCGTTTAGTTCTGAGATCGGATAAGATATATAGTTCACTCATACTGCCACCTGCGGAATTGTCAACGGTTGCTATGGAACGGCAAGCTATTTAGGAATTAAGTTACCCATACATTCTCAACTTACAGAGTTTCGCTTGATTCTAATGTTGGTATCTAGTGAAAGTAGAAAGACTTTCATCAATGTATGGATTTTGCTATCACGCGACCCTTAATCCAAACTATTGGAAAAGTGGTTCTAGAGGGTTGATGTCACTGTGAGATCTTCTTCTTTTTCTTGTATGGCATGACTGTATCGGCAATTTTTGTCTCTGCAAAATACTCCTCTGCTGCATGCCCAACTTATCTGAATGCAGTCTTTATGCCATATTATCTTTATCGGTGCAATTATTACTGTTTTACGTGCAGTATTTCCATTTTCGTCTGTCCAGTTAAAACATGGAACCGAGGCTGGGGACATTGTATAGTCCCGATCATACTTAAGCAGAGTATCAACCTCCTCTGGTTTTTTGAAAGTAGTTTTTACCGGGTTTATGGGTATGCATAGATCTTTTCAAGCTGTAACCCAAAGAATTCCTGGACAAGTTGAGCATGGACAGTTTCAGGGTTTATGTCAGAGAATAGTCTTGGATGAAGCCATTTCGCCCAATAAAGAAGCCCCACAGGATATCTGACGCCTTGCATTATGTTAGGGTCATATAGGAATATTTTGTCATTTATGACGGCGTTTACGCTTTGAAGTTCTGGTCTTGTCCTAAGTTTATGATACAGTTCCGGATAATCCAGATCCCAAGACATCTTCATCCTAATTATTATGTCAGGATTTTTATCTATCACGAATTCCGGATTAACTATGGGATATGGTGTAGAAAGATTCGCCGCTATATTTATCGCCCCTACAAATTCTAAAAGATCGTGAGCAATACTTCCCTTTGCAGCGGTATTCCATTCGCGGAAAATTTCAAAGTAAACTTTTGGTTTCTCGCTTTCAGACAATTTGGTTATTCGAGTTTCTATTAGTTTCTCATAATATTCTATAAATTCAATAAGCTTTTGAGCTCTTTTCTCAGCACCTAACAATGTTCCAATGTTTCTTATGCATTCTTTAACTCTTCTGGGACTACTTGTTTCATCTACGTAAACGGCTATTCCCGCGTGTTCTAGGATCTTCCGAGTTTCATTATTATCGTATACGAGAACGGTGTTAGAAACTAGAAGATCCGGCTTCAACTCCAGTATTTTCTCTAGCGGAGGATTATAAGCGTGTGGTGCTACCACAGGCTTCCCTAAAACATCTGGTGGATAATCAGAATATGAGTCACGGCCGATAATTTTATGTCCACATCCCAAAGCATATATAAGCTCAGTCATCCCTGAACTTAAACTTACAACTGTTTCGGCAGGACGCTTAAGAGTGACATTTGCACCTTGCCAATCTACTACGGAAAGTAATCCTTGAACTCTATTTTCGTAAGAGGCGTTCACCCTTTGAGTTCCAGCGCTCTCCCCCACCTCAGCACTTTGCGTCTCCTGGATTGCGGTATGCTGCTGGGAACTTTGCGTTTCAGGTATACTTTCAATGTTTTCGGTGAAAGTGCTTTGAGGCTTGTATGTAAAAATCATGGATATGGCTACTATTGCAATAATCGCTGTTACGGTTAAAATTATGTACGTTTTTCCCATATGCCCACCTCAATGGTTGGATTATCCGTCCATGTTACTTAAGCAAGCATGAATTTATACTTTACTCAAATTAAATTTAATTAAAGTTGATTTATTTTGGCAATGTTAAATTTAGGATGTGTACGATATTCATTAAGGCTGAACTTTTAATTTGCTTCTAGGGCGATTTTCCGGACCAACGCGCAAAAACGTTCTCCATGGGAACTGCTTTCGAGTTTGACTAAATTTTAGAATTCTGAACAATTTTTATTCTAATGTCTTCTTTGACTACATTTAGGACTACATTTGTAACTGTTCTCTTTACATGAGGCAAGCTGATGAGGCTTTTTATGAATTGGTTCAGACTGTTCCTATCTTCGAATCTTGCAATTACAGCTATGTCAAAGTCTCCAGTTATATCGTAGACGGATACAACGTTGTTCATTTTTGCTATTTCAGTTTCGACGTCCAAAAGGTGTTTTCCCTCCGCCTGGATTAGTATAAGTGCTGTTAAATCATAACCCAACTTATCCATGTCTATTAGTACTGTGTAGCCCTTCAATATGCCCTTCTCCTCCAAACTTTTGATGCGGTTGTAGGCTGTTCCAACAGATATTCCAAGCTTACTCGCAATTTTGTTATATGAAAGCCTAGAATCCATCTGGAGCAGGTTGATAATTCTCAGATCTATATCATCTAACCTTTCTTTCACGGCTTTCATATGCTTCTTTCTCCCTAAACTGTTATAGATTATGCTGAACATTTATTCATTTATCCCGATGATATATAAATATTTTTGTTTAAAAAGAAAAGATTTATATATCTTCGTGAAATAAAAAGCAAGGAATGCTGAATAAATGGTGAGAGTATGGAAAATGAAGATGCTATAAAAGCCATAGAACTGTTAAAAGCAAACAAGGTAAGATGGATTCACTCCACGTTCGTCGACATACGTGGGTTGATGCATGACATGATTGTGCCTGCAAGAGAATACATGGAAGGCAACGCTTTCACGGCAGGTTTAGGCTTTGACGGCTCCTCAGTTAGGGGCTTTAAATCCATTGACGAATCAGACATGACCTATATGCCGGACCCTAAAACGTTGGCGATAATACCGTGGGCCGAGGGAGAAGACCAGAAAAGCGCAATAATCTTAGGCGACGTGTATGAGGCATACGGCGGCGGCCCTTCAGAGGTATGCTCGAGAGGGTATGTTGCAAAAAGGGCCGTAAAAGCTGCTGAGGAAATGGGCTATGAGGCATATGTAGCTCCAGAAATTGAATACTTTCTGTTTTCATCTATAGACCCGACAAAACTTGTTTGGGATCTTTGGGTGAGCCCAAAGGGTGGAGAAGGCGATTCTTGGGGTCCGCCGAGAGTTGTGCCTCAGTCTCCAGAAATAACTCCTGGGAAATTTGTTCTCAGACCGAAGGAGGCCTATTACAGACCCCCACCTGAAGACACAACCATAGAATACCGAAACGAGGTTTCCTCAATTCTTGAGGACTATTTTGGCTTTAAAATTGAAAAACATCACCATGAAGTGGCGACGGCAGGGCAAATTGAAATAAACTTCAAATATGGGTCTATCGTTGAAACTGCTGATAAAGCGATATACTATAAGTTCGTGGCGAAAAACGTCGCCAAAAAATATGGTTTAATCGCCACTTTCATGCCGAAACCCATCTACCTCGACAACGCAAGCGGGATGCATACGCATATCTCCATATGGAAGGACGGAGAAAACGCAATGTACGATGAAGATGATGAATATGCGGAGCTTAGCCAAACTGGCAGATACTTTATCGGCGGACTTTTAGACCACGCGCGAGCCTTAAGCGCCATATGCTGCCCAACGGTTAACTCCTACAAGCGGCTGGTTCCAGGCTTTGAAGCGCCAATCTATATTATGTGGTCTCGCAGAAACAGATCCGCCCTCGTACGTATACCGGTCTACTATAAAGGTCCAGAATTCGCTCACCAGAAGCGGGTTGAATATCGCGGAGTAGACCCATCATGCAATCCTTACATGGCTTTCGCTTGCCTATTAATGGCTGGACTTGACGGAGTTAAAAAGAAAATTGACCCGGGAGACCCTGTGGACGAAGACGTCTACAAGATACCCCCAGAGAGGCGGAAGGCACTTGGTATACGGGAGCTTCCTACAACCCTAAAAGACGCCCTAGAGGAAATGAAAAGCGATGAAGTCATCCATCGAACCCTGGGAAGTCACATATTTGATGCATTCATAGAATATAAGACAAATGACTGGAACCAATATTGCCTATATGTAACACCCTGGGAAATTATGAAATATTTAGATTATTAAAGTGAAGGAGGGATCAGGAAAATGAGAGCCTACATATTTATAAAAACTAAGCCTGGGACTTCCGAGGAAGTTGTTAATAGAATAAAAAGCAACGTTAAAGAAGTAGTCCAAGCTGACTCAATTTACGGAAGATTCGACGCAATAATAATCATAGAGGCAACGAAGCTTGAAGACATAAACGAAATAGTATACAAAGTTATTGAGAAAGACCCAAACATAATCCATACAGAAACTTCACTTGCCCTTTCAGTTTAACGGAGAAAATGAGCTATGTCCTCAAGTAAAGATTTGCGTAAAAAAGCTCTAAGGGCTTTTGTCATGGTCACTATGAAGCCCGGTACATCTGAGGAAATAGTGCGGTCTAGGAGAATAAAGGGTGTTAAGATGGCTAATTCCGTCCTTGGAAGATTTGACGCCGTAATCGTTATAGAAGCTGAAAGTCTAGAAGAACTTAAGAAGATAATCTATGAAATGGTGGAGCAGCATCCAAATGTTGTCCACACGGAAACATTGATATCAATTTTCCATCCACCTGTAAACACCGTCTAAACTTCAAATACATCCCATTCTTTCATTGAAGGTTTCATGCTTTACACCGCGAAGCTTTATTTAACCTCGCTGCCATTGTGGCAAGAGCATCTTCGAATTTAGCGGTAAAGGAAAAGGTTCATGAACGGATGTTAAAAAGATGAAATAGCCACAGAGACGCTTTGAATGAGAGCGTACAGATTTTGAAATATTACACTAGGTGCTGATGCTTCGCAACTTTTTGAAACGTGCCATCGCTGGTGAGAAAACCTTCTAAACTTTTTCACTGCGCACTTAGGTTTTTCACCGCTTGCACCCTATAAACGCAATCAAAAACGCACACCACAAGTTTTGCGGCGCCAGAGTTTACGACTATTTCGTCACCATAAGGACTGTTAAAAGATAACTAATGAAGTACCACAGTTTTCAGAGTTGTTTATGGAATAATCAGCAAGCCAACCCTGGAATAGGAATAAAATTAAGGATAATTTTCTCTTTAAATAACCTTGCTAACTTAACTTTCTGCGTGTTATTGAAGTGTGAATCACATGTTTCCGAAATGTTTAAATTCTTAATCGGCAATAGGTTACCGATATCCATATGTTGTGAGGGGTGGAAGTGCCGCTCTCAATTCATCGAAACTCTCTACACTTGAGCGCCATACACATAACAACATTTGAAAAATGCTTGTCCAACAAGCGCGCACGCATTTTCTATGCATTTATCTCATCGAATTTTGCCACAAAAACGAATAATGCGACGTTATTGACCGGCTTGCTTATTTAGTGTTCTAAAATGTAGGTGCGGTGGAAACTGTGAGGTTGTTAAGTCAAGTTAATAACCCATACGGGGACGACAAGAACATAGATGGTTGTGCACTTTTTGGAATGATTAACGTTGAAGGAACAAGATTTCCTTTCAAGGATCCCATTAGAGCTATATCCAATATGCGGGAGAGAGGAAACGGTTTAGGAGGTGGCTTCGCAATATATGGCATTTATCCTGATCATAGAGAACTTTACGCCTTTCACGTGATGTATTTAAACCGTCAAGCTAAAAGAAGAGTAGAAAAATCTCTGAAGGAAAAATTTAGAGTGGTTCTAAGCGAGGAGCTACCAACAAAAGAGGCCAAAGTTTGGAATCCGCCATTAATATGGAGATATTTTATTGAACCCAATAGGTCAAAAGTGAATGAGGAAAAGATCGCGGAAGACGATTACGTGGTAAAAAATGTGATGCATATAAACGTGTCAGAGAACGGCAGAGCTTTGATTTTCTCAAGCGGCAAGAACATGGGTGTGTTTAAAGGAGTAGGTTATCCCGAAGACATTGCGGAATACTTCTGCCTTGAAGAATATGAGGGTTACATGTGGGTCTGCCATAGTAGATATCCCACGAACACCCCTGGTTGGTGGGGAGGAGCCCATCCCTTCAGCCTATTAGATTGGGCTGTTGCCCACAACGGAGAGCTTTCATCATATGGCACTAACCGTCGCTTTCTAGAAACTTATGGTTACAAATGTACAATGCAGACGGATACTGAAGTGTTTACCTATGCATTTGACCTCCTAGTGAGAAGACATAAAATCCCGTTAGAGTTAGTTTCAAAAATTTTAACGCCCCCCTTCTGGGACGAAATCGACTGCATGCCACAAAAACAGAAGCAGCTTTTAACTGCCTTGAGGCAAACTTACAGCGGATTATTAATGAACGGACCTTTCTCCGTTATTGTTGCCCAACAGGGCCAAATGATTGGGTTAACTGATCGAATAAAGTTAAGACCATTGACAGCCGGCGTGAAGGGTGACTTCCTCTATCTCTCGTCTGAAGAGGCTGCAATACGCGTTGTGCAGCCTACTCTAGACAAAGTCTGGAACCTTACTGGTGGAGAAATGGTGGTAGGCACAGTTAAAGCTCATGCATTTGTGAGACTTCAATTAGTAACGACACTTTTAGGGAATTAGCATGAAAACATATCACCTGCCCGAATACATCGTTAAAAGGAATGTGAAGCGATGCAATAAATGCAAGCTTTGCATCGAACAATGCACATATGGCGTTCACTACTATGACGAGAAAGAAGATTGCCTGCTTAGCAGGGACGAGGATTGCGTAAACTGTCAAAGATGCGTGGTTTTCTGTCCAAAACACGCCATAATTATCAAGAAAAACCCGTTGTCGTACCGCAAAAACTACCACTGGACAAACGAAGCCATAACAACTGTCAAGAAACAGGCGGAAACAGGGAGCGCCATATTAACTGGTATGGGATGCGACAAACCCAACCTAACATACTGGGATAAGCTGTTGCTAAATGCAAGCCAAGTAACCAACCCATCTATAGACCCTTTGAGGGAACCTATCGAAATACGGACTTATCTCGGCAAAAAAAGCAAGCAAGTGGAGCTCGCGTTAAACGGCGGAGAAGTAGTTTTAGAAACTAGACTAGCTCCGCAACTTTGCCTCGAAACTCCCATAATGTTTGCCGCTATGTCTTACGGAGCTGTAAGCCTAAATGTGCACGAAGCTTTAGCAAGAGCCGCTGTAGAATGCGGAACGTACTTCAACTGCGGAGAAGGCGGACTGCACCCAAGTCTATACAGGTATGAAGGCCACCTAATAGTTCAAGTGGCTTCTGGACGCTTCGGCGTTCACCCAGAATACCTTAACGCTGGTGCCGCAATCGAAATCAAAATAGGGCAAGGAGCCAAACCCGGGATAGGCGGGCACCTGCCAGGAGAGAAAGTGGGCGAGGAGATTGCTAAAATGAGAATGATACCTGTTGGCACAGACGCTTTATCTCCCGCTCCGCACCATGACATATACTCAATCGAGGACCTGAAACAGCTTGTTTATGCCTTGAAAGAGGCAACGGGATATGCCAAACCCGTGGCCGTTAAAATAGCGGCAGTTCATAATGTGGCTGCTATAGCAAGCGGTATAGCCCGCAGCGGCGCCGACATCATCGTAATAGACGGTGTTAGGGGCGCTACAGGCGCAGCCCCTAAAGTTATAAGGGATAACATAGGCATACCCATCGAGTTCGCTTTAGCCGTTGTGGATGAACGGCTTCGCAATGAAGGCGTCCGAAATGAGGTCTCCATAGTAGCTTCTGGAAGTATCCGTAGCAGTGCTGACGTGGTTAAGGCAATCGCCCTAGGTGCTGATGCTGTTTACATAGGTACTGCGGCTCTAGTAGCCATGGGTTGCACCTTATGCCAAAGATGCTACACTGGAAAATGCCCGTGGGGAATAGCTACCGCTGACCATGAAATCTCCAAAAGACTTAACCCGGAAGATGCCTCACGTAGACTGATTAACCTCCTCAACGCATGGAGTATAGAAATCAAGGAGATGCTTGGCGGAATGGGCATAAACTCCATTGAAAGCCTACGCGGAAACCGTGAACAATTGAGAGGCATCGGATTGAGCGAAAGTGAGCTTAAAATTTTGAATATTAAACCAGCTGGCGAATGAAGGGGGTTCTGTTTCTCATGGAAGATCTCACCAAGAACTTGGAGATCTCCAATTTAAAAATTGGTGCTGTTAACATTGACGCCGCGGAAATGTGCTCCTTTAAGCTCAACGCGTTAATAAGAGATCTTGTTAAGAGAGGGTTTAAAGAGTTCAATTTACATAATGTTTCTGGTCAACGTTACATAGGGGCCGGCCTAAGCGGGAACATTGTATTTAAGGTTCATGGGATTCCCGGAAATGACCTTGGAATTTTCATGAATGGGCCAAATATGTATGTTTATGGAAATGTTCAGGATGGCTGTGGCAATACAATGAATGATGGGCTAATAGTTGTCTATGGGAATGCAGGCGACGTTGTCGGCTACTCTATGAGAGGGGGCAAAATTTTCATACGTGGTGATGTTGGATACCGCGCTGGGATTCATATGAAAGGTTACCGAACCGCTCCAGCTTTAGTCATCGGCGGACGCGCTGGTGATTTTTTAGGAGAATACATGGCAGGTGGCGTAATCCTCCTTCTGGGATTAGATGAAAATGCACAGCGTGAAGTAAAGTTTGCGGGAACAGGGATGCATGGCGGGGTAATATATGTGCGAGGGGAAATAACTCATTTTGGAAAGGGAGCTAAAAGGGAGAAAATCAACGAAAACGATTTACAGCTTATCCACAAACTAGCCAAACAATTCTGCGCTCTATTCAATTTCGACTTTGACAAGGTAATGGAACAAGAGTTTATAAAAATAGTTCCAGTATCCCATAGACCCTATGGAAAACTTTACACTTGATACCTATTCCTGTAACGGATGCCACGTGAAGAGGGATGGTTTATTGCAGTATTCGAACGTTTCCGTAAAATCTATGAACTCTTAGATGCGAAAAGACTCGCCGATGCCGTTATTGAAAACATTGAGATTTGTGCGACTTTTTATGAATAAATGTTCAATAAATATTATTTTTAGTGATAATTTTAGCTAAAAAAACCAAAAAAGTTATATATTATTTTAAGCATCACTATGTAACAGCTAAACATTTAAAAACGATGGAGGCTTTCACTTTGCGGGTTGTCGTTTCATGGAGCGGTGGTAAAGACTCTTGCCTAGCTTATCAGAAAGCCCTAACTCAGGGCCACGAAATCTGCGGTATAGTTACTTTCCTCTGGGAAAACCCATCTCATGCCCATCCTCTGTGTATAGTCGAACTTCAAGCAAAGGCTCTAAAAACAAAACATTTCAAAGCTGAAACGAGGGAACCATACTTTGAACATTACAAGAACGCTCTATTACATTTAACCGAAAACGAGGGCATAGAAGCAATAGTAACAGGAGATATTGCCCCTTTAGACGCTTTCCATGGAAACTGGATGGACAGCATCTGTAAAGAATTAGGCATAGAAGTAATTAAGCCTCTTTGGGGAATCGACCGTTACCAAATATTGAAGGAACTGATTTCACAAGGGTGCAAAGCAGTTTTTTCATGTGTTAAAAAGCCATGGTTCAACGAAAATTGGCTTGGACGTGAATTGACCTGGGAAGCCATAGAGGAACTAAAAACATTAAGAGACCGTTATGGAATAGATCTTTGCGGAGAAAACGGGGAATACCATACATTAATAATTGACGCTCCTATTTTAAAGGAAACTATAGAAATCTCCAAGTACGACATCGAAAGGCATAATGGGGCTTTCTACATGAAAATAGTGGAGGCCTCCCTGAAACCTAAAACCAATTGGAAGTGAAAGAATGAATGAAAAAATCGAGGAAATATGCGCGGAAATTAGAATGCTTGTTGAAAGAGCTTTCGAGAAAAACCTAACTGAAGGAATACTGCTTTCAGGAGGACTAGATACAAGCATACTAGCGGCAGTAGCCGCAAAACACAAACAGTTACGTCTAAAAGCTTTTACATGTGCCTTTCAAGGAGCTCCGGCGCCTGATGTTGAGCATGCCCTTCTCATGGCAAAAAAACTGAATCTTCCACATTACCTGCACTTTTTCACAGAAGATGAGCTTTACAAAGCAGCACGCTCTGTCATCAAAGTCTTACGCGTGTTCGACCCGATGGAAGTGCGGAACAGCTCCACTATATATATTGGACTGAATTTTGCCAAAAACAATGGAGTACAAAGCGTTATGACTGGTGACGCCCTTGACGAGCTTATGGCGGGTTACCCATGGCTCTTCAAATTGAATGAAAAAGAACTGGAGCTAGAACTTCAGAAGATATGGGACACAATGTTTTTCTCATCAGTCTACGTAGGAAAAGCCATTGGAGTTGAAGTCAAAACACCATATCTCGATCCAGAATTCAAGGAATTCGCAATGAAACTCAGTGTCAAACATAAGGTTCGTGAAGAGAGAGGAATAAAATGGGGCAAATGGATAATGCGCAAGGCATTTGAGGATATTTTACCAGCTGAAATTGCTTGGCGCAGAAAAGACCCAATAGAGGTAGGCTCAGGAACAACGACTTTGCCAAACTTTTTCAGCACAAAAATTAGCGACTCAGAGTTTGAAGAAAAGAAGAAAAAATACCTGGAAATAGATAAGGTGACAATACGCGATAAAGAACAACTATTCTATTACGAAATTTATAGAGAAGAAATAGGTGTGCCACATCCAAAGGATCCAATGGGTAAAATCTGTCCTCAATGTAACTCCAATGTTCCAGAAAAATTAAATTTCTGCCGGACATGCGGGGCTTTTCCAGTTTAGCATTTAATTGTTTCCATTTTTTCCACGAAGTTTGTTATTGTCCGTTCCATCTGTTGACAATGGGCATTTTCCATCCAATTCCAAAGGCTTTAGGTGTGATTTTTATGCATGGAGGTGCTTGTCGTCGTTTGTATTCGGCTCGCTTAATTCTTAAGTAGGTATCTTCTACAAGTTCTCCCGGATAGCCTTTCTCTAAGAGTTCCCACTTACCTTTTCTTTTCTCTATTATGTCGTCAACAAGTGGACTTACATTTTCGAAGTCAAATGGGTCATATTGGTTTTCTTTCAGTTCTGGGGATGGTTTCTTCTTGAATACGTTTTCAGGGATTATTTCTCTTCCAGCCTTCGTATTGACATATCTTGCTAGCCGATAGACTTCAAGTTTGCTTACGTCGCCGAGGGCGCCTATTCCGCCGGTCATATCCCCATATAAAGTGCAGTAGCCGAGAGCAAGCTCAGTTTTGTTTCCAGTATTTATAACAAGTACTTTTAATTCTTTAAGCCTGTTGGATATGTCCATAAGGATGTTTCCTCTTATTCGCGGCTGGATATTCTCGTCTGCAACAAGGTCATCGCTTTCTTTGGTTAATGCAAAATGATCGCGTATTTCTTCCAAAGGTCTCTCCAAAGTTTTCATGTATGATTCAACAATTTCCTGGATTGGGATTTCAACAAATAATATGCCGAGATTTTTAGCAAGTTTTTGAGCATCTTCTTTGCTTTGTTGACTTGAATATTTTGAGGGCATGTAAACCCCAATGACGTTTTCTGCACCTAAAGCCTCAACCGCTATACACGTGGTTAGAGATGAATCGATTCCCCCGCTCATTCCCACGATCGCTTTTCTGAATCCAGTTTTTCTAAAGTAATCTTTTACACCTAACACTAACGCGTTAAACATTTCCTGTTCTTTGCAGTAAGGCGGCATTTCAACTTTTTCTGCAGTTCCATTTTCTACGTCAAGGTCTGCTATTACCAAGTCTTCACTAAACTGTTTGCCCACAGCTATCAAATTACCTGTCTTATCTACAGCCAAACTTTGGCCGTCAAAAACAAGCTCATCTTGACCGCCTACTAAGTTAACATAAAAAATTGGAACACCATTCTTTTTCGACTTTTCCTGCAACAATTTCATTCTGACAAACCTTTTTCCAACGTAAAATGGTGATGCCGAGATGTTAATAATCAATTCAGCGCCTTTTGCTGCTAAAATGTCTGTAACTTTCACAGAGTACTCTTCATCCCATAAATCTTCACAAATTTCAACACCCACCAGCAATTTTTCCCCGTTAATGTCAATTTTTACTGGAGCAATATTTTTTGAAGGCTTGAAGTATCTTGTTTCATCAAATACGTCATAAGTAGGCAGAAGAGTTTTATGAACCACCGCTAATAACTTGTTTCCTTTAAAAACCGCTGCAGCATTATAAAGGGCACCATCTTCATAATCGACAAAACCAACTATTCCAACGAGTTCTCTATTTTCGTTTATGAGCTTCCACAAATATTCTTTATTGGCTTTCACAAATTCTCTCTCGTAAAGTAAATCTTGTGGAGGATAACCGGTAACCGCTAACTCTGGAAAGGCCACTATATCCGCTCCACAATCTCTGGCTAACTCCAAGAATTCTTGTATTTTTTCAATATTTCCGTAGATGTCGCCAACAACGGCGTTTATTTGCGCCATAGCAACTTTCATCATGTCCCTCCTTAAGAAAAGAAGTAGAAAAAGAGGGAAGTTTGTTATACTGGATTTTTACACCCATTTCCGGCCCATTTTGAGCTTTAACGTGTTCACGCTCGCTTCAAGACATTTTATTCGCTTCTTTAATTCTTCTATTTCTATACGCAATTCTCCTACACTTTTTTCTTCCAACATTTTTTGAGTTTGGGACATGAAATCACCTCTTTATGGAAATTCTTTTTCCAATTGATCTTCAGGATACGCATACGTCTTATGGTCTGCTATGTCTAAGCCGAAGAGTTCAGCATCTCTATGGGCCCGAAGTAGTCCTACCTTGTGAATAAACTTGAAGAGCACGAAGCCAGTTAACCCCAGCCCATGCTTCAATTGCCAAACCGCCTAAAGCCTGTATTCCTATTAGTCTAAGCCGCTCTCCCGCTGTTGAAACTCCGTAGATCGGGTGGGCTCCAAGAACTTTCAGGCTAAATAGTCCTGTGGCAATTACGCCCCATAAACCGCATGCTGCATGTACTGGAACACATACACAAGCATCATCTACGTGAAACTTGTGTTCCAGTAATCCCTGGACGAAGGTTGTGAGTATTCCGGCGACAATGCCTGTTATGAACGCGAATATCGGGTGTATTATTGCTGCACCTGAGCATATGGCAACAGCGCCTGCAAGCAGACCAGCCATTGAGGTTAATGCATGCCCTCTTGAGGTTAATGCCGCGCCGAAAAGTCCTCCAGCCATTGCCATTGCAGTAGTAACACCTACCCATGCCAGTTCTACGTTTATCATTTGAGCGTTGCTCGCGGTGCTTGAGCCAACGTTGAACCCAAACCAGCCGAATACGAGCAACCAAGCACCAATGACGGATAGGGGCAGACTATGGCCAAAGAAGGCACGGGCTTCTTTCTTTTTGCCAACGAATTTGCCTATCCTCGGTCCAATAGTTGTTGCTGCTGCCAAAGCAAACATGCCGCCTGTCAAGTGCACCACTGACGAGCCTGCATAGTCGATGTATCCCATTTGAGCTAGCCAGCCTCCGCCCCACACCCAGTGTTCCACCGTAGGATATAGGATGGCGGAAATTACTGCCGCGGCTATAACCCATCCCCAGAGCTTGTCTCTTTCAGCTGTTGCGCCAGGGATTATTCCTGTGGCGGTTATGGCGAACATGGACATTTTAAACCATAATCCCAGATCTCCATACCCTGATGGACTTGCTGGGATTCCATAGGCTCCAGTTGTTGATAAAGCGGCGGGTAGCGGGTTGGCGATGGTGGGTAGCCATCGAGGAATGCCGAAAAATGGTTCTGTAGTGTAATATGCCGCTGGAAAGCCCACTAGATAGTACATTACGAAAGCCAATGTCCAGCCTATGTTCAGCATTATTATTGTGTGAGCAACGTTCTTCTTTCGCACCATTCCAGCGTAAAGTAGGGCAAAGCCAGCTGTGGCCATTATCAGTATAGCTACTGGGGCCCAGCCTACTGTGAAAACCTGCTGTATAGACGCAAAATTTTCGTCCGCAATTGACATTAAACTTCACCTAGATTTTACTTGCAAACCAAACAGGCTTCAGAGATATTGGAATCTCCTCAACTGACAGTCCATCTTTCTCTATGTTCAACTTGAGAATCTGAGGCTTAAGGGGGACGCTTCTGGACTTTCTTAGAATGAATACGCGTGTCCACACAACATCGTGCTTATGATAGTCTAGGTATATGAGATGGTCAACCAGATATTCTGTTATGTCGGGTGTTGGCGGTATTCCTTCAGCAGTAAATATTGTTGTTGCACCTCTTTTTTTGACCTCTAAAAGCACCTTCATGAAAACTTCTCTGAATTCTGTTGGATCCACGAGTCTACGTTCAAGAGATGAGAGGGAGTCTAAAACTATCCTGCTTGCCTCTGGCTGTGCCGCTAAGCCACGCATAACTATATCCACAGCTTCTTCCTTGCTGACCAATGAGTATTCACTTGTATATGTGGCGCTTATTGACAAGTCTACAACCGCTATTTGGCCGTCTTTTATCAATTGCGGAAAGTCACTCCAAAGCTCTCTGCCAGTTCGCATTATTGTTTCGGGTGTTTCTTCGGTGGTTATGTAGATGCATTTCTCTCCATTTTCTGCGCCTTTATGTAAAAATTGGAGACATAGAATTGTTTTGCCAGTTCCTGGCTCGCCTCTTACAAGGATAGCGTCTCCTTTTGGCAGCCCTGGAATGAAGTTTGTGAGGCCCTCAACGCCAATATCAATCCACTCAATATTTCCTCTTTCTCTCATTTCTTCTACCGATAGTGCTCTAACAGTCTTTTTCATTCAAATTCACCTTTTTGGCGGAAGAAAGGATTACAAAAAATATAAATATTGTTGTGATTTGTTCATAACTTTTATGAAAAAATGAAATTTAAATATCAAAATTAATATTTAGATATAAAAAATGTAAAGAAGGTGCGTAAAATCTAAAAATAATCATCTAAGTGGTTTGACACGCAGATTCAACTTGGCCAGATTTTCTTTAATCTCAAACTTAACGCCCATACTGTGGAGGAATTCTTCAATAAACAACACGACAAATTTTTTGGAACGCTCAGATGTGAGGATAAGAGTGAAGTCATTTTCAGAATTTTTAACTACCTTGAAGAAGTTACAGTCTTCTAAGCGAATTAACAGATTCTCAACAGTATTTACTTTATTTTTAAGTTGTTCACAATGAGATTGAGCTACTTTTTTGTGCTCATTCCAAAATTCTTCCTGCTCAGGTAAATATTCAAGAAAATTCAAGAAGAGAACCCAGTGATCCACATCAAGGATAACGTGTTCACCGCTCAACAACAACTCCATGTAAGAGTGGATTTTCCTGTTTAGAACAGGATCAGTTAAAGCCCTGTTTTCATTAAAAAATTTCAAAGCTCTCCGCACTATCTCACTTTGTGAAAGCCTTTCATCCTTACTGAGCTTCTCCAGCAAGTTTGCAGTTGAGGGGTCAAGGGCTACAGTCATCCGTATTGTGCCCTTTTGCGTATTTTTCTGGGGACCTCGTTCAGTCGCGAACACCGTTATCTCCATGAAATGTCATTTAACGTTTGTTTATTAAAATAAACATAATATATAAATATTTCCACAAATAAAGAATTTCAATGTATAAAATTTCATAAAAAACATTTATTTTTGAACAGATGCCTATTTTAACAAAGCTGATGACGGGAACTTGAGTAAAAAGACTCAATGAACTCTTTGTCGTCTTGCCAAATTTACGAGGTAAAATCAAAGCATAGTTAAATTCTTTGGATGGGTTAAAGATTTTATGACAAGAAATAAGCAGAATATTCTTATAGAATGTTAAAATATAAAATTTGTAAGTGAATCAAACAGCGGTTTCGCGTTTATGCACTAATTGCATATGATTGTTTTATTAACTCCATTGCATAATCCAATTGTTCTTCACTATATATTTTAAACTCTCGCTCCTGGCCTACTCCACGAGTGAAGAACCAACCTTTATACACTTTTTCCTTAGTCCAGTTTCTTTCATCTTTAAACGTTTTAGGGTCAGCCCTTATTCTAACAGAAACCCAACTTTTCCTCAACATTAAAACAGCAAACCTATTCCTTGAAGTCTTTTTCTCTCTGAAGAATTCGTAATTGTCTCCAATTGGTTTATGAATAACATCTTTCAGCTCGCCGACAATTCTATTCGTTAAATCTTCCACTAACTCTCGGACATTTTCACTTGCCAATTTCAGTTTTTCGTTCCATGCTGCGCAAGGTTGTTGAGGAGGCGGTGGAGCTGAAACTAGTATAGGCTCAAATAGATGCGCATGAACAGCTAATCCGACGCCTTCCCGAGCGAAGGTTTTAAACTCAACAATTCTTGTTTCAAAAGGCAAGTCTTCAACAGCTTCGCTCAGCTCCTCAGTTACCTCGTCAACAATAATCGCTATTTTAGGCTTAGAACTGAAAAGCTCAGTTAAAAACTTAAAAAACTCGCTTTTCACCTTAGACTCCACAAAAACCTTCTTGTAAGGGTCAGCTGAAACCTCGCCGTAAATTGCCTCAGCAATCTTTAATCGCGTATCACTACTTTTAAGAGCTTTGTTGAATCTGCTTGTTTGGGCTATAATGTGATCGTGGATCGGGTGGCCTGATAACTCAAACTCAACAACATAAACGCACGGTTTATCTAACAGAATAGCGATGCCATCGGGTTTGGAACCAATACCGGCTTTAGATCTCAATTCAGGCTTAATATCAAAATAAAGCAAACCCGCGCCAAAAATCTCTGAAAGATGCTCCTTAACAAGCGCCTCAAACTCCTCTTCATCCTTGGGAACGTATAAGGCATATTTAACCCCGTCAGCTATAAGCAACCTGATCACCCAATACAATCCTGAGGGATTATTTACATTGATCCGCAATTAAAATTTACGTAAAATCTCAAAATACTTTAAATGGTTCGTTGCTAATTATATTATAAGGCGTTCTTTTGTCGCTTATAGCCGAAGAGGTTAGAGTAAATAATTCACCACTAAAGTCTTAGTCGTCATCAGCATGTTTTAATCCGTTAGAAAATTGAAAACTGTTTTTGAATGATGAATTTTTGCCTTATCTGGACTGTTGTGAAGGGTGGGCAGCGGAGTATTAAAATGAGAAATTGAAACGGTTAGACTAGATATTCATCCAAAGATTAGACAATTTAAAATCTCATGTCAAGCCTAAGAAAATTTTTCCACACAAATTAGACCCCATGAACATATATCCCTGTAAAATTGTGGTAAACTTCTTGCTGAAACAGCACAATACAGCAGAATGGCGAGTTTACATAACATAGTTGGGAAATGTTGTTGGTCAAATTTTATCGGAAAGTTTATTGAAAGTTAGTCGAGCCTGTTAGGAGGAAGCCTTGAAGGACACATATGCCAAAAAGAAAGTTGCTCCAGACAAAATGAATGCATGTGTGAAATTAAATTTTTGAGCGATAAATGGACCTAAGTAGGCTCCTGCAGCGCTTCCCAAACCTATTAAGGCGTCGAATAAGCCCACCTTTCCTTTTGGAATAAGCTCCATTGACAGGGAGAGCGCATAAACGTGGTATAGGGCATATGCAAAGCCCATTAGGGTTAGAATCAAAGCAAACACGGCTATTGCCTTAATGTTGATGGTGACAAATACCGATAGGAGAAAGGCTAGGATGCTTCTAAACATGACGACCTTTTGCAGGCGCATTTTCTCTGTATGCAGTTCAAGCTTCTGGTCCGCCAAGAAATAGCCTATAGCCGCCGCACTCGAGTTTAAAACATAAATAGCGTATACCATGCTTATGTCTAGGTGTAAGTTTTGAGCTAAAAACACCGGCAACGGTGTAAATAGTGTGCTTGTAGCAAACGCGAAAAGCAGTAGACCTCCACAGAAAAGTGTAAGGTTTCCTTCCTCTAGGCTTTCAGAAACACGGAATCCATCTAAATACTTTGAAGCAATTGTTATGCCTTTACATGTAAAGTCTATGCTTCTCTCTAATCGCACTAACCCCCGCTCAAAAATTAGCGGAGGATCTGCAACCAAAAAGAAGGAGGTGACAAAGGCTAAAAAGTTTAAGCTGCTGCAGATTAATAGTGTTGTTACTGAGTCGAAACCCAAAAAAGAAATAAGAACGCCAAGAACTAGCCCTATAAGCCAACCTATCTCAGTAAACCCTTCATAAAAGGCAAAAGACTTCTCCCATTCTTCACGCGCGTAAAGCTCAGCTATCAGCACGTTTTTTGGTGGCTCATGCGCAATGTGAAAAATGGCCATAACTGCGTAAAGAATTATAAACAACCCTATGTCCCTTGTAAACGTGAAAAAATATAGTAAAGTTGATGAGGCAAAAAACGAGATTAAAATATAGCGCTTATACCTCCTTGTTTTATCGCATATATAACCCCAGAAAAAGGATGCGGGAATAGCCATGAGCGTAGCCACTGAGACCATTAAACCTACGTCAAGCAGAGAGCCGCCAACACTAACAACGTATAGAGGGAGAAAAACAGAAAGCAATCCGAAAGCCATCTCATGAAAGAAAAACCCTGCCCGCCACATGTTTCACAAACCACATTAACACTCAATAAAAACTTTCCTCATCGCCTTGGCATCAAAATTTGAACAAAAACAGGCAATACCTAGCTTAAGCAGCCCACAATACTTATCAAAATAATACAGGCAATCAACTCTGTAGCTATATGGCTTATCGTCCGCCTTCAGCCAACGCTTAAACCCCTCTTTAACCCTGCTTTTCCATGAGGCAAGGCTGGGGGCGCCAACTTTTCACCTTTAAGCAACTTTTCAGCTATAGGGTAGGCATCTATCAACTTGTCCAAACTATACGCTTCTAAACATGCTGTTCGGAGCGGTCCATGAAAGGAGGCTGTTTTGAGCTGATTTGGTGCGTCCGCCGGGGTTCGAACCTGTAACAACGACTATTGGTGATCTCCCCGCAACCTCCCTCTTTTTCTGTATTTTGTGTTGGTGCGTCTTAAGTGCTTAAACCTGTTAAGTAATCTGTGAAGTTAATAGTAGGTTTTTTAGCATCGGGTCTTTGACCGTGTATACTCCTTCATGTTCATTTATTAGCATTGCTGCCTTCAGGTTTTCTATTATGTTCTTTATTGTCGCATCGTTAACCAATGAGCCTTTTCGTGCTTCTATTGCGTTCTTTATTTCTTTCCAGCGGGCTGATGTAGCTGTGACTTTAAGGGTCGTTATGTAAAGGGTTCTGTCTCTTCCCTCTAGAAAGTGTTCAAGTTCGTCTTTAACTATTTTTGTGCCTTCTATTATTGTTTCTTCTAGCGCCCTATAGTGAGGCATTTTTCGGACTGCAGCATTATTTCCATATAAAGTCAGCCAGCCTGGAATACCGTCCAGCTTTTCAACAGCCTCGTTTACCTCTGTTTCTTTTACGGGGTGACGATATTCTTGGAATCCTCTTCTTAGGAATTCTGTTGCTTTTTCCTTTGTAAAGGGTTGCAGATATAGTCTTGCTGGTGATCTTCCGTAGAGTGGTGAAGTCGATTTTGGTTCAAGCAGCGTCTTTAAGATACCGAACATGGATCCGGTGAAGATGAAGACTATGTTTGGGTATGTGTTGAAAATGTTGGCAAGTAGTTTTAGGAGATGCCCAGAAATTACTGAGAGCTCTTGAACTTCATCAAGTTCGATGGCGCAATCTCCTGCTTGTTTTCCTATAGCGGCCAAAAGTTCCCACATCGTTGTCATGGGCTTTCTGGATAAAGAAATGGAGATGCCTCCTGTTCCGATCGATAATCCTTCTATGCGCTCGGCAATGTCCCTAATTTTCTGCAGTACGCTTCTCTCTTGGTTAAGTCCTTGCGCTAATGCATTTAACAAGCCCTGAGTCCCCCTTGTTCCCCAAAGGTTAACGTAAATTGCTTTAATGCCCATGCATTCCAATTTTTTGTTGGTTGCCTTAACTAGGCTTGTTTTCCCAACCATTCTTGGACCAAGTATAGCAACCCATCTTCTAGCTCTAACTAGGCGAACAAGCTCTTCAATTTCATTCTCCCTCCCAAAAAGCTCTTCTGTTTTTTCTTTCGGGTGAAGGCTGAAAAGCGGCAAACTTAACCCCCTTAAGCACTTAACCCCCTTAAGTATCAGTCTAAATAAATTTTTCGGTCTAACCCGAACACCATTCGTTTATCAGCGACTAACAGAAATTACGTTTCATGCAGAAAAAGCAAAAAAGCTTCAAGCGTTGCCCTATGTAATCGAAAAAGCAAAAAACGCTAAAATAGTAGCTTCAAAGAAAGGCAAAAAGGGTTTAATGAA
>JANXET010000019.1 GCA_025058315.1 Candidatus Bathyarchaeota archaeon | reverse complement strand
AGACAGTGCAGTCTTCAATTGAGTCTATGATGCCGCTGATCAGCATCCTGCTGGCGCTGGTGGTCATAGCTATCCTAATAGGCGTATACAGTGTCTACATCATTAAGAAACTAAGTAAGTGAAAGCTGGTGTCCTTAAACCGTCTACCCCTTGTTAGCTTATTTCTTGTAAATAAACATTGTTAGCTTATTTCCTCTTAGTGCAGTAAATTCCTCACTTCTCCATGGCATTTTGAGCGAATTCTGACAAAAGCACAATAATGGCTTATGTCCATATATTGGGGTGAGTCCATGAATAGGATACGGCTAGCCTGTTATTTGCGCTATTATGTTATATTTATGTTATATTTTTTATATGTTATATTTAATGGTGTTATTGAGGGAATGGCGCATGTATATAGTGTAGTTGCTATGTTGGATTATACTGTTCCGCGATATCATGCTGTTTGCGGAGTTGTCAACCCAGAGCGCGAGGCCCACTATTCCCGTATATAATATTCGAGGTTATGTTGATAAATGAGCTCTTTGTAAATCATACCCTGCAATAGTTGTTGATGAGCTCTCAGTTTAATATTTTTGAGTAAGATGTATGAGTAAGATGTAGAGGCTGCATACACCCTGTAATCGTAGCCGAACACTTTAAGGTTGACAATTGTGACGTTTTCCGATAGCTTATGTCTATCCCCTGGACCCGAGAACGTGGGTTCCAACCAGGTAATAGCCCGCACCGTCTACTGATATATCATCATCATTCAGAACTATTATTGGGAGACTGACGTTGCTTGTGAGCCTTTAGTAGCCCTCATCCACCCTTTGTATAGATGCTGTGGACGGTTCAATTCTGCCGTCCGGACAAATGTATATATAGGGTGATAAGGAACCTGTGGGTTCTGTTGACTGCGTAGCGTTTCCAATGTTTCCATGCAGATTTTCATATTTCGATCCCCATACCATAATGTAGCGCTAACGCATATAACCAGGATAAATGTTAGTAAGAATGCTCCTTCGGGTCCTGTGGCGCGCCTGTATTGGGCGATTAGTTTCTCCACCCTTGGCCTATAAGCTTCAAGAGACCTCTGATGTTTTATTTTGATTTTCCGCAGCCTCTCCTTTAAGTCCTGTTTACGCTTCCCCTGCTTTCGTTTGTTCGACTCCGTAAGCACCTTAGCAAGGTTTGTAAGTGTTGTGTGGCGGAAAAGGTATGGCCAAACATCCTTTTCAACGCCAGCCTTTTCCGCCAGTTTTTTAATGATCTTTTGAAGACTTTAAAATCGCAGGCATGGAAAGCGCACCAGAACTAGAGGTACTGGTGCTCCGGGCGGGATTTGAACCCGCGTCTCCGGCTCGAAAGGCCGGAATACTTGACCGGGCTATACTACCGGAGCTTTAGTTTCTGTTAGGTCTTATTTTTCTAAGGCTGTTTTTAAGCATTCCTCAAGAGGCGCCAAAATTGTATCTGCCTTGTTTAGCGTCGGAGCATAGTATGCCGTTTTTGCCGAATTGGTCATTATTGTTTTTATTCCTAGTTCCTCTGTCCAAGTTACCACTGCACACGTGTCTGTCAGCACTTTCGCGCCGCATTTTTCCAGTTCGTTAATGTGGTCTGCAGCTTTTTCTCTGATGAATCGTGAGGTACATATCCAAAGTTCTATTTCTTGTTTAATTTTTTTGCCGCGTACTATTTTAGCTATCTTTTTAATCTCTTGTAATGAGCAATGGGGGCATCCTATAAACACAAGGTCAGGCTTTGGAACCTGGGTTGTTGTCAACTGCTCAATTGTATTTTCAATTTCCTTTCTTCCAACATTCACCTTTTCAATTCCGGATTTTTCCCTTAGCTCGTTTTCATAATAGAACATGTTCGTCATGCCTGTGGATGCAAGAGCTGCACCTAGCTGCTTTAATTTATCCTCGGTTAGTTCTTTTAGACCCTTTATAATTGGTATTTTATCCTTCAATATTCTTCCAAGAAATATTCCTAAGGCGCTGTATTCAATTCCGTATTTTATAGGCGGATCTACTTCAACTAAAATATTGGGTTTCCTATTTTCAGGTTTATGTATTCCGTAATCAGGGGTTTTCCCAATAATGGCTGCCGCTAAAGCGCTGGGGCCTCCTTCACGGTTTGTCATAGCTCCTAAAATAGAATTTGCATATACCACAGCTGAAGATTCAGCCCAAGCTAAATGGGCGCCTACTCTCACTTTTTGTAAATGGTATGGTGTGCATGTGTAAGATTGCTTAAATCCCATTTTTTCAAATGCCCTGAGGATCTCACGTTGTTCCTGAAGAAGTTTTTCCGGCAGGCGTTTTCCTAAGTATTCTGGATCAAAACTTTTTGGGTTTAACGTGGATTCAACCCTAGTCTTCTCGCCCGATTCTGCAAGCGTTTTCAAGAAATCTGTAGGCGCGTTACCTAACGTTTTATAGGAAACGCCTGAGACGTGTGCGGAGTCTATTGGAATAAGTCTTTCGGCACCAAAAAGATCCCCTAACTTTACGAGTATCCTCATACAGATTTGGCTAGCCCATCCAAGTTCGCCATTATAAATTCTTTCTTCCTCCCTTGTAAGATGCATGAATCTCGCCTTCAGAGTATCCTAACTACCCCATTATAGGCGTCAACCTCAACAATGTCCCCTTTTCTGATTTTGCTTATGTCTATCTGATCCACCATAGGTATGTTCGCCATCACTGCTCCAATAACGATCACTGAATCTGCCTTTTCATTAACAAGTGCTGCTGGTGCAGCTGAATTCTTAGCTAAAGCGTATATTACATAACTGCCTACGGTGGAGCCGTGACCATGCGGGAAACATAAAACCTTATCCTTTACGCGTTCGCCGTAAATGTCGCTGCCCTTTTCAACGATTATCCCGGTCTGCGGGTCTACACCGCCTAAGAAGCTTATTGGTTTCATGGATACTAGAGCTTCAGCCCTGCATAACCCTTCCACGATCCTGCGCCCTTTCAAAACTGCCTTTGTCATAATCATCCCGTTACTAGTAGGATATCTTTGCCGAGAATGGTATCTCCCCCAAGACATCTAAGGCTGCTTCCCCAACTTTTTCCCTTAAACTTTCATCCGTGTAGACTCTAAGTATGTTTATGAAGCCCTTAAGCACCTCAAAAATGCCTGAAATATCGCTTAAACGCTGCAGTTCCTTTTTTCCATCTTGGGTTTTTCGGAAAACAGGAATTTCCATAGGATCCGTTAGCATTGAGGGATGATACGGCACAGATGGAACTGTGGGCACATCTATCACCACGTCCTCCGGATCTACATTGGCCTTTTTCGCTATTCTGTCCCTTAATTGTTCACGGAATTCCTCAGCACTAAAAATGTTTGTCACAGTTTTGTCTCTAACATAAAAAGTCTGCTCGTAGGCACATTTCAGCATTTTACGCCTTTCAAGATTCTGAATTATCGGTCTCGATTTGCTGCACTTCTTAAGCATGGCCCAAACAGTGTAGTCATCCATGGCAAGGTACTCCTCAGGGGTCTTGAAATCCGTTAAACCCAATTCTTCATTAGCCTTCTCTAGAGCCATCGCAAGCATTATTTGAGCAGCCCTTCCCACACGGTGGAAGTATATGCTTTTAAAAGATTCTATTCGCGCTATTATGAAGGACTCAAGAGCCGACAAAGCGCTCATATCCACTGCGAGACTTCCACCCAGAACGCCAAGCATGTGGATTATACGGAAAACATCTACAAAGCCGTATCCAGCGCCAGTATGATATGTATCCCGTACGACAAAGTCCATCTTGTCAACATCTATTGAGCTGCTAATTATCTGATTCAGAAATGCCTTATCTACGTTCTTCATGCGTCCAACAGCTAAGTCTGCAATTTCTTCTGCATTATATCCCAGCCTGCTAATTTCATCTTTTAACTCGCTTTTTCTAACTATCCACGCGGTGAAGTCCTCATGGGTTTTTCCAAGTTTCTTAATCGATAATTGCTCAAAGACGTGTGAAAACGGGCCATGCCCAACATCATGTAGTAACGCTGCAATTTTAACCATTTCCGCCTCTTCTTCATCGACTAGCCGAGAAATGCTTGGGTTTTCAATAACTCTGCTAGATAAGTACATGACCCCAACAGAATGTTCAAAGCGAGTGTGGTTAGCACCAGGATACACGTATTCTGCACCGGCAAGTTGCCGAAGCCTTCGCAGTCTCTGAACCGGATATGAATCTATTATTGTTTTCTCATGCTCTGTAATGTAAATGTATCCGTAGACCGGATCCTTTACTTCGCCCCAATAGACTCTTTTCAATTCCGATGCTCCGCGCCTCTGTATTTAGGCATACCTAATAAATACTTCCATAGGCTCTTATAATGTCTAGCGTTTCAGGCACTGGGATCTCGGTTGAATAAGCGAGGATTTTTTATATGCATTGAAGGGCTTGATGGGTCTGGAAAGACAACTCAAGCTAAAATTCTAGTGAAAAATTTGACAAAACAAGGATATGAGGCGCTGTATACTGCTGAACCTTCCAATGGAAAAATTGGAAAATTCATAAGAAGATACCTGCATGGGGAAGGGCGAGTTTCAAGTGTTGTTGAGGCTCTGCTTTTCGCTGCTGATCGTTTTGAACACGTTTCAGAGGAGATAAGCCCTGCCTTAGCTGAAGGAAAAATCGTGGTTTCTGATCGTTATGTTTACTCATCAATGGCGTATCAGGGTGCTTCTGGCATTAATATAGACTGGATTAGGATGATAAACGGGTATGTCCTAAAACCTGATTTGGCGATCTTCATAGACGTTGAGCCGGAAGTTGTTCTTCAGAGAATACGGCGAAAGAAGACGATTATGGAGGACCTGAAAACTCAGCGAATGGTTCGTGAAGTTTATCTGAAACTAGTTGAAGGCGGAGAACTAAAAAGAGTTGATGGGAACAGGACAAGGGCGGATTTAGCTAAAGAAATTTTATCGGTATGCCTCGACGCTTTGAAGATGCATCATAGCATTATGCCTTCTTAAGAACGCTCCTCGAGAACGATTTGTTGACTCTTTCAACTATTAAGCTAATTATGTCTTCTGGAAATATGTGCCTTAGTCCCTTTTCATGGAAAACATTTGTTTCCATCAATTTTTCCCCGAAAATTATGCGGATCATGTAGTAATCAAATTTTAGCGGGGTTTTTCTTTCACCTCCATCCTTATAGTACTTGACAATGCACAGGAAATCTACAAGTTGAAGTGGTCTCTTACGTATGAACTCAAGCACCCTGTTTGTTTCTTCTGAATCCAGGTAATTGAAGCCATCTCCATCAGCTATGCCAAACTCAAACATTATAGTACACTTGGGAATCGTAGGTTTTGCCACCTCCTCAAAAGTGAATGTTTCACCGTTGATCTCATGAAGGGCTTGAATTATGGCCTGCTGCAGTTTCCTATTTGAAATTCTGCTAGTTAAGAAGCGTTCTGTTCTATGCACATAGCTTGGAAAGTTCTCATAAAAGCCCAGCATCTATAATCTAAACCTTCTTGGCCCTCCTTATCTTCTCTAAACTTTCCAATAGATTCGATAGCGCTGTGCTAAGCTTCTGTAGTTCTTCAACGTCTGTTGTTTGCTGCATTTTATTTTGTATTTCTTGTATTTTGGACAGCAAAGTATCCTCTAACTTTTCAAGGGCCATGCTGCTCGTTACACGCGACATCTCTTCTCCTTCTTTAACGACAATAACTTTCTTTTGACATTTTTCACACCATAACTCGCCGCTTTTCACTCTGAAAAGCGGCGATGAACACGCCGGACACGCCAACTCTGTTAGGGTGAGCCCCTGCCGTAGTAAACTCGCCATCCTTTTAATCGCCTGCTCTTCCTGGTCCTTCTCATGCATCATTCTCCAGACCTCAAAATTAAATAAGCTTATGAGCTTATATAACTTGATTTCATTGAGGCTGGTGGCTTAGCATGGTTAAGAAAAAGAAGATGGAGGAGTATGAAGAAAGGCTAAAACAAGCCATAACTATACTTACAGAGGTCTCGGAGGATACAACAACTCCGCGCAACATAAGAAGGGCTGCGAAGGACTCAATAGACGCGCTACAATCAACAGAATATACGCCCGCAGTTAGGGCTTCAAACGCAATATCCATATTGGATGAAATACTGCAAGATCCGAATATGCCCCCATATACACGGGTAAAATTGTGGAATGTGATGAGCATATTAGAGGCCATAAAAGACTAGACTCACTAAACTGAGGGTCATCATTGAAAGTTATCCGCTTTAAAGAAGTTGAAGCCAAAGATGCTGGAGAGGGCTCCTATAAAGCACGTATAAGATGGCTAATTACAAAAGACATTGGTGCTGAAAACTTCGCCATGAGGCTATTTGAGATTGAACCCGGAGGCTATACTCCTCTCCACAGACACCCCTGGGAACACGAAGTCTTCATATTGGATGGTGAAGGCAAGGTTATAGGCGAAACTGGAGAATCGGAATTTAAACCAGGCGACGCCATATTCATACCGGCAAATGAAATGCATCAATTTGTAAACAATGGTGAAAGAACTTTGCTTCTCATCTGCTTGATACCCTACCAGAAACGGTGAACGCTACATTACTGTCAAGTCTTTCTATTTTTGTCTCTGTCTCGTTAAGGATATATTTGGGTTATTACATGTAGTTTTGGGCTTTAAGGAGCAAGATGCATTGAAGTACGACGTGATAATTGTCGGGGCAGGTCCAGCTGGAATATTTGCAGCGCTTGAACTAGTTGAAAAAGCCAATTTACAGATTCTAATGGTCGACCGCGGTCCAGATATAGACAAGCGGAAATGTCCAGCGAGCAGAGGCTTCGGTTGTATGAACTGTGAACCCTGCAATGTTTTGTCGGGATGGGGTGGGGCTGGAGCATTCAGTGATGGCAAATTAACGCTGTCAACTGAGGTTGGCGGATGGCTCAGTCAGTATGTTTCAGATGAGGAGCTTTGGGAGTTGATAAATTACGTAGACAGCATATACCTGAAATATGGCGCCCCGTCGCATGTTTACGGTGAGGATATAGAAAAGGTGGAAGAAATCGAGAGAAAGGCATCCTTGGCAGGGCTTAAGCTTGTCCAGCAGAAAATTAGACACATGGGCACCGGTAGATGCGCTGAAACGCTTAGGAAAATGCGCCATGAGCTAGACGGTAAAGTGGAGATGCTGATGCGGAAGGACGTTAAAGGGCTTCTTGTAAAAAACAATGTCATAGAGGGTATAGAAACATCAAACGGTGAGAAGTACTGCGGAAAGTATGTAGTTGTCGCACCTGGAAGAAGCGGTGCAGAATGGCTTAAGATGGAAGCTCAAACGTTGGGTTTGAAGACGCTGAATAATCCTGTAGATGTCGGAGTGCGGGTGGAAGTTCTTGCCTCCGTTATGGAGGAGTTAACAAGTGTTCTGTATGAACCTAAATTCATTTATTACTCAAAATTCTTTGATGATCAGGTGAGAACCTTCTGCGTCGCACCTTATGGCGAAGTGATTTCCGAATCCTATGATGGTGTATTAACAGTTAATGGTCAAAGTCATGCAAATCGGAAAACGGACAACACGAACTTTGCAATCCTGGTGAGCACATCTTTCACAGAACCCTTCAAAGAGCCGATAGCCTACGGAAAATACTTGGCTAGGCTTTCAAATCTTCTCAGCGGAGGCATAATGGTGCAACGCCTAGGCGACCTTGAATCCGGAAGACGATCCACATCCGAAAGAATTGCAAGAAGCGTCGTAACTCCAACCCTTAAGAATGCAACTCCTGGAGACCTAAGCTTCGTTTTACCCTACCGCTATCTATCAGACATTCGAGAAATGCTGGAGGCTCTTGACAAAATAGCCCCTGGAGTACATTCCCGAGATACCCTCCTATATGGTGTAGAAGTTAAATTCTACTCCTCAAGACTGGAACTGAGCAACACTCTGGAGACCCGAATACACAACCTATTCACAATAGGCGACGGTGCTGGTGTAACAAGAGGGTTAGTTCAAGCATCTGCCTCAGGAGTTATTGTCGCAAAAGAGATAATGCGAAGAGAAAAGGAGAAGGTTAAACAAAACATTGCACAGCCTCCATAAGTACGCAAAGTCAATGATCAATCTTACATGAGGGCTAAACAATGGATGAGGAAATAATTGGCCGCGGTACATGGTACGATAAGATGGCTCAAAACATTATCGGGCGAGAGAAGACACTTAAAAGAAGTCTTGAAATGTTAAGAACTGAAATGGGCCTTGGAGCATCAGGTTTCCCACATATAGGAAGCCTCGGCGACGCCGTGCGTTCCTACGCAGTAACCTTAGCTTTAAAAGATCAGGGATACCGCTCAGAGCTCATCGCATTTTGTGATGACAAAGATGGATTGCGAAAGGTTCCCGCAGGTTTACCTAAGAGTCTAGAGAAATATTTAGGCTTTCCAGTTACAGATATCCCTGACCCCTTCGGCTGTCACGACAGTTACGGTAGACATATGAGCTCCCTCTTGCTTGATGCAATGGACAAGTGTGGCATAGAATACCGCTACATATCCGCTAAAGACGCCTATGAGCGGGGAATGCTGATCAACGAGATTCGAACGCTGCTAACAAACGCCAAAACTGTCGGAGAAATAGTTAAAGAGGAAGTAGGGCAGGAGAGGTATACAGAAGTTTTACCCTATTTCCCTGTTTGTGAAAATTGTGGAAGGATATACACAACAAAAGCTGTAGAGTATCTGCCTAAAGAGGATAAGGTTCTATACGTATGTGAAGGAATGGAGATTAGAGGCAGATGGATCGATGGATGCCGACATAAAGGAGAAGTTGACATAAAGACTGGCCGTGGGAAACTTAGCTGGAAAGGCGAGTTTGCTGCGAGATGGAAGGCGCTGGACATACGATTTGAAGCCTACGGCAAAGACATAGCGGACTCTGTTAAGGTTAATGACAGAATCTGTAGAGAAGTGCTTGGTTTTGAACCTCCCTCCCATGCCCGCTATGAAATGTTTTTAGATAAAAGTGGAAGAAAAATTTCGAAGTCTGCTGGTAACGTTTTCACCCCGCAAGTTTGGTTCAGATATGGTTCACCCCAGTCGCTGATGCTGCTTTTGCTGAAGAGATTTGTAGGAACCCGCACAATAGATGTAACCGATATACCTGCCTACATGAACGAGATAGATTACTTGGAGGAAATTTACTTCGGAAGTAAAAAGGTCTCAGATAAGAGGGAATTGGCCAAGCTTCGGGGGCTATACGAATATTGCTGGTGCCTTAAACCGCCTAAAGAGCCTTCAGTTCACGTTCCCTATAACTTGCTTACTTTTCTTGCAAAAATCGCGCCTGAAGGTAAAGCGGTGGATTTCATCATTGAAAAACTTCGGGAGTACGGCTACTTAAAAAAAGATCAGGATGCGGATGATAACATCAAGAAAAGAATTGAGTATGCACTCAATTGGGTTAGGGATTTTGAGGAGATAAAAGAAACAGTAATAGGCTTGAAACCAGACGAAGAAAGGGCTTTAATAGACCTAATAGAGGTTTTAAGGATAGAGGAGCAAGCTGAAAAGATACAGGGCGAAATATTTAATACTGCTAGAAAACACGGAATCCCTCCTCCTGACTTATTTAAAAAATTATATATGATCTTGCTTGGAGCCCCACAGGGTCCCAGACTTGGTCCATATATTATTGCCATGGGGAAACAGAACGTGATTAAAGCTCTGGAAAGGGTGGTTAAAAGTCAGAAGGCTGCTGAAAATCAGCCCATATAACTTTATTCCTGTTTGTTCTTAAAAAATAGAGAATAATGGAGTTTTACTCCAATTTTGCACCGAACTTCAAGCAAAAAACAGTGGAACTTTAAAACTGCGTTTAAAGTTCCACTGGTTATCGCAGCCAGCTCGCCTAGAACAATGGAGATAACTGCAATATATGGTGATGGGTGGTTACCTGCCAACCTCTTGCCTGATGAATATAAATGAAACCTTGAGAAAAATATGGTAAATAGCCAAAAATGCGGAAGAGATCCTGAGGAGATAGAACCCGCCCACTTCATGTACGCTGTTGTCTCAAAAAGACATGGAAACTGCAAAAAAGACTATAATGCTGCGGCTAAGATGCTCCTGCTTACCCGGCCTAGAGTACTTGAAAAATGGGCTTTACCCCGCCGACATGTGATTTCGAAATGACTTCTAAACTCGTTTTCCCAAGGGATGTAGAAGCTTGGCTTGCAAAATCCAAAGAGCTTCCTGACGAAGTTGTAGAAAAAGCTCTATTCGCGTACGGCACTCACGACGATGTAATCGAGAAGCTTGAAAAATATGTTAAGGCTGGATGCTGACACTTCGTAGTAAACTTCCAAGTTTCACCTGCAGTTTTAAAGGAGACCTGCCGACTATTTGCGGGCAAGGTCATACCATACTTTAAAGAGAAACAATCCTAAAACAAACTAGAAGGATGTCTTTAAGGTAAACTTTCGATTGACTGGTGATGGAGCCGCTGCAGTTGCGCAAAACTTAAGTATTCACCTCTATTTATGCCTCATCTCTGGACGGGTTCAATATTGGCGGTTAAACATATCGCCGTTATTGGAGCGGGGTTGATGGGTCACGGCATAGCTCAGATTGCCGCACAATTCGCAAAGTTGGACGTACACCTAGTTGATGTAAAGCAGGAATTTCTCGACAATGGCATCGCGATGATTAACGATAGCCTGCAGAGGTTTCTAAAGAAGGGCGTAGTAACGAATAGTCAAATGAAGGAGATATTAGAGCGGATTCATCCAACTCTGAATTTAAGAGAAGCTGTTGCCGATGCCGACATGATCATTGAAGCTGTCCCTGAAAATATAAAGTTAAAGAAGGATCTGTTCTCAGAAATTGATAAGTTGGCAAAGCCTGAAGCGATATTTGCAACTAATACCTCATCAATAAGCATTACAGAGCTTGCGTCAGCAACGAAGCGTCCTGAAAAATTCTGCGGTATGCACTTTTTCAATCCTCCGCAGCTAATGAAGCTTGTGGAGATAATTCGAGGTGTAAAAACTTCAGATGAAACAGTTACTGTGGCTGTTGAGGTTGCAAAGAAGATGGATAAAGAACCGATTGTTGTAAAGAAGGACTCTCCGGGCTTTGTTGTCAATAGAATATTGGTGCCGGCGCTGAACGAAGCTATTTCACTTGTTTGGGAGGGAGTGGCAGAGCCGGAAGAGGTAGATAAGGCTGTTAGACTCGCGTTAAATTGGCCTATGGGGCCACTCTATTTACTTGACTTTCTTGGGCTGGATACACACCTTGCGATA
>JANXET010000018.1 GCA_025058315.1 Candidatus Bathyarchaeota archaeon | reverse complement strand
CAAAGAAATAGATAACACATTAATCTATATCCAACTTGACAAAAACCTGTTCAGCAACCTTCCCAACGACCAGTTTATAATAAAAGCTGTTCATAACGTTGAAGAAGCCATAAAACTAGGCGAAATAGGGTTTGAACCCTTCGACGTGGTCAACGGAGTCCGCCTATACCGTAAAAGAAAATAGGCTGAATCGAGGTTACGGTAAAGCGGCCGAGGTCACGGAAAAGCATGGAAAAGTGGCCGAGGTGAGGTAGCCTGGAAGCCTACGGGCCTGTGGAGCCCGGTGCCCGGGTTCAAATCCCGGCCTCGGCCCCACAACGCAAAACCTAAAAACTGTTTTTTTAAATTGTTTCATGGCAAAGCTTAATTGTCATATTGACCAGTTACGCCGCTAGAACAACATTCAGAATAATCATGATAACGTTGCTGATTCTTGTACTGGAGCCGATGGTTACATACTTTAACAGTACCTGAAATAGTGGCTTTTAATGACGGTTAACATTATCTTCCTTTTAAAACCGTATCCAGTCGCGAATCTTTCAAAGAACTCCTAACCGAACTTGTGGCTTAAGTCCCATTCATTTTTTCGTCCCGCAGTAGCCTTCTGAAACTATCGGTTAGTTTTAAATAACCCGTAGACGCATACCCGTAGCCTCAGATAAGATCTTGAAAAATGGGGGTTGGGACTTATGTGTAAGTGGTGTATGCGGCATGGCGCCGGCGGCAAATGGTACTTGAATGCAAGGAACTATTCAAACGAGCTTGCAGAATCCATGAATCTGCAAGCTTATCTTGAGGAGCAGTGGAAAAACTTCGAGCAGGTTTACATTCGGAAAATTATGGGTATTTCCTCCATCGATCTGGGAAACAAGCTTAAAATGCCCATCATAGGGCGGATACTGCGCTGGAGTGTTGAAAGAATGATTCATTCTGAAAGCCTTAACCGTAACCCTGTGAGGGCTGATGGACATTTTGGGCAAGTAATTCCAATTGAAGAAGCCAAGCTGATAATGATGAACTTGGCGGCTGAACCTATCATAAAGAACTATTGCATGTGTCGGATGATGCAAAAGGGCTTAAAGGACGCTTGCTGCATAAACTTCGGTTTACTTTCAAGTGTAATAGAGAAACTTCCTAGGTTCATACCTGAAAACAGTAAACTGCACATAACCCGTGAGGAGGCTGTTGAGGCTCTGAAGGAGCAGAACCTTAAAGGGCGCATAGCTACAGTGTGGTTCCAGCCTGTGCCCTATATAAACGCGATATGCTCCTGCGAGGTTCCCCAGTGCGGCGGCCTCCGCTTAAGAATGGACTTCGGATTATACACTGTCTACAAGGCTGAATACGTGGCTGAAGTTAATTCCGATCTATGTCAAGGCTGTAGATCATGCATATCCAGATGCCAATTCAACGCTCTTCGCTACAGCCCAACTCTTGAAAGGGTTATCATCGACCCGATAAAATGCTTCGGCTGCGGCCTTTGCAGGGATGTATGTCCGCAAAAAGCCATAATACTCACCCCAAGGGAAGAGCATCCAGGATTAAAGGGTAAATACTGAGGAGAAAACATCATGGGGAAGACGAAAATAAGAATCAATTATTCAAAATGCGGAAACGCCACAGGTGGGATTGATCCGCGTCAATGCAGCAGATGCTTATACATATGCGAACCAGCAGTATTTATTAGACATCCAGCACTAAAAGTGAAGGAAGAGAATCCATACGACCCACAGTACTGGCAAGTAACGCCTGTATGGCTATCCCTCTGCACTAGATGTCTGAAATGCGTTAAAGCATGCCCGCAAAATGCAATAGCAATCACTTGGTGAAAAAGGCTAGAGGGCATTTTGTTGGACTGATTTTCTGTTAAAATAAATGTTAAGATGCCATGCTGGATGTTTTTGATACAAGCTTAATTATATGCATCAGCTCTATAAAGAGAAGCAGGCTAAATAGTGTGAATGTCAAATGGAGGAATTATTTATGAAAGTTGTTTCTCGAAGCAAAGTTGTGTATAGTTTCAGTTTGAAAAACAGCCCTGTGGAGTATGTTAAGCCCGGAGAACTTATCATGATAGAGACGGAGGATGCCTTAGGCGGGCAGATCAGAAGCGAAAACTATCTTCTTGAGAAAATAGACTGGTCCATGGTGAATGGTGCAACAGGACCCATATTCGTCGAGGGCGCTGAAACCGGAGACACTCTGGCCGTGGACATATTAGATGTAAAAACAGCGGATCATGGAGTCATAGTTGTTGTCCCTAAGAATGGAGTGCTTAGCTCGAAAAACTTCAATGCAAGTGTTAAAATTGTGAAGATAAGGGATGGATTTGCAATATTCGATCGAGTTCGTGTTAAAACTAGGCCGATGATAGGAACCATAGGGGTTAGCCCTGAAGCGGGCGAAATACCTACAGGATCTTTAGGCAGACATGGGGGAAACATGGATGTTAAAAAATTAACGGCTGGAACAAGACTTTATCTGCCTGTATTTGTTGAAGGTGCACTGTTTGCGGCAGGGGATATTCACGCGTTGCAGGCTGACGGGGAACTATGCGTCTCATCAGTTGAAGTTGCCGGAGAAGTGCTGCTGCGCTTCAGCCTCATCAAAAATAAAACTCCGGAATGGCCTATTCTGGAAACTCATGACACGTTTGAAATACTTGCATGCGGCGAAAGCCTAAACGAGGCCGCCGCCATAGCTACGGAATCCGCCGTAGTTGCGCTTATGCGTGAACACGGATGGAGCTTTGAAGAAGCCTACATGTTTGGAAGCATCGCCGTGGACTTGGAAATTAACCAGGCAGTGGATCCTAAGAAAGGAGTAAGGGCAGTTATACCAAAGGAATACATAACTCTGAACAGCCTTATCAAGTAACATGCATGGCTATAACCCCTTTTACATACCTGATTTATCGCTGACCACAATTTTTATATTTTAAAACAACGATAACCTTCGCTTTTGTGTAACATGAAAAATGTGAGAGGATACTTCATGGAGAAGAAGGAAGTTTTTGTTAGAAAGGCTTCAGGGCTTGTGAGGAACATATCCGCTTGGGATGCAATGGTTCTGAACATAATGGTGATGGCGCCAACGGCGATATTCGTCTACGGCGTTTGGGCTTCAGCGCTATATCCAGGCGCAGACCTTCCCATGACTGCGTTATTGGCTGTTCCTCTAAGCATAATAGTAGGGCTTTTCTATGCTGTATACTCTGCAGCAATGCCCAGATCAGGCGGGGATTACATTTGGATAAGCAGAACACTCCATCCGGCTATAGGCTTCATGTGCAACTTCTTCCTATTTATGGTTCTGCTCAGCGTTGCAGGATCCTATGTTCCATGGTTCACCCAGTGGGCATTAGCCCCTATACTTGAGGCTTTAGGATACACGGAACTAGCATCCTTCGCAGCATCCACAGAATTCACATTCATCTTCGCAGTAATATACTACTTAATATGCGCGGCAATAATATCCCGAGGAGCAAAAGCCTCAACCATCGCGCTGTGGATCTTCTTCATCCTAGTGCTTGTGGGATTCGCGGTCTACGTTGCAACTCTGCTTTCTTTAGGGCCGGAAAATTTTGCAGTCAACTTTTCAGCCCAAACGGGGATGAACTATCAAGCGGTGATAGAAACAGCGAAGGATGCAGGGTACCCTGGAGAATTCCTGATCGACGCTACATTACTGGGACTAGCCTTCACCTACATAAACTTCCTAGGATTCAACTCCACTATCTACGTCGCTGGCGAAATTAAGGATGTGCAAAAATCCCAGTTTATTGCAATAATCGGAGCAGTCATAATATTCGGCCTAATATCCTGGCTAGGCTATTATGCTACATACGCGGGGATGGGCGGCATTTTCGTAGGCGCAATTTCATACTTGGCGGAAACTGGGCACTCCGCGTACACTTTACCATTCGCTGAACCCTTCTTCCCGTTCCTGTTTCGCTATGCAACCAACACGACGATTTACTGCTTCTACCTCTTCACGTGGTCCATGATGATACTGGCTGCAATACTGACCTACATAATGCTGACAGTTCGCTTTGTATTCGCCTGGTCCTTCGACAGAGTCATACCTACAGCGCTATCAAAGGTGGATAGACGCTATAATTCACCATATATGGCGCTGATTTTCGTCACAATAATCGCCATAATTCTCCAAGCAGCATGGCTTTGGACGCCGCTTCTAAGCTACTTCGCCTACATAGTTTTTGGATGGATGATACTGCAAATAATTGCCTCAATATCGGCAATAGTGTTCCCGTACAGAAGAAAGGACATATACGAGAAGGCTCCGGCGATTGTCAGGAAGAAAATAGGCCCAATTCCAGTTCTCACGCTTTTAGCTATTCTATCAATAATCATCGCTGCTTGGCTGGGATATGCCAGCTTGTCACCGACAATGGTTGGAGCCATCGACCCCATAATACTGGCCTTCACATTCGGCCTCTACGCCCTTGGGCTAGTCATATACTTTATATCTTCGATGTATCACAAGAAGACGGGAATACCTCTGGAGCTCTCCTTTAAGGAGATACCTCCAGAATAAATGGTGTAAGCAAGCATGGCGAAAATGCGCATATACTTCACCACGGATATACATGGGTCAGAAGTGTGCTTCAAGAAATTCATAAATGCTGCATCATTCTACAAAGCTGATGTCATAATCCTCGGAGGAGACATAACGGGCAAAGCAATCATACCTATAACTGAAAAAGCTGATGGTACATTCCAATGTAGGTTCCTAGGTGAAACCATAACAGTAAACAAGGGAAAAACCTTAGAGGAATTAACCCAGAAGATAAGGAATGTTGGATTCTACCCGTACATTACAAGCCAAGCAGAGGTTGAGGAACTACTCAGCAATGAGAAAAGAATGAGTGAGCTATTCACCGACTTATCTATAAAAGAGCTTAGAAGATGGTTGGAATTCGCTGAAAAACGCTTGAAGGGAACAAAAACAAAATGTTTCATTTCTCCAGGTAATGATGACATTCCAATCATAGATCAGGTTTTGAACAGTTCTGAATGCATAGTTAATCCAAATGAAAAAGTCGTCACAATAGACGATGACATTGAGATGCTAAGCTTAGGATACTCCAACATCACGCCGTGGAAATGCCCTCGAGACATAACGGATGATGAGCTGTATAGGAAAATAAATCAGTTAACATCAGCGATCAAAAAACCTGATAAGGCCATATTCAATATTCACACACCTCCACATGATTCAGGAATAGACCTTGCACCAGAGCTTGATGCAAACATGAGGCCGAAGCTTGAACCTGGAGGCAGGGTTAAAATGGTGCCTGTCGGGAGCAAAGCGGTGAAGGATGCTATCCTCAAACATCAGCCACTCCTGGGGCTGCATGGGCACATTCATGAATCCAAAGGGTTTACCAAGATCGGCCGCACCTTATGCTTGAACCCTGGAAGCGAGTATCAAGAGGGAATATTAAGGGGAGCCCTAATACAGCTGTCAGATGGAAAAATCAAGGATTTCCTGTTCGTGGCAGGTTAAAACACGTCGGCTAGCGCATAATTTCCTCAACAGGCCTCCACCATTTTTTGTTTGTTCCTATTTTTTCCCTCTTTCTCCAGTTCTTGGTTTTCGGCTCAGCATCTATAAAGTTGATAAGCTTTTCCAATTTCCAACATAAATCCTCATAATCCGCCTGCGATAAAATTCCATCTTCCAGATATCTCCCCATGAAAAGTCTAACCTTATCCAGGTTCATTTTTACGTCATACCAGAATCCCCAGTCATCAGCAAGAATTTTCGCAATGTACTTGGCGTTAATTGTTTCCTTCTGGTCATCACATCCCAGGTTATGTGCCCTTAGCAGAGCAACAATGTCTTTTATATCCTTCTCATTTATCTCATGTATCTGAAGTTTTTCTAGTAAAAGATCCGAAAGCGGAATTGTTGGAAAATCCAGCTTCAGTCTTCCCTTATCTGGACTTGAACCGAAGTCAATGTCGTGGCTGAATTTCAGCTTGTCAAAGAAAATGTCAACATGATAAAGGTCTTCTGGATGGAAGTAAAGGAGCCTCTCCTTACCATGCATCAGCATAAACTGCTCTGAATACTTAAAACCGAAAATATCCTCCATGAGCATTCTCACTTTATTACGCTCTTTACTATAGCCAATAAGGTCTATATCTGTGAAAACCCTGTCCTCCGAACCTAACCTCTTCAATTTTCTATGAAGTTCGCTGAACTCCTCACAGTGAACTCTTACGGCTAATGCGCCAAGCATCCTCAAATTAACCTTTAATTTCGTCCCTTCCTTAACTATATTAAGGGCGTCTTCAATTATCTTTTGGTCTGAAGTTTTTCCGGAAGGCTCCATTGCAGAACACCATCTTGCTTCAAAGGATTGTCGCAGCAGCATTTATAAACATTAGCAACATCTAAAAAATCAGCTGCTTAGCTACTAAGGCAATGGCTCCATAATGGTGGGAACATAATGAAATATTTCTCGGCATTTCTCATTTTAGGCATTTTCTCTGTAGCGTTTTCCTGGTTCATCTTCACTCTTTACCAGTTTGCAAAGGGGATAACTGGCCAAATAGTGTACTTCACAGATGTGCCAGGGTCTGTAGGGCTGGGTTTCAGAACAGCTGCGGGTTTAATAGCACTTATAATGGTTCTGTTTGCCATTTGTGGAAAAGAATTATCAAGCTCTGAAACTCTGATATCATTAAGATGGATCATCCTTTTTGAGGCAGTCTACTGGCTGGTTCTGTTCCCCTCAGCACTTTGGGGCTTTTACTTCGAAGGAGGCTTCGGGTACACCCGGGAAGTCATAATTGCTTCAACAGGCTTACCGTGCCTTGTAGAGTCAACCATCCTGCCAGCGTTTCTTCTTTTGCTGTTCGCCAAATTAAAACCAGACAAGCCCTATGCTGAAAAAGCCAAGTGGGTGCTGACGACTGGAACACTATACATTTTCATTTTCTGGTTCAATTACACCATGCAGTGGACCGCTGAAATCCTCAGAACTGGAACAGGGTTCGTGCTAAATTATTCTGTTAACGCATTCGCTTTCGCCCTGACAGTCATAGGACTACTTTTAATCGCCATTTACGCCGCAAATTACACTCGAAAATTCATGGAAAAACCGGATAATGCAGACATAAAGCAGCTAGGCGCTATAATCACAGCCTTCGGCCTATACTTTGACATCAACCTTCTACTATGGCTCATTTATGGCAAACCTGGGGGATGGAACCTTTGGCACACTTTTTTCATATACCACAACATGGACTTATGGATGGCGACTCTGCCGCTTGTAGGCCTACCGTTACTTTTTATGCCCTCCCGTCAGCCAAATTCTTTATGAGCGCTTTCCTGTCTACACGGGTACGGTTACTCTAACATTACGGTGGGCGTCAAAGTTGCAGTTGATGTATGTAAAACTTGAGGTAGGGAGTTGGAAAAGCGGGTTTTAAGTGAAAGTATAATTATATAAACTGATAAATCCTTGCAGCTGGAGTGCATAGAGCATGTCTGAGGACATGATTGCAGAGGCCATTAGAATCGTGGAAGAGGCGACGCGCAGAGGCTTAACCTTGAGGATTATGGGTGCTGTGGCTGTTAGAATTAAGTGCTCAAGGTACGAGCAGCTTTTCAATACTCTACAGAGGCAGTTGACTGATATCGACTTTGTGACTTACAGTAAACATGGACCTAAATTATGCTCACTTTTGAGGGTGCTGGGCTATGAGCTTAGAAGGGATATGCTTATTCATGAGGGGCGCTTCTTCTTCTACAAACCGGACTCAAGGGTGAAGGTGGATGTTTTCTTGGATAAGCTTAGAATGAGCCATACAATAGACTTTAAAAATAGGCTTGAACTAGATTATCCAACTATTCCTTTAGCAGACCTCATACTGGAAAAGCTTCAGATAGCAAATATAACGGAGAAGGATTTGAAAGACTTGGCAGTTCTCTTTCGGACTTACGATGTAAGCAATGATGACAAGGCTATAAATAGCACCTACATCGCTAGACTATTGGCTGAGGACTGGGGATTCTGCTACACTGTAATGGGTAATCTGGGAAATTTAAGAAACTTCATTGCCCGCGCAAACATGTCTGAAGAAGATAGAAACATTATTTTAGGCAAGATTGCGAGGCTTTCACTTGCAATTGAGCATGAGCCCAAAACTTTAAAATGGCATTTACGTTCAAAGATAGGCACCAAGATTAAGTGGTATACTGACGTAGAAGAGGCTGAAAGATAGTTAAACATGCAGCACCACAATTTTTAAAAACATTAACATCTAAAAAGCCATTCATTATGGGATAGGGAAGCATAATGAGTGTAAGTCAACCATTTGTGAGAAAAGCAAGCGGGCTGGTCAGGGTTGCCACAAGTCCAAGGGTTTTCATGTTCAACATTTTCTGGACAGCGTTCGGCTTCGTTTTGACATATGTATTCTTCTGGGGAGCTATAACCTCACCCGGAGCCGACCTATCCGTTGGAGCACTTTTAACTACAATATTCGTGTTGCCTCAAGTAACCCTATATGCGCTCTTCGCAGCCTTGATGCCTAGATCCGGCGGCGACTACCATTATGTGGGCCGATCCCTTCATCCAAGCTTGGGCTTCATGGTTAGCTTCGCCTGGGTTGTTTGGCTGTCCTTCTGGGCTGCCTGGGGGGCTTACGCCTTCACAAGCTATGGCCTTGCTCCAATCGTTTCGACGTGGGGAGCTATCACGCAGAATCAAGCTCTCATCGATTTGGGAGTACTTTTACAGTCCACATGGGCAGCTTGGGCAATAGCTGTTGTTGTCCTTTTTGTTTCGCTGCTGCTTTCAATTGTAGGTACTGAAACCTTCTTTAAGCTTCAAAATGTTGCCTTCACTCTTCTACTCATAGGCCTAGCTACATTCATCGGGCTTATGCTTGTCAACGATAATTCCGCATTTATAAGTCGCTTCAACGCCGCCTCTGGATGGCTTACAGGCGAAGCCAACAGCTACAGCCACTTAATAGAAACTGCCAGAAGCCTCGGTGCAAACTTGAATCCTGATTTCAATTGGCGTTCTCTGCTACTGCTTATTCCACTGTTCTACACCTACATGCCTTACTGTATAGGTTCAACATTCATGGCCGGTGAAATAAAAGATGTTAAGAAGTCACAGCTTCTGGGAGGCCCCCTTGCAACCGTAGTGCTTGGCCTTTGGTCTGCAGCTTTAGCCTACCTATTCATCAGAACCATCGGCGTCCAATTCTGGCATGCTGTTGGCCACCTATGGTGGAATGGAGAGTATGCTCTAGCTATTCCACCATACTTCCCATCATTCGTCGGCTTACTCACAGATCAAGTGATATTATATGCGCTGATGAGTATTGGATACTTGATATGGGGAGTATGGTTCGTTCCACAGAACATTATGCTCAACAGCAGAATAATGTTGGCATGGTCTTTCGACAGGATCGCTCCAGAGAAACTTTCATACGTGAGTGAAAGGTTCCGCACCCCAGTGATAAACGCAATTTTAATCTTCGCACTTGCTCAAATCTTCCTAGCCTTATATTGCACAGTGCAATGGTTAACCATGGTTTCAAGCATATTCGCGCTGGCAATTATAGCTGTAATCGTGGGAATAGCTGGAATGGTTTTCCCATACAGGCGACAGAGAATCTTCGAACAATCAACGGTGAAATGGAGAATCGCCGGGATCCCGGTGTTCTCCATTATAGCGCTGCTGGATGTGGCAGTAGGGCTGTTTGTAAGCTACTTCTACCTTACAGAGGATACTCTGCTGGCAAACGCACCTGAATCCCTACTTATGATTGCACTAATATTCCTAATAGGCTTCGTAATATTTTGGATATCAAAAACCTACAGAGGTAAGCAAGGCGTGGACATAGAACTAGCCTTCAAAGAAATTCCGCCAGAATAGGCAAAACTCCAGCCACCTTTCCTAACTTTTCCACTTACATTTCTCCTTTTCTATATATTATAGTGCCAAGTGTGACGGCTAGCACACTATTGAAATGGCTGTTAAAAGAAGCGCGTTTAGGCTTGGCCATTTGATGGCGCATATTCGGGCAGAATTTCTTTTATGGAAAGTTCTGGAATCACAATTGGACTCATCAGGGGATAGCGATCTATGTTATTCCGACCAACCATATAAGGTGTGTCGCTAATTCCGTCACAACCCGCGTCTGCGCCATTGTAGCCACTCTAGTAGCTGCCCGCTTTACCGTCATCCCATATACTTTTGGAAATTGGAAGAGGTATGGGCCACGGTGTAAAGCCTATGTCATCCCATTGTTTCGTATTGTTTATGAAATTGTTACAGTGAATAATGTTGATTCCGCAATATTCGGTGTTGATGCCTATTTTGTTGTTGGCTATGTGGTTCCAGATTATCCTGTTATCAAAGAGTCAGCCAGGTATACGCCTATGGCAGTATTCGCTTTTATGTAGTTTCCCTGAATAATGTTATTAGAAGAGCTCCAGCTTAGGTGAATGCCATTTTCATTTCCAATAATGATATTTCCCCTTATTGTGTTGTTAAGAGACGAGTCAATGTTGACGCCGAACAAGCATTTTGAGATCCCATTGTTTATAATCGTTGAGTTTGTAGTTGAACCCAAGAATACGCCTTCCACGTTTCCGCCGAGATCAAGGTTCTTAACGGTTATGCCCTTGCAGCCAATTAGCGCCACACAGCAGGCGCCTGCAGGCACAGTTTTACCGTGCTGATTAACCCAGTAGATGATTGGCTTACCGTGTTTGAGGCATCTACGTCAACATTGATCATGGGAGTATCTGAACAGCGTTCCCGCTGTATGTTGAAGGCGTGGAAGCCGTAAGTGTTATTGCCATCACGTTGTTCCTTGCTATGCTTCCTGAACCTAAACCTAAGCCCAGACCATTAAATGATACATTGTTTCCAGTAACTTCGGTTCGAAGGAAATCTTTGACCTGCATGCCAAGACTTTTGTTTGTTACCTCGTTATTTGAAATAAAACGTTGTCACAGCCCGGATTGACACTGTAGATTTCCATACTGACAGAATTATTCTTTATGCAGTTATCCTATTGCGGGAAAGAGGTTCCCGTCATTTCTATGCCAATGAAATTGCCGATTATATTATTCTGGATTATTTTGCAGTTTACAGCGTTTATTAGCAGAATTCCACATCTGCCTAGGGCTCCTTTGATATTAGATTCTTAACTGTGATATTGCTTCTGGCGCGTATATCCACGCCGACGCCTAGATCGCCGTCGGCCAGCAGTGCATGCCCTGCTCCGTCAAGAATCAGGTTGTCCCTCTCAACAACATTCGAACCGCTTAAGCTTCTTTGAACTTGTAAACGTTTCCCACGCGCTGAATGTTATCTGTTCCATCAATACGCCCGTCAGCTCTAATGTAATTGTCCCGCTTTTCAGCTTCATTTCCATTTCTAAAAGAGGAATCCAAAATGAAGCAGAGAAACAGCACAAGAATAAATCCTGAAGCGACTTTTTCCACGTTAAACATCAATGCCCATTTCACCTAATTAATACTTTATTCTTTCCAACTCTATATACTTGTTGATCTCATCAGAAAGTCATTTTTAAAAGTTATAAACAGAGAAGGTCACTTTACATCCGTGCACTTAATAACGTTTAAAAGAACGTTGTTTTGAACATTTTGTGTTTGTTAATGGTCT
>JANXET010000017.1 GCA_025058315.1 Candidatus Bathyarchaeota archaeon | reverse complement strand
GCCTCGGTGGCTCAGCCTGGTAGAGCAGCGGCCTCGTAAGCCGCGGGTCGCGGGATCGAAGCCCGCCCGAGGCTCCAATTAGAATATAAATTTTTAGAAGAGTGATTCCCACACTCTAACTCTTTCTACGACCTCTTCTCCTCCGGAACCTTCAAGCTCTTCTAAGAGTTTCTTATTTTGTACAGCAGCCCTCTGGAAGTCTCTTATTCTCCAAGCATTCTCAGCCAAGTATATTATGCCATCAACGCCTGTTCTGGCTATTCGACATGAAACGGTAAGTATCTGTTCTACGGTTGGGACTGTTTGGGGATTTTCTCCTGGCCCGTAAACATATAGGTTTACGAAAACAGGCTTTTTCAGGATTCTTTTGAAGGCTCTTGCCAACGTTTCAAAATACCAAGATGTGATGTAGCTTCTTGAGAACATGGGAACCACGAAGGCATCAGCGTAGTTTGCAATTTCATCATAGTTGTAGCCGAATCGTTCTTTCCCAAGAACGGGATCCGGCAGGATGTTTATAAAAAGCGGTTTACTGCCTACGCGGTCTCGTGCTTTCTTCACGAAATCCGTCACCACCTGCGCTCTCCACTCTGTCCAGCTTAATCCGCTTTTACGCCAGAGATCCATACATCGAGGACATATGCAGAAGCCATGGTCAGCGAAGTGCATGCTGCTCAGGCTTATTCCAGGGGATACACGAGCGTTTTCCTCGATGAAGTTCAGAGTTTCCTCAACAAGCTCAGGATTTGTCATGCAGAGGATATCCCATCTGAAATTGTATTTTTTATTAAGCCGCGTGGCTGGGCCGTCTTTTGATACAGCTATCCATTCAGGGTGCTCACTGGCTTTTTGGTTATCTCCGAAGCAGGCTATGTTAGTGTACATGTGCGGGGTTGGTTTTCCAACGGTTCCAGATTCAGGTTTTATGCGGTAGAAGTTTATGTCAAAACCTTCAGCTGGCTCCGGATGGTATAGGAATACTGCGAATTTCAAGGCATACACCACTACTGAACGTTTTAGAATGAGACTATGCGGTAGGTTATTTAAGCTTTAGGCAGAATTTTACATTGATGCCGATTTTGAAGCGTCGAAAATGACGGGTTGGTGTAATTTATATATCTGGTTAAATAGTAAAATGGATGCGAGGGAAAAGCTTTTGCCGTTTGACGAGACCCTAACCGCCACAATAATGGTTTTAGGGGTTATTATCGCATGTCTCATAATTTTGTATGCCATGGCTAAAAGTGGGGTTAGGGAAGCTAAGCCTTTAAGAGAAAAAGAAAGAAAGGAAGGGGAACCGAAGTTTCTGCCTTTTAAGATTGTAAAGACGGTTTCCGCTGAGGAGGCGCAGAAAGCTAGAGAAGAGCTTAGAATGCTGGATTTGGAGAGAGAAATCTTGAGCGATGCAATTAGGAAGCTTTACGAGGCTCACGCGGAAGGAAAAATAACGGAGGAAGAAAGAGAAAAACTTGCACAAGGCTACAAGGCAAGGATGATGGCTGTAAAGGATGCAATTTCAAAGGACGAAGCCCTTGTGGCGCTGCATGAACTTGAAGCAATGCAGGAGGATCTAATAAAGCTGTTCAGCGAACGTTTCGATGAGATAGGCTCTAAAATTGATGAATTGCGGTCAAGGATTGCGGTGAAACCCATAAAGGAGATAACGATAACGCCTGCAGAAGCTGCCGCCGAACCCTCTGAGGAAGAAAAGACCCCTGAAGAGAAGGAAGAAAAAGCTCCTAAGAAAAGGAAAAAGCCGCCTGCTAAACATGGTTCAAGCACGATGAGTGAAGCTGAAAAGAGAATTGAGGAAATTAGGGCTGAAGTGGAGAAAGTTTTGGAAAAATTGGGGCAGATGGAAATTGAAGCCTAGTGGGAAAAGCTGGGTTAAAAAAGCAAAATGGCACGCTGCAATAGAAGCTGTAAAACATGTTAAGGACGGTTTCGTTATTGGCTTGGGAAGCGGAAGCACGGTTGTCTATGCAGCTGAGGAAATGGGCCGAAAAGTGAAAAGGGGAGAATTGAGAATTAAGGTTGTCCCAACATCCTATCAGTCTTTAATGTTGGCTGTTGATAACGGAATACCCGTAACGACGCTGGATGAGAATCCCATATTAGACTTGACAATCGACGGGGCGGACCAGATAGATGAATCGCTGAATCTGATAAAGGGCATGGGGGGAGCCCTAACTCGTGAAAAGATAGTGGCTTCAGCTTCGAAAGAGCTTATAATAATTGCAGATGAAAGCAAGAAAGTTGGTTTTTTGGGCGAAAACAATCACCCCGTACCAATAGAGATCCTGCCCTTCGCACTTAAACCAGCCATGCTTAAAATAGAGGAGTTGGGAGGGAAGCCGCGCTTAAGGGAAAGCCATGGCAAGGTGGGTCCAGTAGTCACAGACAATGGAAACTTCATAGTTGACGCCTACTTTGGAGTAATAAAGAATCCGGCTGATTTGGATATGAGGCTTGATTCGATTCCAGGTGTCGTGGAAACAGGGCTCTTCGCGGGAATGGCGAAGATAGCATATTTAGGGAAACAGAACGGAGTGGAAAGGCTAGATAGAAAATAAACGTTAGCCCCATACATTTAGGGGGCGGCTTGTTTTATGTGGACGGATAATGCCGCCAGACATTTTTACCTAATCAAAAACATTAGAGGGATAATCTATTTTTCTGAAGATGTTAACATTGAGCAGGAGATTAGCTGGCTTAAGAGGAAGTTTAAGTATAGGGAACTTGGCGCCTCAGAAACCCTAAGCATCAGCTTGATGTGGAGAAAGCTTATGATTTTGCCGAAAATTGTTGAAAGTAGAGAATTGGACTCCATCCTTCAAGCCTCAAAGTTCCTTTGCCCACTAATTGTGTTGAAGGAGAAAAGTTTAGGTGGACTGGAGAAGGCTGTGACCGCCAGGTTAAGAACAAAAGATAAACTCGGCGACAAAGATTTGAAATTCAACATACGCCTTGTTAACTACGCAATAACAGACTTCTACTTGAAATCCATAGAACTTGCAAAGACCTTAGACATTGAAGGCAGGAAAAAGCTTGCTGAGAGGGATTTGAAGAGGTTTTGGAGAATTAAACCTAATGAAGAGGGAAAAACTATAATCGCCTACCTGGATCCACTTTTGATCAGCAGAGACATATCGGATCCAATATACATGAGTTTAGTGCCATCCATCATCCTAGATCTATCAGCATCAGAAAAATATGAATAAAACTGGCCCGGGTTAGGCTAACATTTTTATAAACGCTTGTTGTAAAAGTAAATGGACGCCGGGGTCGTCTATTTGCGCTTTTAATGGAGAAAACCCGCAAATCTCATTTTTTTACTTTTGCCAAAAGAGGCAAACTTTTGTCTGCATTTTTTTAAAAAAAATGCAGACTTTTATCAGGTGAGCAAGTTTTTCGATCTTGAGATTTTTCACTTCTTTTATGTAATCTCGCTTTCTTCCGAAGGATATGTAACAGAAAAAATATTTCATAAATCGTCATGACAATGAATTCCTCTTTAATTGCCCGTATTTCCTTTTCGCTTAAGCTTTGCAGCTTATTTAAAACATTTTTCGCTTCCAAGCAGGTGAATATTGAAGCCGAGCTGGCTTAGGGTCTCTACTATTTTTATGCTTGTTTTTGTGGTGGTTGTTCTGCCATTTTTGCGTTACTGCTTTTTCTGCGAAGGGATTATATTTTGCCATAACTGCTGGCATTTCCACGTAGGGCGTTACAGCTAATGTTTCACGATAATCTTTGCCTGCACTGATGGGTCAGAGTCTTCGAAGAGGCCAGTATGGGTTGTAGTGGCTAAAACTGCTTTGGCCTGTTGTCTGGCCGACTTTTGAAGATTATAGGCCACTATCTTCCGTATCTCTATCCAATGTGGATGCAAACTCATCCAAAATCCAGAACTGCAAGCCGCCTTCAATCATCTTAGCGATTTTGTAGCAGTATTTTGTCCGTCGCTGAGCTGCTCATAAGTGCACAGAAACAGGAAGACATCATTAAGCCCTACACGGCTTAACAGTTCAAGGGCCTCTTCAAGGCTTTTCCAACCGTTTCAACGAGCGGCTTGTTCGGTTCAGGCTTAATGTCTGCAATATTTATGCAGGTTAAGCCCCAATCAGGCATTATGTATTTTCTGCAGAAAATTTAACCTATACCTACCCCCTACGGGTTTCACCCACCCCTCCCCCCTCCTATTTTTCCTGCAAAAGCCGCTCCCAAAAGTTGGGTTCGGAGTGTTTGGCGGAAAGATTCACTCAAAAAGAAACAAACATGCGTCTAAATTGATGGTAATTTTAGACTTATTGGTTCTTTATCTGCGCGGAACAAGCCTTATTCCAAACGCGAAACGACGAATTTCACGTAAAAACAGCCTCAACACCAGATGAAATCAAAGCGCTACTGGAAGTGAGATTTGAATATGTCTGCGAAAAAGACGGGCTGCTGTTCTTCAGAAAACGTAAATAAGCAAGCGGCAAAATCATACTTAATCCGGAAAAATCAGCCGGGGTCGCCTAGCCTGGTTAGGGCGCCAGACTCATAATCAACATGAATGGGGTGCAGATAGGAAATCTGGTCATCGAGGGTTCGAGTCCCTCCCCCGGCATCCAAACCTTCACTTGTTCATTATAGGTAAAAGAAGGCTGGGTAAATATTACTATGCTAAAACATTCGGTTTTCGACGAAAAGCATATATACTATGCCATCATCCGTTTCGGCGGCGGGTCACATATATTGAGTTCGAATGTTAAATTTTCAATTAGATGCGAGTGCGGGGAGGATATTCCTTTATCCCTTGATACAAAGGAGATGGGTCGAACTATAGAGGCTCATGCATTAACTCATGCGATGAAGAAGAAAGACCAGCGTAAAGCTGAGGAAGAGTTTAACCGTGTACAGGACGCTTTAATAAAGCAGTTATTCGAGCTGCTGGCCTCGATGAAGTAGGCTCATCCACGGTAGGCCTTTCCGATTCTGCAAACATATTTTGCATAGGCTTCTCCATGAGAGAACTAAATATAAAGGTGCATAGGTTGATAAATGTGAAAAGTTTGTTCTAGCGCTTTGCTTAAGGTGGCTTTAAGTGATAGTTGTGGCTGAAAAGCCATCTGTAGCACGTGCCATAATGCGTGTAGTTAGGCCAGATGCTGAGGTTATAGCTCTAAGCGGACATTTACTTGAGCTGGATTTCCATGAGAAATATTCAAACTGGAGAAGCATTGATCCCGCTGAACTTTTCCATGCAGAAACAAGATGGATTATACGCGACAAGAAAGCCTATAACAGTCTGCTTAAAGCCCTTAGGGCATCTGGAGATCCCATAATTTTCGCCACGGACAATGATCATGAGGGCGAACTTATCGCGTACGAGGCCATGTTGGCGGCTAAGAAGGTGCTTTCTAAACCAAATTATATGCGTATGCGCTTTAACACCGTTGCTGAGAAGGAGCTTAGGAAAGCCTGGAGTAGCCTTGAGTCTGACCTGAACTGGGGCTGGGTTGAAAAGGCGCTTTTCCGCCATAAGTTCGACTTAATTATAGGCGCAGCCTACACTCGACTTTTAACCCTCACAGCCAGAAAGAACGGGTTCGCCGTAAAACTTGTCTCATATGGAAGCTGCCAGACTCCCACATTATGGTTCGTTTATGCAAGGGACATGGAAATAAGAAATTTCAAGCCTGAAATATACTATGTTATTTGGGCAGTTCTAGATGATAGAGGCACAAAGGTTAAGGTTTCAACGGTCCCGATAAGGGACAGAAATGAAGCGGAAAAACTCTACAGGATTGCAAAAGATGCAAAAAATGCGTTGGTTAAGGAATATACTCTGAAGGTTGAGGAGGAACAGAAGCCCTTGCCCACAGATACTGACACTATGCTTCAGGAATTAACTAAGATCCTCGCAGTAAGCGGAAATAGGATAATGGCATCTGCCGAGGACCTATATGCTGAGGGTTTCATAAGCTATCCGAGAACCGAGACGAACATGTGGATTCGAGTTAACCATCAGGAAATCCTTGAAATGCTCAGTGGAACCCCGCTGTCCAAATTCATAGTTCCCCAAGAACTGAACGCTGTAGATGGCAGAAAGAACGATGGAGCCCATCCGCCGATACATCCCATAAAGCCCTACTTAGCTGGAGACTTGAAGGGAAAAATTTGGGAATACATCGCTAGAAGATATCTCGCCAACGTCATGGGACAGAACGCCGTGTTTGAACGGTGGAAACTCTCGGTGGAGCTTGACGGGGTTCCAATGGAGACTTCAAGCAAATACTTCATTCATGAGGGTTTCTACGAGGTTTTTCCATACTTTAGGCCGAAGGACCTCCTATGGATTCCCGAGCTTAAGAAAGGACAAACGCTGCCTGTTCTCGAAGTGCAAATCGATGAAAAGAAGACGAAGCCTCCACCGCATTTAACCGAATCTGAGTTGCTGAGGCTTATGGAGAAGAACGGTATAGGAACGGATGCCACGAGGCATATTTTTCCCTCGCTGATAGTTGAAAGAGGCTATGCTTTTAAGAAGCGGAAAAGTTTCGTGATAACTAGCCATGGTGAGGCTCTTATAAACCTTTTAAAGAGCGTGGATGAACGTCTTGTCACGCCTGAAACTAGGCGTTTTGTAGAACGGATGATGGTTGAGGTTGAGGCTAGGCGAATAAGCCTTGAGGAAGCGCTTAGTAAATCGTTGAAGGTTTATGAGGCGCTATACACTGAACTGAGTGAACATGTACAAAAAGCATGGCCTAAACCTGCATAATTTGCTGGTTAATTGTGGAAAAAGCTAAAGTCTCTGTGCGATGTAAAAGTTTCGGCGCCTTAAAAGCATGTCCATGGTTGACGAGATAATCGAGAAAATCCTCTCGAGAAACTTTGAGGTTTCAAGGGAGGATATAATTAACAGGCTGAAAATGGAGAAAGAACGAACCGGAGGATACATTCCAGATGAAATTCTTCTAAGGGCTATAGCTGCAAGTTACGGTGTTGAAATTTCAACGGAAACCATCAGGCCGAAACTTTCAATAAGGGATCTCGTTCCAAACCTGAGTGATGTAACCATAACAGGCCGGGTTATAGCCATATTCCCAGCCTCAGAGAAGAACAGATCAGGCTTAAAATCTTCAAGCCTACTCATAGCTGACAAGAGTGGAATCCTGAAGGTTGTTTTATGGAACGACAAGAAGGATCTCGCTAATCATGGCGTGATTACTGTCGGGCAGATATTGAAATTAACCCATGGATATACAAAGGAGGGAAGAAAAGGAAAACCAGAGCTTCACATAGGTGCAAGAGCTGAAGTTGAGGTTAACCCTAAGGATGCAGATGCCTCCGATTACCCGACCATCGAGGAGCTATCCTTAAAAGTTGGGGTAATCAACAGCTCATTTAAAGACAAGAAGGTTAACCTTGTAGGGACAGTAAAAGAGGTGCTGCAGACATCCACCTTTACTAGACGTGATTCAAGCATAGGTAAACTGCTACGTTTCATTCTCGCAGATGAGACTGGCGAGATCTCTGTCGCCGTCTGGAATGACAAGGTTGATGAGGCTGCGAATGTCCTCAAAAAAGGGGCTAAAATTCAAATTGTTAATGCAAAAGTTAAGGAGTCTCCATATAAAGGTGATCTGGAGATCCATGTGGACTTAGACACCTACATCGGAACATGCCCACAGCAGGCTGGCCCCTTAAAGATAAGCGACATAACGGAACACTTGAAGGAGGTCAGCATTGAAGGCGAAGTCACGGTGAAGCCTATTGTCAGGGAGGTTAATACCTCCAAGGGCGAAGTTGTGAAGCTTGCAGTTTTCGAAATAAAGGATGAAACGGGGCGAATATGGGTTTCAGCTTGGAGAAACAACGCTGAAATCGCGGCAAAACTGAAAATAGGTGACAGGGTAAGCATAAGGAATGCCCACGTAAAGAGGGGATTCAGCAATCAGCTTGAAATTTCAACAACAAGCGCCACAGTAATACAGCCGATTTAACCGAACACGCAAAAACTACTGAAATAATAATCGAAACACATGTTTCTAACAATTAGCGAAGCTTGACATGATTTTGTCGTGTTGAACAGCAACGAGCAGTTAGGCTGCTGCTCAGGTTCATAGTTGAACAGGTAGACATTTTCCACAGGTTAGTATGATATTCCGCAACCTATGTAGAGCTCGGAATGCCATTCCATCTTATCTCTGGGAGTGCCATCCTAGCCCTATTGGACGCCAGCTTCCCTTAAGGCTTCTTTGAAGGTTTCTTCGCTTGGACAAACGCCGATTATGCGTATATCCTTGTCAATGACTACGGCTGGGCTTGCCGCTATGCCATACTCGCCCAGTTTTGGGTTTACCCCACGATAGATTTCAACCTCGATTTTGTCCTTATATTCTTCTTTAATTTTCTCTATGAGTTTGAGGAGCAGCCTTCCGCCGGAGCATGGCGGCTCAGAAGTGAAAACTTCAACTTTCACTGGCATGTTTATACCCCCATTTCTTTAAGCGCCGCCTCAATGGTTTGCATGCTTGGACATACTCCCATAATCTTTATTTTTCCTTCGTTGAAGACTATGGCCGGAACTAATGTTAAGCCGTATTTGCCAAACTCTTCGCATGGCCCAATATGCTTTATCACTTCAACTCTATCGCCGTACTTCGCCTTAATCAAATCCGCATACTCCAACAGTTTAAGGCAACCCGCACACGGCGGTTCAGCCGTGAAAGTTTCAACCTTCACAACCATTCCCAACCACCTCAAGTAATCTGTTCAACTACATGTTTTGTAAGTGCATCCAACAAATCGGCGGTGGCGGCGTCAATAACCTTAAACACGGATGGATTAGTAATAGAGTAAAACCTTCTGTTTCCATCCCGTCTATCCTTTACAAGCCCGCATCTTTTCAGTATTGTAAGATGCCGCGAAACCAGAGGTTGTGCTATTCCCAAATGGGGGACAATCTCGCATACGCATTTCTCGCCGCTTCGCAAGTATTCTAAGATTTCAAGCCTCAACGGATCATTGCTCAGCTGGCTTATGGGGCAGCCCTACGACTTCGCCAATGCCTTAGCCGTCTCAAGAATAGCTAAATGGAAGGTTGTGCTGACATACATAGTTATTGCTTGGGCTGGCAGCGTAATCTTCGGGCTCCTTTATGGTGTTCTAAGCGGGGCACTATAACCTATGGCAGCAGAGGATCTGGAAAATAATCCTCGCAATGCTGAGTCGCCTTCCAAAAACTAACGAAAGAATATTTGGCGCATGGCAGCTAAAGAACTTAGAAGAACATTCCAGCGTCGGCGCAATGGGCTGGCTGAAAAGCTCTGTAACCCGAGGATCAAACAAATAACTTTACACACGTTTAGGCATTGGAAAGCCACGACGGAATACGCAAAAACAAAGGATATCTTGCACGTGATGCAGGTGTTAGGCCACAAGAACATCAAAAACACCCTTAAGTACACCCAGCTCATATGCTTTAAAGACGATGAGTTCGTTTGTAAGGTTGCGAAAACAGTCAAAGAAGCGAAGGATTTGATAGAAGCTGGCTTTGAATACATCTGCGAGGTGGAAGGAGCCAAATTATTCCGTAAAAGGAAGTAGGCTATGCCGCGGGTCCGTCCAAAAGTGCCGAGGGCCGGGTTTGAACCGGCGACAACCCGGTCTTCAGCCGGGCGCTCTCCCAGGCTGAGCTACCTCGGCTAATTTTGGAATAACCTCGGAGATTTTTTAACGTTTCGTTACTTGCGCTTCCTAAAGAATAGTAGCCCGTCTTTCTCGCAAACATATTCAAAGCCCACCTCTAGCAAAGCTTTAATCTCATCCGGATTGCTTGCAATCTTGACTGTAAATTCATCGTTGCATGAATCGCCGAATATGGCCCGCTCAACAGTAATGTAAATTTCTGTGTTCTTAATGCTTTTATGACCCAAGAAGTCTTTAACGTAGTACGGATCCTTGGTTTTATGGTAAAGCATAGTTGCTTTCCAATGCCTAAATGTATGGAATGTTATTTCGCTAAGTCTTGGATTTTGAAGTTTAGCCGCCAGACGCTTTCTTGTTTTCTGTAAAGTTTGTTTTAAAGTGTCGTATCTAGACTTTCCGAAGACTTTCTCGTTTTCCCTCGGTAGACTGTTCAACATTCCAATAAGTTTTTCACTTACTTTCCATATTCGCGGTTTACTTCCTTTTTCAGGTTCGTTTAAGGTTATAATACGCCTCTCAAAGTCTACATCTGCCCATTTAAGCTTCATAGCTTCGCCAGCTCTCATGGCAGTTTCCTTAAGGAGTTGCAATAAAACCGAGGTCTTACTTCCTGAACCAGCTATTAAAGCATCCAATTCTTGCTCTGTTGGTATGAAGGGAAGCTTCTGACCAACTTTGCATCTTGGTTTATCCCATTGTATCCCTTCATGCTTTAGAAAGCGCGAATAAGCGTTTATCACATTGCGTCTTCTAGTTTCAGACCATTTTTGTTGTGCTATGACTTCTTTGACTGATTCTGGATTGTATAAATCAGCTCCCCTCTCGTGCAGTGTTCTCAAGGCTGAAACGTGCAGTCTTATTGTTTCTTCGCTGTAGCCTTGCTTTTTAAGCAACCATGCAAACTCTAGGATTTTCCCTTTAACGTCAAAGCTCGCTTTTGTGGCTCCCGCTTCCCGCTTTTCAGTCTGCCCTTGGGCTTCCACCAAAAGCTTAGCCGCCTTTTGGTGTGCATCACATTCACTTTTTGTGTCTGTGTTGATATATGGTTTTCTGGTTTCGCTGAATCTGTAACTGCAGTTTCTGCATAGGTACCGCTGAACGCTCGAGCCGTCTGTTAAATAGCGCAAGCCGTCTTTGTAGAGAAGTGTTGAGCCACATTGCGGGCAGCAAGGCATTAGCTGTTATGCCTCTCGCTTTTTCCTACCCACGGTGGAGCCGTTTTTAAATGTCCAGTAGAACCAGCCGTTTCTTGTAAGCTTACCGTTATGGTGTGCTAAATCCTTCAATAAAGCCTTGAACTCTGGATTGTTTATGTCTCCGGATCTTTCAAATTCTCCCTTAGGGCCCTGGGTCTTCTCCCATTTTATTTTGTCGGGGTTCCAAGGAAACTTTGGCTTTTCCTCAACTCCTACAAGTTTGGCAATCTGTTGTTTCATTTTGGTAACCGAAGCTTCTAAACCGTCTAGAAAATCGCAGAAATCTTCTAGGAAAATTTCAAAATCCTCAATATCCAACGCATTTCACCTCTGGAATTCTGCAGAAAAAGAAAGGTGGATGGAAAGCTTCGCTTGCAATTTTAATATGCCTCGTTTATCCAACCAATCGGCTTTTTCAGCTTGCTCATTGGAATTCTCAGGTGGATTTTGCCGTTGCCGTCTTTGTAGCCATGTTTTTTGACGCTTTGGAGAGCTTCCTCGCCTATAACGCCTATGCGATATTTCTCGTTTTGATATTCAACTTCGAAAACCAATGCGTCTAAACTTCGCGACTCTTTTGGCGGACTTAGCAGCAGGCAGTCTACAAGCGCAAGCCCTAAATCCTCGTCTGACAATCCTTGTTTAGGCGTTTCCTCTTTTTTCTCCATAAAATTTCACCTCACGGCCGGGAAGACTCTTTTCGAGTCTCCCTTTCAGCCAAATTGTGAATGGTCAACAAAACCTTGTCATACTCTTCAGAGTGAACCTTAATCCACTTAACGTCCAGTCGCGAGAGAAGCCTTCCACAAAAATCGCAAGTCATATACTCTGTCTTTCTAGGCTCTTCAAGCTTCAAGTCGTCTGGATCTAAAGGCTTGAAGCGTTTACCTTCTTCCATGGCTTGTTTAAGGCTTGTTGTAATGCCTAAATCTTCGTCGGTTAATGGTTGCCT
>JANXET010000016.1 GCA_025058315.1 Candidatus Bathyarchaeota archaeon | reverse complement strand
TTTCCTATTCTGAATATCTTTCCCTTTAGTTCACTCATTCCGCTGGCGATCACTACACCGTATTTGTCCCGCATTATGCTGCGTACAAGATTCTCGTTCACTCTTTCCGGAACGTTTATTGCGATCACTGTGTTTGAACGGTTCTCCTTTTCTTTTGGAAAGGCAGTCAGCCCATAGGCCTCTATCGCATTGTAGAAGGCTTCTGCACATTTACCATGTCTTTTGATGCTTCTTTCTAACCCTTCTTCCCTAATCATCTTGAGAGCTTCGTTTAATGCGTAAAGAAGCGGAAGTGCGGGAGTAAACGGTGTTTCTTTCTTGGCAGCAGATTCCTTGATTAATGATAAATCAAAATACATTGGTTTGTTGCTTGTCTTTTTGATATCTTCCCATGCTTTTTGGCTTACAGAAATCATGGATAGTCCCGGTGGACAGAACAGGCATTTCTGGCTTCCAGTAACGCAAACGTCAATTTTCCATTCGTCAACTGGAAGTTTATCGCCTCCAAGTACTGAAACAGCGTCCACCATGATAAGCATATTGTTCTCTTCAGCTATTTTTGCGATTTCCGGGAGCTCACGAACAATAACCCCTGTTGAAGTCTCGTTATACACTATGAGTATTGCCTTTGCATTCTTTTCCTTCTCTACAACATTTCTTATAGTGGAAGCTTTGGGTGCAACTCCTGGTGGAAAATTTAGTTCTATGGTAATTCCTCCCCTACGTTTAACTGTTTCAGCTAATCGCTTGCCGAAAACCCCGAAAATTGGAACTATAACTTTTTCTCCATGACTGACCAGATTGCTAACTACACACTCAACGCCACCAGTTCCGGATGCTGAGAGAACAAAAACATCATTTTCAGTTTGAAATACATACTTTAGGTTCTCCTCGATTTCAGCATAAAGATTATGGAACTCTGCTCCTCTATGGTTTATCATGGGCTGGATCATCGCGTATAATACCCTTTCAGGAACGTTAGTAGGGCCTGGAAGCATTATCAACTTCCTTTCAATCAATTACTTTCACTCCATAAAGTTCGTTGAGATTAGGCTTTTGATCAACCTTATTAAGTCTTGCTGACACGAAAATACAAAACTATCCATCACAATTTCTATGAATATCAAGCTAATTAAATGAAGATAATCCTTTCAATTGGCTATAACAGCTGAGTGGTAATCATGCTCTTCTTCGAACTCTTTCATGTCTCTCCAAACGTGGTACGCTAAGCTTGTAGCGGATCCAGCCGCAACCCCGACAAGAATTTCCATTAACCTTTCGCTATTAAGGATAACTGCTAAGGCTGTAAAAAAATCAAAAGACAGCGCAATTGCTATGTATATCCAACACCATGTTGAAAGCTTCATTTTACGTGGTCTGCTTATGCCGATAACCGCAAGAAAAAGGAAAATTAACACAGCCGGAACCAAAACAGTCAACATTTCAACACTCGCCCTTGACATTGGCTTAATGGGAATGTTGCGGATACACTTAAAAGTTTTGATAAACTACTTTGTCGTCAATAAAAACTACTACCGGGTGATGAACAAGTTGCGTGTAAGCCTAATACATATGGAAACCCGGGAGACACTTGAAGAGGCTCTATTAGCGGCGAGAAGAAACATTGAGAAGGCTGCAGAGTTTAATCCAAACTTTATAGCATTACCTGAGTACTTTTCAGTCCCGGGATTTTTTGAGAACTATCCGTCAGCAAAGGACATTTTCGAGAAAACCTATAAGTCCACAATTCAGTTTTTGCAGCGAATTTCTAGCGCTCTATCCAGCATATACTTAATTGGCGGAACAGTTGTTGAGAAATGGCATAATGCTTACTTTAATACCTGCACATTGTGGAGGAATGGGCAACTTCTTGGTGGCTATCGTAAAAGGAGCCTTATAAACGCTGAGAAGCGAATCGGTTTTAGCGTAGGAGAAAATCCCTTTGTGTTTTCAACCGAATTCTGCAAAATCGGAATCCTGATATGTGCCGATATTTTCAACTATGAGGCTGTAGAGCAAACCGTATCGATGGGCGCAGAAGCAGTGTTTCTTCCAGTAGCTGCTTTGTATGGGCATCCAGATGTTAAGGGGCATCCTTTATCTGAAAGAATCGCTTCAGAAAAGGGGTTGTTTATAATCAAAATTGGGAATGTACGTTCAGGCACAAGGGGTGGGCGAAGTGCTGTTATTGCCCCTTGGGGAGTGATTCATGAGGCGCCAGATGTGCCATACGACTTCATATTAACAGCAGATCTTGATATACCGAAACTCAGGAGCTATAAGGAAAAACTCAGTAAAACTCTTTCCACTTCTCGATAACCTCTAGCATTTTGTAGAATCCATGGACTTCAAACCACTTCTGCAGCTCCCTATTCTGTACAGCGTAGCTGCAGATTTGTTCAGCATTATTGGTGTCGTGAACCAGAAGGAATATTCCCTTAACGTTGTGCCGGCTGACATAGGCCATTGTTTTTAATAGGGCTTCAAGTTTGATTTCATTCAGTAATTCAGCGCTAAGTTCTATGTAAACTGGTTTTTGCATTGTTCGAGTGAATATTCTCGTCAACATGTCCACCCAATACATGGTTGTGTAGTCACTAGCAGATAGTGGAACATGAAAGAAATCAATGTACTTGGCAATCTGCCAAAAATCCACTCCGAACCTTTCCTTTGATAGGACAGGGTCAGGCCAGACCTCTGTAGCAAATATCCCTTTAACTCTGCTCTTAGCTTCTTCTATAAAATCCGTTACTGTTTTGACTCTCCATGTTGTCCAATCCAACCCGCTATTGCGCCATAGTTTTTGGCATCGCGAGCATGTGCAGAATCCCTCTTCTGGGAAGTGGTATAGGTTGAGTATGACTCCTTGAGTTCTTCTGCCAAGATCATCAATTAACTCCAAAAGTTGTTTTTTATATTCTTCGTCCGTAGGGCACAGATAATCCCATGGCATGTTAACTTTTCTGTTATTTCTTAGTGCCGGGCCATCCTTTGAAATTGCTACGATACTTGGATTTTTTCTTATAGCTTTTGCATCGCAGAAACATGTAACATCATTGAGCATTTGTTCCGCTGGCTGAAAAACTGTTCCATCAGCTCTTTTCACGTAATAGATGTTTATGTCAAATCCTTTAATGCTCTTAGGTTCGTAGGTAACTACGCCTATTTCCATGGGTTACGTTCGGCAATGGATATATTTAAGATTTTCAATTGGAAGGGTTGTTGTGAAGCGTATGAGTGTAAGGATAATCATAGATCGTGAAAAATGTATGTCTTGTTCTAACTTATCATGCGTCGACGTTTGTCCACGGGGTATTTTTCAGGTAGAGCCCGATGGGAAACCTCAGGTATCTGATGCTGTGTCATGCACTGCATGTAGCCTTTGTGAAGTTCTTTGCCCTAGCAAAGCCATTAAGGTGGAGCGAAAAAGCTTTTAGAGGAGCAATAATCATGCTCCTCTATTACCTCATGTGAGTGTATCCAGTATGAGACTCTTAAAGTCCTTGGGAAGTGATGTTGAACTTTTTTTGGAGGATTACGCACTTATCCTGTCGTCCAGATCGGATTTAACCGTTATCAGCTCAGCTGTGCATAATGGCGGTTTAAAAAGAGCTAGATTTCTTCTGAACGCTCAAGTTCCAAGGGGTTATAATCAGATAAGTCTCCATAAAGATCCGGAACAATTTCTTCTTGAAAAGATGCGGAAACTGAAACTTCCACTAGAGCAAACGGTAGGAATGATAACCGCGGCTGATGTGAGAAAGTTTTCCGTTGTAACTAAAGAGGCGGATGATCTGAAGGTAAGTGTAATTACGACCGCTGGTTGCTCTCATGCTGAAACTGCTGGAGAACCCATTGAGGCTTATGTCTCCAACACCGGAACCATAAACACCATTATTATACTACATGGTCATCCTACGGAAAGCTGTTTGCTGCAAGTTTTTATCACAGCAGTTGAAGCTAAAGCTGCTGGATTAAGAGAATTGGACATACGAAGCAGATATTCCGGGGATTTGGCTACAGGAACAATAACTGACAGTTTAGCTATAGCGTCCACGAACACTGGGGCAGTGTCAAGATTTGGAGGACCAGCTTCTAAGCTTGGTAAGATCGTTGGCTACTGTACTCGTGAAGCGGTAAAAAGCGCCATAATGAAGCAGGGTATACTGAGTTCATCACGTTCAGTATTTGAGAGATTCGCCGAAAGGAAACTGCCGATTAATGATGTTGTAAATGAAATACTCAAGATAGGTTCAACGGTAATTGATGAGGGGAAAGTAAAGCCAAAGATAGCTGATTTATTTAAAAAGCCATTTTTTGCTTTGATCATTATGATGGCGGCAAAAATGGATGAGGAGATTAAAATGGGTTTAGTTCCAAAGGAACTTGAGAATATAGATGAATTAGCTAAAGAGTTTAGAGAGAGTCTCCTTAAAATAATCGGTTATCCGAAACCTGTCTTAGCTCCCATGGTGGCTGAAAAATTGGACTTTAGCTCATATCCATTCTTGAAAAATGCTCTACTTTGTTTTCTAGAAGGCCTTGCCCAACATGAATCATAAATTTTACTTTCTAATGAATAAAAAGGCGGGAGGTTAACCTACTATGTCCTCCCATCTTTCAACAAGTTCCAGCACTTCTGGGCATCCGTAGTTTTTCAGTCTTTGCCTAAGCTCAACTTTATCCACAAGTGCCTTCTGAAAGTCCACAAGTTGACTTGCTTTATCAGCCAGATACAAAATTCCATCGATACCTTGTCTTCCGCAGCGTACAGATACCATTAAAAGCTCTTCAGGTGACGGTACCTCCTTAGGATTGTCACCTGGTCCATATACATACAGGCTTATGTAGACGGGTTTTTTTAGCAATTTTTTGAAAGCCCTGGAGAGCATCTCCCAATACCATGGCGTAGCATAGGTCTTAGAGAACATAACAACGTTAAAGGCGTCAGCATATGGTGCAAGGGCATCGAAATCTATGCCAAAGCGTTCATACGAGTTTACCGGATCCGGTAGCAGCCCGATCACTAACTCCTTATTTACACGTTCTCTTACCTGGGCGATATATTCTGTGACCTCTTTTTTCCGCCACTCAAGCCAGCTTAGTCCACTCTTTTGCCACTTCTCCTTGCAACGGGGACAGATGCAGTGTCCATAATCTGCAAAATGTATGCTGTTAAGCCAGACACCCATTGACCGCCTATCCACATCTTCAATGTAGTTCAGCATTTCCTCCCTAAACTCTGGAACAGTGTGGCAGAGAATGTCCCATCTGAAGTTTTGCCTTTCATTAGTCCTCAGCCCTGGTCCATACTCTGACTGCGAGACCCACTCAGGATGGTTGCGTGCTGTTACGTTATCTCCAAAAATAGCAACATTGCTATACATGTCAGGCTGTGGTGGCTGTCTCCTTCCAACCTCAGGTTTCACTCTGAATAGGTCGAAGTCGAACCCTGGAACTTTTTTCGGCTCAAACACGTAAGATCCGAACCTCATTTTTCCACATCCTTTTTAGAGCAGAATACAATGGCACCATTATAAAGCTTTTCACATAAACTTGAACTATCAATTTGCATATATATGAGTTATCGGAACCTATAATAAGTTGCGCCTGAAATTATCAACCCAGGGACATATATGAATGTGATCTTGGTTAACCCGCCTTACCCTCAAAGTGCTCATCAACATCCACCATTTATACCTTTAAGTTTAGGCTACTTAGGTGCGTTCTGTGAACAGAACGGTTATGAGGTAAGCATCATAGACTGCCAAGGTGAACGTTTGACTCATGAAGATTTTCGAAGAAAATTTGAGAAAACGAAGGCTGACGTTGTTGGAATAACCTCAGCAACTCTCACGTACAAGTCGGCATTAAAAGTTGCGGAAATTGTAAAGCAAGTTTCGCCGGATTGCAAGACAATTTTGGGAGGATGCCACGCTACCTTCTGGGACGTTAACGCCTTATACGAGTCTCCCTATATCGATGTTATCGTTCGAAAAGAGGGAGAATTAACCTTCATGGAACTTCTCGGGAAAATTGAAAAAAAGCAGAGTTTAGACGGCGTCAAGGGCATAACTGTGAGAAGCGGCGAAAAAATAATCAGAGCTGAAGACAGACCATACATAGAAAACTTGGATGCCCTTCCATTTCCAGCCCACCACCTCTTAAACCTTAAATCATACGTCAAAGTTGGAAAGTTGATAATTCCAGTTATGACGAGCCGTGGATGCGTTTATTGGTGTGACTTTTGCACAGCTGTCAGGATGTTTGGACGCAAATACCGTATGCGAAGCCCCAAAAATGTTGTAGATGAAATGGAATATGTTTATAATAAATTTGGTGTGGATCAATTCACTTTCTACGATGATGCTTTTACGGTTGACCAAAGGAGAACCGAGGAAATATGCGATGAAATAGTTCGTAGGAAAATGAAAGTGCAATGGGATTGCGAGACAAGGGTTGATATGGTTAACAAGTCTTTATTGGAAAAGATGAAAAAGGCAGGATGCATAGCGGTTTGGTTTGGTGTAGAATCCGGTTCTCAAATGATAATAGACAAGATGCATAAGAAATTCACGATCGAACAGACACGTAGAGCCTTTAAAATGGCGCATGAAGTTGGGCTGATGACTGTGGCGAGCGTGATTTTAGGTTTTCCAGGAGAGACTGAGAAAACTGCTTGGGAGACCGTTAATTTCGTTAAAAGCTTGAATCCCGTGGATGTAGGCTTCTATATAGCAACCCCGTATCCCGGCACTCCTCTGTACGAACTTGTGAAGGAGAAGGGGTGGCTGAAGACAGAGGATTTCGACAAATATGATACTGCAACACCCGTTTTTGAAACACCATATCTTCGTATGGAAAAGCTTAAGGAGATTCGTTTCAAAGCCTACCAGCAATTTTACCTCAGGCCAAATTACATTATGAAAATGTTGATTAAGGGCGGTGTTTACGGAGTTTCAGCCTTGAAAACTTCCATGGCATATCTACTTCGATCTTTCCACATAAACCTCAGCTAGACTTCGCAAGAGCTATTACAGCGAAAAGAAATGTAATTAAAGAAAGAGCTATCCTGATTGAAAGTTGGTTTAGTCCCACCGGGGTTAATCCTAAGATCAACCCTGAAAGACCTGCTATGCTGAAACTTAAAATTATGGATAACACAATCATTTCTATAAAATCAATTTCCCCTTTTTTGTTCGGAAACAACAAACGAACCAAACAGTAACCTGGTATAAATGAAACGTATATGAATCCTACAATATAATTGAAGAATATTAAGATTAGGGGAGATTCTGGCGAGATAAAGCTGGGCATGACTGAGGCTAGAAAGGTAATGACCATCACCGCTATAAACCAACGGTCGCCAAGTTTATTCAGTATATTCATCCTGATGTTCCGTCTTTTTCTAAAATAAAAAGAGGGTGTTAGTGGGGTTTACATGAATACTTTAAAGGCTGGATGAGTGTCTACAAGCGGTTTTATGTCAAGTTCGGCTGTTGCGCTTAGTACGTAAGCATCTGCTATGGCGGCCATTGAGAAAACATAGTCTGATCTTTCAATAGGCCCGAACATTATCCAGTCTGCTCCCATAGTCTGCATTATTGCATTGGTTGTGCCATCGATGCATCGCCTAACTTCCTTAGGAAAGTTGACCTTTAGCCACCCGCACGTGGTGACGACATTTCCAGTACCTACTCCAGTGGGGTATCCGAACTTCTCCTTTATGAAGTATATCGCCCTCACGGCTGAGCCCATATCTGGTCCAAAAGCTGGAATCGACGTGTCTATCAAGAACTTTTCGATACCTGCTTCTTTAGCGCGAGTGATAGCTTGCTCGGCTGCAACCATTTTCCCGTTAATTGAGCTGTCTCCAGGATTTTCAGCCAGTATAATGGCTGCTTTGATGCCGCTTTCCTTTATTTTTTCCAATTCCTGCTTAGGGCTTCCCTTGTTTATGGAGCTGTATACTGCTCTTTCCTGTAGACCAACCTCTTTGACATGCTTAGCGGCTGCCAGTCTAAGCTTTGGGCTTATCGCGTCTAACAGGAAAGGTGCCTCAGTCACTTCAGCAACAAAATCTATATACTTCTTAAAAGCCTCCTCGCCTGTCCCCACAACGTCTAACATAAATGGATTTCCCGTTAAATCCTCTAATTGCTTAAGCCGGTTTAGTAGATTCTCCGCTTCTTTTTTGTCGAATTCTCCTTTCTCTCCGTCTTTGACTATTTTCTGGCCTTCATAGAATATTGAGGGTATGAGTACAGTGGGCAACTCGCCTGGCTGTCCGCCGACCTTAACCTTGCCTACTTCGAAAATTTGCTGAGGTGTGTTAAACTTGAACATGCTCTGCTCCCTTTCACTTTTTCCTTTCTCCAATAGCCTTCTGAGCTATTGCGACAGCCTCTTCTTTACTTTTTCCATAAAACGCTCCAATAGCATCTGCATCCTCTTTGGTTACTGCTGCACCACCGATCATCAATATTACTTTCTCCTTCAGCCCAGCGTCAACTATCGCCTGATTTAACTTCGGTATGTTGTCTTTAGCTGGTTTAGTGTTTATCGATACTGCTATAATGTCTGCATTTACTTCTTTTGCTTTGGCTGCAAAATTTTGTGGGGAAGCTGCCTTACCTAAGTCAACTGTTTTAAAACCAGCTCTCTTTAGAGCTTTACGAACCATCTCTTTTGGAGTTTCATGCATGTCTGGTTCTAAAGTTCCTATAACAACGGTTCCCAAGGGCTTTTCTGGTTCCGGCGGCTCCTTTTCCATCATAGCTTTAAGCCATGACATTCATATATCCCTTCAGCGAGCTCTATAAAGGACGGTGAAATTTAAATTTTACCACAAATGTCTCAGGAATTTAAGGGGTGAAAACAGTGAATTCCAAGTCAAAGGAGGACGTTGTTGCACTGTTGATTTTCGCTTTTTCATTCATCTATCGTGCTCTATTGATGTTCTCACACAGTTATCCGCCGGGACCTGACGTTGGATTACATAACAGCATAATCAACTCCATAATACTACATGACGGCGATTACTCTTGGAATCAATACCACATGGGAGGCGGGATCTCCTTGACACATCCGGGCTTCCACATATTTACTTCGATTATGATATTTCAAACAAGCCTGCCTGATTACATCGCCCAAGCTTCTGTTGCTGTTCTATTCTCCTCACTAATGGTCCTATGTGCATACCTCATAGTTAGACAAGCTTGGACATTAAAATCCGCTCCTTTGACTGCCGCGTTCCTCGTGGCGATATCCCGATATGATATCGAAATGCTTCTATGGGGCGGATACCCAAATGTCGTAACCCTCGCCATAATGCCTGCACTTTTTTATCTGCTTATCAAAGAGGAAGCTTTATCCACGAAAAAATTCATAACATTAGGTTCAATCTTAACGGGATCAATCCTTTTCACACATTCTCTAAGCTCAGTAGTTTACTTGAACATGATGATGCTTTTTTCAGTGTTAATATTGTTCTCTTCAAGAACCTTGCATGGTGAAATCAAATTTTTCATAAAGGTTTTCTCCATAATTCTATTAGGTTTCCTAATAGCCGCCCCTTTTATTATAAAGACTTTTCCTTTGTATCTACAAAATTTAGGAGTTTTCTCAGGACAAGTTGCGGAAAATCGAGAAGCAACCCTGCTCACTCGAACTGTTCCATCTGTTGTCGTATTTGCCTCCCTAATCCCAGCCATTTCTCTCATAGCGTTGACAAAGAAGTACAGTGGCGCTCTCTTTAGAAAGGTAGCCTCGCTTTTATCTGTATGGATATTATTACCTGCGTTTGCGACGCAATCTTTCATTGTAGGTTTATACACGGATTACTTTAGACTACTGCATTTCCTAGTAATGCCTGTAATAATATTTTTAGCCCTTCTAATATGCCACGGGATCGGGTACCTGTCAAATTTCGCCGGAAAAGTAGTTACAACCCGAAAAAACGCCATAACCACCATTTTATATGGATTATCGTTGACTTTAATCTTAACGACGTTATCATTAAGCGTACTGCCGATTTTCGCAGGGCCTGCTGGAGGGTTCTCCATCGCCGATTATTACCGGGTTGTTTCCACACCGGAATTCCAATCGATACTGTGGATTCGGAAAAATACTCCGCAGGGTTCCGTATTTGTCTCAGAGCATGGATATGGATGGTGGATTTCAGGTTTCGGGCAACGTGCAACTTTAAGCAGCACTGATCCGCAGTTTCTGATAATTCCCCATGAATTTGAAGCAGCTCATGTTGCACGGACTTTGTTGGAAACAAACTTTGACATAAATAACGGATTAATTGAGGTGAGGGAAGCCGCGTATTCTAGCAACTATAACCCAGCACTACTTGTTAAAAGCAGCAATCTTGTTTATCCTTTTCTAGTAATGTACTTTAACGATAGCGATACGATAATTTTCTATAGACATGACGCTCAACCCAGAATTATCGAGGCGTCGATGATTCCTGTTAAAGATGTGGTTATCGAGAAAACCCCTGAGTCTGTACGTCTCTCTGTTATAAGGGGGAACGCTGACATGTCACTTACGAGGAAGATAGAAGTTAACCAGGGTGAAAGATCATGTAAACTGTCCTTGACGGTAGCAAGTTGTAAAAGTGGTGTTTGCATAGATCATATTAGGCTTATGTTAAACGCTAAAGGAATAATCTCTCTATCCAACAAAACAGTGCGCATAACCAATACAGAGTTTAGGGTATGCGGGCAGGTGATCTTCAACAATTATTTCCCATGTTTAAAAGTCGCAGCCTACGATAGCAAGCAGCAACTAGAGTTAATATATACCAATTTTGAAAATCGCGACTTTATGGATCCTTATATGACCCTTGAAGGGTTTACATTTGAAACTACAGGTGTGGAGCGTTTCCACCCGCTTTTCATAGCTACCCAGCACGCACCAAGCACAAACATAACCGTCTCTGATTATCGTGTGATTCTAATGGAGAAGAATGTTTCCTATGTAGCTTTCAAGCGGGTTCAATACTCAGTTGATAGGTTTCTGAATAATCCTGCTTATAGCATTGTTTTTATTAATGATCGAACGGTGATTCTCAAAGTACACAAATTACGTGTTCAGGGTGATTAGTGTGAAACGTGTTTTTCAAGAAAAGCTCTTTTTTGCGATTTTTTCAATAATGGTTTCCGCTCTTCTTTATGCACTTATATCCTCAAATGGTTTTATTCTCGGCAATGACCCCGCTGTACACTTGACAAAGGCCATTGAAATATACACTGGTGCAAGAATCACCCCGTCAGAAGTGGCTTGGTACCCTCCGTTGTATCGTATTCTGTTAGCGACCTTTATTTCCTTCGCAAATGCACCATTTCTTGAACATGCTGTGTTTTTGATGAAACTTCTGACAGTATTTTTTGACTGGCTTCTGGTATCAGCTGTGTATCTCCTCGGCAGGAGACTTCATGGCCCTGAATGCGGTATCATGGCGTCAGCACTCCTGCTTCTATGCTTCCCATTCTACGAGATTAATTTTTGGGGCGGATACTCAAGCCTGTTGAGCATAATTCTCTTATGCATATTATTCTTTTATCTTCCATCCAAAAACACGAATCTTCAACGCGCGGTTCTGATTTTCATCTTGGCGTTTTCGATGATTCTCACACATCAATTCACAACATTCATAGCCACGATCATTATTGGTTTATATTTTTTAATTTCAATTGTTGCCTTTAAGGCTTCAATTAAAAAGTCTTTAGTAACTGCAATTTTGGGTGGCTCAGTAGCGTTCCTTATATGGTATTTGCCTGTGATATTGCCACACATCAACATACTCTTTCATCATACATTTATAAGTCAAACTCAGTATCTTTACTTGGTTTGGCGTGTAACTTATGATGTTTTTTATCTAAATTTCGGCTTTGTCCTCTTTTTGTCGTTTGCCGGGCTTGTATCTGCCTTCCTGATATGCAGAAGGAATAACGAAACTGCCTTTTATGTACTCCTGCTTTTGGGGTTCATCGCACCTTTATTGTTAACGCAATCATATAAGGTAGGCTTAATGCTTCCATATGACCGTTTTGTTTACTATATGATGCCATGCGCCTCGGTTTTAGCTTCCTCTGTTATTTGCCTATTTTTAAGGTTTGCAGTATTCTATGTTAATATGGTTGGTGTAACTCTAAAATCTTGCCTCACGGTTCTCCCAACAATTTTTTTGGTATGCCTCCTTTTAGCTTCTAGATTTCCGGCATTACCAGACAAAATTTCGGAAGCCACCGGATATTACTCATACCTGGATGCTTCAGGTTACATGGCAAGTCAATGGCTTTTAAAAAGTTTCCCTCAAGAGTCGGCGGTGGTGACTACAGAGAAGCCTGGAATCTTCTTTGGCTTAATGTCTAAAAAACACCCTTTTATGGAGACAAATCCTTTAGTGGAGAGATCAGCTTTGGCTGAAACAGTGCTTAACCTAGCTTTTGAGCTGGAGCATCCCTTAACTTTATACCGAGTTTTCGAGGTTCCTATGCCCTATGAACTTGATCAATACAACATTTTAATTCATAACGTGTGGAAGCGAGTTGTCTTCCTATACCCTGAGGACACCAGAGTTTCTTACGTTGTGGACGGGGTTCAACGTTTAAAACTCCTTTCCGACTTAAGTAAGCGCATTTTTTGGGAAAAACACGACGCTAAACGCGTTCTATGCATTCAATATGCTGTTGATGAGAATTTTTATTTAACACAGATGGTTGAAATGTTTAACGGTAGCCTTCCTGTTAAAGTTACTTGGGTTCCCGCATGTAGTGATGAACGCTTTAAGGAATTCTCTGTGCTGCTAAGTTTACGCTTTGACCCTAATTTTGTTTTTAACGTAACCTATGTTCCAGGATTATTCCACTGGGAAAACCCCATAGGCAAAGCACTTCCGTTCATGATTGAAGGAAGAAACTGGACAACATATAATTTTTCACCAGCTGATCTGCCCAAAGATCCTTTTGTATTCCGTGACCCTGTTAACGGCGTATATTGCGCTTTAATGTTCGATCACATCCCTCATCTTGCAAGTATAGGTATATTGTCAACTGGGCAAGTGGATGCTTTTAGATTTAATTATTCAAGCAAAATTACCCTTGGAGTTGCCTTTTCCTACAGGTTATTAACGTTCTCTGAGGAAAGTTTCCGTGAACTTCTTCGTGAGTTTCCTCCACAGAATTTCGAAAACTTTTTCAGCATGGAAACCGAGACTCAATTTTATTATCGAGATTACTTAACATTGATAAAAACATCTAAAATCAAATTTGTTATTTTTGAACGCGGCAAGTTCAGGGATGCGCTGTTGAATTCTGGCTTGTTACACCTGATCTACTCTACGGACAACTACGTGGTTTGCAAGGTAAAAGTAGCCTTTCTGGTTGAGGGTTCCGAGAAAGTTTAAATTTCATAATCACGGTTTAATGTAAGTCCTGAGAGAGGGAAACTTTATGGATGCTGACAGCAGAATAGAGATGCTTCGAGCTTACGAGTTCAGGAAGCAATGGCCTCCGTATACTTATCGTGAGCATTGGGAAGTAACTTCTGAGCTTCTCAACTCCTTCACAAAGTTTCTTGAAACGGAAAATGTTAGTGGCAAATTTATGGAATTACAGCCTTGGATAACTTTCTGCGATTCCCGTTGCACCTTTTGCTATTATCCTGCTTCAATATTCCGCAGGGAGCTTGTCGATCCATATATTGAAGCCTTGAAAAAAGAACTTAAAATGTACTCTGAAACTAACTATGTGAAAACCAGTTTATTTGACGAAATAGTGCTTGGAGGCGGGACTCCTTCTGTACTTTCTGCAGAACAGTGCCTAGACATAATCTCCTTTTGTAAGGAACATTTCAATATAGCTGAGGATTATATGATAAAAATTACATGTTCCACCCATAACCTAGACGAATATAAGCTTAGGAAATTTGCCGAATACGGTGTGCTCCAGCTTGACATGGGCGTACAATCATTCAACAACAAGGTTAGGCGCATGCTTGCAATACAGGACAGTGGAGAACACGCAGAGGAAATTATTAGAACCGCTAAGAAGCTGGGGCTTTATGTTTGCATCGACTTGATGTACAACCTTCCTGGACAAACGATTGAAATATGGCGAGAAGACTTGAAGAAAGCGATAGAATTGGAGCTTGAAGGCGTTGATTGCTATCCACTTGAAGTGTATCCGGGGACCATGCTTGACCTACAAATAAGAAACGGTGAGGTTCCAGCACCTGGAGACTGGAAAACTGAGGCGTTAATGTACGTGGAGGCTGTGGAGCTTTTCACCAGCAATGGATACATTCCAGTAGGACATGACCGCTTCACACGAGTTCGAGAACATATTGAAGAGTCATGTCTGAATGGTTGGCCATGGGCAGGTATACTTACTACTGGTGCTGGCTGCTTCATGGGTTACTTAGGCCGATATGCATACCAGAACATTGAAAACCCCTACAAGTATATTGAAACGGTGAAGCAAGGTGTTTTCCCAATAGCAAAAATCTCAGTTTCCACAGATGAAGATCTCATTAAAAAGGTTATGGAACGTCTTTACCTCCGACTGCCAGTTGACAAAATTGAATTCAAAGAAAAGTTCGGAAGGTTTCCCGAAGAGTTCTTCCCAGATGTGATTGAGAGGCTAAAGAATAAAGGGTTGATAGAGGTTACAGATAAAGAAATAAAACTTACTAAGCTAGGCGATATATGGCGAATAAACATCGCCTGGGAGTTTGCCAATACCCAGATAAACCTGCCAGCGACAACAAAATAATAAAGGTAAAAAAAAATATTTTAAGTAAAATTTGTTATCTTCTTGATACTTCTTCCCTTAAAATCCTGGGCACGTAGGCGCATGCTGGATCAGATGCAAATAGGTCTCCAGTGTAGAACTCCGCCCTTGTTCTGCAGCCACCGCATATTTCCCTGTACTCGCATACTCCGCATTTTCCTTTAAGGTTGTTTTTGTCCCTGATCTTAAGGTGGAGCTCTGAATGTTGAAGCTCTTCCCAGCACTGTGTCAAGGTTTTATTTTTGACATTTCCAAGCCTGTAGCCCTCGTTAAACCCGCAGGATCTGAAGTCGCCATTTTCGGTGACGCTTATGTAGTTGCCGCCCATCGTGCATTTTCCCAGGTATTTGTTCATAAACCAATCCCAAAAGTCAGCCGGATTCCTTTGGCGCACAATTCTCGCGTAGAATGGCGCATAAACGTTAACGTGCACTTTTCCTTCATACTTCTTTGAGAGGTCGTAGAGTTGGTTAAATGCCCATTCATACTCTTCAGGTGAAGGTGCCAGCTCGTTGATGTTGACTTGTGCCCTCCCAACGGGAACTAGGTTATGGAATACCGCCATTCGGGCTTTGTACTGTGCTGCCAACTCTATAATGTGTTCAAGGTATTTGAAGTTGTACTTAGTCATCGTAACCACTATACAATCTAATATGTTTGCTTCTGAGAGCTTCTTCATAGCGTATACTGCCTTGTCATAGCTTCCAGGTCCTCGAATCTTGTCGTTTGCCTCTTTCGGTCCGTCTACGCTAACTGCCGTGTGCACTTCGTTTTTCACAAGCCCATTATATCTTTTTTCGTCGAATGTTAAGCCGCTGGTGATTAGGCTTACTTCAAAGCCTATCTTTTTAGCGTAGGCTATAACCTCGAAAATGTCCTCTCTGACTAGGGGTTCGCCTCCGCTGATCCCGAACCATGGGGAGCCGAACTCGTAAATCTGATCCACTATTCGGAATGCCTCTTTCGTGTTAACTTCAGGTTCTATTCCTTCCTTCGGGTTAAACTCCGGATTGAAGCTACAATAAAGGCAGTTTCCTTCACATCTTCTTGTGCATCGCCAAGTAACCATAAACAATGGTGCTTTACCTTTGTTCATCCTAATCCCGCTGGCTAATTCAACATCCTTCACTCGATATAAATTTTTCTAGCATCCCTATAAAAGTTAATGCTTTAATCATGGAAAATGCTATATAAAAGGGGTGCCTCCGTTGACGTCGCCAAATAGCTTAGCAAAATGTGCAATATTTTTGTTGATTGGCGCGACTGTAACATCCGCTTTTTGGGGTGTGGGCCAATATTTTCTGTTAAGGGATGAAAGCTACGTGGGAGATTATGATTACTTAGTTTATGTTGAAAATGGCATAATAAAAGTAAAGAACGGGGTCAGCGGGAAACTTGACTTCACCGGGCAGAATTTCACGCAAATCATAAATTATGTCCTTAGGAGGGATGACCTAAAAATCTTCATACAAAGAGCCGAATACAACCTCACCGGCAACATTTTGCTTGAAAATCTTAAAGGTGTAAAAATCGTAAGCAATGGAGCGCGGCTGAACCTTAACGGCAATAAAATAATTATCCGAGGCTTTTCATGGGAAGATTCAGCGCACAACTACGTTGAAGGACTAATAATAGTTGGCGGCGGCATAATAATTGAAAATTCCTTCATGACATCAATAAAAAATTGCAAGTTCGTAGACCCTGAGGATGCTATAACCCTCCTAAACTCTAACGGCTGGACTGAGTGTAGCCTAATTGAGCGATGCTACTTCATAAATCCTTTAAGAAGAGGCATAGTTTTCAGCACTCCTACAAAAAATGGGACAAAATCATATGCAAACACCGAAATAACGCAGTGCTATTTTGAGTTAAGAAGTCAAAACGTCATCGGCGTACATGTTGAGCCTGGCGCCGACTTCAATGAGGGGCTGCTGCAAAATGCAAGGTTCTGGATGGGTGCCATTGCTGAGTTTAACCAAACAGGAATTTACGTTGAAGGAAGCATGCTTAATACGCTCCTACAGAATGTTGTTTTCGAATCATTTGCAACTAACCCTCAAAGCATACATGGTCTAGTGCTTGGAGAGAAATGTGACCCGCCAATCATTGGGCATGGGGTTGTATTCTGTGGAAACTTAACCAGCAACATCAGTAATCCGCATGGTAAATGGGTCTACGGGGCCGGGGGGTCCTTTAAAGAGAAAGATGTACCCATACCTCTAGGGGTGAACGGTAAATATGGACCATTGCGGGAAATAGGCGCTGTCCCACATCTCGCTCTCGCGATAACATCCGTGAACGTAAAATTGCAAGTCGACGGCAATTTCACGGAAGGCGAAGTTGTTTATGTGCGCTTCAAATTCAAATTCATCGACGGCAACTTCTCAAAGCAATTGGAAATAAACTTTGACAAAGCAGGATGTATATGGCTTGGGAACGAAGAATGGCTTGATATGTGGCCAACTAGGCATGTAATCACATCCCTTGTTGTTGACGCGATGTCAACAGCGGAAAAATCAGAGGTCACAGTCAAAGTTTCAATATACGGACAGTATGGATGAAATAAAAATATGGGGGAAGATCAGCCCTTCAACGTATTGAAGCCTTAGCTCTCAACGTGAAATTCCTTAGGTCTATCCTGGAAGGACATACAAAGGTGCAGTTTCCACAACCATCGCATAGTGCAGCGCTTAAGCCCCTTAAAGCATCACTATTCCCTTTCTCGAAGGCCTCTTTTATCAAAATCGGGCTTAAGTTATGTGGACAGACTTCCATACAGGCACCGCATCGCATGCATTGGTACGTTTTAACCTTCTCGAAAGATCTGGCTTTTGGAAGTTTCTTCTCCAACTTTGCCTCTGCAGGCTTTTTAAGTCCAACCTTGTCTAGAATAGGTGATGTCAAGTTCATGATCACCAAAGCTAATATGGAGCCGCCTAGAAAGTTCATATAAGTCTGTACCAGGACTGTTAGGACTCCTAAGCCTGCGCCGAAAATGCATTGTCCACAATGAGTGAGCGGGGTAGTTGCAGGATCAGTAGCCATGAAAAACGCTAAGAATATTGAACTTCCCAAAAACAGGTGGAACATGAGTCTCAGTGCAGCGTCTCCGCCATATACGCCGGTCATTATTAGGGACATGATTACAGTGGTTGCTAGATACGCTGCGGTTATTCTCCATTTAATGTATTTGCGGGTTATTATAAAGAGGCATAAGCCTAAAACGATCACCGCGAGACTTGACGCTCCACCAGGCCAACCGTGATATTTAACCATAAATAGCGACCAAAACACATCTGCAGGCGACTCCGGGTTACCATAGCAAGATTGCACGGTCTCAGCGAAGTATGTAGGTGCTCCGTATCCCACAGGCGCCTTAAGGTTGATCATGGCTGAATGATCTTTAGGAAGCAATACCTCGTAAAGAAAAGGTATTAAAACCAGAATTTTAGCTGCCGCTGCAGGGTTCACATATTTCCTTCCCAGAAGCCCCTGAATTTTCTTGAACAACACAACTCCAACCGCAGATATCGCTGCAACATATGTAAATGCATCAGGCGCCACCAGAGGTAGCACGTCTACAGTTTTCATGACAGGTATACCTAGTGAGTATGAGAGCGCTACGATTAATCCGAAAACAGCAGCCGACATCGTGTTGGATGGTCCTCTATCTTTCATAACCAGCGATAACGCATAGTCAAGGACAACAGCCACCGACACAGCAATGAGGCAAGTTAAGGCCAATGTAAGTCCCAAAGACCAGCCTTTATATGTAATAGGCCACCAGAGTGCTGAAGTAATTATTGCCAGTATTGCCAAAGTCACGAAGGTGTAAAGCATCAGCCTGTCTTTCGTCATCCAGGAATACTCCTTTGCTTTACTCATTTTCGACAACTCCAACTTTGTTAATGGGATAAACTGTACTTTTTATATAAGGTTTTTCAGCGTTCTCTGCTAAGCGTTTATCCAACGCATATTCCGAACTCTTCTATAGCGGATAAAGGCGTCTCCTCAGTTTCAAACAACTCGAGAGGGCAATTAGGATCATGCTCCATGAAATCTCCAGTTTTGGCGTATGCCCTTGCCCTGCAGCCTCCGCAAATTTCACGGTATTCGCAACCTCCACATTTTCCCCTAAGCAGTTTTCTGTTTCTTAAAATATTAAAAACTTCAGAGCGATACCATATTTCGAATAGGCTATTCTCTCTGATGTTGCCTGCATTTATTTGTAAAAATGGGCATGGATAGACATCACCGTTAGGTCTTAGGCTTAAATAATACAGAGCTGCATGGCACCCCACTTTAGAGTGAACCATGAACTGCCTGAGAAGTTTATCCGGCGGCTGAGTTTCATTTTTTCTCTGCTTTTCCATTATAAAACCTGGATAAAGCGGGCTTCCTCCAGACACTAAGAAGAAAAAGTCCCCTTCAGCTTGGGCTGTATAAATGCGATGTAACAGTTTACTCCACTTTTCCATTGATAATGCGGCGTTAAATAGTTCTCTCCCGCGTCCAGTAGCTATGAAATCGTATAAAACAACATTCTCAACGCCAAGCTTTGCAAGAAAATGTAGAAGTTTTGAAATTTCTTCAAAGTTACTATTCATAGCCATTGTTGTAACCACTACCTTCAAGTCAACATTTAGGCACGCCTTTATGGCGTTGACCGCTCTGGAAAAGGTTCCCGGCAAACCCCTAAATTCATCATGGCGTTGCGGTGATGCGAAGTCTAGAGGGATACCCACTGCCAGCATTCCTGCATCCTTTAACTCCATGGCTGTTTTGTAGTTCAGCAGAACCCCGTTAGTAAGCATGGCTGGTATTATTCCTAGGTCGCTGCAGTACTCCGTTAGGTTTAGCACTGCATTTTTCCTCAAAAGGGGCTCTCCTCCGCTGAAGATCAGGACTTCTGTTCCTAAATCAGCCATTTGGTTTATTGCGTTTAACATCTCTTTTATTGTTAGTTCGGAGGCAAACGCCTTCTTGGCGTTTGCATGGCAATGTGGGCATTTAAGATTGCATGCGCTTGTTATTGCAAATGACACAATCTGCGGAGTAAGTGTTTTTGCCTTAAGCCCTTTATCCAATAGTTTCTGCCTTATCAACATTTCAAAGAGCTTAAGTCTTATGTCCCCCACATGACCTTCCACGCACAAATTCAACCGAGGCCTTTTTCCGTTTTATCTTTACTCCTTAATTCTTGAACTCATGCCCCATGTCTGTATGGCCCTTCGTAAAAGCCATGCTGCCGCAAAGGCTATAGCTGCAATGGCTACTGCTAAAAGTAGATTTGGCCCTATGTCTATTTCAGTTCGGGAGACAGCCAATTCAAAGGGGCCATTCAACAGGAAATGTGAAGGGTCCAAGGCTACATCACATATCCGCGGCTCGTCTATCACGATTTCTGCATCATGTCCAAAGAATATTTCTGTTCCCATAAGTATTTTACCTTTTGGGTTTCGAACTCCATATGTAACCGTGACTTCTGCTTCTTCACCGTTGACGAAAAGGTGCATGCCAGTAGATAGGCTCCGAACAAAAGCCACGTGAACCCACTCGTCCAGTGGAATAATGGGTTCCGCCGTCATTATCTCGTTAAAGTGATCCTTATCCGTGTAGACGTAACCCCTTAAAAATCCTTTTTCTTGTCGGATGCTTGGTGTTACAGCTATTCCACATATGCGGGTTGTGGTTTGCCACTCCAATCCTGAACGATAAGCAATAACCACCACATTGTTGTATTCCACTTCTTTGAAAGCCTTTAAGCGTATCCAAGCCTCTATCGTAATTTCTTCTGAGGCATACAGATCTGAAGTAATTGGTGTGTAAAGGAAATTTCTTCCGTCAAAGCTTAAAGCTTTACCATATTTTCCTTCAACAATCGCGGGAGGCGGCATACCTCCCAGAATGGCGGCATGGTCACCTACCTCTTCAGGAGTTTGGATCTTATCAAAACTCCACAAGGCTAGTGTCCCATGTCCCATAGCTGTTGGTCTTAAAAATGTCAACAGAGATGTTGTTGCTGCTGTGAGGAGGGCTACAAGAATACCTAGTATTGTAAACAACTTAAGTTTACTCAAGGCTTCACCTCAAGTATACTAATTTAATTAGTTAGAGAAATTTAAGAGATTAAATATTACGCTTTTTTATTTAGTTAGATTTAATGCTTCCTTGTATACGTTCAACATTTTTTCGGCACATTTTTCCCATGTTAAATTCTTTTGCACGAATTTTCTTCCATTTTCACCCATTTTCCCCCTTAGGTTTTCGTCTCCCAGTAATTTTAGAATTGCTTCTGATAATTCAAGTTCATCCGGTTTTACAAGAAATCCTGTTTTTTCATGCAAGACTATTTCTGGGATTCCTCCCACTTTACATGCAACTACCGGTTTTGCCACGGCCTGTGCCTCAAGTAATGTTATGCCTTGTCCCTCCTGAAGTGAAGGCAGGACAACAATGTCGCAGCAATTATATATTTTCGGAAGCATTTCATCCTCTATACATCCAAGAAAATTGAAGTATTTCAAGACATTGTTTAGCTTTGCATACCTTATTAGGCTATTTTTTAACGGGCCACTCCCTACTATTACTGCTCTTACATTCTTTACTTCCGTAGAGACATGTTTCATAGCGTCTATGAGGAGATACAAACCTTTTCTTGGAATAAGATTGCCCACAAATAGAATGCATTTTTCATCCATTCTCAATCCCATTCTGCTTTTTATTTGCTTTATTTCTTCTTTTGTAATCTGTTGCGGCTTGAAACGTTGGGCATCAACACCATTTGGCACTATGCGGATTTTTTCTTCTCTTATCTGGTACAACTGAACCATTTTTTTGAGGGAATACTTGCTTATGGTGACGACTAGAGTTGCGTTTTCAGCCGCTTCCTTTTCATATTTTGAAAGGTGTAACATGAAAAATTTGGCCAGCCTCATACGCGGGGTTAATGGCCCAATCTTAAAAGATTCGAAGTATTCGTCAGCCAAGACTCCGTGAACGGTCTGTATGAATGGTTTCCTTAAACCTTTCTTTCGAAGAGCTGCTACAGTACAGTATCCGCTTGCTGTATGTGCCTCATAAACATCCGCCCCTATCCTTTCAACCATTTGTGAAACTGTTCTATTAAAGAACCAGTTATCTATGGGGAAGAATATGTCTGTGGAGAAGCAAGGCACTACACTTACTCCGTTGACTATAACGTTTCTTTTAAATCCTGATTTTGTACCGCTGTAGACCGTTGTATCAATAATTCCATTCAGCCTCTTTCCTATTTCAATAATACGGCGTTCTACTCCACCATGGTAAATGTGTGGTGGCTGAGTATTGAAAACGGCGATTTTCAGCTTTTCTATGGCGCTCACCGCCTACATCGAGCAGTCAATAGTCACATTCAAGGTCGACCAACCTGAGTATAAACTTGTTTATAGGCTGAGAACGTGGCATTAAAATTTATTAGACCTCAATTTAGCCGAGTAGCCCCTCAAACGTCTGTGGTGAAATATTTCATAGTCGCGTAATAAAAAAGGGTAGGGGTGTCGTTTTTGAAGATTAAAATTCACACTAAACTCTTCTCATAAGTGTCTGCAGTATCGGATGCGCTGAAATCGGTGATTCACAAATGAAGGAAACCGTGATAAAAGAACTTTCAAAAGTTGAACTGAAAAACCCATGAGGAGATTAAAATTTAGAAAAGAAAACCTTAATATTAATAAATGCTGAAAGTGACTTTTGAGGGTTTAAAATGGGAAAAATTAAAATGGCTTCGCTTCTAGTTCTGCTGATTGCTGTTCTAACGGTTGCTTCTGCCCCGGCGACTATGGCGCAGCCCAGAAGGGTCCAACCATACGTTTATGTTGACGCTATTCCAAACCCCGTTCACGTGGGCGACGAGGTGCTGCTTCACGTGGGCATAACGCTATATACGGCTTGGCCGCAGCCGGGTTGGAAAAACCTTAAAGTCATAATAGAAAGGCCTGATGGAAAAACGGACACAATATACCCTGTGAACACGGACACTACAGGCGGAACCGGCGTAATATATAAACCAACGATTCCCGGCACCTACTATGTACAGGTGTACTTCCCAGAGCAGACCGTGGAAGTGGCTGTTCTGGGCATACCTGCCGGGTCAATAATGAACGAGGGCTGGAGCGATAAGCTTAAACTGATAGTTCAAGAGGAACCCTTAGAGTACTGGCCTGGAATACCCCTACCAACCGAATACTGGAGCCGCCCAATAAACTCGCAGTTCAGGGAATGGGCGTGTATATCAGGTAATTGGGTTGATCAAAAAGGCTACTACATCGACATGAATTGTCCGGGAAACGATGAGGCGCCTGAAACCCCCCACATTCTATGGGCTAAGCCGCTTGTTAAAGGTGGCATGAGCGCCCTAGGCGGCGGACTAGCTGGCGGCAGCACACCATGGGACTTCGAATATGGAGATGCCTACGAGGGGTTATTTGGGCAGCCGGTGGTTATCGGTGGCGTAGTGCACTTTAATAGGTATAAAGCTGATGGCAGCACCTCCGTAGAACAGGATGTTGTGGCTATTGATATCCACACTGGCGAAGAGATTTGGGTGCGAAACTGGAACAGAACCAGGTTGGCTTTTGGACAAACGCTCTACTGGGATAGCTTCAATTACCATGGTGTCTTCGCATACTTGATAGCCACTCGCACTGTAGCTGGCGTAACATACTGGGACTTCTATGAAGCCTCAACAGGCAGACGGGCCTTCAGCTACAGCAACGTACCCTCAGGAACACGCCTCTACGGGCCAAAAGGCGAAATATTGCTATACAGCATTAATGTGGCAAGGGGTTGGATGATAAAATGGAACTCCACCCGAGTGGTTTGGCAAACCAAAAGGAACGCGTATGGTCCTACTAATCAGGCTCTTGGCAGCTGGGTTAGAGAGTACATGGGGGCAACGTTCGACGCTAGGTTAGGCATTGAATGGAACGTGACGATACCCCGCGGGTTGACAGAGGCTGTCCCGCCTGCTGCTGGGCCAGCCACAGTATACTTGGAGGATAGAATAATTGGTACGAATTTCTCCCGTGCAGTGCTGGCTCCCAGAGTGCTTCATGTTTGGGCTGTGAGCACGGCTCCTGACACAAAGGGACGGTTGCTCTTCAACATTACTTGGCCTAATCCGCGGCCTGATGCACGCTGGCACCTTGAGGCTGCAAGTGTTAAGGATGGCGTATTCGTGCTTGTATGTCTAGAGACAACCGAGAAATGGGGATTCGACATAAATACTGGCAGACTATTGTGGGGGCCCACAGAGAAACAGAATTACAAGGATGCATGGAGCTATTCTTCAGGATACTTCTGGGACTTCATATACGACGGTAAGTATTACTCAGGAGGATGTGGTGGCACCATATGGGTGTACGACGTTAAAACAGGAAAACTCCTGTGGAAATATGATTTCAAGGATCGCTACCATGAATGGACCTTCGGCAACAACTGGTTCATATACTTTGCATTTGTAGCTGATGGCAAATTATATTTCTACAACGGTGAGCATTCGCCCAACAACCCATTAGCAAGGGGGTCCCTAATGGCTTGTTTGAATGCGTCAACAGGTGAAGAGATATGGAAACTGAACTTCTTCGGAACAGTCTGGGGAGGAAAACCAGTAATAGGTGACAGCATAATAGTTGCACTGAACCTCTACGACATGCGCCTCTACGCAATAGGCAAGGGGCCCACAGCCGTTACTGTTGAAGCACC
>JANXET010000015.1 GCA_025058315.1 Candidatus Bathyarchaeota archaeon | reverse complement strand
CCATGCAATTATACCAAAAATATGCATCACTCATATTTGGACTTTTAACGGCGATAGTTGGAATAACCATACTTCTGGGAAGTAATAGATCAGCATGCCAATATGGCACACCAGAGAAGATGGCATCAGTCAATTGGATCACTGGAAAAATTGATGCTCGCGTCTTCGCAATGGGCTTTGCAAGGGGCATAGTTATTTGTCCACCTTTAATTGCAATTTTAATGTATTCCCTATCAGTTTTAACCGTGAACCCAGCATTATCAGCGTTCCTTTTCGGCATAGGAACAGCCCTTTCACCTATATTCCTCATCGGCGGCGTTGTAGGGTGGCTCTTTAACAAAGCTCCACTTTTCAGAAGATGGATAAGCATGGCTGGAGCTGGAGTATTGATCATGCTTGGATTTGGCGCCGTGGTAGGCGCGGTGATAGCTTAATGGGCTTTTTGGGGGAACAGTATGGAGCCTGAAATGATCTCGAAGCTTCTCGAAATGATAATTATTGCTGGAATAATCTCTATGGGCATATTGGCAATTCTAATATGGGTGAAGGACAAAACCAGGAGAGTGACATCTTTAAGGATTTTCATACAGGTGGCCTCTGTTCCACTCATCTTCTTAGGTTTAATAGTAGGTCCCTTTGGCCTGCCACAGTTCCCGCCGGTAGGCAATGCGCCCAGAGACATAGTTATAGGGACAGAAATTCTCGGCAGACCTTTTCCAGACGGGCTTTCAGTGCCTGTTTTAGCATGCTGGTATCCATCAGGAAGAACTATAACATGCCCAATATGGCAGATGCAGGCGTATCTTTATCCCTTTTGGGAGCCAGGCATAGGCTTCGGTTGGGGGATAATATACACAACCCCAGGATGGGAGAGGCTCATTATAACCTTCTCACTTGTGATCCTGATGGCTGTGCTGTTTGGGAGGGCCTTCTGCGGCTGGATATGCCCCTTCGGTTTATACATGGATCTGCTTTCACATATCAGGAGAGCTTTTGGAAAGGCATATCGCAAAATGCCTGAAAAGGTGAATGTAGGACTTCGCCAGCTCAGATACGTGATAATAGCAGTATTCATGATCTTAAGCGTGATTTTAGGCTCCCAAGCGATATTCGGAATCCAGCTGATTCAGGACACGCAGAAGGGTGGATTCATATACTCATATGTTTCAGCGCCCTACTGTCAAGTCTGCCCTATGAGACCTCTATGTGTCCTCTGCGAGGTTGCTGTTGGCGCCATGAACTCCACATTCGTGTTCTCTCACACTAAAGGAATGTTCTATGAGGCTGGCTACTATATAACGTCAATTAACCTGACGGTGTTAGGCATGGCAACATTAGGTGCTTTAGCCTATAGGCGGTTCTGGTGTAGACTATGCCCCCTAGGCGGTTTAGCCGGACTTTTCAGCCGCTTTCAGCCATTCAAAAGAGTCACCCTTCTAAAATTGAATAAAGAGAAGGAAAAGTGTACTAAGTGCGGCATATGTAAACGTGTTTGTCCACCTCAAATCAAGGAAGTTTACGAATTAGAAGGAGGTGACGTTACTACTTCAGCATGTATACTTTGCCTGAGATGTGTAGAGATGTGTCCCTATGAGGGATGTTTGGAGGTAACGTTTGCCGGAAGGAGCATATTTGAATCTAGAAACTGGCTTGAAAAGTAAATGAGTGGTGAAAAATAAATGGACTTTAAAAGGAGTATTAAAGAAAAAAAGTATGTTGTAGAGATTTCTCAGAGGGAAGTTGAGGAGCTGAGGAATTCCATTAGGGCCGCGTATGACAAGGTCATTGCAGACTATGTTGAGAGGATGAAACGTGGATGGGCTGGCAGACCTAAGGTCATGGACTATTTCTATGAGATGGCTGACTTTAGCAGGCGAGAAAAGGAGTTAATTGAGGCCAAAAGTGAAGGCAAGAAGATTATAGGGTATACTTGTGTATTTGCGCCGGTGGAGCTGATCCTCGCTGCCGACGCTATCCCAGTGCGGGTTAGCTGCGGACTATATGAACCGGCGAAAATCGGGAACAGAATAGTGCCCGTTGAGGTTTGCCCCGTGATACGCTCCACAGTTGGCGCGAAGATAATTGGGCTTTCACCATTTCTTGAGCAGAGTGACGCATTAATAACAGCACTTACATGTGACGGCATGACTAAGCTCAGCGAAATCATGAGCGACTACAAGCCTGTATGGACAATTTGCCCTCCAAGATTGAAGGATACTGAGCAATCTCTATCTTTTTGGAGAAGCGAGCTTCTAACACTTAAAGCCAATATCGAAAAGCTTACAGGGACAAAGATAACTGGTAAAAGTTTAAGAAGGGCCATAGAACGTGTGCATAGGGCAAACCGTGTCTTTAGGAAACTGCAGAACTTGAGAAAGGAAAAGCCCGTTATAATGGGTAGGGATGCAATGCTTGTAACTCAGATAGCAATGTGGGATGATCTTGAAAGGTGGACTGAAAAAGCTGAGCTTTTATGTATAGAGCTTGAAGAGAGGCTTAAGGAAAACAATTTAGCATGTCCACCCGACACGCCTAGAGTCATGCTTACGGGTTCACCTATAATTTGGCCGGATAACTGGAAACTTCCCAACTTAATAGAAGAAGCTAAGCCTCAGGGGATAATAGTTGCGGATGAGCTCTGCTCAGGAGATCGCTTCTTATATGACCCTGTGGGCGTCGACGAGTGGACGTTTGAAGACATGTTCACAGCCTTGGCGGAGCGGTACCTCATGCCATCTACATGTCCATGTTTCACATCGGAAGCTGGAAATGAGGATAGGGTTAACTGGCTGATTAACAGAGTTAAAGAGTGGCGGGTAGAAGGCGTAATCTATTACATATATAGAGGATGCATGCTTTATGCAATGGAGTACATGCGCATAAAGCATGCGTTAGACCACCTTAACGTGCCCACCTACTATTTAGACACTGATTATACGAGGGAGGATGTGGGACAAATAAAGACAAGGGTTGAAGCCTTCCTCGAGATGCTGAAGGCAAGAATAGAAATCTAGAGGTGTATGGCTCGTGCCATTTGCAGGAATAGATATGGGAATTCAAAACGTCAAGGTAGTCATACTAGATGACGATGGAAAAATTTTGGCGCGGAGCATATCGCCATCCGGGTTTGAACCGGCAAAAGCCGCAGAACAAACCTTCCGAGAAGCCCTATCTAATGCAGGCATAAGAAGAGATGATATCAAGCATGTAACAGCGACGGGTGCAGGCCTAGATATGGCGCTGGAAGCTGATAGCACCATCAGCATGGTTGCAGCCGATGCTAAGGCAGGCGTTTACCTGCTTCCATCAGCCAGAACAGTCATAGACGTTGGAGCTGAGGAATCCCGTATAGTTGTATGTGATGAACGTGGAAATGTTTTGGACTTCACCTTAAACGAAAGGTGTGCAGCAGGATCTGGAGCTTTTCTCGAAGCTATGGCTAGGGCGCTTGAGGTTAGGATTGAGGAGATGGGAGAGCTTTCTCTAAAAGCTAAGGGAACCGCCTCAATCAGCGCTACGTGCGTAATCTTTGGAGAAACCGACGTGGTAAGCCTAATCCACAGACAAGAGCCAAAGCATGAAATAGCCCGAGCCATCTATGACGCTTTAGCTGAAAGGATAATCTCTATGGTTCACAGGGTTGGATTGAAACCAAGCGTGATCCTCGTCGGAGGAGTGGCGAAAGATATAGGATTTACTGCAGCTCTAAGGCGCAAACTTGAAGCGGAGATATTCGTCCCCAACTATCCTGAATACGCTGGGGCCTTAGGCGCGGCGTTACACGCGCTTGCCAAGGCTGGAGGGAATATTCAATGATTGAGGGGAGCCAGCAATATTGGAGATGGCGCGAATACCACTTAGTTTTTCCAGAGAAAAGACCTAAACAATCAAGCATAATCACAGCAGGTGTGGACATAGGATCTGTAAGCTCCAAGGCAGTTATCATGGTGAATGGTGAAATATACTCGATTAGCATAATGCGAACAGGCTCAAGCAGCCCTGACAGTGCAAAAAAAGTTATGGAATGGGCTCTTAAAGACACCGAGCTGAAGTTAAGTGATATCCATTACATTGTAGGAACAGGATATGGACGAGTTAACGTTCCTATGGCACACAACACCCTCACTGAGATCGCATGCCATGCGAAAGGGGCAAACTACATTTGGGGTCCCACAGTTAGAACAATACTGGACGTGGGTGGACAAGACATTAAAGCGATAAAATGCGACGAGAAGGGCAAAGTGCTATCCTTCCTTATGAACGACAAGTGCGCAGCTGGAACTGGAAGGGGCATGGAAGTTCTGGCAGACCTTCTGAAAATCCCCATAGAGGAAATGGGTGCAGTTTCGCTTAATGTTGATGAGGAGCCGGAGCCAGTGAGCTGCACCTGCGTAGCCTTCGCGAGAACTGAAGCCATGTGGCTTCTGCGCAGAGGATGGACTAAGGAGAAAGTGCTAGCCGCTTATATGAGAGCCATGGCCATCCGAATGTGCAACCTACTTCAGAGGGTAGGCTGTGAAAGCGAACTTGCAGTCACAGGTGGACAGTCAAAAAATGTCGGAATAATCAGCAGAGTCGAGAGCCTACTGGGGATGAAAACTCTTCCAATGCCGGAGTGGGAGAAGGATGGACGAGACCCAATGGCGGCTGGAGCTATAGGCGCCGCACTTTTTGCGAAAGCGCTACACGAAAAAGCCAAAAAATGAGGAGGCGCACCTGCATAATAACCTATTATGGTTACATGGATGGATCCGGCGAATACTACATAGTCATAGACTCCAGCATATGTGACGGATGCGGCTTATGCGTGGGCCAATGCCCAAAGAAAATAATTGAAACTGCAAAAGCCATGATTGACATAGAAGAGAAAATAGTGGCTACTGTTAAGGAAGAACACCGCAAAAATATAAAATATGAATGCTTGCCATGTAAACCCGACAAAGAAACACCTCCATGTGTCTCCGTCTGCAAAAACAATGCGATCAGGATTATTTGGAAAGCGAAGGCATAAAAGAGGATGCCGAAAGCGGTATTCAACTTTTCTCGGCAAACTTTCACCTGCCTAATCCAGTTTATGACATTAAAGGCTTCTTTGCAGCGTTAACCCTCCCAATTGTTTAAGAGTAAACTTGATCCAGTATGACCAAATCGGCCACTTGCTTCCAAAACTGCCTCCCTGAGTGGAGCTGAACATTTACTTAATGAGAAAACAGCTACGAAATATTCTGGTTTCTCCGAAAATCATCCGGTTTCTCCCATAGTTCCAACATGCTTTGTTTAAGCTCCCTGCGTTTGCGGTGTAAGAATGCATAAACCGTAGCGTGCTGGCTTCCTTGAATTAGCATTTGGATGGCTTCGCGTGCTACTTGGACATTTTCAAGTTTCCCAATTATGCCTACAGTATGCCCGTAAACGGATATGTGAGTGGCTGTTAGTTCTTCTATGGTGCGTCTTGTCTTGCCATCCATCCCTATTATTCTGCCCTTAATCCGTCTAATGTCGGAGTCGGATCTTCCGAATATCGTCCGAAGGTCTATGATCTCCAGCACTGCATCTTCATCATAGATAAGTTCGAAGGCATTCTCCGGCGAGAAGCCTCTTCCAATAGCAGAAACAACTTCTTTAGCTCTTAGAAGCTTTGATGGATCCGCTTCATCCGGTTTCAGCGTTATTGTTACACCGCCGGTGTCGCTTTCCACTTGAAGTTCTACAGAAAGCATACGCTCGATAGACTTCTTAGTTTCGCCGTTTGGGCCTATTAGGGCACCTACACGGTCCCGCGGGATCCTTACGAAAGTGCTAGGCTGAACCATAGCCTGTCACCATCCTGTAAAGCTCATCAGCTGAAATGACATTAACGCCTAAGCGGCTGAAGAACCTGTTAAGGTTATGTATATCCCTGTTTAACATAAAATCCGCCAGCGGATGCGAGATGGGAACAGCTTGTGACATGTCAAAAAGCACAGGTTTCCCCCGCCACATCATGATATTGTATTCGCTTATGTCCCCGTGTACAAGTTCTGCCTTCTGATAAAGCCTCTTAAGGTAATTTATAAGCGTCATATAAACTCTATCAGGGTTTTTTGGAGGCTGCTCTTTAAGTGACGGAGCGCTAACTCCATTTTTCCCTACAAACTCCATGAGGAGCACATTATTTTTAACAGTTATGGGTTTGGGAACACGCACTTTGGCAGCCATGGCCTGCTCAAGATTACTAAATTCCTTCTGCGCCCAAGCAAAGATCAGAGAGCGAGTGTCCCGCTTAACATTCTTGAAGCGATAATCCCCTTCAATATACTTTAGCATTCCCTTCCGGAATTCGGCTGAAACCGTTAAGTATATTTTGATGGCTAGTTCCTTCCCAGCTTTGTCCTTACCCCAGTACACACGCGCCTCTTTCCCAGCCTTAACAACACCGTATATTCGGTCTAGTACTCCGCGGTTCATAAAGTCATATATTATCATGAGAGTGGACTTATCAAAGACTTCCTCCAAAACTTCGTACTCTTCGCTACGCTTCTCCTTCATCAGCTGCTCAGTTTCGTAGATTTTCTCCTCTCTCTGGAGCTTCTTTTCAATATGGTTCCTCAGGGACAAGCGGTAGATCTCACCAATTAGATGGTTAAATAGCCTTGCTTACGAAGCCATTCAGCTTGGGCATGTGTATAACGCCAAACCACATCGCCACGTGATTCAAACTGAAAATCCCATGGAGAAACTAGAACCACATCGCCCTCCCGAATCCAAACTCGCCGCTTCATCTTACCTCTAATACGGCATAGGCGCTCATGGCCATCCTGACACTTAACCAATACACGATCAAAACCGAGAAGCCTAACGGCCACACCTAAAACTTCATTATCAGACGGTAGAATTAGCTCGTTTAGCTCTTCTTCGCTTATAACCTTCTTTTTACCCAATCAAGCACCTCAACATTCATCCCTTAAACAGACACAATCCTCCTTAAAAGCATGCTTGTCGATAACACTGAAATATACTACATTACAAGATTGAAGCAGACTTCCTTGCAAAGGTTATGTAACCCGTGTGCCCTGTCATTAGCGTATGAGGCCTTACTTTGCCGCGTTCCACCTGCAGGCCCCGAAGCAAACACTCAACAGTTTCAATGTCCACGAAACCGTGCTCTTTAAGAGATTCGACGGTTTTAACTACTTGATCTACAGTTGGGCTGAATGAAACTATTGTGCCGCATGGTTTAAGGGATTTGTTGGCATGAGAGACAGCTTCCCAAGGTGTCGCCATATCCAATATCACAGCGTCCAAGTCTTTCTCATCTATCCCGTTTGTTACATCTTTATTCTTAAGCTCTACAAAATCTAACATGCCTGCACGGTTCAGATTCCTTTTCGCAACTTCAAGATACTCGCCTTTAATCTCGTAGCTGTACACCTTGCCGTCAGGCCTTACATAGTGGGCTAAAGCAGTAGTTAAAGCACCTGTTCCTGTTCCAGCCTCCACAACCCGGCTTCCAGGACCAATTCCGCTGAACAGAATTATTAGAGCTATATCCTTCGGGTAGATTATCTGAGTTTTACGTGTGGACTTGAATATGAAATCCCGAAGCAGAGGCCTTAGTACAACGAAGTCCACACCTAAGCTGCTTGTTATTTTTGATCCATATTCCCCACCTATGAGGTCGTCAAGTCTTATGAAACCTTTATGAGTGTGAAAAGTTTTTCCAGCTTCAACCTTTACAAGATAGGTTCTCCTCTGATCCAAATACAGAAGCACATAATCGCCTTCAAATATTTTCATAGAGTGCAAAGCTACACCATGCCCAGGATATTGCTTCAGCGCTTAAACTATTCCATAATACCCTTTTAAACTTTGAAGTAGCTTAGACCGTCCGTTTTAACGAGCGTATTAACTGATGGTAAAGATAGATAAAGTAGGCGAGGGCGAAGAGGGTTAAAAAAGTTTCAAAGGCGAGGATTAAAGGGTTGTTTTCCACAGCCATAAAGTATCCGCGCCTAAGGATATCCATGAAAACCAAGAGTTCAAGGAATATGGCTCCTCCTAGGCAACTTAAGCCTAACGTGTGGATAAACAGTAAAATGCGATGACTAACCTTGTCTGCGACTTTCATCGAAACCGCAAAAAGGATTGAAAATGTAGGCTAGTTATAAGTTATGAACTGGAAATATAAATTGGAAGTAAGCATGCCTAAATCAGGTATTCCTCGCCTTTTTCAACATGCACAATTTCACTTCCTATTCCACGTATGAACTTTGCGAATAGTTCAGCATCTTCAGTGTGCACAGGGAATATTCTAGCTGCATGAATATTCTGTAAGGTATTTTTCAGGTCAAAGGGCATGACATGCCCGGAAACATGAACATGATATCTTGGCAGACCATAGTATCTAAGCCAATTAACTAGTCTTTCAAAGTCTATCTCCATCTCCTCGTTAAAGGGTTCTGAGGAAGAAGAAATGTAGCAGCTCCCAGGCGCAGGCTTAACTTCCACCAATTGATCCAAATCATATAGAGAGAAGGATAACAGCATCTTGCATTGCCTATTCGAAATGTCTTCGCAATCCACAAACTTGTCAGCATAGCTTTCCATGAGCTGCTTTTCCCATTTTCGTATCACCTTTTTCCCATTGTCTGAGGGCTTCGATCTTCGAAAAATCATTATGTTTTTATCGTCAAGACTTGGAACTTGGAGACCACTATCGCTTCGCAGCATCTCCATTAAGTAGGCTTGCTTAGATGAGACAACTAAACAGCGCCCGTTGTTCTCAGCTGCTTGATAGAATGAGTTAAGTCTATCTATATCTGTGGAAGCAAACTCCGCCAACACAACACCCTCAGTTTGACCTACAATTCCGTTCAGTTTGCTTCTAAGTTCAGCTTCAGATGATGCTGATGCACTGGTCATGTTTGTTGCTTCAGTTATAATAGCCACGGGATCCGCCTTCTTAGCTGCCTCCACAAAGTCGTAAGTCATCTCGCTCTTGATGCCGTGAACTCTGAAATCTCCAGTATAGACAATTGTTCCATTCGAAGTTTGGATAATGAAGCCGTAGGCTCCTGGCACTGAGTGATCCATGTGTATGGGTTTGATTTCCACATCATCCACGCGCAAAATGCTACCAGTTCTGAATGTTTTGAACTCTATACCTTCAACATTAAATTCCAGGTCCGTTCTCCGTATTTCCCCAAGGGCTTGTAAGATTATCTTTGTTGTCTCTCCACAATATACGGGGATTTCACGTTTTATAAAAGATATGTATGCTGAATGATCCATATGTCCATGTGAAATTAAAACAGCATCAACGTCGGCAGATTCCTTGTCAAAAATATATAGTCCACTAATTTTTGGAAGTATTCCCAGCTCCAGCAGGCTTTTCTCGCTTCTAGGAGATAAGAAAGGCGGAGAGTAATATCGCCTCTTGAGAGAAAAGGACATGCCGAAGTCGAGCAGGATTTTAGTGTTTCCGTCCTTCAGCAGTATTTTGTTTCCACCTATCTCATTAACTCCACCATAGAATGTCAGAGTTGTTTCAGACTTGACCATTTATCCTCCCCATTTTATCAACGTTCTGACATAACTTTGAAAGAGTGAGAATGACGTTTGGAAAAACGAATAAGCTGAAAACGCGTGTGTACTTTGGCTTTCCAGCAGCTTTCACAACGGTTGGGTCCCCGCCAGCCGTCAGATAACCATTAATGAAGGATTCCGCAATCAGCTCCGCACGTTGAACTCCTTCAAATGGTGATAAGTAATGTCCAATGAAATAGATAAATTCGGCGATGTCCCATGCTTTATCCCCGCCTTTTGAAGCTTGCTCAAAATCCATTAGGCATATCCTCCCGTCATTGCGGACAACCATGTTCTCGGGCTTTGCATCACCTAAAGAAACGCCGAGTGCATGGATATTCGCAAGAGCTTCGCCAGCTCTTTTTACGATCATCAGATACTCATCAGTTTTATCTCCGGTTTCTGCATCTAAGATCCTCTTTATAATCTTCTCAAGGCTTTCGCCGTCTACATACTCCATGAAGATAAGCCTTTCATGAGAACTAATGCTTAAAAGCTTAGGGACGTCTACACCTTTTGAATGTAGAAATTGATTTATAGCACATTCCCGTTCAAGCCTTGATGATCCTAAGAGGGCAAATTTTTTGGTTCCAATAGTCCAGAGTATTAGCGGGAACCATTTGACGCCGGACCAGTCCTTAAAACTTTTCATAACAGCCTTTCTAACCTCGCCATTCATAACAGCTTTAATAAGGTAAACATCATTCAGAATACCGCCAAGTCTATTGATTTCAATTTTTGCGTTTGAATTTACCGCAATTGATCTCCTGATGAGGTCTTCTACGTTAACTCGGCTAGCCAAGGGAACTAATCCATTAGCTGTAGGCAGGAATAAGTAACTTTTTGAATCTTTAAAGCAGTATGATGATTTATTACTCCAGCTTTCAGCAAAGGGAAATCTGAGTATGAAATCTCTGATTTGCCAAACAAAACTGAAAATCTTCGGGAAAGTATATAAAAGCGTCATGAAAAGGACTTTACGGATGGATTTCATAAAGCTTGTTAATCGAAGTCTCCGTCGGCTTACTTGTCTAGCGAATTCAACGGAGATTCTGAGGAAACCATTTGTCCTATAGATTACGCCCTCCTTTTCAAGCTCTGTTAAAGCATGTCTGAAACCGATCATGGCGTGGTTTACGTTTTTAGACTCTAAATCAGCTTGGAAAAAGTTAAGAAGGGTGTAAAACATAGGTGGGAAAAGTCTAGCTCTGCTCAGCAGACTCTCATAAAGAAAGTATTCGGGTTTTATACGTAACTCAGAGAAAAGTTCCGGAAAAGATAGTACCAGATTCTCTATAGCTTCAAGTATCAAACGCTTTTTCACATTCACTTCTTGAGATTTGAGGTAGTCCTGGCCTATTAGCGGGAGGTATGGCAAAACAAGCTGAATAGCAAAAGCCTCCCCTAGAAAACCTCTATCTACATCTCTCTCAAAAACCCAACTGTCCAATGCGAAAAATAACACCGGTTTTCCTGTGAGAAATTTTATTTGGCTGGTGAGTCTTTGAGGAAAGTCTTGGACCACCAGCAAAACCTCTATGGGTATCTCCTTAACAAATAGACTAAAAGTATAATCACCACATATACAAGCTCCAACAATCTTGCAGGATCCAGCAATATCCCTGCATAAGCTTAGAATTCTACTGGTTAAATCATCGGTTGACGCACTCTGAAACGTTGAACTTTCACCCTTTAAATTTCACAGTTAAAATAATTCAGGATTATAAGATAGATATTTTAATTCTTTCTTGAGAGAAGTGCTACTGCATGTTCTTCAGCTTTCTTCATCACTTCTTTTTCGTCTATAGTTTTAACCTCCCGGTTCTTCATCAGAATCTGCCCATCAACTATTACAGTGTCTACGTCACTTCCTCGTGCAGCGTATACCAAGCACGCGTAGATATCGTGCAAAGGCTTCAAGTGTGGTTTTGAAAGATCGATAAGGATTATGTCAGCTCTCTTTCCAACTTCTATGGAACCTAGTTCATTTTCAAGCCCTAAGGCAATAGCACCATTTATGGTGGCCATTCTGAGAGCTTGGTAGGCTGGCAGAACTGCGGGATCTCTATAGACATGTTTCTGAAGAAGTGTGCCCACCTTCATAGTTTCAAACATATCCAGCGTGTTGTTGCTTGCGGGGCCATCTGTGCCGAAACATACATTGACATTTAGATCTGCAAGCTCCTTTATTCTTGCAGATTGCAAGCCTAGCTTCATGTTCGCCACTGGGACATAGGCCACATTTACATGCCGGCCAGCTAAAACGCGCCTATCCTCTTCAGATATGTCTATACAGTGAGCGGCTAGAACATGTACATCGAAAAAGCCGAGCTTGTCCAAGAACTGCGTCTCACTGCAACCGTATTTCTTTTCAAACTCTCTGAAAAGCTCGATGGACTCTGCTAAGTGAATATGAACACCTAAACCGTGATCAACAGCTTCATTTCTTATCCTTTCAAGCAGTGTTGGGCTGCAACTGTAGGCTGCATGGGGACCAAGCATGGTCTTCACGCGGTTATCTGCGTATCCATTGAATTTTTCTGCAAAATCTATACTGTTCTTTAGCATTTTTTCACCAGTCACATAGTCTCCGGCTTCTATTATGCCCTCTGCAAGAACCGCCCTTAAACCGCAACGTTTAACGGCTTCCGCCACGACATCCTCGCGAAAATACATATCCGCGAAACAGGTTGTTCCGCTTTTAATCATCTCCAAACAGCCCAGCATAGCCCCTGCATATATATCTTCACGAGTTAGCTTAGCTTCTAATGGCCATATGGCCTCTTTAAGCCAAACTTTTAAAGGCTTGTCCTCTGCCACTCCGCGGAAAAGAGTCATAGGCACATGCGTATGACAGTTTATAAGCCCTGGAATGGCAACTTTTCCATGGGCATCTATTAACTCTTCAGCACGAAATCCATCGGCTGAAACTCTATTTCCAACAAAAACTATGCTTCCATTTTTTATGGCTATGGCTCCATCTTTTATGACGGCCTTACGGTTCATGGGAAGAATTATACATCCACGAATCAGGATGTCAACCCTATTCAGAATCATCCCCTACATACATTAATGCAGGGGATAGCTTAAAAGATTGAAGCCAAGCATGTCTCTAAATTGATCAGAATATGCTAAGTACACCATGTCCAGCCAAATCAGCTGGACTCTTTTTCATCCTTTTTAATAAAGGGCCCGACATCACAAGAACAGATGATGTTTTTTCAACCATGGGTGCCTTTGGAATCCCCATCATCCCTATCTTTTTGCATATAATGATTGATGATATTTTAAGTTTGGTTTCGAGGCATGAAGAATGGTGTGGAAGAAACTGTTTAAACCTTATTCCTTCAGAAAATGTTATGAGCCCCGCGGTGCGCATCCTCCTGTCATCTGAGCTTGGGCACCGTTACACCTCAAGATACAACTTTTACAGAGGAACTAGATTTCTAGATGAGATAGAGCGTCACGGCGAAGAGTTAGCAAAGGAAGTTTTCGGGGCTGAGGTTGCTGATTTACGTCCACTTTCAGGACATATTGCAGACCTGACTTTTTTAGCATGCTTTGCCAAACCTGGCGACGTGCTCATGTGCATTTCTGAAGAGGACGGCGGTTATCCAGGCTTAGGCGAGGCTGGGTTAGCTGGGCTTTTAGGCTTAAAACTAGTTCCCTTCCCATTTGAGAAGGAGAAAATGAACATTAAAGTGGAAAAGGCTGAAGAAACTATTAAGCACGTAAAACCGAAAATTGTCATTTTCGGAGCAAGCCTAATCCTTTTCCCACATCCAGTGAAGCAATTGGCAAATGTAGCCGTGGAAAACGGGGCTCACGTGGGGTTTGACGGCTCCCATGTCTTAGGCTTAATCGCTGGAAAACAGTTCCAGGATCCGCTTAGAGAAGGTGCTCACGCCTTGTTTGGTTCCACACATAAATCCCTCTTCGGCCCCCAAGGGGGCATAATCCTGGCGGATAAAGCTCATGGAGAGGTTGTTAAAGAAAAAATTTTCCCAAGGTTTGTGGATAATGCCCATTGGAACCGCATAGCTGCTTTAACGTTAGCTTTGGCTGAAATGAAAAGGTTCGGCAGGGATTATGCTGAACAAGTTGTTCGCAACTCGAAGGCTTTGGCAAAGGCACTTTACGATCATGGCCTTCCAGTTAAGTGCCATGAAATAGGCTTCACCAACTCTCATCAAGTGATCCTGGATTTCGGAAGCCCTGAACGAGGCATGGAAGTTGCAGACAAGCTTGAGCGTGCAGACATAATAGTAGATAGCGTTGTAAGAATTGGAACATGCGAGGTTACTAGACGGGGGATGAAAACTTCTGAAATGTCAAAGATTGCAGAATTAATCAAAAGAGTAGTAGAGGGGGAAAACCCTGAAACAATAAAGTGTGAAGTCCACAAGCTGTGTTCCGAGTTTAGAGAGATCTCAAATACTGCTTTTAACTTTGGAAAGCTTATAATCAATAAATTAATAATTTAGCTTAAAAGCTACCGTGAACCAATCAGAAGAACAACCTGAAAAAGGGCTTCTATGAATGCAGACTTAACTGTTATAATCAGCAAAAAACTGTTAAAGGCCATTTTAAAGCATGCTCGACTACTTTATCCGAAAGAAACCATTTTTCTCCTTCGAGGAGAAAAAAGCGAAAAACAAATCAGGATTTCCGAGCTTATTGTTCCACCGCTCGCCACCTATGGACATGGATTCGCGAACATTCCAACCCATATGTTACCCATAGACTTCTCAATAATTGGAACAGCGCATTCGCATCCGTCAGGAACCTTAGTGCCTTCACCAGCCGACTTGAACCATCTCTGGGGAAGCATACTTATGATTGTGGCCTTTCCATTCAAAGATGACAAATGCGCCGCGGTATACAATTACAAAGGAGAAAAACTAACGCTAAAAGTAACGTGAAAAATTCTGTGAAATTATTTTCGTATGTTCTCTTTCACTATTGGTTTCGTCCATTTTCCATATCTTATCCATATTAGCGCTACGGCACCACCCGCTATGTTGCTCAGGGCTATAGCAAGCCAAATCCCTAAGGAGCCTATTTGAAGCGGAAAAGCCATCAAATAGCCCAGAGCCAGCCGCAAAATCCACAGCCTAACCATTCCTAATGCTGTAGGGAACATCGTATGACCTGAACCTCTCCCGGCTGATACAGCGTTTATGAATATACCAAAGAAGGGCAGAGTGGGCAATAATATGTCCAAGAAGAGTTCTGCCTCGTTCAGTATTTCAGGATCGTTTGCAAATATATCCGCTATATCTCTGTTAAATGGGTATGTAGCGAACACAACAAGCGTGACAATTGCAAATATTAGTGCTGTTGCTTTTAAGGCGATTTCCCTGGCTCTTTTATTCTTCCCCGCTCCCAGGTTCTGGCCTATCATTATCGCCGGAGCTCCGCCTAAACCCCAAAGCGCCGCATCCACAGTATCCATTATAACAAAGCCTATGGAGAATGCTGCAGCCGCAATAATGCCCAGCATGTTTACGAGCCTGAGCTGTATGATGAAAGCAAAGCCGTTAGTTAAGCCCAGCGCCAATATTGGAAGGCCTATGCGCATCACAAGCCTAGCCCATTCAAAGTTAATATTTCTAGTGAAAGTGACTTTCAGCTCCGGGTAGTTTCTACGCAGAATATAGGCTTGCCCAATTATTGACAAAAATTTGCCCAGCACGTCTGTAAAGGCAGCGCCCACAACACCCAAGCGTGGGAAAGGCCCTATCCCCAAAACAAGAAATGGGTCGAGGATTATGTTCACACCTACAGCAACCATGTTAACCAAAGCAGGCCTTTTTGTGTCCCCAAAGCTCTGAAGCAATGTAGTGTACGTTAGGGCTACATAATTGAAGAACGTGTCAAAGACTATAACGCCTGAATAAGCCATAACTAAGTCGAAGATTTCATGAGGAGTGGACATAACCAAGCCGAAAATCACTTCTCTAAAGGCTAGAAGCACCGTGCTTGCCGCTGCTCCAAGCAGAATCGAAGCTGAGAAGAAGCGCGAAGCCTCTAAACTGGCCTTGCTATATGCTTTGCTTCCGACATACTGAGAAATTATGCTTAGGCATGCTGCCGTCAACGCATTTATGAATGCGTGGAAAAGCACTAGAACAGGCCACATCTGTCGTGGAACCGCCACGGCAACCTCGCTATAGATGCTAAGCCAATAGGTATCTGCCAGGTTGTATGCTACGACAACAAGCTGATTAATCAGTGGAGGAGCCCCAAGCCATAAAATAGTGCGAATAATCGGTCCATTAACAATTTTATCTCTATACTTGCTTATCTCATGAGGCTCCAGAAGCCCCCCATCGGTCTTATCAACCATAAACTCAAATGGAAATTGCGCCTTTGATAAAAGCCTTTCCACTCGCTGAATAGCTGATGCCTGATGAATATTCATTATCGCGCTTTATATAAAACGGCAATTCTGCTGAAGCTGCTATTACAGTGATTATCAAAAGCTTCGAAACAGTATATACTTCAACAAACCCCTGATTGTGGTGATTATTCATTTGGTGAAGCGAATTCACCATGGCGCTTGAAACGCTAAGAAATTAAATGCTAAAGAAACGTTAGCACTCTGTAAGCTATTCCCCCAATTAGAAGCGCTAGGGCTACGTTAACAATTGCTATAGTCAAAGCTTTCATCCATCCGAACTCCTTTACTAGAGCTGCTATCGTGGCCACACATGGGATATAAATCATTGTTATAAGTGTGAAAACAATCATCTGCATAGCCGTTAGTGACTCCAGCGGAATAAGCTCTGAAAGTAGAATCAGAGTAAGCTCTTTACGCAAGACACCAAATATAAGCGGAACACCTGCATTAGCCGGTAAGCCCAGCCAGCCCTCAATTAAAGGTTTCATGTTGGAAGTTAAAATCTCTATAAAGCCTGTCAGGTCCATAGCTGTTATGGCCAAGCTTCCAGCCACTATAATTGGAAAGGCTATGTAAACAAATTCCTTGGTTCTGAACCATGTTTTTGAAATGACAACTCTTAATGAGGGCTTCTTGTAATGCGGCACCTCCATTATTAGTCCAACAGGCTCTCCAGGCAGCACTTTAAAAGCTAGTCTGCCGAGAGCCAGTATCAAAATTATGTTGAAGGCATATAGTCCCAGAGCTGCATACAGTCCTACAAAGCGTCCTACAAGACCTAGGATTACTATGGTTCTGGCTGCGCATGGGACAAGCGTAACTACGAATGCTGCGATCAGCCGCTCCCTTTGGGTTTCCATTATTCTGCAGCCGATGCATGCGGGAACGCTGCATCCATAACCTAAAATAAGCGGTATAAACGCTTTACCATGCAATCCTATCTTATGCATCAGATTATCCATTAAGAAAGCTGCCCTGGCCAAGTAGCCGCTGTCCTCGAGCAGGGCTAATATGATATAGAATGGCGCGATGTAGGGTAGGGCTATGGTGATTCCAGCTGTAACTCCATCTAGCACTCCATTAGAAATAAGCTTCACAGCAATTTCAGGCAGATGTGCTTGGAGAATTCTCTCCAACTGGAATATTAAGCTTCTAAATAATGGGTCAAGGTATTCAGAGATTATGTTGCCTCCTATGAAAATAAACGTAAACATTGATGCTAAAACGCATGTAAGAAAAATATAACCTAAAATCTTGTGTGTTGTTAAAGCATCCAGCTTGTGTTCAAAGCTTATTCTTGGGTATGCATCTATAGATGCGACTTCTTTGAATATCTTGCTTGCTATGGAATATCTTTCAGAAGCTAAAACTACTGGTGAAGGTTCACCGTGTATGCTTTCAAGCTTTGTCGCAAGTCTTTCGGCATGCTTTAGAATTTTATCTGCGCATTCATAATCTCTAAGTTTTTTGATCACGTCTTCATCTTTTTCCAGAAGCTTTACAGCCAGCCATCTCAAGGGATAGCTGACATCGGCTAATGACGGTTCTCGCTTCATAATCTCCTGAAGCTCTTGTATGATTTTCTCAACTTCCTGTCCATAGCGGACATTAAATGGCTGAAGTTTCCTCTTTTCCTCAATAACTTCTATTACTGTGAGTAGAAGCTCATTTATTCCGCTTCCTGTAATAGCGACTGTTGGCACTACGGGCACTCCGAGAAGTTCAGAAAGTCTCTTCACGTTTATTCTGATGCCTTTCTTAGCCGCAAGGTCCATCTGGTTCAGAGCAATAACTATCGGTGCATCAAGTTCTAGAAGTTGTAGCGTAAAATAGAGGTTACGTTCGAGAGCTGAGGCGTCTACAACATTTATTATTAGGTCGGGCTTCTCAGTTGCAATATAGTCCCTGGAAACAATTTCCTCAATGGAGAATGGTGATAATGAGTAGATTCCCGGCAGGTCTATTAAGCGTATTGTGTAACCTTTAAAGTGCAGAGTTCCTTCAGCTCTTTCAACAGTCTTTCCAGGCCAGTTTCCCACAATCTGGTTCAAGCCTGTGAGCTGATTGAATATTACGCTTTTGCCCACATTAGCGTTTCCGGCAAGGGCAACTCTTAACTGCTTAGTCATTTTGCTCCTCTTTAACTGGTTTAACTAAAACCCTTGAAGCAACTTCCCGTCCAAGTATCAGAGCAACGCCTCTAACTTCAATTTCCACAGGGCCCCCCAAGATGCCCTTCCTTAGCAGCTTAATCTCAGTGCCCGGGGTTAGTCCCATCTCAGTAAGCCTTCTCACTAGTCCAAAACTACCCAAAGCCTTCACTACTATACACTTCTCTCCCTCTGCAACATCCGCTAAAACAGTTAACCCATCGTTTTTGTTCGACCCCTGTAAAGCTTTTTTATCCTCCCTTGAAGCCATCAGTTTCTCCCTCCTGATTTTTTCACTAAGATGTTCTCGGCCTCCCCCTTGCTCAGTTTACTTTCCTTTCCATCAACGCAAATGATGAGCGACTTGCCGCTTTTTTTGATGATGTGAACAAGGGCCTGTGGTTTTACGCCTTTCTCAGCTAATGCTACAAGCATTTCCCTTTTCTCGTCAATAATTCCTACAATAATACATGTTTGATCTGAAGAAGCCTCCGTCAGTGGAAAGCACTCAACGTCGTTGAGCTCCCCTTTCTCTGAAGGGATAGGATTTCCATGTGGACAGAACTTTGGATAGCTCAACCTCCTCTCTATAAGTTCAAGAACATCATCGCTGAGGGCATGTTCAAGTATACAAGCGGCATCGTGGACTTCACTCCATTCAGCCTCTAAAATGTCTGTGAGAAGTCTCTCGGCAAGTCTATGCCGTCTAAGAATATTCAACGCCAGCTTTTCCCCTTCAAGTGTGAGCTTCACACCCTTATAGGGTGTGTGCTCCACCAATCCATGTCTCTTCAGATGGGCTATGGTGTTGGTGATAGATCCTGGTACAACTTTCAATTCTCTCGCTAAATCTTTTGTTTTAGCAATCCCTCTCCTCCTCTGTAACCTATAAATTGCTTCAATGTATTCTTCAGCCTCGTTTGAAAGCTCTATAGCCGCAGTCATTTTACGAGACCTCGTAACTTTTGGATAATACACAATATAAACTTTCCGGAGGAACTCGAATATAAACGAATCTTATATATTGCAAATGTTGTTGCGAGAAAGTTTGTTGCCATTTTGCGATATATGGTGATAAATCATTACAACAGCTACCAGCAAAATCATGAAACGACTCCACAAGACAACATTAATAATGCGCTATTCTGGTTAAAGATCTTGCGTACAGTCTCGTAGTGTTTATGAATTTCTGCGAAATGAAATTTTTTGATTAAAATAAAGCAATAATAAATTCAAATTTTGTCTTTTGTTAAATTCTATTTACCAAAAATATGTTTATTACACAATAATTTTCACTGTAGAATTTGCGAATCCTTCGGAGCATAGTTCTCAAGGGTTGATTTCCGCTATCCATCAAATTTTCCCGAAACACTTGCTCTTTCTGTTCTTTAAGATTTTTCATAGCTGTTGTGCTACTCGCAGGTTATCTATCCCACTCTTCTAAAAAATCGTGCCATAAATGACTAACCCTATTTAGGGCCCCAAATGCGAAACGATTTTCAGGTGAGTATAATCGAAGAACTCCGTTGAATGTATGTTGGTAGAAGTTGGAGAGAACCTATCTAGCGTTAAAGAAGTCACGTTTTTAGGCTTCACCTATCACCTGGATTATCACGGTTCTTTTTCTAGGATGAACGTCTGTTTCTACAAATAAAAGCGACTGCCAAGTGCCGAACTCAACTCTGCTGTTAACTACTGGTAATGTTTTGCTTGGAGCCAAGAAAAGTGATCTTAAATGGGAATGGGCATTTGATGGGTGTTTATACGATCCATGCTTTGGAATTAGCTTTTCCAGTAAAGTTTTAATATCCTCTAAAAGCCCAGGTTCATCTTCAGTTAAAATTAGAACCCCTGTAGAATGAGGAGCAAAAACACTTACTACCCCATTCTTTATCCCTGAAAATGAAACTGCCTCTTGTATCTTATCAGTTAAATCTACGAATTCTATTTCGCCTTGGGTCTGAAAGGTGTAGCTTGTATTAAAAATTTTAAACTCAGCCATACTTTCACCACGTTGCCCCAAGCCTTAACAATATGAATTTTACTCTTATTGAAAAACCTTCTTCTCATAATGGAACCTTTCTAGTCTTTATTGATGTTGAAATTTAAGTTTGTGAGCATTTGATTATCGCAATGAAAAGTGCTTTTGTATACAGGAATTCTTGAGTGAGCGCTTTGGTGGTTGTTTCAGTGAAGGCATATGTTAATGTATTACCTAATTCACTGATACATCTTTAAATTCAAAATGTCACGTTGATAACTTTGAAAAATATCGATATTAAGGGGGATTTTTAGATAAACTATCACCTTATATGGTATACAAAAGCATCGACAAGTGCAAAAAACAATGTTTGATCCTGCAAAAGCTATTAAATCAAAATTTAAATTAAAAGTTCTACTAAGGGACTACACAATTGATTGTTCTTTTAGTTTTATTTAAATTTTGTTCTTTACATTATCAAAATTATTATATTGGAAAATGGTTAATATTGGGTTAAATTAAAATACAATTCTTATTTTAAATTACTATTTAAAAAATAATTGTAATAATAAATAATATCTTAAATGTGATTTTAAATTTAATTTTTAATGTAACGTAAGATCTTTTAATTGGTTGTATCTTAACTAAAATGTTCGATTAACCATTCAATTTATTGAACTTGTCGATGCTTTTGTATACCGGCTGTGGAACCCATGCATTCATAATTGTTGGGGTATAATTAATGTATTTAAGAGGTTCTTTTTATAGTGTAATTTGAGTTACATGATTGCCTAGGTTGTTAGTGTTGCAGTTTTTCGAAGTTTCTGCGAAGTTTTAGCTGCTGTTTTTGTATGGGGATTTTCGTCAGTCTCTTTAGGAAGTCTCAGCGATGTCCATGGGGTTGTGGTGTAACGTAGAGTTTAATGGCCTTAAAATTGCTTATTTTGAATTTTTAAGCTTTTTTCGAGGTTTAAAATTTTTCAGTTAGGCCTCTTGAGGTATGTGGTTAAGCGAGTTTTATGTACGATATTTTTCGACATTTAAAATTCCTTTTATTTGTTAAAATTCATTTTTAAATAGTTTTATTCAGAGAATAATGTTTACGCTTTTCGATTTATTCCTGCTTAAAGCCCTGTTATAAACATTTTTGGAGATTGCCATTTCCGAAATAATCCTTCACGGTTGCAGGAAAGGATTAAGACTTAACGTATGGGTTAGTTTAACTATTGATCATTATTTTAGTACGAGAGGTGAAATTCTTGAAAGAACTTTTAGCGGGAAAAGAGTTGAATGAGTTGAAATAACTTTAAAGTTTTCCTGTTGAGATAATGATAATTTTATTGACTAAGTTATAGGGCACTATTCAGCTTTAAAATAGTGTTTCCTATAACTTAACAATCAGGTTAATAAATTTAAGTGACTTAAAAGTGTAAAATAATGTGAAAACCTAAGTGAATCTAACGAACTTAAACCTTCAGCAAAAACCCTGATGATCATTTTAGCTAGTACATGTAAAGTCGCTTATTGGTCGAGCTTTTAGCTGAGAAACTCGCTCAAATACATGCTGGAAAAACACTGCTCTACCATAAAAGTTGGTTTGAAGGTTTTAATCTACATCGTGGCGTTTTGGTTTGCACCATTGACTTTTGTTTATGAAGAAGCCTAATTTTCTTCGACATTTTCATACCGCGACGATGGTATAGAAAATCTTTAACCCAACCTTACAAACAATAATTAAAGGTTGTAGCATGGCGCGAGATGTTGATAAGGAAGCTATTCGAAGGTGGCGTAGACGGGGTTTCTACAGTGAAAATGTCCTTGTAAAGCATCTGAGGAAAAACGGTTACAACGCAGTACGCATTCCTGTTAGTAACCCAAGTCTAAATCCGCTGCCAGATGTTATAGCAAGAAAAGATAATGATATATATGCCTTTGAGGTTAAAAACGCCAGCTATTACGCTTACTTTCCTAAACAGCAAGTTGATAAATTATTCAGGTTCTTGGACGAACTCATACCTGTGGAAAGACAATTTAAGCACGCGGTGATTGCGGCTCATTTAGGCAAGAAGTGGATTTTCAAAGAGCTAAGTTGGGATGACTGGGAACAGAACAAGCTCTCTGAGAACTTTAGGATCGTGAAACGTGACCGTGGAAACCTAAATCTATTTAAGTCGACTATGTGCTAAAAATTTTATACGTTGTTGCATGTGAATTTTACATGCTGGATGTATTAGTTAATTATGGAATACCATACGCTAATATATCACTGATAACGTATACAAAAGCATAGACAAGACTGTTAAAGTCGATTTACATGGAAAAAGCGAAAAAGTAAAAAATCCCCATTTAATTTTGGGAATTTGTGGTGATCACTTTGGCCTCGGAAATTCAGGGAGTCGTATTAAATTACAGGATCGGACCAAAAAACCAAAGATCAAAAGAGTGCATAATCCATTTTCCCCACGTAACTTCCATTTCTGAGGCAGGCAGGTTTATTGGAAGAAAGGTTGTGTGGAGCAATGGACAAAAGAAAATTGTTGGAAAACTAGTGTCACTGCACGGTAAAAAAGGACTACTTATCGCCAGATTCAGAAAGGGCCTGCCTGGACAAGCACTGGGAACAGTTGTGAAGTTAGGCGGCTAAGCCACAATATTCTCAAAATACTTTAATTTTTCCATGCAAGCATTTGAGTTAGGAAATTCCGAAGCTGAAGAATAGGGACCATCAGATTATCTTGGCTATGTTCCATATACTTAAACCTAACGTTCTTTTTAATGTAATACCCGTTTAACTCGAAAACTATTATATTACTGCAACTTGTCAGCTGAGGGGACTGCAGATCTGCTTTATGCCTGCTTCAAGGGCATATGGCCCGTATCGCCAGACTTAGACGCTGATGTTTCTTTTAAAATTCTTCATTAAAAATATCGCTTCTCGATTTTTCAATTTTTTGGATTAAAATATATACATAAGATCTTTTGGATTTCTATTTATATACATTTCCGATTAAAATTCGTCCATTTTTGGTTAATTCAAGCATGATATTATCAATTCTTTTTATAAAATTGAACTTATTGATATTAAAGTTACCTTAAAAATGTCAATAAATTCCCAAATCACGAGCATCGCCTAAAAGTCTTTTTCAAAAATTTTTAAGGGTTAATTTGCCGTTTCTTCATGATGAGTTCAGCCCTTTTAAGATCCAATGTGGTATTAATGTTGAATAATGAATTCAGTTCAGGGTCCATTTGCTGCAACACCATGGTGGAAACATATCGCACCCTTCTAATTCTCTCAATCATTCCTCTAAGAGTAGGTAGCCCTTCCTTGATAGCCTGTTGAGCAGCCTCAAACGCCGGTTTCACTTTGTAAACTGCGTGTAAAGGTTCTATGAAGCCATTTGGCCAACGAGGGATAACTGCATTCCTATCTATGCATATATCTAAAAGAAACGCAAGAACCTCTCTTGATAGTAGAGGCATATCGCAAGCGAGGAGTAGAGTGTATTCAGTTTTCGCTTCTTTGAATCCTGAAGCAGCCCCGACAATAGGTGTTTGCTGGTCGAACTCATCAATGACGACTCTTACATCAGGATCCAGAACAGCGCGGAGTCTCTCAGCTTGAGCATCGGTGTGGACGACAACAATTTTTTCTTCAACTAAAGAGTTAACGACTTGTAGGACGTGCTTTAACAAGGGCTTGTTAGCTATAGCTACTAGACTTTTATCTTCACCTAATCTTGCTGAAGTCCCTCCGGCCAAAATAATTGCTGAACTTTGCAATGTTTTTCGTTCCTTGTCTTAATAATGTATCAGAAGAATCTTAACTATGTATAAATTTTTTGGGAAGTACAACATTCTTTCGTTAATTAGATGCCGCCTTTTTCATAGTTTTTCTATCTTTGTAGCCATTTCGTACATTATTTTTGTGAATGGGTGGTCAGGTTTTTCATGGACAAATATGTTTTTCCCTTCAGCCTTTGAAATCTCGCAGAAGCAGGGTATAGCCTCAAGCAGAGGTGCAGAATAAACATCCTTAACCATTTTTTGAAGTTTTTCTCTTCCAACTCTAACTGAGTCAAGGAACGTAACCTTGTTTAGGACTATTTCTGCCTTCTTCTCGAAGAGGTCATATAAACCGTGAAGTATCATCCTAGTTCCCTCAACATCTGAACTATCAAGCGTCGTGGCTACAAGAACTATGTCCGCGGCTACTATGGCGTTTATTGCAGAATATTGGAGACCTGGACTCGTGTCAAACACTACATAATCAAACGCTCTGTCTTTCAGGAGGGCGTTCCTGAGAAATAGAAGCCTTCCCAAGGCGCGCATTTCCCATTTTCTATCCCTCGCAGTTATGTCCCTTATGGCCTCGATTGACGGGTTAGCTGGGCACACGTAGAACCTGTCCTTCTCAGCTATACGGAGGCTCAAGTCTATCATAACCTTGTCTATTTCGCATGAACCGTTAAGGTAGTCATTAAGCCAGTACTGGGCTTTTTCAATCTTCAACAGAATTGACAGGCTTGGTGCTCTGAAGTCTAAGTCCATGAGGCACACTTTCTTTCCCATCTTGGCTAGTGTTACGGCCAAATTTAGGGATATAAGGGTTTTACCGGTGCCGCCCTTGTAGGAGTGCACTGCTACTATTTTGCCCATGTATGCACTCTCCAATTATTTTTCAATGTAGAAGTACGCTTTGCGTCCTTTTCTCTCCTTTTTCAAGTATCCCATTATTACAAGCTGATTCAGATAGGCGCTTTCGACGGCTCTTGCCCGCTTAGTTTGCTGAGCAACTTCCTCGGCTGTAGCACGTCCCATTCTGCAGACAGCCATTGCTGTTTTTCTAAGGTGATCTGGCATGGAGAGTAAGGTCATAACGTCTAGAGGAGCTTCAGAAGGAATGGCTTGAGCATCTCTCTGCCCGTGCTTCTGTAACTCAATTATGATTTCCATTTTCTCATTTAACCTTTCCAAACTTTCTTTTATCTTCTCGAGTACTTGAAGAGGTTTCTTGCTTTCCAGGAATTCAGAGCTGCTCAATGAAGTTTCCTCTTTTAGGTCTAAGTGTTTTACAGGGCTACATTTGGAAAAGTATTTATTAAGTATTACTGAACAATACTGCATATTCTAAAGATTGCATAAACATACTTAAAATAAATCCACACCGCGTGTAAAGCACAAAATTTGTTGGATTAAAAAGGTCCTGACGGCCGGTATAGCAATTATAAAAAGAAGGGCGTCACAACCAACCATAAATAAAGAACAATATCAATTGACTGGTGGATTAAGGCTGCAGGCTTGGGTGTCTTATAAAAGCATTAGAGAGGAAGCGGAGGCTTATTCTGAAATTCTTCCACTATTGGTAGTACTTGCTTAAGTTCTCTAAAGTGCTTCAAGACGGTGACTCCTCTCTGAGTTATTGCATAAACAACGCGGCGTTTGCCCACAATTTTCTCCTCAACAAGCCCCTGCTTTATAAGGAAGTCAAGATACTCCTTCAGTACACTGCAGTTAACATTTGCCTTGTACATGATATGTGTAAGTTTAAGAGGTCCCTTATGGGCCAGCACCTTCAGGATGTCAATATACATCTCAAGTTTGGATCGCCTCATCATCCCAAACCTCTTGGATATTTTTCCATCCTACTCCATATAAAGCTTTTATGGATTATTACTATTGGTTTTTTCTCTATAGCTTTCGTTATGGGTCTCGTTTTTCTTGAATACGCTTTAACACGTTCATTCTATTTTGTAAAGCTGTGACGAGATCATCTATCAATATTTTTTGAAATTCTGTCCTGAGCACTTTAATGTCATCTTTGAGAACCTCTGCCATTTTTGTTTTCATTTCCCTTTTCTGTTGAATAGTAAAGTGTTTGCTCAAGGGCCGTCACACCACCTTACGTGAGAAAAATAGCCGTAGGTATTTAACTAACTTATGAACCGCAAATATGAATTCTAAATTCATAAGCGCTTTAAACACTCAAAATTGAATTTTATTGCAGGGCGGGGTTGCTTTGAACAATCAGATCCTTCAAGCATGCAAGGAATTAATAGACGATGCAAAAGCCTGCTGCGCAGACTTAGTTTTTAAGGAGATGTGTCTAGAAATCCTTTCGAAGGCTCGTCTTGTACTTACGGAAACTCAATTTAGCGAGCTTGTAGAATATGCTACTAAGAGAATTAAAGAGAATGTTTCCCTTGAATTGGCCGAGGGAATGTTATCGTCCATGTAAACCGTGAACAATTAACTTAAGCATTTCTAAGAACTTTAGGCGGGAATTATGTTTCAAGCACCCTGCCCTACTTAGTTTTGTTGAACGCTTATAGCTTGTATCCTATTTTACGCAGAAACTCTTTTCTGGCTCTTATGTCCTCTTCTTTTTCTATTCCCTTAGTTTTAAAGCCGTCAATTACCCCTAGAATTCCTCTCCCATGCTCCGTTTCAGCAATTATAATCTCTAGCGGGTTAGATGTAGCTGCATGAACTGTGCAGACCTCTGGAACCTTTTTGATGTTTTCAAGAACATTGATGGGATAAGCATTTCTTATGAAGATTATGAAACTGTGTCCACAAGCAATCTCTAGGGCTTTTTCGGCAGCGAGCTTTTTTAACTCCTCGTCATTCCCTTCATGACGTACGAGGCAAGGGCCCGATGCTTCACAGAAGCCTATCCCAAACTTTATGTTTGGTACGGCGTTGATCAGCGCTTCATACAGATCCTCAACCGTTTTTATAAAGTGGGCTGTACCAAAAATTACGTTACAGTCCTTTGGGATTTCCACTTTAACAGTTTTAATCTCCACCATTTTTCAAGCACCTAAAAATATCTAAACGTGGGAAGCTTTTAAATTTGACAGCATTTCGCCTCTATTTCTTCTCTTTCCTCTTTATAAGGAGCCAATTTTTATCTCCTTTAAACCTTATCAGGACGTAATCTCCATTAAGTTTCTCCCCTGTTAATGTGAATTCTAAACGGTCTTGGCTAATATGTTTGATAGTATAGGTGCCTTTGTCCCAGATTTCCACCGTTCCAGCCCCGTACGTGCCCTCAGGTATTATGCCTTCAAAATCTATGTAGCTGAGAGGATGATCCTCCACTTCCACAGCAAGTCTTCTTACTCCAGGCTGTACTGGCGGCTCCTTCGGTACAGCCCAGCTTTTCAAAACATTATCAATTTCAAGTCTAAAATCGTAGTGAAGGTGTTTGGCTTGATGTTTTTGAATTACAAACCTTCCAGAAGCTTTCTCCATATTGATCATGCACTTTAAGAGCCATGTTTTATTATTAAATGTTATGTGCTCTACATCTTACTAAAGGTTGAATTCAAAATTTTACAGCGATTTGAATGCTCTAATTCATAATTCTTTTAATAAGGTACAAGCTGTTCAATTCTTGGCATTGACTGCTCAATCGAGGTAATAATGTGCAGACATTCTTAATCAGCTCCTATGCGGACGTAACCATTGGTGTAGCAGAGTCCACTTCGGGGTATCGCTTGACACAATTTTATACAATTATCAAACGCTTTATCTTTTTGAGGCGTTTCTCAGAAAATATTAAGAGCAAAATCCTCAAATGGAATGTTAATGTTTACATCTCCGGATTTCAAGCATTATTCGCCTCTACGTGTAAATTACAGTTGAAATTTAAAATATCAAAGTAGGAATAATGCCATAATAGAGCGGAGGAGTGAAAACACCCGTGCAAAATGGAGAAGAGGCGTATGAGTGGCAGAAAACATTTAATGCAATACCTGACCTAGTATTCATCTTAGACAGGAATTACAATTTTATAAAGGTCAATAAAGCGGCATACGAATTTTGGGAAATCAAACCTCAGGAGCTTGTAGGGAAAACTTGCTATAAGGTTGTACGTGGAAGAGACGAGCCTTGCCCTGAATGCCCTAACATTAAAGTGCTTGAGACTAAAAGCTCTGTGACTATGGAGCAGCCTAGCTACAGAAAAAGTGATAGAATTCTCCTTGTCAAGGTTTCACCGATTTTCGACGAGAATGGAGAAATTGTGAAGTTTATACATGTTGGAAGAGACATCACCCGTTATAAAGAGGTGGAAAACGCGCTAAGAGCCAGCGAAGAAACATATAGGCAATTATTTAACGGTATGAATGATACTGCCTGGGTAATCAACCATGATGGCAGATTCATTGATGTAAATGACGCAGCTACCAGAGTTTTAGGGTACACCCGAGAAGAACTGCTTAACATGAGAGTTCCACAAATCGATGGAAGTTTAACAGATGAGATGATAATGGAGCTTATAAGGCGTATGCCCGCGGATAAAATACAGGTTTTTGAGACAACCCATATCACTAAGGATGGTAGAATAATTCCTGTAGAGATAAGCTCCAGCCTCATAAACTACAAGGGAAAACGTGTAATACTGAGCATCGCAAGGGACATCACTGAGCGGAAAAAGACTGAGGAAAGAATAAATCAGATAATGGAGGCACTTAGGCTTGCTAATGAGAAACTAAGTGTGGTTGGCAAATGGGCTAGGCATGATGCAAGAAACAAGCTTTCAGTTATTAAAAGTAACATCTACTTAGCGAAGAGGAAACTTCCAAGCGATCATCCAGTGCAAAAGTACCTAGAAGATGTTGAATCCACATGCGACCAGATTGTCAAGATCTTCGATTTTGCAAGCGCCTATGAAATGCTTGGTGTAGAGGAACGAGTTTATGTGGATGTTACAAAAATGTTCAACGAGGCTATGTCTCTGATTTTAGGAGTAGAAAATGTACAGGTAATTAATGAATGTCATGGTTTGAAAGTTTTAGCAGATTCACAGCTGAGGCAGTTATTCTATAATATGATTGAAAACTCCCTTAAGCACGGTGAGAAAGTGACGCAGATAAGAGTATACTACATAACTTATGGCGAAGACCTCAAACTGATATATGAGGATAATGGTGTAGGAATTCCAGATGAAATAAGACCAAACCTTTTCAAGGAGGGCTATGGAAAAGGAACAGGCTACGGTTTATACTTGACAAAGAAGCTTTGTGAACTTTACGGTTGGGACATAAACGAAACAGGAAAATACGGCCAAGGTGTTCAGTTCACCATGATAATACCTCAAAAGGATGCAAAGGGTAATATCCTATACAAAATCCAAAAAATATGAGGACAAGTCTGCATATAACCCTGCGGCATTCACATTAGCGAGGCTGCTTTAAAAATAGATTTATCGAGCTTCAGCAAAATCATAAGCATTTAATGCATATACTTTGGTGCTATATGATGAGTTACGCCAAAGCGAAACTCGCTGCTTTGTTCTTAATTGGATTTCTAGCGGGTTTAGGAGGCTTTGTCATAAGCTACCTATTCCATCAACATCAAATATCAAGTCTAACATGCGAAGTTGCAATTCTCAGAACTGAATTGAATGAATTAGAAAGTAAACTCAATTCTTCGAAATCAATTATTTCAAACTCCACAAGTCAGCCACAGACACATAACATCACAGATATCGCCAGTCAGATAGAGGGACTTCAGTGCAGGTTCGAGATTTTAAGGAATGCCTTGTTAAATTTAACCGGAATAATGGAGAACTTTAACTACGTCTTGAATATTATATTAACTAGCCATGCTCTATCCAGCTCTGAAAGGCTGGATTTCATGTCCGCGCAAACCGTCAATAATGGCTTTGAATTCATGATTAACATTACAGTGAGAAATGTTGGACAATCACCTGTAATTATAACTGCAATATTCTTTAACGACGTCTCATACAGCAATATCGATGGCATTTCAATAAGCCCCGACCCATCAACAAATATACTCGTTATAAATACCGATAGTCAACAAACATTCATCATAAGAATGCCTATAAACATAAAAATTGACAGCGCTATAGTAGCGCCAGGTGTATCCCTTGACATAACAATACAAACGCTAACAGGTAACAGATACAATAAAACAATAAACTTGCCGTAGTAATCCTTATGAAGAGGCTTAAACCTGAAACGAAATCCCCATATTTATGGTTCCACTCATAACAGAAAGAAGGTGCATGGGCCGGTAGTTCAGTTGGCATGAACGCCCGACTTGCACTCGGGAGGTCGCGGGTTCAAATCCCGCCCGGTCCACTTACTCAGTAACCGCACTTTTGCACGAAGATTTGAAAACTAAAAGGAAAGGACAATTCATTCCGCCTAACTTTTTATTCGGATAAAGT
>JANXET010000014.1 GCA_025058315.1 Candidatus Bathyarchaeota archaeon | reverse complement strand
ACGCGGCTGCTTCAGGAGCCTGTCCCATAGGGGTTCGTGGGTTCAAATCCCACCCCCTGCACCTTTATCGAACCTACGAACGTAAACCTCTTCTACATCTTTTAGGTGCTTAAAACCTGGGAAGTAAGAAATATATTCGGCGAACAATTAAATGGATAAGTGTTTACTTCAACATATAACAGAAAAGAGTTTATGTTGAATTTCAAAGAAGCCTAAAGGGCTTAAAGTTTTTTAATTATGGAACAACCGGGATTTGATGGTAATATTTTCTGGCTTCTTCTAACATTCTTTTCACCCTTTCCTCGGGGTTTACTGAGGTGTAAATAGCGCTTCCTATAACGCATACATCCCCTCCATATGCCACCACATCTTTAATTACTCCTTCCTTAATTCCGCCTGCAACAAAAAGCGGTGAAGCCCCGATCTTTCTTTTCGCTTCTTCAATCAGCATTTTTTCTTCATAGATCCCTCTGCCTTTCTTTTGCTCGCTTATTCCCCTATGTATGCAGAAAGAAAACCAATCTCTGAATTCTCCGATTTCACTTTCTATTTCGTCAATTTTCACAAGCGGATCATCACATTGGATGAGGTCTATTATTATTGCTTTGTCCTTTTTTATGGCTTCACTTAACGCCTCCTCTATTTTGTTGATGCTTCCTATTCCTAGGATACAAACGATGTCAGCTCCAGCCCTGTAGGCTATTCGAGCCTCAAGATCTCCGACATCCATAACTTTCATATCCGCAACTATGACGTAATCATCTTTGAATCCCTCATCACGCAGCTTGTCTATGGATTTTCTAAGGGCTGGGATGAGGTTATCTGCACCGTGTCTCTTAATCGCCGGGGTTCCAGCTTCGATTATTCTAGCCCCTCCCTTGAAGGCCTTCACTGCTACATCAACTATGGTTTTAATGTCAGAATCCATGTCAAGGGCAACTTGAATTTGCGGAAATTTGATTCTGTGCAATGGAAGCTTAGCCATCTCCATTTCGCTTACTTTGCTTACCTCCTTTAATGGAGGATAACCACGTGGAATTCCACTCACCTAAATCCATCCCCTTAACTTATAATAGCGCTGTAGAAGACCGCTTATATCTATCCCTAAACTTTTTGGCAGTTTATCCCCTTCTGGCCCTACACCTGCTTTTACGTTGAAAATTTTTTCAATGGCGTAAATCCTAGCTCCAATTTCATGTAAAATTTCGTTTGTATAGCTCAATCCGGTTATGGCGCTTAATAGTTTAGCTATATCGTCAAGTTCGTATTCAAGGGTGGTGAAAAGGGCAAAACTATAATATTTACACATTATGAGGCTGTCATAAACGGCGAAGGCGTCCTGCAGCTTCACTACTAATTCCGCTTTACCCTCATCACTGTTGGGGTCAACGAATTGTGGAGAGTGTAAAATTTCAGGAGCGATGGTGTAAGCCCTTAAATGGCAAGCCCCTCTATTAGAAGTTGCATAGGCTAAAGCGGTTCCCCTGACGCCAATTGGGTTATAGGCCGGCATTTCCAGCCCTTTGACATGCATGGCCTCCTCTTCTCTTCCAAGCATTTTTGAGGCATATTTTACACCCTTCGAAAATGGAGATCTATTATAGGCTATGTCAAAAATAAGATTTTTAGCATCTTCAAAATTTTTAATTACTCCCACCTTTTTTGCGAATCCAAGAGAATTTCCAACTGAAATCGTATCCATTCCAAGCTCATCGCATAATTCACATAAAGGAAATATTTGATTCTCGAAATCGAAAAATCCTGAATTCGGCCCAATCATGGCGATTGACTCGTACTCAGGACACTTAGAATTTTGCTCTCTAACCTTTATTATTCTTCCACAGGCCGTTGGACATCTGTAACATCCCTTTCTGCGGATAAAATACTTTTCCTTTATAGTTTCGCCGGAAAATCCATCCACCTCGTCATATGCCAATATCCTTTTCTCGAAATTTTCAACCGGCATTATCCCCGCCATAGCTATTGGATGAACCAGAACAGCTGTACCATGCAAGGCAAGAGACCCGTTGTCGCCAGTAACTGGATGGGTTCTTATTAAATAGGTGATTTTTTTAACTAATTGCTTATATGGCCTTTCATAGGCGATCCTCACTTTTCCCCTGCCCTTTACAACTATAGCCTTCACCTTCTTCGAGCCCAAAACCGCGCCTAAACCTCCCCTTCCCGCAGCTCTTCCATCTGACATTATGTTTGCAAGGAAAACACGGTTCTCTCCAGCAGGGCCTATCTCAGCTATTGAAGAAAATGGCTGCTTCTCCCTTAGCTCCCTTTCAGTTTCCCTCGTGCTTTTACCCCAAAGGGCACTCGCATCTCTTATGTCAACACTATTCTCATCTATGACCAAGTAAACAGGTTTTTCCGAGGATCCGCTTAAAATCAAACCATCGTAGCCTGCTGCCTTAAGATAAGCTCCAAATGATCCGCCCATGGATGAATCGAAAATTGTTCCAGTAAGCGGAGATTTCGAACTTATAGAAATTCTCCCCGAACCAGGCACATCTGTTCCAGTAAACGGGCCGGTCATAAATATTATTTCATTCTCGCCACTTAATGGATCAATTGCGGGGTTAAGTTCGTTATAAAGGATCCACGCGGCATATCCTCTCCCACCAATAAAATTGTAGACTGTTTTGTCGTCAATATCCTCGCATGAGATTTCTTGCTTCGAAAGGTTGATTCTAAGTATCCTGCCGCAATACCCTCCTCCAACCGTCATCAATTCCACACTCAAATCAACATCACGGTGCTATATAGTTTGAAAAACGATCAGCTATAAAGTTTCTGAGAACTGATTATTCTGCAATTAAGTGTTGATAACTAATTATCCTTTTACGCGTCCATTGGCACTTAATTAGTTGATATGGGAGAATAATGTATTTATTTACGTGGTTGAAAATTATGTTCTGCCGGATGATGAGAAGGCATTAAGTCGACTTTTTGGATGAGATTTCAGAGTTACTCGGACGGCCTAATTAGTAACCTGGCTACTTTATTTTCAACTGTAGCTCAGAATAAATAGGAAATGCCTAAAAACTAAAAATGAGGGCCATGTGCCCCTAATTTGTAGCCTACTTCAGCCCCCATATTTGATGTATATGCCTTGAGCCGCTGAGCTTATATAAATAACGAATAGTGTAAGTGCAGTTATCAAGGGGCTGCATATCCGTACTGTAACCTTTAACGTTAAGCGGGCACTTGAACCCTGCTTGAGGTTCATGGAGCATAAGTCTGGAACTTATGACGAGACCTTGAGAGAACGTTCCATAAAGGCAAACAGCATTTACCCTGAATAACGTAAACTCTCTAAGTAACAGGGCGACTCCATTGGTTCCGGCGCTGCAAAATACGGTTTAGTGTATATCTCTGGGTAAGAGGAAAAATAGCCATGACTTACCTAAAGTTTTATTATCTGTGCGTGTGGAGTTCCCTCTATCATCATGATTGCTTCTGGATGCACATATCCCCTCTCCACAGCCCTTTTGACAACGTTAACTCCAACCATGTTAACTATGGTTGAGTTTTCTATCATGTTTATAGCCTCCTCAATATCCACTTCATCGCCCTTGTAGAATTCCTCTGAAACTTTGAATACGATTTTTCCCTCCCGCAGCGTCTTACCAGGCAGGTCGATATCACATATGGAAAGTAGAACATGTCCCCCCACTTTTCTAATTTTCATGTAGCACCTCAATGTTATACACTCATTCTATATGCTCTTTACAGATGACCTAGCGCCACATGCTTCACAAACCAGAAATGATAGACGTTTTTCTTTTATAATTTTGGTGTCCGGACGCTTGCAAACAGGGCATGTCACAAAAGTTTCCATATATCTTTGGATTAGCTTCTCAAGAGTTTCTCGTGGAAACTTTCCTTGAAAAATGGCCCTTGACTCCTGCAGAACTGTGGCTGTGGCCAACTCACCGGACAAGAACTTCAATAAATGTTGCGGGTCTCGATTCAGCACTTCAGCAACATCTGTAAAATTATGGATCATAGTTCGCATGCCCACAATTGTGCACTGAAGCTTAGGAATCTCCAAGCGTTCCCGTTTAGAGGTGATTTCAGGAAGCTGGGAGCGCGCTCTTCTAAGCAAATCCTCATATTCAAGCGTCATTTAAGTCACTTCAAACCAGAAATAACCAGTAAACTATTTAAACTTAACAATAAATCACGCCGGATCAAAATATTGGCTTTATTACTCCATAATGCTTTTACGGATGTTTTACCTTAAAAAAGTATGTTAAGTATTGCTATATGCTAAAGAGGCTGATGGGATGCCCCAGTCACAAGCCAGTGAAAAAATAGTGGTTTCAGCTGGCTCTATTCTGGATTTAATTCCGATGGGTATTTTGATAATAGATGAAGAAACCCATAGAATAATTTACGCAAACGACGCGGCCCTGCAGATGATAGGTGTAGATCGGGAATCTGTTACGGGAAAAGTATGCCATAATTTTATTTGCCCCAACGATGTTGGAAGGTGCCCGATAACCGATCTTGGTCTGGAAGTAGACAATTCAGAGCGCTTGTTGGTAAGGGCTAATGGAGAAAAGGTTCCAATACTGAAAACTGTGAAAAAAATCTTTTGGGAAGGGCGCGCCTGCCTTGTAGAAAGCTTCATAGACATAACTGAGCTCAGAAAGGCCAAGAACGCCTTACAGCAGGAGAGAAATCTGCTTGAACTTGCCACCAGCAGCATGAATGTGGGATTGGCTGTTCTTTCTAAAGATTTCCGTATCCTCTGGGCTAATAATATTCTGAGGAAAATTCATGACAACATTATCGGCGAATACTGTTATTCGGTTTTTGCCAACCGTAACGAAGTTTGTCCATGGTGTCCCGCTCGAAAAGTTTTGGAGGAGGGTGTGCCTGAGGCTACAGCTGACTACATGGTGTCCAGTGACGGGAATGAAGAAAAGTGGGTTCAACTCTACGCTAATGCTCTTAGAGACGAGAACGGCAACATTCTGTATGCTGTAGAAATTGCTGTGCCTATAACAGAGCGGAAGAAACTTGAAAAGGAACTGAAGAGGTATTCGGAGAATCTTGAGGAGCTCGTTCAAAAAAGGACGAAGGATTTGCTGGAATCTGAAAAAAGGTACTCTTTATTGGTGAATGAGGTAAGCGCTGGAGTCGTTACAATTCAGGATGAAAAAGTTGTGTTCGTTAATAAGACGCTTTTAAATCTTCTCGGCTACTCAGAGGATGAAGTGATAGGTCACCCATATGAGAAGTTTGTCGACGAAAAATATCGACAGAAGGCGCGGGAATTGTATTTGATGAAGCTGCAGGGAAGCCCTCCGAAATTAAACCTGATCGAGTTAGTGGCTAAGAACGGTGAAAGGATACCTTTCGAGATGTTCGGCTCCTTAATAACATATGAGGGGCGTCCAGCTGCGCTTGTTCTTCTAAACGACGTACGCGAAAGAAAACAACTGGAGGAACAACGTCTAAAACTGGAGAAGCTGGCGGCTATTTTTGAGCTTGCAATAATGGTAGGGCATGATCTTAGGAATCCTCTGCAGGCAATAGAGAACGCCGCTTTCATAATTCGCAAAGAACTGTCTGATCATATATATTCTAATAAAAGAATCAGTAAAGCTCTCCAAATAATCCATGATTCAGTTAAATACGCTGATGAAATAGTTAGAGACCTGAGAGATTTCTCAATAGCTGACAGACCCAATTTTGAAAGGGTAAATATAAATGCTCTGATTAAAGAGGTTATTTCCCAAATTAAGACTCCGAAGAACATCAGTGTGACTACAAAACTTAAGCGCATTCCGGAAGTGAATGCTGATAAGTACATGATGAAGAGGGTTTTCATGAACCTGATCGTGAATGGTATACAGGCCATGGAAGAGAAAGGCGGTGTATTAGAGGTTTCAACGGGAAAGGAAGGAGACTTCGTTAAGATCAACTTTGCTGACACTGGAGTTGGCATCCCTGAAAGCGACATGGGAAAGCTTTTCAACTCTATATTCACCACAAAGGCTAAAGGTATGGGTATGGGACTATTAATTTGTAAGAGGTTCGTTGAAAGCCATGGCGGCGTCATTAATGTTAAAAGCAAAGTGGGGGAGGGGTCAATTTTCACGGTTAAATTGCCAATTAAAAGATGTTTAGGAGGTGAAGCAGCATAATGGCAAAGGCGTACGTGCTGGTTGTTGACGACGACAAAGGCATTAGAGAAACACTAAAAGTGATTTTGGAGGAAAATGGCTACAAAGTTGACATGGCAAAAAGTGGTAAGGAAGCCATAGAAAAGTCAAAGAAAAATTATTATGACCTCGCCCTGCTTGACATAAAACTCCCCGACATGGAAGGAACCGAACTACTTAGAAAAATGAGAGACTTTGTACCTAAGATGGTGAAGATAATGGTAACGGGTCACGCCACTCTACAAAATGCCGTAGATTCCCTTAATTATGGTGCCGATGCCTACATAATGAAACCCGTCAATCCAGAAGAACTGCTTAGCGTAATTGAGAAAAAGCTTGATGAACGAAAGCAGGCAGAAAAAGTTACTGAGGAGAAAGTTGTAAAGTGGATTGAGACCCGCGTCTCAAAAGCCCTCGCGGAAGAATCACCTCATGAAGAGCAAAAATGATAATTCTGTTTCACCGTACGGCTTGAACATGGATAAGCTTGAAATGGACTTCAACAACATGCTCGTTGAAGCAGTAGATGACGCCCTAAATACTCTCGGTGCAAGTATCAAGGATGCATTATACTATCACCTGGAAGCCACTTTCTCTGTAAAGAAGGATACTATATATCAAAACCCTGCGAAATTTGCAGATGGGCTTGAGAGAATTTTCGGTTTAGGATCGAAGTTCATAGAAAAAATGATCTTAGACTTAATCAGCGACAAAACATCTTGCGAAATAAGCCCTGAATGGCAAATGAAATCTTTCGCAGAAAACGTACAAGAAATGAAGAAGGAGTTCATCGCTAAAAAGCAGCAATAAAATAAATGAATCGGAACTTAACAAGCTATAAAAGGCCATATATTCTGTTGCCCTAACTCTAGTCGCTAATTAAATTGGTAGACACTGCAATAAGTTCTTAAAAGCCTGCGAAGCTAAGAAAAACAGGGATGCCCATGGGTTATTTGTACTTGTACACTGGCAATGGCGGTGGGAAAACCACAAATGCGTTAGGCTTGGCTTTACGCTGTGTCGGCCATAGGCAAAAGGTTGTCATCATACAATTTTTGAAATGGTGGAGGAACACCGGCGAATATAAGATACGCAGGAAACTTGCTCCTTATTATGAGATCTACCTCTTTGGAAGAAAGGGTTGGCATGGGCTCAGTAATCTCGGCGAGGAGGACAAGAAACAGGCAAGGAAGGCACTGAAGTTCGCCGAGAAAATTGTTAAAGAGAAAAAGCCTCACCTCCTAGTTCTGGATGAGATTAATTTAGCTGTGTATTGCGGACTTATAGATGTTAAAGAGGTTTTGAATTTTCTTGATAAAATACCGAAGAAAACTGATGTTGTATTAACTGGACGTTATGCGCCAAGGGAACTTATTGAAAGAGCCGAATTTGTTAACGAAGTTGTGGATGTTAAACATCCCGAGCACACAGTTACCCGAAAAGGAATACAATACTAATTATGCAATGTTTATATGAGAGCATGATCATTTTCAGAGCAAATGGGTGAGAAAATGACTGAGTTAGAGTATAAGGTGCGTGAGGCTGTGGGCCAAGTGGTAGATCCCGAGACAGGAATGACATTCGCTGAGATGAATATGATTAAAAGCGTTAAGGAAGAGGAGCCTGGCGTCGTCAAAGTTGAGTTTATTCCATCAAGTCCCTTCTGTCCCATAGCCTTCAAACTTGCCTCGGACATAAAAAAGGAAGCGCTGAAAGTGGCGGGTGTTAAGAAGGCTCTAGTTTACTGCCGCGGACACATGATGGAAGACAAAATAAACGAAATAACCAACAAAGAATAACCGCAAAGTTCCTCCATTTTTGCTTCTTCTTGGCCGTCTAATAAGCATGCCGTTAATGGCAAGCATGAATCTTGCCGTTGCCGGGTTCCCCTATAAAGTAGCTAAGCGGAGACACCGCTTAAAAGTTTAGAAACCAAAAGCCTTAAGTGAATAAGTCTCTAACTATTTGGCATCAAGTTGGAAGGTGTTGATTTAATTGGCTATAGAAGGTTTTCATGGAGGTAGAAAGCCCGTAGATGTTAAAATAAGCGAGCTAACTCCAACATCTAGAGCTGTTAATGTAATGGCAAAAGTGGTTTCAAAAAGCGACACTCGAAGTGTAGCCTCTGGAAGGGATGGAACTTCACATGCAGTTTGTGATGCCCTCATAGGTGACGAGACAGGGTGCATTTACCTAACACTTTGGGATGACAACATAGCCAAGGTAAATGTGGGTGAAACCATCAGAGTGGGAAATGGTTACATAAGCCTATTCAAGGGAAGTATGCGGCTAAATGTTGGGCGGTATGGCACCTTAGAAGTCTTGAATGAACAGCTGACAAGCGAGGTTAACACTGAAAACAATTTATCCCAGAAAGTCTACGCCCAGTCAAGACCTCAATTCAGAGGTCGTGGCGGACGGGATAGAAGAGGCGGATTTAGACAAAGACGCTATTGAAGCTTAATGTGCCTTTAATCTCTCCATTTATGTAATATAAGAGCCTCAATTCTTTTCCGCGTATTTTATTCCAGGATTCAACAATGGCTCTCTCGATGAATTTAGCCCCCTTCTCCAGTAGGCTTCCTTAAATGCTGAGGCCGGAGCTAATGTGTTGAGCATATCAGAATCCAGGCTTCCATTCCGGAAGATAAATAGTTCTGGCGATGCATGAAAACATCAGTGCATCCAAGGTTGAGTACGCAAAATCCATTGCTAAGGTTATTGCATCCTTCTCGGGTAAGCGATCATATTCAGTAAGGCCATATATAAAAGTCCGCCAGCTACGGGTACGCTTCAATATTCTAAAAATAAGCTTTAGGTTGCCCACGTGTTTTTCTCCACCAAAAACCACAAAACAAACTGCACTTGAAACCTAAACCAGTTACTAGGGCTAACTATCAGCAGTCCTGTTACATATAGCCTTGACAATGCATACATCACTCAGAAAATGGGAAAGGTTCCGCAAATGAAACGTGAATATGCATCAATTTCTTATTTCTCGCTCATAAATTTCAGAAACAAGCTCGGCAATAGCTGGTGCAGCCGTAAGCCCAGGCGATTCTATTCCGATCAGATTAAGCCAAACAGCCCTCTGTCAGCTTCATGCCTTATTATGAAGTCCCTAAACCCCTCGCCGGGCCCGTGAAGTTTAGGTCTGATCCCTGCGAAATCAGGTATAAGAGAGTATTCCCTTATGCATGGCAGAAACTTTTCAACACTTTCTCTAAATTCCCTCTCGCTTGAAGTTACCCTATAAGATATAGCATCCACATAATAGGCGTTAGGACCAAGCCTTGCATTTCCCGCCATGTCAAGGTTTAAATGTATTCCCAAAACGTCTTCTCTTGGAACTGGATAAACAAGCATCTTTACAGGAGGTTTTCCAATAAGCCTAAAGTATTCCCCCTTGCAATAATGCAGTTTATAGCCAAGTTTTTCCACGTCTAATCCCGCCATACAAGCAATCCTATCAGAGTACAGTCCCGCGCAATTTATCACAACGTTCGCTTTTATCACAAATTTTTCTCCAAAGCTTATCCCGGAAACTTCATAGCCATCACCGTCTTCACTTAAACATTCAACCTCGGTGTTCGTTAGTAGGATGGCCCCGTTTTTGCGGGCTTTTGTATAGAGGTAATTCATAAGTTCATTCGGCTCAACTATGCCCGTTGATGGCGAATAAAGGGCTTTCTCAGCTTTGACATTCGGCTCCATCTTCTTAACATGTTCTCCATCCACGCCGTTTGCTAATCCCCACCTATGCAACCTTTCAAGTTCATCAGCTTCTTCCTCGTTGACGGCGACGGTTAATTTTCCCAGCCTCCTGCATGGAATCCTATATCTTTCGCAAATTTCGTAAATCATGGAATTCCCCCTCACACATAATATAGCCTTAAGAGAACCTGGCGGATAATGTATCCCTGAATGTATTACGCCGCTGTTGTGACTGCTTGTTTCTATCCCAAATCTCCAATTCCTTTCCAAAATGTATATCCCATTTTCTATTTCTGAAAGCCTCGCAGCTAAAGCTAAACCAACTATCCCTGCACCTAATAACCATGTTTACCCTCTCCATAGAAACTCCCTGGGTTAGTGAGATGCTCATCTAAAGGACGCTTTCTATCGCCTTTCTTATCGCCTCTGCACCGCTGTAAAAGGTGCTTTTTTCCTCCTCATCCAGTTGCCACTTAAGAATTTCCCTGATTCCGCCACGGCCCAAAATAGCTGGAACGCCGATGCTTAATTCTCGCAGGCCATATTCGCCATCTAGAATTGCAGAGCATATGCAAAGCTTCTTCTCATCATTCACGATGCACTCGATCATATTGACGGTATTGTCTGCAGGAGCATATATGGTTGCCCCTTTCTTCGAAATTACATCTAAGGCTGTTTTCTTCAACTCCTCAATGATCGCTGTTTTTTCACTTTTCATAAAAGTTTTTTCTTCACCTTTAATCCTCACCTTGCTGAATACTGGAGCTTGGTTATCTCCATGCTCGCCTATGACGTAGGCCTCAACATCTAGGACTGGAACAGAGTATTTTCTGCTGAGAACATGTCTAAACCGTGCTGAGTCAAGCATACCTGCGCTTCCAATAACCTTCTCACGTGGGAATCCAGAATACCTCCATAAGATATAATTCATCACGTCAACAGGGTTAGTCAATGTTATGACGGTAGGCTCGTTTTCCATCTTTCTAAGGTTCTGGGCTACGTCAGCTATTATACTCTTGTTCACTTGAAGTAGCTCAAGTCTAGACTTCATTTCAGGGGTTCTTGGTTTTCCAGCCGAAATAACAACAACTTCAGCATCTTTTGCGTCATAGTAATCTCCCGCGAAAACACTTGTATTGCTTCTGAAAGCTATGGCTTGCGATATATCTGCTGCATTTCCCTCAGCCAGATTCTTGAAAATATCTATCAGAACAAGCTCATCAGCTAATCCTCTATTGGCTATCTCATATGCTATGCATGAACCTAAACTGCCAACTCCAATAACCGCAATCTTGCGCATAATTGTAAATCATACCTTCAAGTTTAAAACATTTAATTCCAATACACGAGATCTCTCCTAGAGACACATTAAATGGTATCTGTGGAAAAATTATTTAAGTTGTTCAGAGGAAATAATTGCTGAGGAGAAAGGCATATGCGTTTAGACTATGTATCATATGCAGTAGCCATAATCCTATTTATAGTCACTGGTGTGGCGCTTGCGTATCCATCATTAGAACCTAAAGAATTATGGGTGGTATCAACGGCTGTCTTTGGTTTGATCTTCCTCAGTCTCGGTTATTTGCAGAGACCAAAGCCGCAGGCCAAGACTTTAACAGTGGAAACTCCCCAGCCGGTTGCTGCTCCTGTGACACCGCCATCTGCGGAACCAACGACGCTGCAGTTTGTGGAGCAGGCGACGCCGCCTGCAGAGCAAGCTTCACCAACGCCCTCACTTCAAGGTGCATCTCTAGAAGTTGCTGCTGAAACATCCGTTTTAAGCCTGACTGATGTAAAGGGAATAGGGCCGAAGAGAGCTGAGCAGCTTAAAAGTATCGGAATAGCAAGTGTCGAGTCTTTAGCTGCAGCCTCCGCAGAAGACATAGCCTCCAAACTCAAGATCTCTCCAAAGATCGCTAACGCTTGGATAGATGAAGCAAAGAAGCTTATAGGGAAATCATAAAGATTAAACACTGCATTCCTAAAGCTTCAGGATCCGTATTATGTTTCTTCTTTCCAGCCTTTTTATAGCATCTAGAAACTCGCTCTTTCTTTTGCCAGTTAAATTAAAATTTTGCAGAATATCCTGTAGAGGCATGCTGCTTTGACCAAGCTCTGTAACTTCTTTGTGGAGGCACCGTATTATCAACCTTTCAAGTTTGCCGCAACGCCAGGTTGTGTTTCTGATGAGCACAATTACAGATTTGCCAAGATCCTTGCTGTCCAAGCTTCTCAGCCTATAATCTACTGTTAAAATTCGTGGTTTTTAGGATTTCGTCAGCAAGCTTGAAGGTTCTTCTCGAAAAGTATGCCATGCTTATCTTTATAGTAATATGGAAGCATCCCGGCCTTTTTATATCCAAGCTTACTGTACAACTTTATCGCTGCAATATTATCTTCCCTCACCTCAAGTCGACACTTCGCCACACCTTTTCCCGCGAAGATTTTTTCCATCTCTTGCAGAAGTTTAACACCTATTCCCTTTCTCCTATATTTTTCGGAAATATCAATGGTGAGTATGTGTCCCACAAGCTGATCATTGTCGTAATGTAACGCTCCAATTATGAAGCCTATTATTTCCCCATTCACTTTCGCTACTAACCCAACAGAGTTGGGACTCATAAGCAATTTTGCTATCTGCTGTTTCGTGAATGCTTCCTTTCTGAAGCACTCCTTTTCAATCTCATAAAGTCTCTCTAAGAATTCAAGTGAGACATCCTCAATTGATATGGCCATTCATTATCATTTAAAATTGTTTATGCCTCAGAATTTTAAGGCTTTTTACAATTCAACTGTTTTCTCATGACTTTTATTTCGATCCACTGCTGAGCGGTGAATCCTGCGAAAAATTTAAGCCATACCGCCAAAATCCTTGTCAGTATTGTTGCCGTGGCGCTTATGCTGAAAGGTATACCTAGAGCCACGTAGAGGGAAGTCATGGTTATCTCTGGAAGTCCCACTTCAAAAGGTATGCCTAGCGGTATCGCCTTAACCGCCGCAACTATAGACTGCGTTACAAGGATGATGCTCCAGCTGACTTGAATGTCTAATGCCAAGAATACCAGTTGGCATAGGGCTAGATAGGCTATCCATGAAAGGGTTGATAAAGTGATGGCGACCGCAACAATTTTTGGCGCGTTTCCGTATGCTTTTATGGAACTGTGAAACATCCCTGCCAATTTAACAGCGTTTTCTCTGATTTTCGTCGGCCTCCATTTTCCTCTACTTGCACGTTCAACAATGCCTATAACCCAGTCAATTATTTTCAGGGTCCAGTTTTCCTTTATACAGATAAGTATTAGGAGTACTGTGAAGAGCAGAGTTATAGTTATCAGGAGTGTTGATAGATTAAATACGAAACTGTCCAAAGGAGCTTCAGCCATGAGCATAAATATTCCTGTCAAAAGGCTTGAAACACCCATCCCCATGCTTATCAATCTATGCGCTACTAGGGACGCTACAACCTTGCCGCTTACATCGTTGCCCCTTTCTCTTACAATAAGGTAAAGTCTAGAGATTTCCCCACTTACGGATTCTGCGGGTATTATTATATCCATGAAGGTTCCATACCACGTGTACAAGTAGGCTTTCACTATGGAAAGCTTAACAGAGAGAAAACTTAGAAGAGAACGCCAGGCCATTGCATAAAGGAACACATCCGCAAAAACCATTAAGGCTGCTGTGAAATACAGCAACGGGTCCGCTCGCTGAACTGTTGCGATTATCTCGGGTATGTCGACCTGAAATAGATATAGGTATGCTGTGAAGGCAGCTATGCCTATAACGGGAAGAATTACCGTTTTCCATGTAAACTGAGGCTTCACCGAAGTCATAGAGCTATCATTCCTTTAATGCTTCAGAAAGATTTTGTGAAGCATTATAAATCTTTGTAAATAAGCTGGTTGCAATTTTTAAACAGTTAACAAGTTTTAAATCGCTTGAAGCAACATGTTGCTATAGGGTTGCGGAGATGCTTACAAGAGAAGAAGCTTTAGATCTTGTAAGGAGGAACGTGTCAAAGAGGAACATTCTATATCACATGTTTGCGGTTGAAGCAATAATGAGGAGTGTTGCAAGTTATTTCGGTGAAAATGTGGATTTATGGGGGCTTGTCGGCTTATTACATGATATAGATTATGAAAAGACTGAGGTGACGCCTGAAAAACATAGCCTATTAGCCAGTGAAATGCTGGGGGATGCTGTGCCCGCCGAGGTTGTTCAAGCCATAAAGGCTCATAATTTCAAGTATACTGGAGTTAAGCCTGAGAGCCGCTTGGAGAAATCCCTTATAGCTTGTGATGCGATATCCGGCTTGCTGGTGGCATGCGCCTTGGTTATGCCCTCTAGGAAGCTGAAGGATGTTAAAGCAGAGACTGTGGCTAAAAAGTTCAAGGATAAGGATTTCGCAAGAGGCGCCGATAGGGAACGAATATTGCTATGTGAGGAGATTGGAATATCGAGAGAGAAATTTTTCGAGCTGGCGCTGGAAGGCTTAAAGAAAATAGCCCATGAGATAGGCTTGTAGCACTCTAAAATTCCGGCCTGGGCTTACCCATTTTCTTATCTAGACAAGCCTTCACAAATCCGTAATACTCAGGGTCCGGCTTACCTGGGCGACTCTTGAATTCTCCGTGAAACTGAGATGCGAAAAAGAAGTAGTGTTCAGGTAACTCGAGAATCTCCATTCTACGTCCATCAGGACTCTTACCGGAAAACACTATCCCCATTTTTTCAAGTTTCTCCACATAGTCTAGATTAACTTCAAACCTGTGCCGATGGCGCTCATAAATTTCATCTTTTCTGTAGAGGGCATACGCAATAGTATCCTTTTTTAATAGAATCTTATGAGCTCCAAGACGCATAGTTGCCCCTTTGTATTCTATGCCCCGCTGTTCAGGCATAAAATCAATCACTGGGTGCGGCGACTTTGGATCTATCTCAGTGCTATTGGCGCCCTCTAATCCGCAGACGTTTCTAGCGAACTCTATCACGGCTAACTGGAAGCCGTAGCATATTCCCAAGAATGGTATGTTGTTCTCTCTCGCGAATCTTATCGCCATAATTTTCCCTTCGGCGCCTCTGGATCCGAAGCCATATGGCACGAAAATTCCGTTAAAGTCTTTCAGAATTTGCAGTTTGTCCAAGTTTCTCTCAAAAGTTTCAGCCTCAATGTAGTGAATGTCGATTTTCGTTTGGCATGCTGCACCTGCATGTAGCAGTGCCTCCTTCATGCTTACGTAGCTATCGGCTAGACCAGCATATTTGCCTACCAATGCCACTTTAACCTCGTATTTTGGATTTAGTGTCGCATCGACGAACCTTATCCATTCATCTCGGATGGGTTTATGTCCAGCTAATCCCAGCCTTTTACATATGAACTCTCCCATCCCCTGCTCGTCTAGGATAAGCGGTACTTGGTAAACTGACTCAACATTATAGGAGCAGAAAACGGCGTTCTCCGGAATCGTGCCAAACAAAGCTATTTTTCTCAAAGTTTCCATGTCTATCATTTTTTGGCATCTTGCCACAATAATGTCTGGCTGTATGCCTATACGTCTCAGCTCGTTGACGCTGTGCTGAAGAGGCTTCGTTTTCATCTCCTTAGTAACATCTAATATTGGAACTAATGCCACGTGCACGTAGAGGGTGTTCTCGTAGCCCTCCTCCAGTCGCATCTGGCGTATGGCTTCAAGGAAGGGTAAACCTTCAATGTCGCCTACGGTTCCGCCAACTTCCGTCAGGATCACGTCCACGTTAGAGTCAGCCGCTACGCTTCTTATGCGGTCCTTGATCTCTTTCGTTATGTGAGGAACTATCTGCACACATTTACCGAGGAAGCTTCCACGTCTTTCCTTCTCTATTACCGCCTTATACACTTGTCCAGTGGTTATATTGTTCTCCTTTTTCAAATTCAGGTCTAGAAAACGCTCATACCAGCCTAGATCTAGATCTGTTTCGCCTCCGTCATCTGTGACGTAGACTTCACCATGCATATAGGGGTTCATTGTGCCTGCGTCAACATTAACGTAAGGGTCAATTTTTACAGCTGTAACCTTAAATCCTCTCATCTGAAGCATTTTACCGATAGAAGCAGTTACGATACCCTTACCCACGGAGCTTAAAACACCACCAGTGACGAAGATGTACTTAACCATAGTTTTGCTCTTATCTCCTTTCAATTGCAAAAGCATAGGGCTGGATCAGCATTTAAAGTTATTCCAACAACCTATGTAAGCTTTCCACTGCATTTTTCTTCAATGCTAAGTGGAAACTTATGTTTCAGCTGTAGCCAACGCTAACAGGATCTACATAGACAGCTTCACGTGGCCATAATTGTCCATTTTTCGGAAAAGAGTTCATGTTATTCGGTAACTGCTATAATAAGAGTGTGGAGTTTATGAATACCTGCTGATTAGCGATTCTAAAGCAATAGTTGGCCGCGTTAAGCATAAGACTTGCATTCGATGAAAGTTTAGGCGGAGAACCGTTCTATGACTGCAAAGACACCTAGCATTGTATACTGGCTTGGCGATAACCTATACCTAAACATAACTAATCAATGTCCTAATATGTGCTATTTCTGTTTAAGAAATTTTAAGGATGGCGTTGGCGGGTTTAACCTTAAAATCAAGCGGGAACCGACTGTTGATGAGGTTATATCTGAAATTCAAAATACAATTAACATGAGACATTGGAAAGAGATTGTTTTCTGCGGGTTCGGTGAACCCTTAACAAGGCTTGACTGCGTCTTGGAAGTTAGCAGACGTATAAGACAAAATTATGGAAAGATAATAGCCATCAGGGTAGACACTAACGGTCAGGGTTACCTTCTAAATAGGGGGCGAAGAGTTGTGGAGGAATTGAAGGAGGCAGGTGTCGACAGAGTTAGCGTAAGCCTAAATGCTCATGACAAGGCAACATACATGGAGGTTTGTCGTCCAAGATTCGAAAACGCATATGAGAGCATACTGGAATTCATCGAAAAAGCTAAGAGAATTCTTGATGTTGAGGTGACTGCTTTAAGTATCCCAGAAGTAGACTTGGACAAAGTTGCCGAAATTGCTGCAAGTATGGGTGTGAAGTTTAGAATAAGGCAGTATATTCCAGGTTTCTGGTGATTTACCGCCACAGAAGCTTCAATATGCTGCCAGCGGATATTGCCACTCCAACTGATATTATTAATCCGCCTATAAAGCCAAACCATCCTACTGCTCCATCGGTAAGCATTCCAAGGAAAATACTTATGGTAAGCCAGAATCCAACGCTTGAAAACGTATCCGCTTTTCTGTTAAGCGGCTCATGTAATAGAAAGCGTACAACCAAAATTACTGCTTGAAATATTCCGAAGGCTAGGCAGAAATGGAATGCTGCTATGTATACTGTAGTATGACTTTGCACATGCACAGGTGCGGGTAAAACTATGTTTTCAGTTAGGTTTACAAGATCGAAGTCCTGAAAGAATTTTAACGCCTCGTCAGTTAGTTTCGGAGTGCCCGCCCATATTACGCCTAGAAGCATCAGGAAAAATCCGAATGATACTATTCTAAGCCAGTCTACCGCGTGCTGCTTCTCCCCCATCCCCATTAGAGTATCCCAGCATCACATTTGTTGGGTAGCTGCTTAAAACTGTTATGTAAATGCGTGTTTGCACGGCGTTTTTAAGGGTGGAAACCCACATTATGCGTTGGTGAATTTATGTAATGCGTGTGCTTTTCGTTGAACCACCTAAGGACGTATGGTTTGTTATGGGAGAATATCTGCCGCCGCCATATGGCATAATCCAGCTGGCAGCCCATCTTGAGTCAAAACTAGACGATGTGGAAATACAGGTTCTGGACTGCAACGCCGAAGGGGTGGATTGGAATGGGCTTGAAAAACGGATTGAAGAATTTAATCCGAATATTGTGGCCTCAAGTTCTCTTGCCACATGCAACGCTTATGTGACTGTTCGAACGCTGGAGACCGCGAAAAAGGTTAATCCTGAAATTCTAACGGTTACCGGAGGACAGCATTTCACCGTAACAGCCCAAGAAAGTTTGGAGCAGTACCCCGAAGTAGACGTCATAGTACGCGGCGAGGGTGAAGAAACCCTTGTTGAGCTTATAAAAAACGCTAATGATCACTCGGCCTTCCCGAGAATTAGAGGTATATCCTTTAGACATGAGGGGAAAATTTATCACAATCCTCCTCGCCCCTTAATCGAAAACTTAGAAGAGCTGCCATATCCCGGATACCATTTAGTAGGGAACCTTGTTCGCAAATACCATTTTGCGGCTATGGCTGGGCGGCGCAACCCCTATATACTTATCGAAGGCTCAAGAGGCTGTAATCATTCCTGCGCTTACTGCACTCAATGGCTACATTGGATGGGACGCTGGCGGGCAAAATCTCCAAGACGCATCGCCGACGAGATGGAGTACTGCTATAACAACTTTGGCAGCCGCTTAATCTGGTTCACCGACGATAACGTGGGTTCTGGCGAAAGGATAGGCGAGATTGCAGACGAAATATTAAAGAGGCGTATGAAAGATCTCATGTGGTTTGTACAGGCAAGATGCGACGACATAGTTAATAACGAACGTTTCCTGCCGAAACTGAGGCGATCCGGGCTTATGTGGGTATTACTGGGCGTTGAAACCTTGGATCAAGCTGTTCTTAACGGTTATGGAAAAAACATGAGAGTTGAAGACATCAAAACTGCCGTTAAACTATTGAGAGAGAACGGCATCGCCGCCCATGCAATGTTCATAATAGGCGCCAGAAAAGATACGGCTGAGTCCATCGCCAAAATCAGGGAGTTCGCGAACGAGTTAGATCCTGACTTCGCCATATTCAGCATACTTACTCCTTTTCCGGGAACTCGAATATATGAAGAAGCTAGAAGGAACGGCTGGATAGAGGATTACAACTGGGCACACTATGACATGGTGCACGCCATAATGCCTACCGAAACCTTGTCGCGTATGGAGGTTCAGAAGGAACTTTACATGTGCTATCGGAGCTTCTATGGTTCATGGAATAGACGTCTTAAAGGCTTGTTCTCAACAAACAAGCTGCTTAGGAGGGCATACCGGCACATGACCGCAAAGGGCATACTTACCCAGCTTAGAGCCCTATTCTAGGCTGGAAATATCATGCCAACAGCTACTAGGCACCATAATAATTTTCCAGCCTTTTCACTGCTCGTTCTATCCATAATTGGAGTAATCTTGATTCTCCCCATTGCAATGCTTAAGCCAATCACTTACATGGGTGCCTCATGGCGTAAACCGCTAATCGGTTCGCTGCTAGCCATCATCTGTATTGCCGGTATTTCAGCCGCCATCTTCCCAGAGGGATGCACAAGGACAACCCATAAGTCAAAGAGTAAAACAGTTGAATCGGAGACTGAAACACCGGCCCCTCAAAAGTTTGCTATTGACTTCAAGGGGCACCATCCCAACTGTGGAAAATTTGAAATCCATACAGTGCATTTAATGGGGAAAGAATATTGCGCTGCATGCACCGGTTTGGCTCTTGGAGCGTTTATCGTGCTGGCTGGAACCCTATTTCACTTTTTCATCGGATGTAATATCATGGAAAAATTTGGGTTATGGGCTATTTTTGCCGGTCAGATAGGTGTAACCTTGGGGCTCTTTCAGTTCAAATTTAGAAGCTTCATTAGGATGGCTTTCAACGCCATTTTTGTAATCGCTTGTTTTCTGATCCTCGCGGGGACAGATAGTGTTGCAGGAAACCTGCTGCTTGACTTATATGTTCTCAGTTTAATCCTATACTGGCTTTTCACAAGAATACTGCTTTCTAAATGGGATCACATGCAAATCTGTAGTGAATGCGGCTTTTCCTGTACATAAAAAGTTAGCGTTAATGTTTACGAGCTAACCCGTAGACAGCGCCTATAGTTATAATCACTCCGAAGATTATGATCACGAAGGGCCACCATGGCATGGATATCCCGAAGAGTTCCTTAAGAAGCATACTGAGGCCTGCAATTATGATTATTATGCCTACAGCCAAACCTAAAACCGCTCCTCCCCTAGGTATGCCGAAGCATTCGGTTTCTTCGTCGCCAAAGCACTCGTCTTTGTGTTTCCCATGTTTGTATTCTAATGTATATAATGGAGCACCACATTGAGAACAGGTTTTAGCGTCATCTGGATTTTTCGCTCCACACTTAACACAGTAAACCAAAACTTTCCCCATATGTAATCACTCTAAAACATAATAAGGCTTTTGGATATTTTCTAGTTGGGTTTTCGTATGCATCATCTCACCAGAAGTCACATCATGCTGATGATGGCAAACGTTGGATTCAGTTTCATACTTGTATTTTCAACATTGCTCAGGGACTCCGGAATTTCCAGCTTTCAACAAGTGCTTTTCAGGGTGATCCTCGCCATCTTAATTGTTCTAGCATTAAACAAATGTCAGATTAGAATTAGAAAAGAGGATTTGGGGCATTTCATGGTCATAGGGATCATTTTCTCACTATTCCTTTTAACGGCACTTTCAGCTATAGCCCTAGGCTGCTCCGTTCCCGTAGCGACAGCACTTATCCATACGCAGCCGCTGTTCACGTCGGTGATCGCTATGATCTCGGGCAGGGAAAGAGTTTCCATCAAAAAGTTTCCGCCTATACTCATAGGCATCATTGGAGTTTTTATAGTAGGCGGAATAGATCTTAGAAATTTTTCATTGGCAAACGTTGGCGTACCCCTTGCTATTCTAGCCGGGCTTTTGTATGCAGTTTACCTTTTTCTGAAAAGGGTTGAAAAGGGATATCGCCCGCTTCAAGCCCTCTTCAACACATTTATTTTTGCCGCGCCATTCACTCTAATCTTCTGGCCATTTTTAATGGCTTTCATAAAAAATCCGCTTATTACAGGGCTGACGGTGCCTAATTATTATCAATTCTTCTTACTTGTACTTTTAGCCTCTGTTAGCACAGTAGCCCCGTATGGACTTCTGAACTATGTTAAAAACCATGAAGTTTCACCTACTGCTGAGGGCATGGTGCTCCTTATAGATCCGGCCTTTAGTTTATTCTGGGCGATGTTTATACTGGGGCAGTATGCTACTTCATTCCAATACTTTGGCGTTTTCCTCATCCTCATAAGTGCGTTAATGGTGCTCATATCCTAGGCAACATTAAATACTTTAATGCGGAGAATTATCCTTATGCTGGTTGCAGGCGTCGATGATGCTGGACGCGGCTCCGTAATAGGGCCGCTTGTTATCGCCGGAGTTTTAATGGAAGGAGAGGAGATCCCCAAGCTTGTACAGCTTGGAGTTAAGGACTCAAAATTGTTATCCCCTGCCGCAAGGGAAAAGCTTGCAGTTCAGATAATGCAGATAGCCCTAAAACATGCAGTTGTAAAGCTTTCACCGCAGGAGATCGACAGGTTTGTGGAGTCGAGGAAAAAGCTTCATAAGTTGAATTGGCTTGAAGCGCGGGCCATGGCGAAGGTTATAGAGTTCCTTAAACCCAGCTTGGCCTATGTAGACGCTTCAGACATAGTTGAGGAACGTTTTAAGGAGCAGATACTTAGATTTCTACCATTCAAGGTTGAGATAATCTCGGAACATAAAGCGGACAGAAAATATCCTGTAGTGTCAGCAGCCTCAATAATCGCTAAGGTTGAGAGGGATAGGGAGATCTCCGAGCTTAAGGCGAAGTATGGCGACTTTGGATGCGGTTATCCATCTGATCCGAAAACGATCGAGTTTCTGCGACGGTGCATACAAACTTCCGGAGAATACCCTGATTTCGTAAGGAAGTCTTGGAAGCCGGCTAAAAGGGTTATGATGGAAAAGCGTTCCAGGCAGATGAACCTGTTCTAGAGCTTACAAAGTTCTTCAGGCTTTCTAATTCTTGAGATTTCCTCCCGTGAAATGCATGGGATATCAGATTTCCGGATCCTCCCATCTTCGGTTACGAGGACAGGCTGTGCCTGTACAACTTTGCTTAGACCTATAATTTCGTCAATCATTTTGGTCATGTTGGCTTCTTTTTCCTCCGCAACACTGCCCATTATTTTAATATCCTCTTCCGGCACTGTGATGAGAAAATCAAATGGAACCTTCCTGAGGGGGACTACATCGTAGTCATCAACATTCTTGAAGATCCACTTCAGAAACCTGCTTTTAGCTATCATCCGCTTAGCCCTGACCTTAGAGCTCTTTTTAGGATTTTTAGGAGTCTTCAGAATTTCCACGGTCTTCGCCACGGGATCTCCAAGCGTGCACAGGAGCTTATAAGCAACCGTCACCGAAGCCCTGGTCATGCCTCTCTCGTAACCATATAGAGTTCTCTTTGATACGCCCACTTTCTCGGCAACATCACCTGCGGACATTCCCAGCTCCTGTCTTCTGCGGCGCAGGGCTTCTCCATCTATCTCCACATAATATCCTCCTGGCCCAGCTTGGATCAGAGGCTGAATCTTACGCAAAATTATGTCTTCGAACGTTTTAGATGTCACTGCCGGTACGGTATATCTGGAATACACAGTATCATCCTCAAGGGGTTTATCCCTGGTTTTATCTCCGATTATGAGGGACGTAGCTGAGACGTTTTGGCATACAGTTCTAAGCTCTAGCGAATCTTTAGGCGAAATAGCGCTTATGTCTTGCTGGACTTTAATCAGCACCAGCATCCTGTCTTTTCTCGCTGCGATATCAAAACAGCTAGGCCTAGAATACTTTATTTGGGAGACGGTGAAACCGGCATTTTTAAGGATGGATCCTGCAGCTTTAACCTGCTCCATCTCCCGACTACTCATTAGTTCCCACAAAATGAATGCGATATGCTCTTAGATATAAAGGTTATATGCTTAGTTCTCCGCTAGGTTCTTGCCACGATCATAGCGTGAGCCTTATCATAGGGCTCAAGATGTACAACATCCAATATTTTAAAGCCTCTGCTCTCCAGAACCTTAACCTCCTGCTTATAAACTTCTGTCGGCTCCTTTGTGACATCTATGCTCTGGGCTTTTACGGCAAGCATTATCCAACCGGACTCTTTCAAGTAAAAGTCAGCATTATCTGCAAGAATCTTGGCCTGCTCCGGTTGGGCGATATCACAGTATATAACATCTACTTTTCCCCTGATAAACATGGAATATTTTTCTGGAAAACGGGCGTCCTCCAATATCGGAATCATATTAAGTCTGTAGGCGCATACATTATTCACAAGCTCCCTTATAGCTCTTGAAGCAAACTCCACGCAGTACACTGTCCCCTTCTCGCCGACGATGTCTGAAACGTGACTTGCCGTAGTCCCGGAAGCCGCACCTAAATAAAGTACATGATTGTTTAACTTTACTGGGACAACATTAATATCCTTAATTATGGCTGCAGCTAACTTGCTTCTGAAAGCATCCCAGATGCGGTACTCCACCCCCTCGTAGCGCACAAGCTTTTCTCCGTAGACGCTTCTCCCCGGCGTGAGGTTCCTTGTAGCAAGCCTCTGTGCTCCATCATCAAGGGTTACTTGGTATACCTGTTGAAATCGTGGATGTGGTCTAACGTGCATGCCTTCCGCCGCCCCTCTTTTCTTTTTTCTTAAGTTTTCTTTCCGGGACTTTTGGAGGCTCAGCGTACTTTTCACCTATCTCCTCAATCCTCTCCTCTAAATCAGCCTTGAGCTCGTCGCCTATGTATCTACCTCCGAAAGCGTCGGTTCTAGCGGCTATCGCCAGTTTTCCAGCCAATGCACGGGCTATTTTGCCCCTCTGCCACTTTTTCGCATCATGAAGGTATGGATGCTGAAAGATCATGCCATGCTTAGGCGGTCTAGTTCCAGTTTTTAACGAGCGGAAAAGTGCTTTTTCGGCGCCGAGCACCTGTATAGTGCTCGCCGGCATCTTAGCTAAATTAGCTAGCCCGCCTGCTAAGGCTATTAAGCGTGCACCTAGAAGGGCTCCGGTTATGGCCTTTATGTTTGGTGCCGCTTCCTCCATGGCTTTTTCAATATAGCCCTCTAGTGACTGTCTAAGCTCATATAAATCCAGGATGTTTCTGCCGAGAGCCTGAATCTGGGCGAGATCCTCCTCAACGAGATCAGCACCCATGGATTTTGAAGCGGCACCTGCTATTTGCTCCGCCTTGTTTTTCGGTATACCCTCATACTCTAGAAGTTCAGCTGTGAAGTTTTCCCTATTACCAAGCTTAATAACTAGTCTAGCATAGGTTTCATGTTTGTCTATAATGCGGTCCAACTCTGGAAAATGGATTCCATACCACTCTCTCAGGCGACTCATGAAGAGGTTTATCGTCTTGTCAAGGTCATCAAGGGTCTGTATGGCTTGGGCTATAAGTATGTCCTTCTTTTCCACGGCTCTCTTAACTTTTAGCTTAGCCATCTCCACCGTGACTTTATGCATCCAGAGGCTGGATTCCTCATAATCCTTTGCAAAACCAGTTTCCACCGCGAACCTATCCATATTAGCACGTAATATGCTTCCTGCCTCCGAAAATTTTGAGACCTCAACGTTCACTCCAAACCTATCCTTAACCGCTGCCGCTAAAGGCTCATTTTCAAAAACGAATGTTGTATAGCCGTTTCCCTTCAGATACTCAATGAGCTCTGATAGTTCCTTGGTGATCCTTCCGGATTCAATATCAAGTAGGTTTTTAGCCGCCGCCTCCGGCTTTTTGCTGAAAAGTGTATAAGTTACAAGCATGTTTCCCTCGTTAAAGGCGAGGATTCCGAAAAAAGCTGGAATCACGGTTGCTTTCATTATTATTCCTCAGCTTGAGATAGTATACGGGCTTAAATAGATAAATGATTCTGAGCAATCATATTTCATGGATTAAACTTATCTTGTCAGATTATGAACATAAACATGTAACAGTGGTGAAGAAGCTGTTGAATAGTGAAGGCCTAAGCGTTAACCTGGCAGGTTTAAGTCTTAGAAACCCTACTATGTTGGCCTCCGGAATTCTGGGATACTCCGCTGATGCTCTTAGAAGCATTGTTGATGGCGGTGCAGGTGCTGTGGTAACTAAGTCTGTAGGGCTTAAGCCCAGGGCGGGATACCCCAATCCAACAGTTGTCCAGACAAGCTGTGGACTGATAAATGCCGTAGGTTTACCTAACCCTGGAATTAACGAGTTCGTTAAGGAAATATCTGAAGCAAAGAAGGTTTTAAAAGTACCCTTAATCGTGAGCGTTTACGGCTTTTCAGCGGAGGAATACGCTATTGTCTCAAGAAAAGCCGTCGAATCAGGGGCTGATGCCCTAGAGCTTAATGTATCCTGTCCACATGTGAAGGAGACGGGCTCTGAAATAGGGCAGAAACCGGCTATTCTGGCGGAGCTTATCAGGAAAGTTAAGGCTACTGTAGAAAAACCAGTTTTCGTTAAGCTCTCGCCAAACGTGACCGACATCGCTGAGCTTGCGGAGGTGGCTATTAGGTCGGGAGCGGATGGCATAATCGCCATAAACACCGTCAGAGCCATGGCCATAGACATCGAGACTGCAAAGCCTATACTAAGTAATAAACGGGGCGGCCTATCAGGGCCTGCGATAAAACCCGTAGCCTTAAGATGCGTCTACGACATTTATGAGAGAATTAATGCGCCATTAATTGGATGCGGAGGTATAATGAACTGGAGGGACGCTGTTGAATTTATGCTTGCAGGCGCCACAGCCGTCCAAATTGGAACAGCCATAGCCATTAAAGGTTTGCATATCTTCAGATCCGTGGTAAGGGGTATAGCAGCCTACCTTAAGAAGAAAGGTTTCAAGGAAGTGAGTGAGATTGTCGGCTTGGCTCACCGCAGTTAGCCGCCTGCGAACCACCCGCATAGAAGCCGTTAAAATCGAAAGCCCTACAGTAAAAACCTTCTCGTTTAAGGATAGTCTATGTGCAAGAGCCAAGCCAGGGCAATTCCTTATGCTGTGGGTTCCTGGTGTTGATGAAATACCTTTAAGCATACTTGAAGCGGATAAAAATGCCACAGTGTCTGTGGCTGTTAAAAAAATCGGTGAAGCAACGCAAGCCCTTCACAGCATGAAGGCTGGCGATATTGTGGGTGTTCGCGGGCCATTCGGGAACAGTTTCACAGAAAGGAGCGGTACAATCCTCTTGGTCGGTGGCGGAACGGGAATCGCTCCTCTGCTTTTTTTGGCGAGGAGACTTAAGCTCAAACGAGCTAAGGTTAAATTTACAATAGGCGCAAAAACGAGGCAGGAGCTTCTATTCCTAGATCAGCTTTATGCATTATGTGGAAGAGAAAATGTTTTAACTGCAACCGAAGATGGAAGCTATGGCGCAAAGGGCTTGGTCACACATCTCCTGTGGCAGCTTATCAAAGAAGAAAATTTTGACATGATTTACACCTGTGGACCTGAAAAAATGATGCTGGAGGTCTTTCGCCTAGCTAAAGAGCATGGCATAGCTGTAGAAGCCAGCTTGGAGCGCGTTATGCGGTGCGCTATAGGAATTTGTGGAAGCTGCACCATAGGCCGGTATCGCGTATGCAAGGACGGCCCGGTCTTTAACACAAACCAGCTGAGGAATATTGTTGACGAGTTTGGATTTTGGAGACGCGACTTCAACGGAAAGAAAATCCCGGTAGAATGAATCTGAATACGTTAACTCCCTTTAACTTGTTGAATTTAGCTTTAAGCGCATTTTAACCAGTCGTTCCTTCACTTTCACGCTGATAACCGCTTCAAAATCAACCTTTCAAGAACAGATACTCGTGTTTTATTAGTTCATGCAGTGTTTTGAGGTTAGATTTTGTAGTATTTTGCATATAGGATTATGCCTATCAATAAAATGGCTATGCACGAGATTGAAATGACAACAGCATCCACTATTATGTTTGAGCTTGTAACAGGTGCTTCTCTCAAGAAAAGAGATGTCAAGGCGTCTGTAACATAGTAGCTTGGCACAAATTTGCCCGCTATCTGGGCTGTAGAGGAAAGTGAGGCGCCGACGAACGTTCCTAGAAATAACTGAGGCAGCACGAAGAGAAAGGATAGCCCTGTGGCTGCGCTGGATGTTTTGGCGATTGTTGCAGTGATTAAACCGAAGCCCACATTTGATAGGGAAAAAATCAACACAAGCGTGAAGGCTAGTGCGTATGCCGCAAAGTCTACGTTCGGCCTGAATCCCATGACATAGGTTGCGGCGAAGACGATTACTGCTTGAATTAGAGGTATAAGCATGTATGACAGGATTTGGCTTGTCATAAACTCCGCTGGAGTTATTGTGGTTGTCCGTATTCTTTTCATCATGCCATTTTCGTGATCTTGTGTGAATGCCTGTGCAACCATCATTATTATGAAAATTGATGCAAACGTAAACATGCCGGGCGCCATGAACTCGAAGGTGGAAAGTGGCTTCGTCTCCACTAATGAGGCAATCTGCATACTTATCGGGGTTAAATCTTGCTGCGCAGTCTGGTCTGCAAGTGCGTTTAGAACTTGCTGGATTATAGGTGGCACAGCTTGAGTTGCTGTAATAGAGCCCTTGTCAACATAAATCAAAACAGTTGAGTTGACCCATAAGCTTGGATTCTCAGGTGCTGCTTGGTAGGAGGCCAAGCTTTGGCTGAAAGTGCCTGGGATAACTATAACTGCCTGGGTCTTTCCCTGAGATAGGTCAATTTGGGCTGTCTTGTTGTCAGCATAAACCCGGATGCTAAATATTTCCATGTTTAACAACGCGTTGATAAACGATTGAGTATGATTCGCTGTGTTTGTTTGGTCTAGGTTTACTACGCCTATGGCGTACGTGGGCTGTCCGGATCCTAGACCTCCAAAGGAAGCGCCGAAGGCCAGTACAAAGACGATTGGGAAAAGAAAAATCATGAAAAGCACAGCTGGCTCCCTAAAAGTCTTTTTCAGCTCCTTCTTAGCTAATGCAGAAACTCTCTGAAACTTCAATTCCTATAGTTCCTCCCTTATCCTCCGCCCAGTTAATTTGATGAAGACTTCCTCCAAGTTACTTACGTCATTTTTCGAGATCAATTCCTTTGGCGAGTCTAACGCGATGAGTTTTCCATGGTCAATTATGCCGATGCGATCACAGAGCGCTTCAGCCTCCTCCATGTAGTGCGTGGTTAAGAAGATTGTTTTTTCCTGCTTCTTCAGCTCCGTCATAAAATCCTAGACGACGCGCCTCGACTGCGGATCCATTCCGACTGTGGGTTCGTCTAAGAATACTATTTGCGGGTCATGAATTAACGCCATAGTGAGGCTTAACCTGCGCTTCATCCCGCCGCTATACTCCTCAACCCTTCTTTTTGCATCTTGCGTAAGCCCCATCTTTTCAAGAAGCATGTCGCGCCTAGACCTTAATGTTCTTCTATCAAGGGCATAGAGATTTCCGAAAAGATCCACGTTTTCTACACCTGTAAGGTACGGGTAGACCGCCGTTTCCTGCGGGCATACGCCTATTAGTTCCTTAACTTTTGCGTTTTCTTTGCATACGTCATGTCCGCCTACCATGACCTGGCCGCTTGTGGGTTTTATTAATCCGCATAGAATGTTAACGGTTGTGGTTTTGCCTGCGCCGTTAGGTCCAAGTAAACCAAAAAGTTCTCCCTTTGCAACTTTTAAACTGACACCGTTCACCGCGACAACATCTTCAAATTTTTTAACAACATCTTCTATTAATATTGCTGATATTTTCATTAACAAAATCGTTCATCTATAAATCGTATAGGAGAATCTGTAAACAGCCGTATATAATGCTTGCTATAAGTTATTCAAATCCCTGAATATCCATGGAGAATGTGGAAATCCTGCTTTAAAGGCTTTTAATTATGCTCGCGTGGAATGAGTTGTGGGCAAAGGTTATATTTAGCTGGGTTTGTATTGTGTGTATTTGCGGGTGTCACGGGATGAAAGGTGACCGCCAAATTCCAAGCTGATTCTAACCCAAACTTAAGTCCTGAGTATCGCCCGCTTGAAATTGAAAGAGAAATCAGAGATTTCTGGGAGAAGAACCGAGTAAAAGAGAAACTTGCAGAGCTTAGAATGAAGAATAACGTTGGCCTTTGCGGGTGGGTTGAGGGGCCACCTACGCTTAATGGCATACCGCATGTGGGGCATGCCCGCGGCCGCGTGATAAAGGACCTGCGTTATCGATGGAGAAGCATGCAGGGCTATTTTATGCCATTCTGGGCTGGTTGGGACTGCCAAGGCTTACCAGTGGAGCTTGAGGTCGAGAAAATCCTCGGCGTTAAGAACAAGCGGGAACTAATCGAAAAGGTGGGTGAAGAACGCTTCGTTGAAGAATGCAAGAAGACGATTATGCGTTATCATAAAGAATGGGTTGAAGCCGACAGAAACCTCGGCATATTCATGGATCAAAAAAAGGCATACTGGACATACTTGGATGAGTACATAGAAAGGGAATGGCAGTATCTAAAGCGAGCATGGGAACAGGGGCTCCTGGAGGAAGGCTACTATGTGGTGGCTTACTGTCCAGGCTGTCAAACCAGCCTAAGCAGCGCTGAAGTGGGATATGAAGGCTCCTACAAGGAAGTTGAGGATCCCTCGCTTTATTTCAAATTCAAAGTCGCAGGCTATCCCGACCTGTACTTCCTGGTATGGACAACCATGCCCTTCACCCTCGTGACCGACCTAATGCTTGCAGTTCATCCTGATGCCGAGTATGCTAAGGTTCAGGTGGGCGATGAAAAGTGGATAATAGTTCAGCAGCGTGTAGAACCTGTAATGCAGGAGCTGGGCATAGAGAAGTACACGGTTCTCGAGACGGTTAATGGCAAAGGCCTTGAGGGGCTAAAGTACGATTACCCATTCAAGGACCTTATTCCAAAGCAAGCTGAACTGGACAAATATCCAACCGTGCACACAGTGGTCTGCGAGGACTTTGTTGACGTTAACACGGCTTCTGGTGTTGTACATCTCTCGCCAGGAAACGGTGAAGAAGACTTTCAAGCGGCGATTAAAAGGAACGTGCCGATATTCGCGCCCTTCGACGATGACGTAAAATTCACAGGGGAAGCTGGGTTCTTCAGCGGAGTATTCGCCAGAGAAGCTGACACCCTGGTCATAGAGGAACTGCGCAGAAGAGGACTGCTTGTCCAGGTCAAAACAATAAGACACGAGTATCCAACATGCTGGCGCTCGCATCACAGGCTCATATGGTTAGCTCGAAGAGAGTACTTCCTTAGAACCGATAGGATAAATAGGCTGATCTTAGAGGCGGCGGATAAAGTCGAATACTTCTTCGAACCTCCGAAGAACCGCTTCATCTCGTTCCTAAAGGAGGGTAAGCCCTGGTGTATATCTAGAGAGCGCGTTTGGGGTGCGCCTCTGCCCATATGGGTCTGCGAAAAATGTAAGTCAAAAACATTCATATCAAGCAAGAAGGAACTTCTTGAAAAAGCGATAGATAAACCTGCCGGACACTTTGAGCTTCACAAACCGTGGATAGATCGCATTCAAATAAAATGCGAAAAATGCGGCGGCATAATGCGAAGGGAACCTTTCGTGCTTGATACGTGGCATAATAGCGGCGCATCCCCCTATGCAAGATTCACAGATGAAGAATTTCAGAAGTATGTGCCTGTTGAATTTCTAACAGAAGGCATAGACCAGACAAGAGGATGGGCTAACTCACTTCTGCTGGAGCATGTTATACTGACCGGTAAGCCTGAAGCTCCATACAAGGCATTCCTTTTCCAGGGGCTAACCCAGGATGCAAAGGGCCGAAAGATGAGTAAAAGCCTAGGAAACATTATAGAAGTCAACAAGCTCATTAAGCAGGTCTCGGCGGATGTCTGCAGATTCTACATGCTGTGGAAATGCTCGCCAATAGACTTTATGAACTTCGACTTGAATGAGATGAACCGTCGCCCATACCAAGTGCTTTCAACGCTTTACCACCTGCACAAATTCTTCATACAAAACGCCGAATACGATAATTTTAACCCGCAGAGGCATAAGCTTGAATGGGCGAGAACAAATGGGCTCCTAAGGAAAGCTGACATGTGGCTGCTGTCAAAGCTTCAGAAAGCCGTCACAGAGTACACGGCGAAGCTGGAAAGATGCGAATTTAACACAGCGCTTGGGATAATCGAGGACTTCACAGTGGAAATAATAAGCCGGCTATATATACCTATGATCCGTAAGGAGCTCTGGACCGATGATCCTGAAACCCTTAACAGGCGATTAGCTATCTACGCATGCCTCTGGCATGTGCTGAAAACCTTGGTTCTGCTTTTTAACCCTATAACACCCTTCCTGAGTGAGGCGCTGTATCAGAAGGTCTACAGAAAACTTGACCCCTCACTATCCGAATCGGTGAACTTCGAAGCATGGCCTAAACCTGATGAAAAATTAAGGGATCCAAAGTTGGAGGAGGACTTCGAAACCCTTTTCAAGTGCCTCTCCTTAGTTAACGCTGCAAGGCAATCAGCTAAGATTAAGAGGCGCTGGCCGCTTAGAAGGGTTATAGTGCAGGCTCCGGAAAACACGTGCTCAGCGCTTCAAGGGCTGAACGAGGTTTTCCTTGAGCTTGCAAACGTTAAAACTGCAGAATACCTGACAAAGACTTCTGAAAACGTTGAGGCTGAAGCTGCCTTTGGGAAGTGGGTTGCAGCGGCTGAGAAGGACACGAAGGTTTACTTGGATATTTTCAGGGATGAAAAACTCCTTGGAGAGGGCTTAATGCGCGATGTAGCCCGAAGAATACAGGCATTGAGGAAGGAACTGGGCTATAACCCAACAGACATTCTTGAAACAGTACATGTAGCCGGGCTTGATTTGGAAAGCATAGGTTTACTCCAGCCTCATGTTAAGGAGATGAATGAGCTTGTCCGAGCTAAAAACGTACAGTTACATGTAGAAGTCCCGCGGGTAGGCGTGGAGTGGCACGAGTATCTGCTGGATGACAAAAAATTAAAAATAGCCATAATCAAGTAGTCTCCTCAATATTATCAGAATCTGAACAGCCTAGATTTTGGCAAAGATTTATCAATACCCTGCCCATTTTTTGTCACGGTGAATGTTATACCCATAGTTCATGTGCATGTTTGGGAAGGAATAGGCGAGGAGAAGGCGAAACGAATCATTGAAGAAATCACTAAGGTTTTCGAGGATTTAGACATTCCGAAGCACGCCGTAGAAGTAGTGGTGCATGAGGTTCCGAAGACCCATTGGGGCATAGGAGGCGAGCCCGCCTCACAAAAATTCAAAAACCAAAAGTAGCCTACAAACGCGGAAACACACCATAATAAACCCGGCCTCACATTTACTGCATATATCCTCCATAAAATTGAACGAAACCTCTAAATGTTTTAGTGAGACCTTTTCCACATGAAGGGCCGGTAGTTCAGTGGTATGAACGCCGCCCTCGCACGGCGGAAGTCGCGGGTTCAAATCCCGCCCGGTCCACCAGTAGCCTCCGCTAAAAGTCTTAGAGGGTAATTTGGCAAAAAATTAAAATGCTTGTCAATGCTTTTTAAACCAAACTGATGTACTGTTGGAGGCTTCGTGTTGCAGGTTGTTCTCACAGGCGGATTTTTTGATCCACCTCACCGCGGGCACATAAGCCTGTTCAGAGAGGCTAAAGCTTTAGGCGACAGGCTTGTGGTTCTAGTCCACAGGGACGAGTGTTGCGTTAAAAAGAAGGGTTACTGCTTCATGCCGCTTGAGGATCGGAAGGCGATACTGGAGAGCATAAAGTACATAGATGAGGTTATAGTGTGCCCTGAAAATTGCAATCTAACGATGGAGTCGATAATCGAGATGGTTAAGCCAAGCATTTACGCTAAGGGCGGTGACAGAACATCAGAAAACATGCCTAAAGGTGAAGTTGAAACTTGTCGGAGACTCGGCATCGAAATAGTTTATGGAGTTGGTGGAGGAAAAATTCAATCAAGCAGCTGGATAATACAGAAAAGCCTTAATGCCATAAAAAACAAGGAGAAATGAGGCTAGATATTCATTAGTTATAAAAAGTAAAAGTTATAAATATTTAAAATATGCAAGTATTTTTGTGTGCTCCTCGCACCGGTAAGGTTGAAGGCTTTAGCCATGAAAGCTGAAACCGTTATGGCCGTGCTTATCATTCTGTTTGTTTTTCTGGCATTCTACTCTGCACTTTTATCCCTTCAAACAGCAGAAGAGGTTGCGAGGAATCAGCTTCTCACTTTAGCCACAGGAGCATTCATAGGCGGTTTAATCGTGTTCATATGCCTGCTTCTCTACATCGTGATTAGAAAATCCTTTGCAAAAGAGGACTGAAAAAGCCTGGCGCTTAAAAAACCAGCATCCAAGGTGCCCAGAACTTAGCAAGCACCAAAATTATGAATGATGAAAGGGGCACAGTTACATTATCATCTATCGGGTTAGCCTCAAAATGTTCAACGACGGATGCCACTGTACCGGCGATTATGCCTGCAACTCCGAGAACTGCGCCTAAAGGTATAGAAAAGGATGCCATTGCAAGATTGCCCCACCAGGACTTTGTTCTACGCTTGTAGAGAACATTGCGCACGATTCCCGTGATAGCGTCGCCCACCGACATGAATATTACTGGTAGAACTCCATACCAGAAGTTGCCGCCTGAAACAAACCAGCCTAAAGTTAAAACGCCGCCCCACATTATGCAGAAGGAAACCTCATAGGCATTGTCCTTTGTTTGAAACCAGTAGAGAAGCTTACCCATCTTGTGGGGAATGTAAAGAAGCAGAGCCAAAAGCATGGCCATTGTAAAAGGCAGTAAAGGCGATTTAAAAACAAAAGGAACGATGGCTGCAACAACTCCGCCGGTTAAGACATGGATAACCTTCCTGTCATAGTAAACAGCAACGTTATCCTCCACCCCCCTTCTCTTCATGTAATTATACAGAC
>JANXET010000013.1 GCA_025058315.1 Candidatus Bathyarchaeota archaeon | reverse complement strand
AAGATGCCTGCACGAATTCCCGATATAGCCCCTGCGCCCATTCTTGGTTTTGATGCAGTCAACAGCATCTCCTAAACAGAACTTCCACTGAAGCGTGGTTTTCATTGTTTATTCGCTATGCGAAAAAGTTATCGAAGCCTGAAAATAAAGAAATACTCAGGGCTAATAAATGAATACTCGTCCAAGATTCGGTCCTGCTGGTGTTCCCCCATCTTTTAAGGTCATGAAAGCCTTTCTGGCGGATGTTCCGAGGCTTCTCAGAGAGGAGGGGCTTGACGCATTTGAGTATCAGGCTGTGCGCTGGGGTGAGAAACCTCAAATGAGAAGGGAGGAAGCTGAAAAGCTCGGTTTAAAATCCAGGGATAACGATGTTCTGCTAAGCGTCCACGGCTCCTACTTCATAAATCTCTGTGGAGATAGGCAAACCATCGAAGCCAGCAAAAACCGCTTAATCGCCTGTGCTAATGCAGCTAAGTGGATGGGGGCTCAGCCGCTGGTTTTTCACGTGGGCTACTATGGTAAGCGGACTCCCAATCAAGTCTTTGAGATGTGTAAAGAGGCCCTAAAAGATGTTGTAGAAAGGCTCAAGAGCTTAGGGCTTGAAAGCATCAAGCTTGGGCCTGAAACTATGGGTAAACATTCACAGTTTGGTAGCTTAGATGAAATTCTTGCGCTTTGTGAGCAGGTCGAGCAAGCCCAGCCGGTTATAGACTGGGCTCATTTGCATGCGAGAGATCAGGGCAGATTCAAGAAGGTTGATGACTTTCGCGAGGTCCTAGTTGAAATCGAGAATCGCTTAGGTACCGGCGCCATCAAAAACTTGCATTGCCACTTTACCAAAATCGAGTTCACAGAAAAGGGTGAGAAGCGCCATCACGTACTGGACGAGAAGAACTACGGGCCGGACTTTGAGCTCCTAGCCAGTGTCATAGCCGAGTTTAAACTGAACCCAGTAATCATAAGTGAAAGTCCAATACTGGACATAGATGCAATTAAAATGCGTGACATACTTATTAAGAAACTTCAAGGCTAATTATCCAATAAGTTTTGCGATAGGTTTTTCTATATTAACGGTTTGCTGATTATAGGTGCGGCCTATTTTGGCTCAGCTTAAGGGGTTCAAAAAACTTGTTCCTACTGAAACAGCGTTGAAAATGCTTCTCGATAATCTGTGGTTTAAACAACCTGAAACCGAGACTATTTCAATCTATGAAGCCCTCAATAGAGTTCTAGCCGTTGACATAACTGCTGATGAGGATATTCCAAGATTTGACCGCTCAGCAGTTGATGGATATGCCGTCAGAGCAAAAGATACTTTTGAGGCTACGCAATTCAGGCCGAAGATCCTTAAACTGACATTAGACGATGAGCTTGGAGAGGATGAAGCCAAGGAGGTTTGGACTGGAAATCCGTTGCCAAAGGGTGCAGACGCTGTTGTGATGCTTGAAAACGTGAAACGATTAAACGGGCAAATAGAAGTTTGGGCTCCTGTGACTCCTGGAGAAAACGTTTCAAAGCGTGGTGAGGATGTGACACGTGGTCAAGTAGCGGTAAAAGCCCATACAAGGCTTAAGCCCTATCACTTGGGCATTATAGCGGCCCTTGGTGTGAGCAAAATATCTGTTTTCAGAACACCGAAGGTCGCTGTTTTAGCTACCGGAAACGAGCTTGTAGAACTAGGACAAAAACCATCTTCAGGACAGGTTATCGAAGTTAATAGGCTAATTTTGTCAATGATGTGCCGGGAGCTCGGCGCTGAAACTGTAGATTTAGGGATTGCAAGAGATGATGTTAAAGAGATCTCCCGTAAAATAAAGGTTGGGCTGGATGCTGCCGATATAGTTTTGACAACAGGGGGAACAAGTGTAGGTGCTTCGGATCTGGTTCCCTCAGCTGTTAACAGTATTGGTGAACCAGGTGTGATAGTTCACGGTGTTGCAATGCGCCCAGCGATGCCTACTGCCTTAGCAGTTGTTCATAATAAGCCCATCGTGATTCTTTCAGGAAACCCTGTGGCTGCAGTTTTCGGCTTTGAAGTCTTCGCTAGGCCTTTGATCCTCAAAATGATGGGCTTGGAGCATGAGCCAAGACCAATAGTTGCCGCCAAGCTAACTAGGAGGGTTTCCACAGCTCTTGGAAGAAAAACATTTGTTCGTGTACGAGTTTTTCAGCAGAACGGTGAATTTCTGGCCGAACCAATAAGCTCACGGGGGTCAGGCATAATATCCACCATGGTTAGGGCTAATGGCTACATAGTGGCTCCTGAAAATCGTGAGGGACTGCTTGAGGGCGAAACAGTCCATGTACATCTATTCAGCCCCTTCGAGGTGTAAAAGTGCATGTTCAGAGGTCTTGTAACAATAGAAGAAGCCAAGATTATTATAAACCAAAATTTTAGAGCTGAGCCTACAGGTGTTGAGGAAGTTCGACTCCTAGAAGCTTTTAATCGTGTCCTAGCAGAGGACGCAATTGCCCTATTGGATATACCGCCATTTAATCGCTCCACAGTAGACGGTTATGCAGTTAGATCCGAGGACACGTTTGGGGCTGAAGAAAATAAGCCGGTAAAAGTTAGGCTAATCGGAGCAGCGAACGTAGGCGAGGCGCCTAAAACATCCGTAAAGCCTGGAACCGCTGTAGAGATAATGACAGGTGCTCCAATGCCTGAGGGAGCAGATGCCGTTGTAATGGCTGAGGACACTGAACAGAAAGGCGAAGAAATATACATCTACAACGCAGTGGCAAAAGATGAAAATGTTATGAAAGCTGGATCTGACATAAAAAGAGGCGAAGTTGTTCTGCGTACTGGACAATTGCTTGGTGCAAGAGAAATTGGAGGTTTAGCTGCAATCGGCCTGGATAGGGTTAAAGTTTACCGAACGCCAGTTGTAGCAATTCTATCCACAGGCGCTGAGGTGACAGAACCTGGCAAACCTCTTCCGCCCGCTAAGATTTACGACATTAACGCATACAGCCTAAGCGCGGCTGTGATGGAGTGTGGGGGAAGACCTCTTTACATGGGCGTATATCAAGATGATGCAGCGGAAATCGAGAACGCCATCAGACAAGCTCTAGAAATGGCTGATGTAGTCTTAACTTCAGGAGGTGTTTCAGTGGGGCCGAAAGATGTCCTGCCTAAAACTCTCAGTATCCTCGGGAAGCCTGGGCTAATAATATGCGGCATAGCCGCAAAGCCTGGAAAACCAACATCAGTGGCTTCTATAAATGGCAAGCCAGTTTTCTCGCTTCCGGGGCATCCCGCCTCTGCCCTTTTAATGTTCCACATACTGATATGTCCATTCATTGAAAGATTAGCCGGGTTAAAGCCGAAAGAAAACTTTAAGGTGAAAGCCTTAGCGTCCACAAAGATGTTCTCCGCCAGGGGACGGAGAACATACGTAACAGTTAAAATCAGAAAAGACGATTCAAGTAGACTTTGGGCTGAACCGGTACCCACAGGGCAGTCGGGAGCTATAACAACGCTTCTAAGGGCTGATGGATATGTAGAAATTCCGGAAAATCAGCAGTTTATTGAAGCTGGCGAAGAAGTTCAAGTGAATTTATTTACAAGAACTCAAACCCCTATTTGGTGAATATTTTTCTTTTCGAAATTGTGTAGCCCGTGAACACCCACGTAAGAATGAGGTAGACTGCCGCTGCAATGGCTAATATGATGTCGATGCATACACCATAATATAGCATGGTAGCTGAGAAGGCTGTGACTGTAAAGAATAGAATCGACGTAAACCATACAAACAAGCTTAACTTTCTGAAAAGACAGAAAGCCGTGAGTAGGCTAAGCCCCCCAATAATAGCCATGTGAACCATTCTGGGGTCAAGAGATAAAACAGCTAAGCATACAACACCACTAATCACATAGAAACTTATCGCCGCGATTCTCCCCAAACCTTTAGCCCTAAACTTTTCCATATAGCCCATCTCGCCACACTCCAAATTTAGTGCATATTAATGAGTTAATAAATTTATGCTGTAAAATGATTTTGTTTCCTTAGCTTTTCCACCATTTAGATACTTTCAGTATCTCCCAGTTTAATTTCATCCACCCGATTGTCTGCATTTTCCATAATAAACATATGCGTGTTAGGCAGCATACTGCAGCCAAGCGAAAAGGTTTAAAATTAGCCTGTCAAATAGGCATGCACCGCAAGATATGGGATGACACCTTTATGGGATATGAAGAGCTATTTATCTCTCAGTCGAATGTTTTCAGCGGCCTCTGCAGGCCTTTCAATGAGGCTGAATATGTGATCATCGGGGTTCCATTTGATGCGACTAGTACCTACCGCACTGGCGCCAGATTTGGACCGAACGCCATAAGGGCAGCTTCCTTAAACATTGAAACCTATAGCTTCAGAACCGGGTTGGATGTTGAAGATATCCCACTAAATGATATGGGCGACCTGCATGTATCCACAGATGCTCTGCAAACCCTGGAGAAACTTGAACTCGTAGTAAAGGATGTCGCGGAAAAGGGTAAAAAACCCGTAATTATCGGCGGTGAACACACAATCACCCTCGGTGTCTTAAGGGGGTTCGGTGCCAAGGCCTCAAAAACTGCAATAATAAGCTTTGATGCACACTTAGACCTCCGGGACGAATTCATGGGGTTAAGGCTTTCCCATACCACGTTCATGCGCAGAATTAACGAGGATGTTAAGCCGACAAAAATAGTTGAGGTTGATACGCGAGCAGTGTGCAAAGAAGAAATCAACTATGCCCAAAAGAATAAAATAATGTGCCTGACTGCGCATCAAATTAGAAAGGCAGGTATAGAGCAAACCATAACGCTGCTAAAGAAGAAACTTGAGGACGCTGAAAACATTTACATTTCCGTGGATATGGATGTGCTGGATCCCGCGTATGCTCCTGCGGTACAGAACCCTGAGCCCGAGGGGCTTGAACCATCAACCTTGCTGGATATACTTTATGGAATATGCGACAAGCGGCTTTTAGGATTCGATGTGGTTGAAGTGGCTCCTAACTATGATATGGGTGTAACTGCAATTCAAGCTGCAAAAATAATTTTTGAAATGCTATGTATAATTGAACGTCAAAGAACAGAATGACAGTAATGCCGCTTAGGCTATTGCCTTCGAAGTTTTGCTATGAAAAATCCGTTACATGCATGAATATGCGGATATAGTCTTCTGCATTTTTCCATTCCTCTAAGCCCAGGCAGACCTATGCCGGCATTTATTTCAGCGAGGGTGAACTCCGGATGCAATTTAAGGAAGCGTTCAATCAGCATTTCATTCTCTTCAACTGTTATGCTGCATGTCGAATATACTAGTGTACCTTCAGGCTTAACTTTCGTTGCAGCATTCTCAAGCATTCGACCCTGTATCTCCGCCATCTTATCTATGGAGCGTGGCTTAAGCCTCCATTTGGCTGATGGAAGCCTTGCAAATGTTCCTGTGCTTGTGCAAGGTGGATCCAAAATCACAAGATCCGCCTCCAAATTTAAGGGCATTAAGTTGCATGCATCAGCAATAAGCGGCCATGTTATCTTAACACCCATCCTAGCAATTTCATCAGTCCAAACGCTCATCCTTCGCTTTGAATAATCCAAGGAATAAATCACGCCTTCATTCTGCATAAGCTGAGCAATATATGTAGTTTTCGCGCCAGGCGCAGCGCATACATCTAAAACCACCATGCCCGGCTTAGGGTCTGCTGCTTCCGCTGCAAAGCAGCTTGCCTTGTCCTGAATATAGAATAATCCTCTTCGAAAGCTCTCGGTTCTAATTAGCGGCTCCCTTGAATTCAAAACTTTGTATGCGAATTTAAGTTCCTCAACTTTCTCAACATTCACGCCCTCATTAGACAGTCTCTTCAGAATTTTATCCTCATCGCCCTTAAGGGTGTTCAGTCTTATGTAAGTTGGCAGCGGCTCCAAGTTCGCCCTGAGTAGTGCGATAGCCTCCGCTCTTCCAAAGAGCTTAAAACAGTATCTAACGAACCATGTAGGGTGGCATGTCATAAGTCCAATTCTCTCTTCATCACCTAAGTCAGTGATTATATCCTGCGGATTCTCTGTCAAAAGCAATCCCAGTACATGCTCAACTTCCCTAAGAGCCCTCCATCCCAGGATCGACCGTGCGAGATTTGCTATGTTTTTAGCCTCATCAATATCCACCTTTTCCCATCCGTTAACAATCCTCGTTTGGTACACATAAAGCCTCAAAAAGGACTGTACACCAACTGTAAACGTCGACAAGGAGCGAGGCCTTAAAATCTCATTGATAAACCTGTCTATAAGATTACGGCATCTGACAGTCTCATACACTAACCTATTAGCAAGACGAAGCACGTCCACGTTCTCTACACCCAGCTGTTTAGCAGTTCTAGCCAGAGCTAAATGTTCATTTATCTTCTGAGTTTCCATCCAGCTGAGAGCTTCAATTGCAACGGTCCAAGCTTCCCTAAGCAATCCATCACTTCCGGACAGACTGTGCTAGTAAAACTTTAGTCTACCCAGCCCATATTAAAGGTTGGGCTAGATGAAAGATATGGCGCAGAAGCGGCTTGACGAATTCTACTCCCCGAGCTTCCTTCATTTTAAAGAAACCAAAGCTGAGACTCTGCCACTTATGGATCAAATAAGAAAGGAGAAAAATCTCCCTCCGATAGCCCCTGAAAACTTGTCATCTTCATATTTCGTTTCCGCCACTTATGACGGTAAAGAGGGAAAAGTTCTAATCAAACTATACGAACCAGCATCTGCAAAAATTTACTTTTGGTATGATAATACTGGGCATAAACCCTATTGCTTCACGAATCTTTCCCCCTATGAGCTTGAGAAAATAGATCGCCTCGTAAACCATCCTGGATTAAGCCACTTCGAAATAGTTGAGAAATTTGATCCTCTATTAGAGAAGCCAATAAAGGTTACCAAAGTTGTGGCTAAGGATCCGCTGGCCATTGGAGGCCGCCCAAAGGGTTGCATCCGAGACATTATTCCTGATGATTTTCCAAAGATTTCCGATGTTCCTGTATCCCCGCAGAACATCAAGGTATGGGAAGCCAAGATAAAGTACTATCAGTCTTACATCTACGATATGGGTCTCTATCCTGGCATGATATACGAGGTTAAAGATGGGAAACTTGTTCTTAAACGCCTAGAGAACTCTGAAAGAATGATCGCCAGCCTAAAAAGTGTTTTCAGGGATGCATCACCTGAGGAACTTGAGTACATTGAAATGTGGGCTAGACTTCTGGAATATCCTGCACCTAAGTTCAGATATGTCGCTATGGACATAGAGGTATGTACACCTGTGGCTACAAGAATGCCGGATCCCCGTGAGGCCGCCTACCCCGTTGTTTGCGTATCGTTTTACGGTTCAGATGGTTTAAAGAGGGTCCTACTTCTCAAGCGTGAGGGTGTTAATAAAGGGGAAGGAAAGCTGCCTGACGATGTGGAAGTTCATTATTTCGACTCTGAGGAGAACCTTCTAAGGGCTGTTTTTGAAGTTTTATGGGATTATCCCTTCATCATCACGTTTAACGGCGATGAATTCGACCTTAGATATTTAACCCATCGAGCTGAGAATCACGGTTTTAAGAGAAATGAAATTCCCATAGAACCTGGTAAGCGAGTTTGCCTATTAAAGTATGGTGTACATATTGACCTCTACAAGTTCTTCTTCAACCGCTCTATACAAGTTTACGCCTTCGGAAACCGGTACAGAGATGTAACCCTGGACGAAGTTGGCAGAACACTGCTCGGAATTGAAAAGATGCCGCTGGATAAAGGCATAGGAGAGCTGACGTACATGGAGCTTGCCCAGTATTGCTTCAGGGACGCTGAAATAACCTATAAGCTTGCAAGCTTTGAGGATGAACTTGCGCTAAAACTTATTTTAGTTCTGTCACGAATAAGCGCCATGCCAATGGAGGATGTTAGCCGCCAGGGAGTTTCACGCTGGATAAGAAACTTCATGCATCGTGAACACCGCAGAAGAGGGTACCTGATACCTAACGCTGAAGACATACTTGCTTTGAAGGGTAAAACTGCCACAAGAGCGATAATCAAAGGTAAGAAGTACAAGGGAGCCATGGTCGTTGAGCCCGTTCCAGGAGTCCACTTCAATGTTGCAGTTATGGACTTTCCAAGTCTATATCCCTCCATAATCAAAATCTGGAACTTGGGATACCAGTCAATTTTATGCCAGCATGAAGAATGCCGCCAAAACATTATTCCTGACACGCCCCACTGGGTCTGCAGGAAGAAACGCGCCCTAGAAAGCCTTCTAATAGGAGCCCTTCGGGATCTTAGGGTTGCATGGTACAAGCCTAAATCAAAGGATAAAACCCTGCCCGCAGAACTTAGAAGCTGGTATAACATAATCCAAGGTGCACTCAAAGTAATCTTAAACGCCAGCTACGGAGTTTTTGGGGCAGAGTCTTTCGACCTATACTGTCCGCCTGTGGCTGAAGCTACCGCCGCAATCGGAAGGCATACAATAACAAGAATAATTGAGAAGGCAGGAGAGCTAGGCATACAAGTGCTCTATGGAGACACAGATAGTGTTTTCCTAAAAAATCCAACCCCTGCACAGATACGCGCCCTTGAAGAGTGGACTGAAAGAGAGCTTAACATGAATATTGACGTGGACAAAGTATACCGCTATGCAGTCTTCAGCTCAAGAAAGAAGAACTATCTCGGCGTTATGGATGATGGCACGGTTGATGTTAAGGGCTTAACGGGCAAGAAGCGTCACATACCGTTATTCATAAAGAAGGCTTTCGAAAAGATGAAAGAAGCCCTGTCTAAAGTGAAATCTCCAGCGGATTTTGAAAATGCCAAAAGGGAAATAGTGCAAATCATACGCGACTGGTACACGCGGCTGAAGCGGCGAGAATGGGGAAACATTCAGGAACTTGCATTTAATGTAATTCTGGGTGAAGAGATAGGGCACTATACGAAGACAACTCCGCAGCACGTGAAGGCTGCAAGGATCCTTCAGAGTACAGGCGTCGAGCTTAAAGCTGGAGACCTAATAAGCTTCGTTAAGGTTATTCATGAACCCCACGTTAAACCTGTAATGCTTGCCGCCAAAAATGAGATAGATGTTGACAAGTATGTGGATTATCTTCGGTCAACATTCGAGCAGGTTTTAGATGCATTGGGCTTAGACTTCGACGAGGTTATAGGACTCACGAAACTTGAGCGTTTCATGTAAGGCTACTTCTGGTATGGCAGTAGCTTTTCTTCCGAATCCTAAATTTTTCAGTATGCCATAATGTGGATGAGCATAGCAGTTAAGGTTGATGCGGCAACGAGCCCTGCAATTACTATGACAACTTGTCTCTCGCTCATTTGCCTACGATAAGTTATTAGAGTGATGAGGCTTCTCCTATGGTCTGAAGAAAGCTTTTTTCCATCGAATGAAACTTTTGCCTTAGTTCCAAAAATGAAGTAGTTAAGCAGTATCAGAGATGAATTGAGAATGTATGGTGCAAGCGAAATCAGCATGGTCCACTTTAAATCGGAAATTATTGCAAAGGCAGCTAAAGTTATTCCGATAGCGAAGGATCCAGTGTTTCCAACGAATATTTTGCCCTGAAAGTTTAAAACTGCCAGCAGAAACCAGACCGCCAATGGCACAAACAGCAAGATAGCATTAAACCCGGAGATCAGCATTAGTCCCGTGAGAATTACGGCTGGGCAGATTGTTTCTAGACCGTTCAGTCCTCCAAGCTGGTTTACAGTGTTGGTGACTACAGTTACAATTATGGGAATTACAATTAAAAAGTAGTAGTTGCCAAAATCAATCGTTCCAATTATTGGAAAACCTATAGATGTGCGTACGTATGGGAGTCTATAAGCTAAAGCTGATAGGGGCACCGCTGCAATTAGCGGCAAAAAAGCTTTGTAACGCCACCGCAGATCCATCCAGTCATCAAGCAGCCCCATGAATCCGCCGAATAATATGCATGCTGCCAGGGTTAACGCTTTAGATGGAATTTGCGGAGTGCTGCTCTCGAGAATTATGTGCAGCAGGAATAGGTATATTGTGCTGGCCAGTACATAGATTGCTCCGAGGCCTGTTGGAACCAGTGGTTTTCCCGGCTTATGGTAGTCCGGCGTTTTAGGAAACAATTTCAACCCCTTTTTAGTCTGTGTATTTAATCTTGTAGAGGCATACTAGTGGCACTACCCCGCCGTACTTGTATCCGTCGTTTTCCAGCCCGGCGATGTATGCTTCTTCGAAATGAATAAGCTGGGTTGTTGGCGATGCGCCTCCTCTCTGCTCCTGTTTCCACCGCTCCACAGCATATGTCATCAGCTTGTATATTGTTGATTCCCGGCCTTTAGCTGCGGCTATGAGTTCGCCGCTGTCAACCTGATTATCCTTATCTGTATCAATCCAGTGAGTTCCAATGGTGTAGTTTCCAAATAGTCTCCTAACTCCTTCAAAATCGTCGGTCCACATTTCCTCCTCAGATATAAAACCTTGACTTACAAGGCGATCATGAGCTTTACCTGAAATTCTAGCCATCCACATCCATTTACCCTCATCGCCGCCGGCATTCGCAAAATTCCCATTATAGTCTATAGTTACGAAAACAAGCACGTATTTGGCGTTATACAATTTCAGCATGTTAAGGGCTTGCGTTTCATTAGCCATAAACGCAAAGCCAATATTTTCTATCTGGGTCGAGTTTATCGTTGCGTTATCTGCAAGCGAGGTTACATTCCCAAGTATGGTTAGCCAATAACCGTAATCCCACCAGCTGCAAACTACGGTTGTGCTGTTCAGGTTATCTCTGGTCCACTTCAAAATGTTCACCCACTCCTCCACGGGTACATTAGGCACCAGTGATAGGCTTCCACCTGATATTGTCGTTGGAGCAACAACTTGCCTGTACACTTTCGGACTTGGGAACGCAAGGTTGGTCATAAGAACGATGAATATTAGAAATATTGCTGCTCCACTGAACTCCCTACTTACATGTCCTAAATTGTACTTCTTTTTCGCGCTGATTTTAGGCGGCGCCCTCAATAATGTAGCAAATGGCCTAATTAACCCATTTACTCCTATTGCTGCTAAGAGGCTGAAGGCTGGAGCGAAAAGCACAAGTAATCTCACCATAGAGCAGGCGAAATACAATGAAGATAAACCGAAAACTATAACGAATAGGTTTTTGCTGTCAAGATTTCTTAATGTAAAGAAAAATCCAAATATGAAGAATAGTATTCCAATGCCCAGGTCATAGTATAGGGAACCCCATGCAGATATTCTATGCTCAGCTACTGATTCAATAAGCGGCTGAGTTTCCCTTACAAATGGGTTTATGACTGAAATGAATTTTCCAGCAATTCCCTGCATGTATCCGCCAAGCCATAGTGCTGCAAAACCACCAGTCAACAATGCTAAGAATGCCACAATTACAACAATTCTCCACTTCGCTGCTGTCACACTATTCAGAACCTCAGCCAGGCATAATAGTGCGAATACTCCTGCTACAGGTAATATGGCGCCTGTCAGAAGATAGGTAGTTGAGAGTTTAGGAACATTTATTGCAATGAATAATCCTAAACCAAAGGTTATGCTGTAAGTTAGAAGAAGCCTGCTACTATACCTTTTAATTATCAATAAAACAAGCGTGTAAAGTGTCACAGCTCCTATTGGAAAATAAGCAGCACCCCAACTTGCACAGAAGTATCCTAAAACAGCCCCTGAAGCAAGGGCATACTTAATTGTGGAATTCATCGGCCTATTTTCATCAATAGCCTTGAGGAAAAATAATGCAAAAACTATCATGGCAAGTATCCCTATCGTCTCATCATCGAAGAATCCCACAGAAGTTCGCTGGATGTATGATGGATGTAGCGCCAAGAAAAGAGCTGATAACAAACCCACAGTTCTACCGCCGAACTCCTTCCCTAAAAAGTACATTGCAAGGGATGCAAGCATCCCCATTACGGCTGGAAAGAGCGCGCAAAAGCTCATCAGATCTATCCCTACACCCAATGTGGATATAATGCTGTATAGTAAGGCCGCTGTAAGCGGTAACCCTGGGAAAGCTGCTTTGGCAACGTTCATTCCGCTTGGATACCATCGTTGGTAATCAATCCACTGGTTCGGCCAAACCCATGAGAGGAAGCCATTTTTAACAATGTATTCTGTGAAGCGGTATTGGAAGTATGGATCAAACTCCGAGAGAAGCAGGTTAGATTTACCTGTTGATGGATCTATTTCCCACCTTATTGGGAAAAGTCGTATGGCAAACGCGATAAATAATATTATAGTTAACGCTGTGAACGTTATGGCTGCCGAGCGGCTCATTTCTGGGCGAATTTTTCCGAAACCCTTAATAGCGTTAAAGACCCTTTCTTTTTTTGATTTTTCAGCTTGCATATGAGCTTCGCCTATTTATTGGTTATGAGAGTGCCGCATTCCTTTATTTTTCTTGCGGTTATATCCAGTTACATTAGAGCTATTTACATGGCTTAATTTCAACATTTACCGGTATTAACGCAAGTTTTCGACCACATTTTGGACATTTCCCGTCGTATTTGCTGATTATCTCGTCTGGAGGCTTCAAGTCAACTCCCTCATATAGTAAGTGGCCACACTGACTACATGTAACACGTTGCGGCAATTTTGGCCCTCCCTTTATCAGCCAGATAGAATGGGAAATAGCTTCCGTGATATTTATTGTTGCTGGTAGGCTTCATTAGATGTTTCATCGAGAAACTTTTAACTACTTTGTAGGGCTATCTCTACAATTCAATCTAAAGGTATCGAGCCATGGGCAATCATATACTTATCGTCACCGAGAAGCCTGACGCTGCTCAAAGAATAGCTGCTGCCCTTGACCTAAATGGTAAAGCAAAAAAGGTTGAAGATAAGGGTGTTCCATATTTTATAGCTGAGCGTGGTAAGCAGATAATCGTAGTTCCAGCAATTGGGCATCTTTACACGGTTGCTGAGGAAAAAACCGGTAGAAATTATTACCCTGTTTTTCATTTTAAGTGGGTGCCTAGGTATGTTGCTGAGAAAGGTGCTGGGCACATCCGCGCTTGGCTGGAGACTATTTCAAAGCTGGCGGAAAATGCTGAAATGTACATTGACGCTTGCGACTATGACATTGAAGGCAGCATTATAGGGTATACGCTTCTAAAATATGCATGTGGAAACAAAGAGACAGTGGCAAGAAGGATGAAGTACTCCACACTAACAAAGGAGGAGCTTGAAAGCGCGTATGAGTCGCTACTGCCCACCCTGGATTTCGGCCTCATTGAAGCTGGGAGGACGCGACACGAAGTTGATTGGCTTTACGGTGTCAACCTCTCAAGAGCCTTAACAATAGCCGCTAAAAATTGGAGCGGACGTTATGCTACTATAAGCACTGGGCGAGTTCAGGGACCCACTTTGAGTTTTCTTGTGGCAAGGGAGAAAGCAATCAGAAGTTTCGTGCCAACACCTTACTGGTGCATTAAGGCTGAAGTTGAAATAGAAAGTCAGGTTTTCGAAGCGGAATACATCAGAGATATCATAGAAACAAGAAAAGAGGCTGAGGCAATTCTAGCTGAGTGCAAAGAAAGTTTCGGAGTTGTAGAGACCGTTGAGCTGAAACAATTCCAGCAAGCGCCTCCAACACCCTTTGACATAGGCTCTCTGCAGAGCGAAGCCTACAGCCTATTTGGGTATACCCCTAAACGCACACTTGATATTGCACAGCGCCTATATCTTGAAGCGTTGATTTCCTACCCGAGAACGAGCAGCCAAAAACTTCCTCCGACAATAAACTATCGGGAAGTGCTTACTGGACTAAGCGGGATTTCAGAGTACAAGAGACTTGTAAATGAACTCCTAGGTAAGGAAGAATTGAAGCCCAGCGAAGGCGGCAAGGAAGATCCGGCACATCCGGCGATCTACCCTACTGGAAAGCTTCCTGAAAGACCGTTAGACGATGCGGAAAAGCGGATTTGGGATCTAATTGCCCGTCGCTTTATGGCTGTCTTCGCTGAACCAGCTCTTAGACAAAGCGTAAAAGTCAAGATTAATGTGAATGGGCATATTTTCTACTTGAGAGGTAGACAAACCCTTGTAGATGGCTGGCTACGTTTCTATAGTCCCTATGTCAGGTCAGAGGAAGTTTTGCTGCCCGCAATAAGTGAAGGACAAAAGATCAGGATAAAAAGGATCATCCTTGAGGATAAATTCACAAAGCCTCCTCCAAGATATAATCCGGGCAGCCTCTTAAAGGAGATGGAAAGCGCCGGAATAGGGACTAAGGCAACGAGGGCGGACATTATACAGACTCTTTATGATAGGAAGTATGTTCGTGATGAGAGAATGGTTGTAACTGATTTAGGCTTCGAGGTTCTTGAGGTTCTGCAAAAGAACTGCCCAGCTATAGTGTCGGTGGAGCTTACTAGAAGTCTTGAGGAGAAAATGGATAAGATTCAAGCGAACCTTGAGAAGAGGGAAAAAGTGATTCTGGATGCTGTAGAAATTCTGAAACCTGTAGTTGAGAAGTTGAAAACTGAGGAAGCATCAATTGGTGAACAGTTAAGCTGCGCAATAAGGAAAGCTAGGGTTGAAGAGCGCATTATCGGAGCATGTCCGGTGTGCGGCAACGGCCTTCTTATGATTCTTTACTCGAAAAAAACCGGTAAACGTTTTATTGGATGTACAAACTTCTTTAAGGAGTTATGTAGGGCGTCTTTTCCGCTGCCTCAGAAGGGAAGCATTGCACCCTCAGGTAAAGCTTGCCGTGAGTGCGGCTGGCCTACAGTTCAAGTCAAGATGAGAGGGAAACGCCCTTGGACGCTTTGTTTTAACGCGAATTGCCCGTCAAAAGGAGAGTCTGATGCTCAATGAAGTGTGCATTATGCGAAAGGGAAGCCATCAAGAATGGATACTGCGATCTGCACGGCTCAGCTTACGAAAATGTTGTAAAAACTTATGAGCTTTGGAAGACTGCTCTAAACATTTCTTGGAAAGAATATTTAAGTGAGATTGTGAAAAATCCTTTAACAGGCGAATGGGCTAAGAAAGTTGCAGAACATTTAATCAAAAAAGAGGCGAATGAAAGTGGTGCATAAAGCCAAAAAAATGATTTCTTCAATATCCTACTCTCTGCAGAGATTCCATAATCGGATTTCATCAACTAGACCCTCCACATTTGCTTTAGCAATTCTGACAATTGCCTTTGCAATTTTCCTGTTCGGCGGTGGACTATACAGTATAATCGTTAAGCCATACCCGGCAGTCTATTATGGAGGCCGCTTTCTTTTTGTGTATCCGCAGTTGTCTGAACAATTCGTGTCGGACAGCATTATAGCCATGATTCTTTTCTCGATCGGCACCATGGGGTTAGCCTTCATGTACCAGAGCACAAAATACGTCTACAAACCCAGGCAGGCCTATATGGTGTTCATCGTGGGCGTGATGCTGCTAATCATGTCATACATTTCTATAGAGGCTATACTGCACTATTGGAAGGGCGTCTAATAGTTTCACCAAGGGGTATTCTTCAACCCCATCTTGTATGATGCAAAATTTGTTAATACATGTATTGGAGGAGTTATAACTAGAGACGTGATGGCGAGTTCTAGGCTTGGCGCGTTTAAGGGAATGGCGAAAAGTAGGGCTCCAATAACGAAATCAATCTGATCCACTACGGGCAATGGCTTCCCAGGGGCTATTCCAATTCTCCTCTTCAGGAATGCCCCTGCCAAGTCGCCTAATAATGCCCCTAGGGATATTGCGAAGCCGAAGGCTAGATGATAATGAAAAAGAAAACTTTCCATCAGCCCCACTAACGTTCCAACAGCTAGTCCCAGGATGAATCCCCTGAAAGTTTTGTTTTTGCCGAAAACAGGTTTCCCATCCAAGAATTTCTTTCCCAAATCTATTGGCAAACCTCCGCCAGCAAGGACCGGCGTAGCATTGGCGCAGTAGGCTGGAAATAAAAACTTTAATGATTCAACCATCAATGCGAATATGTAGTACATAACTTTATCCCTCAATTTTCTGAGGATAATAATCTACTAGTCCCCTTTCCTCTATCCTCAAATAACATGAAACAAATCCCGTGGCTCTTCCTTTTTTCTCGATAGAAACCTTAATCACTTCTTCATTTTCAGTAGGCTTCATGGCCAATATTGCGTCTGCCCAGAACTTTAGTACTCTCGTAGCCACAGGCTCCACGCTTACAATTGCTTCGTCGAGAACGCTTCGCACCTGGCTCACCACGATAACTGCAAGTTTGCCAGCCCTTGCGGTCTGTGCAAGCCACGCCATTTGCCTATTAAGTTCACGGTTTATTTCAAATGTTCTTTCAGGGTTTTCCGCAAGCTCAGCCCTATATAAGGATGTAAGCGTGTCCACCACCACAAGCCTAAAGTCCTTCGTTAAATAATCGGCAAGCCTGTTTATGACCATGGCTTGCTCTCTAAAGTCCTTTGGTTTGGCGAGGATTATGCGCTCCGCAATTTTATCAAAGTCATGATACATGGCAATTTGAGACAGCCTTCTAGCTGAAAACGTGCCATCACTGTCTACAAATAGAGTTTTAAATCCCATTGCAGCGCAATTCACCGCACATTGCATTGCCAATGTCGTCTTCGCCGTTTCAGCTTCCCCGTAGATCAAGCTTAATTCGCCCGGCGAGAAGCCGCCGCCTAAGATTTCATCAAGTTTTGCACAGCCTGTAGGTATATTCTGGAATGTTGCGGGGGGCATCAATGAATATAAGCTACTAACGGTAATAATTTGTTTATGCCTCTAAAATAGGAATTTGTCTATGAAAGCCAAGGTTGCTGTTGCCACGGTATCCGGGAGAGCCTACTACCTCATAGTCAATGAGCTTAAGAAACTTAAGATACCCTTTCTAAGCCTAACACCCTTCGAATCTATACCCGTCGATGTAAGAGTTGTGATAACAACATTCAAGGAGCATTCCCTCATAAATCATGATTCGGTTCTTATCTTTAAAGGTGAAGATGAACTTCCAGCCTTAATGAATCACGTTATCAAAATTCTCGAGGGGAAAGCCGCATATGAGAAGATTATAATAGGCGTTGATCCAGGTGAAGTTTTCGGCTTAGCCGTGTTGGCGGATGGGAAGGTGATCAGCACCGGAAACTGTTTCAGCGTTGAAGAAACGATAAACCGAATAGATGGCATATTAAAAAGCCTTAAGGATATGGATTCTCCCTCAATTATAGTTAAAGTTGGCGACGGCACTCCAAAGTACCGAGATGAGTTGCTGAGAGCCATGGATGAGCAGCTTCCTCCGTGGGTCGCATTGGAAACGGTAAGTGAGGCTGGAACGAACCGTCTATCCAGCGAGGCTAAACATAGAAGAGGATTAAGGGATATAGGATCCGCAATAGAAATTGCAAGACGTAACGGTTACAAAATTCAAAGGAGGGCCTCGTATGAACATAACGGTTAACGCTAAAAAAACACTTCTAGTAGATGGGCCTGCCTCAGTAACGGTCACGTCCGGCAGGGTTGAGGTTTTCGGCTACGTCATGGATAAAGGTAAAGTGATCATAAGAGACGGCAAAAGAATGCCTTTCACAGTGCTTGAAAACGCAACTTTTGATGTTTCGTTAGGCGAAAATGCATGTGTAGAAGAAGTTGAAGGATCCACAATACCTGAATCATGGGAGAAAGCCTTTGAGGAACTCTGCTCCATCAAATCAAGACCAGCCGTGGCGATGATTATCGGGGCTCCCGACTCCGGAAAAACAAGCTTCTGCACCTACCTAATCAACCGGTTGCTGGCTAGCAAGCCTAAAATAGCCATATTAGACGGTGATCTGGGGCAATCGGATATTGGGCCACCTTGCACCGTATCTTACACTTTCGTTTCAAAGCCAATAGCTGACTTATTCAACTTAGAATCTGAAAACGCGTTCTTTGTAGGCGTCACCTCACCTAGCAAAGCCATGGAAAAAACCATCCAAGGCTTAACCTTGCTAAGGGATGAAATTTTACAGAAAAGTCCAGACTTCATAATTGTGAACACTGATGGCTGGATTGAAGGTGAAGATGCAATTAAGTACAAGGCTCAGTTAGCTGAGCGACTATTCCCCAACATAATATTCGCTATACAGCAGGATGAGCGGTTGAATCCGCTTCTGGACATGATCAGAGTATACCGCGTTTTAACCATTGACTCTCCTAATGCAATAAAACAGAGAAGCCGAGAAAAACGTAGAAGCCTGAGGGAACTTGGCTACTTAAAATACCTGAAGAATGCAAAGGTTCAATCAATACCGTTAAGCTGGGTAAGAATTGAAAATGGTGAACATTTAGCTCTAGCTAGGAACTTCACGGATTCAAGACGTGAAAGAGAGATAAACGAGCTGCTCAAGATAAAGCCATTACACTTTGCAGAGTCGACGGATAAGCTGCTCCTTGTTTTCGGCGGCAACCGCCACATACCTGAGGAAGACTTGAGGAAACTTGAGGAGGCGTTTGGCAAGAAAGCTGTAGTGATCTTTGATGAGGAAGCTGAAGGCCTATTGATAGCACTGTATAATAGCGGCAATAAATTCCTCGGAGTAGGCGTCATAAGAGAAGTTGACTACAGAAGAAAAGTTATGAAAATATGCACTCCTGTATCAGGCAGCATATCCACCGTAAAAATTGGAAAAGTCCGTCTCGATAAAAACCTTAGAGAGCACCCATTTTCTGAGGAATTGATTAAACAAGAATCCTAGCAGCTTCGCGAGGGACAAAGAATTCTTAAGGGGCATTCTCCGCAGTGGGGGTTTCGTGCGCGACAATATTTCCTTCCAAGTGAAATAAGCAGAATATGCGTGTCCAAGTAATCCCCAGCATTAAACAGGCTTTGCAGCGCTTTCCTAACGTCTTCATATCCCCCATTCTCTGGTGCTAATCCTAATCTCTTTGACACCCTTTTGACATGTGTATCTACCGGTATAGTTGGCTTTCCTCCTGAAAAAAGCAGTATAACATCCGCCGTTTTAGGCCCAACTCCAGGTAATTCCATCAGCATCCTTCGCGATTCTTCGAAAGGCTTCTCAAGGATGGAGTTTAGGCTTCCATTATACTTCTCAAGAACTATTCTTGAAACTTCTTTAATCACTTTGGCCTTATTCCTGTAGAGTCCAGCTGGCTTCAAGCATCTTTCAATTTCTTCTACTTCAGCGTTAGCTAACGCTTCCGGGGTTATATGAAATTTTCCTGAGAGATTTTCAAAAGCTCTTTTAGTGTTTCTGTCAGTAGTGTTTTGTGAAATTATAGTTATTATTAATGTTTCGAAGGGATCCATGTTGGCGGTGAGCCATTCGGGCAGAGCGAAACTTCTGCGCAGAACTTCCAGCATCTTTTGCGCTTTGCTCCTGCTCATCTTTTCCCCGATCCTTGAAAGCAATAAATACTGCGTTTATCGGTATAAATATCAATGGTGGAGCTTGTTTGAATCGCGCGAAGGTTATTAAGGATGAGATTGTAGAGCAGAACGTCCGCTTTTTGGCGGTTTACCTAGAAACAAAGAATGCTTGTCTAGTCCTTTTAAGCGAGAAGGAGGATAAACTTGGAACTTTGGCCATTGCCGTACCTAGGCCTATGGATATGCCGGGCTCGCCCTCTTCGTCAGTTATCCTAGGCGATAGAAATGCTGTTTCAGCTAGAATGTTCGCTGAACATGTAGCGTCAAAGAAGAGGAAAATCGCCTTGGTCTCGATTTATTTAGAATCCCTGAACGAAATGCAAGCGCAATCAATTTTGAGAAGGCTTGTGGACAAAATAATGTCTATGGAACATGCTATGGAGGGAAGCGTGGCATGAGCCTGCGAGACTTTTTAGAGCTTATGGAGAAGGAAGATCAAGTTCTTCACGTGATGGATGATGTTTCTCCAAAGTTTGAGATTTCCTATATCGTGAAAAGGTTTGATAAGGATGGGCCTATTCTTCTTTTTGAAAAAGTCAGTGGTGGAATTAATAGAGTTGTGGCTAATGTATGTGGGACTAGAAATAGAATCTGCGAGGCGCTGGGTGTTAATGGGACAGAACTTTATCATAAACTTTTGGAGGCTTGCCGTTCACCTATAAAGCCCAAAATAGCCAATGATGGTGTAGTCTGCGAGGTCGTTGAAGAACCAAACCTGTTGAAGCTTCCAGTTCTAACCCACTTTGAGAGAGACGCAGGCCCATACATAACTGCATCTGTCATCCACGCTAAAAGCCCGGATGGAGCCTTTGAGAACGTTTCAATTCACAGGCTTCAACTTCTGGATGAGCGGCATTTGGCTATACGTTTAGTTCCCCGTCATCTTTATAGACTCTGGTGCCTGGCTAAGGAGGCTAAAAAAGATTTAGAAGTCGCTATATCCATAGGTACTCATCCCGCCGTCATGTTAGCTGCAGCCTCCTCCCCTCCATTTGGAGTTAACGAGTTTGCTGTTGCAAATACGCTTCTAGGCGGTAAATTACGCCTTATTAAGTGTATGCACGTGGACGCCTATGCCCCGGCGGATGCGGAGCTCGTTTTAGAGGGAAAAATCTCTATATCCCGGGAGGCCATGGAGGGCCCGCTGGTGGACATCACCGGAACTTATGATGTTCAGAGGATGCAGCCAATTGTAGAGATATTAGGCATTATGCACCGTGGAGACTACCTGTATCAGGCAGTTCTGCCCTCAGGATCCGAACATAGACTTTTGATGGGGCTTCCCCGGGAAGCTGCAATATATGAGGCTGTCTCTAAGGTTGTGCCGAAAGTTCACGCTGTTAACTTATCAGTTGGTGGTGGAGGCTGGCTTCACGCTGTTATCTCCATTGAGAAACAAGTTGATGGTGACGGAAAAAACGCCATTTTGGCGGCTCTGGCGGCCCATCCGAGCCTTAAGCATGTCATCGCGGTGGATCCCGACATTAATGTTTTCGATGTTTCAGATGTGGAGTGGGCAATAGCTACAAGATTCCAAGCAAATGAAGACTTGTTGATAATTGAAAATGCTAGGGGTTCAACGTTAGACTCTTCAGCGGATCAGGAGACGGGGTTAACTGCAAAGATGGGCATCGATGCCACCTGTCCAATGACGAAACCAAAAGAGAAATTTGAGAAGGCAAAAATACCTGTAAACGAACGAGTTGAAGGATTAATAAGAAAATTGCTTAGCCCAAAGTAGTTTTCGGTTTATACTTATATTAAAGGGTGCACTATTAAAATAATTTTGAGGGATCAGTGATGTCTCAAGGTGAAGAGAAAGACGAGCACCTTGTTTCATTAAAGGTTGAGGATGTAATGATCCGAGATGTTGTGACGATTGATGCGAATTCCACCGTGAGAGAAGCCGCTAACGTGATGAGCAAAATGGGAATAGGCTGCCTGATCGTTATAAGAAGAAACAAAGCTGTTGGAATATTAACCGGGCGGGACGTTCTGAAGAGGGTTGTGGCTGAAGTGAAAGATGCGGAAAAGACTTTAGTTAATGATGTAATGTCAAGCCCGCTGATCACGGTGAAGCCTCACGTTGATCTTGAGGAGGCTGTAAGGCTTATGTTTTCCATGAACATTAAACGTCTGCCGGTTGTTGATGGGGAGCGCTTGCTGGGCATAGTTAGCTTGACTGACATAGCCCGTTGCCACCCGCATATAATGAAACTTCTGAAGCAGTATGCTGCTGATTATACGCGTCGAAAAACGTAAAGTGAATTCAAGTTCTCACGTGATTTTAATCTCTTTCTTCAATCAAACTTTAAGTATTATGGCGTTCATGCTTAAGCATAAGGCCTGTTCATGTCAAAGAAAACCCTGGTGTTTAAGGTTAATCCCGACAGCCCGGAGGATGACCTCATCAGCCAAGCGGCTAGCATAATAAGGCGTGGTGGACTTGTAGCTTTCCCAACGGAAACAGTCTATGGCCTAGGGGCTGATGCCCTAAATCCAACAGCCGTTTCAGCGCTTTTCGAGGCTAAGATGCGTCCAAGAGATAATCCTCCAATAGTGCATGTTGGAAGCATAGAAGATGTATATAAACTGGCGGAGAACGTGCCTGATAAAGCCTTCAGACTTATGGAGTTTCTTTGGCCAGGCCCTCTAACCATTATCCTCAAGCGCTCAAGACTTGTACCTGACGTGACCGCAGCCGGACTAGATACTATTGCAGTTAGGATGCCTAGGCACAGCGTAGCCCTCGCGTTGATCAGAAAAAGCGGTTCTCCAATAGCTGCTCCAAGCGCCAACCTTGCTGGGAGACCGAGCCCCACAACAGCTCAGCATGTTCTTGAGGACCTGGAAGGGAGAATAGACGCCATACTGGACGCTGGCCCAACTCACATTGGAGTGGAATCTACAGTTCTTGATATGACCGTTGATCCTCCGCAGATACTGCGGCCCGGCGGGGTTCCATACGAGGTTTTGAAGAGTTTCCTCTGGGAAGTTACTCTTCATCCTGTTGCAACATCTGACATGGAACTTCACCTGAATCACACACGTTCTCCGGGGATTAAGCATAAACACTACGCTCCTAAAGCTGAAATGTTCCTTGTTGAGGGTTCATTGAAAGCTGTTGTCAGAAAGATAAACGAGTTGGCTGAAGATTACAGGCGGATAGGACGCAAAGTTGGAGTGCTGGCAACGGATGAAACTTCAAGCAGCTACAAGGCTGACGTCGTCAAATCTCTCGGAAGCAGAAGCAACCTGGCCGAAATAGCTAAAAATCTTTTTAGGCTTTTAAGGGATTTCGACTCAGAAGGCGTAGATGTTATCCTCGCAGAGTCAATTCCCACTGATGGTCTTGGTTTAGCCGTGATGAATAGGCTTAGGAAAGCTTCAGGGTACAAAATTTTGAGAGTTAATGAATAGAAATGTTTATATAGAAGTAACTTTTACTGGATCTGTTGCTCGTTAAGTCGCGTACAGTTGTTATGAATCAGAGGTGATGGTTAATGTCAGCCATGCCTGGGACAGTTCCTGTACTGATACTGAAAGAGGGAACAGGGAGAACTACTGGGCGAGAGGCTCAAAGAAACAACATCATGGCCGCGAAAGTGGTGGCTGAGCTTGTGAGAACCACCCTTGGGCCGAAGGGCATGGATAAAATGCTCGTCAGCAGCTTCGGCGACGTCACAATAACAAACGACGGCGCAACAATACTCAAAGAGCTTGATGTGCAACATCCTGCCGCCAAAATGCTCGTTGAAGTAGCTAAGGCTCAGGATAATGAAGTGGGAGATGGAACAACCACCGCTGCAGTGTTAACTGGAGAACTGCTGGCTAAAGCTGAAAACCTCCTGGATCAAAACATTCACCCAACAATTATAATTGAAGGCTTCAAGAAAGCACATGAAAAGGCTAAGGAGGTTCTGAATAAGTTAGCCATCCCTGTAAGCATAACCGATGATAAACTTCTCTTAGATGTAGCTATGACTTCCATGGGCAGCAAAGGCGTCGCCGCAGCCAAGGATTACCTTGCTAAAATAGCCGTAGAAGCAGTTAAGCAGGTAGCTGAGGAAAAGGATGGAAAGATCAAGGCTGACATTGACTTAATCAAGATTCTTAAGAAGCATGGTAAAAGCTTGGAGGAAACAGAATTAGTCAAGGGCATGGTCATCGATAAGGAAGTAGCTCATCCACAGATGCCGAAGCTTGTAAGAGACGCCAAAATAGCACTGATAAACGCTAAACTAGAGATTGAGAAGACTGAGTTCGATGCTAAGATTAACATTGAAAGCCCTGAACAGATGAAGATGTTCCTTGACGAGGAAGAGCGCATGCTGAAGGAAATGGTTGACAAGATCGCTGAGGTCGGCGCTAATGTGGTGTTCTGCGAGAAGGGCATAGATGACGTGGCTCTCCATTTCCTCGCCAAGAAAGGAATATTAGCGGTTAAAAACGTCAGCAGCGGCGACATGGAAAAGCTTGCAAGGGCAACAGGCGGTAAAATAGTGGCCAGCATAAAGGATCTAACTTCAGATGTACTTGGAGAGGCGAAACTTGTCGAGGAAGTTAAAATCGGCGATGATAAGCTAGTGTATGTAAGGGAATGCAAGAACCCCAAAGCCGTTACAATAGTGGTTAGAGGTGGAACAGAGCATGTTGTGGATGAGGCTGAACGCTCGCTCCACGATGCTCTCTGCGTAGTAAGAAACGCGATAGAGGATGGAAAAATAGTTCCAGGCGGCGGCGCCCCAGAAGCTGAAGTGGCAAAGCAACTCAGGGATTATGCCGTTAAAGTGGGAGGACGCGAACAGCTGGCTATCGAGGCTTTCGCCGACGCCGTCGAAGCTATACCGCTGACACTTGCTGAGAACGCAGGCCTGGATCCAGTAGATATCATGGTCTCTCTTAGAGCGGCCCACGAGAAGGCTGACGGCTACCGTATGGGCGTCGACGTTTTCTCCGGCAAAATCAGGGACATGCTTGAGCTAAACATAGTGGAGCCACTACGGGTCAAGCTTCAGGTGCTCAAATCAGCTACCGAAGCCGCCAGCATGGTGCTGAAAATCGACGATGTAATAGCAGCCAAGGGCATCGAGAAAGAGAAGGAGAAGGAGAAATCAAAAGAGCCTGAATCTTCAGAGCTTGATTAAGCCCATTCAGTTTTTCTCCACCCCTATTTTTTAGAAAATTTAAATCACCTAAGCGTGCATTCTCTCTATTAATTGTCTCAAGAAAGGTGAATAATTGTTGAGCCAGAAGATTGACTATGAGGTTCCATCATGGGGCAGAATCTACAATATGCTTTTACGCTTGGCTGAAAGGATAAAGCGGGACTGTTTTAGGCCTGATGTAATCGTTGGGGTTTCCAGGGGCGGCTGGCCTCCTGCAAGGATTCTCTCCGATCTCCTTGAAAACCCAAACCTAGCCAATGTTAGAGTAGAGTTCTATGTAGGTGTTGCTGAAACGAATAAGGAGCCAAAATTAACCCAGCCAGTTTCTGTGGACGTGAAGGGTAAGATGGTGCTTGTAGTGGATGAAGTGGCTGACACTGGGAAAAGCCTACGCCTAATAAAGGAGCATCTGCTGGAGAAAGGCGCCGTGGGAGTCAGAATAGCAACAATATTCTATAAGCCATGGAGCATTATTGTACCTGACTATTATGCAGCTGAAACTAGTAGGTGGATAGTTTTTCCATGGGAGATGAAAGAAACCGTTCGAAAAATAGTTCGAAAATGCCGAGAAAGCGGCAAGCCGATAGAAGGAGAGATGGAGAAAGTCGTTAATGCAGGCTTACCCCAGAGGCTTGTGAACAGGTTTCTTAAAGAAATTCTGGAAGAGGAATTGAAGTGCTGAAGTACATTAGCGAGTTCGGTAATTATGTGGCCGCAGCCGGATTTAGAAACGCAAAAATTGATGATGTGGATGTTCTCCTGAAAAGCTTGAAGACTAAGCTGCGTCCAGAAATTGTGTTTCAGCTATTTGATGCAAGGCTGATTGCGACAAGTGATCATCTTTTATCTGCAGCCTTAAACGCCTTGAAAGCATTCAGAAATGGAGAAAACATTTCAAGAAATCTCTCCGTAGAGTTGCTACTCTATGCTTCAGCCCAGCGTCAAATCAGAAAGGCCGCAGAAATTCTCGGGATTAAAAGTGGCGCAAAAGAAATCGCTGCGCTTGTTATAAGTGAAAATCCTGAAGATGTGAAATCAGCCTTAGCCATTATAGAAGAATCTACAGGGGCGAAACGCGATGACTCAGTTCTAGAGCTCTCAGAAGAGAAGATAACGGCCATAAGGAGGGTTTTCGGCATCACCGAAACTGAGATTGAGACTATGAAAGGGAAATATGGCCTGCAAGAAGTTATCAAGAATCTTGTTATTGAACGAGTGGCTCTTTTATACGTTTGGCGCTGATTGAACAGCCCTCCATTTACAGCACTTTTTCCTTTGCGATGGAGAGAATATCTTGAGGCTTAAGCACTGACATGCCAGTAAGTCCGCCTACAACCTCAATTAGGAGAATTTTATCCGGATCCTCAAGGTTAACTTTCCTATTTACCGCCGAGGCTGCGGCCTCTATTATGTCCCTGGTGGATGTTTCGGTGAAACGCTTCTCAACAGTGACACGATACGTTTCGTTTTCCCGGATTTTTGCACTCAGCTCGGCAGCGGCCTTTTTTATCTCATCAAGACTTGTACGTACAACCTTTTCTATGGGAATAACCCTGAGCAAGTAGCGAAATTCGTAAGGACGCTCTCGGAGTATTGCACGAAGTTTCTCAGCAACATCAACGGGCCTTAAGGATGTCTTGGCGACTATAAGCCCTGAAACTCCACTTTTATCCACAACCGGTGAGGGATCACCGATCTCCCCGAGTAAATACCAAAGTTCAGAGCAAGCTTCAGTTTCATTCCCCTTTGATGTAGTTGCCAGAATGTTAAAATCTCTAAGCATATGCTTTTCCCCCGGATTACTTAAATGGTCAGTGCAGGTTAGTTGGCTTTCTCATCGCCAGTGCTCCCAGCCGTCGCCTCACATCATCCCAAAAATATTTTTGAAAACGGGAATTTATTCATTTTGCCGCATTAACCTTATATTCTGAGTATGGGTTCCCCATGGTGTTAATCTCGGGGGAATCGCTTTGAAAGGTCGAAAACCAACAATTGTGGTTCATGGCGGGGCTGGAAAATGGGATCAGAACCGTAGCCAGCCCGCTCTTGAGGGCGTTAAGAAGGCTGCTGAGTTAGGCTTCGAGATGCTGGTTAAGGGCGAAAGTGCTTTGGATGCTGTTGTTGAGGCCGTAGCCTTCATGGAAGATGCCGGCGTGTTTAACGCTGGTAAGGGTTCAGCTCTTAACATAGAGGGCAATGTGGAAATGGAGGCCTCCGTCATGGATGGGGAAACCTTAAGGGCAGGCGCTGTAGGCCTACTGAGGGATGTTAAAAATCCCGTGCGTTTGGCAAGGCTGGTGATGGAGAAATCAGATCATGTTTTCGTGGTGGGTGATGGCGCTGAGAAGCTTGCAAGAATCTTCAAAGTTGAAAGGGTCGATGCGCCGTCAGAGCATCAGCTTAAGCGCTATAATTTGTACAGGCAAGCACTTCTTGAGGGAAAATATGACTTGCCAAAACTCGCTAGGTTAATAAAAGATTATCCGGAAATTTTCAGTCTAGAAACAGTGGGCGCTGTGGCCCTTGACAAGAAAGGAAATCTTGCAGCGGCAACCTCAACAGGAGGCATACCTCTGAAGCTTCCTGGTAGGATAGGTGACTCTCCACTGATAGGCTGCGGAACATACGCTGACAACCAAAGCGGCGCGTGCTCGGCAACAGGTATAGGTGAAATAGCTATAAGGCTTGTTTTGGCTAAGACGGTTTGTGATCGCATGGCTTCCGGGAAATCTGCACAGGAAGCTGTTGAAGAAGCTATAAGGCTTGTTAATACCAGAATAGCTGGAACTATAAAATCCATGGGCTTAATAGCCGTCAACCGTAGAGGCGAAATTGGGGCAGCTCATAACTCGGCTAACCTCTGCTGGGCTTACGTAGCACCTGACCTGCAGGAGCCAGTTGCTTCACTGACGGCAAAGATCCTAACATAATTATTCAAAATATGCTTGTCTCGTTGTTTCATCGACAGCTGCCGAATGAAAAGATTTAAAACGTCCTGAGGAAATCTCCTATGCACCAGCTGCTGAGGTGTTGTGGAATGTTGTTCGAAGAAGAAGATTGGGAAGAGGAAGAATGGGAAGAAGAGGAAGAATGGGAAGAAGAGGAATGGTGAAAGTTCTGGTGAACTTCTGCTTCCCCTTTATCTCTTTTTGGTTGGTGTGCTTCGAAAAATTTTTAGCAGAATAGCTGTATTGTGACCTCAAGTTTCATAATTGAGCTTTAATGGGCTGCTGATGGAATATGCCTCGTGTTGCAGTGCTGGATTCCGACAAGTGCAGGCCTAAACGATGTGATCGGGCATGTCATCGTTTTTGTCCCATGATTCGAAGCCGTGTAGAGGCAATACGCTTCGAGAACAATAAACCTGTTATTGTTGAGGCTTTATGTTCCGGCTGCGGAATATGCGTTAAAAAATGCCCTTTTCAGGCAATTTCCGTAGTGAATCTTCCGGATGAGCTGGAAGCTGAATGTAGCCACCGCTTTGGACCGAACACATTTAAACTTTTTAGACTCCCCATGCCCTCTCCAGGAAGCGTTCTAGGCCTTCTCGGAAAGAACGGTATAGGAAAAACCACAACTCTGAAGATACTTTCAGGCGAGATAAAGCCAAACCTTGGAAATTACGAAAATCCTCCTGAATGGAGCGAGATAATTCGCTTTTTTAGAGGATCTTCGCTTCAGAACTACTTTCAACGAATGAGTGAGGGCAAGCTTAAGGTTGTACATAAACCTCAATACGTCGACAGGATTCCCAAAGCGGTCTCCGGTAAGGTTGGGGAATTATTGGAGAAAGTTGATGAGCGCGGTGTTTTGAAGGAACTTGCCAAGCAGCTTGAACTTGAGAAGCTGTGGGATAGATCCTTAGATGCGTTAAGCGGCGGGGAACTTCAAAGAGTTGCTGTAGGAGCTGCCATATGCCGTGAGGCGGACATCTACCTCTTCGACGAGCCATCCAGCTATTTGGATGTTAAGCAAAGGCTAATAGTTGCAAGGGCCATAAGAAGTCTGAGAAACAGTGATAAGATTGTCGTTGTAGCTGAGCATGACCTTGCCATAATAGATTATCTTTCAGATCAAATCTGCATCTTTTACGGCGAACCTGGCGTTTACGGTGTAGTTTCTCATGTACATGGCGTTAGAACAGGCATAAACATTTACCTTCAAGGATTCATCCCTGATGAAAACGTGCGCTTCAGAAAGGAAGCCATAATTTTCCATGAAAAACCCCCAACCATCAGCCCTGACGCTGGTGAGGCTTTCCTCACATGGGAGAGAATGGAGAAAACTTTCAATGGCTTTAAACTCAAAGTGAATCCGGGATGGATAAGGAAAGGCGAGATCATAGGCATCCTGGGAGCGAACGGAATAGGAAAAACGACATTCGTAAAAATCCTCGCCGGGCTGGAGAAAACCGATAACGGAATAGAGTTCAAGACACTTAATGTAAGTTATAAGCCACAGTATATTTCAGCTGATTATGAGGGAACAGTTCAGGAACTGTTGATGGGCATAGCCAAAGAGGATTTCTCATCCGGCTGGTATAGAGCCGAAATCTTGGAGCCTCTTGGCATGCAGCGTCTCCTAGATCGTAAAGTTTCCGAGCTCAGCGGTGGGGAACTTCAGAAAACAGCCATCGCCGCATGCCTGTCTAGAAAAGCTGAACTTTACCTCTTAGACGAGCCCAGCGCTTATTTGGATGTGGAGGAGCGTCTAAGCATGGCTAGAACGGTCCGCAGGGTCATGCAGTCCCGTAACGCCACAGCCTTCGTGGTTGAACATGACGTTGTAGCTCAAGACTTTATAGCAGACCGTTTAATGATCTTCACAGGAGAACCTGGTGTAAGTGGCATAGCTAATCCGCCTGTAAACCTCCGAGACGGCATGAACATGTTCCTTAAGGAAATGAATGTAACGTTTAGAAGAGATCCCATTACAAGGAGACCAAGAGTTAACAAGGAGGGTTCAAGACTTGACATCTACCAAAAAGATGTTGGTGAATACTATTATGTACACTTTAGAGGGATGGAAGATGAGGAATAGTCCGCTAAGAAATGAAGTATTTTCCATAAAATGTTGATGGTGGAACATGGCGAACTCATATTTTCGAAGGGCCCGAATTGAAATTATCGCGGCAAAAATTGAGGGCGAAAAGCGTGCACTTTAAAAGGAGCAACGTGGCAATAACGCTTACGCTATTGATGATCTGTACGTATTTTTCAGCTTACACACATAGTTAAATTAAAGTTATAGCTGTGCATAGGTAGGATTGGCCTCGTGAAATACGCGGTGGAGTAGGTGGCTCAGGCAACATTTGAAGAGATAAGTGCAGCGGACTTTTTCTATCGTAACCGTGACATAGCAGGCTTCACAAACCCCACGAGGGCTATCTTCGCAGCCATAAGAGAGCTTGTTGAGAACTCGCTTGACGCTGCTGAAAGCATTAAAGTTCCGCCGGACATTTATGTGAGGCTTTCTTTTGAGGGTGAGGCAAGCGAGGAAACCCAGATATACCGCCTCAGGGTTAAAGATAACGGCACAGGGATTCCTCCACAACACATACCTCTTGCATTTGGGCAGGTTCTGTATGGTTCCAAGTATAAGCTGAAGCAGCAGAGGGGAACTTTCGGGCTTGGAGGAAAGATGGCGATTCTGTATGGGCAGATAACCACTCATCAACCTGCACTTATAATTTCAAGCACGGGCGGCACTAGAATTTATGAGTATAAGATTATGATTGATATTCAGAAGAACCGCCCTGTAATTCTTGATCGTAGAATTACCCTGAATAAGGATGGGTGGCGGGGCACAATAATCGAGTTTACTCTTGAAGGCGACTACCTACGGGCTATGCCGAAGATACTGGAGTATTTCAAGCAGACTGCCATGGTTAATCCCTATGCGAACCTAACATTTGTGGATCCGAAGGGTAGGCTGTACATTTTCAAGAGGGCGACGGCGACTATGCCTGACCCACCAACGGAGACGCTGCCCCATCCCTACGGTGTCGACGTTGAACTTCTCCAGCGCCTTATACAGATAACTACACATGGAAACATGCTGGATTTCCTGAAGAATCACTTTCACAGGGTAGGCAATGTCACGGCAAAGAGGTTCCTTGAGTTCAGCGGTATAAGCCCATCAAAAAACCCTAAGAAACTGTCCCATGATGAGATCGTCCGACTTGTGCAAATGCTTAGAAAGTTTAAGGATTTCCTACCTCCTGATGCAGGATGCCTATCGCCCCTCGGCGAGGAACTGCTCCGTACAGGGATATTGAAGGAGTTGAAGCCTGAGTTCCTTGCGGTGCATCAGAGGAAACCAGCTACTTATTCTGGGCATCCATTCATTGTTGAAGTTGCCATAGCATATGGCGGAGAAATTTCCCAGAAAAACGGTTTTGTTATTTACCGATTCGCCAATCGTATTCCACTGCTTTATGACGAGGCAAGCGACGTCTCAGTGAAGGTTATAGAGTCTATGAACTGGCGCAGGTATAAGGTTGCACCGGACATGCCTATAGCAATAGTTGTGCATATTTGCAGCACAAAGGTACCCTACAAAACCGTTGGTAAGGAGTTTATTGCTGATAGGCCTGAGGTGAGGCGTGAAATAGCCAATGGCTTAAGGGAAGTGGCCAGACAACTGCAGCGTTTCCTATCAAGAAGAGAGCATGCGGACCGCGATAAGAAGAGGTTAGGCGTGTTTAGTAAATATCTCCCAAGAATAGCTGAATTCTCAACTAAACTTGCCGAGAAGGATAAAATACCTGATATTGAGAGGCTCCTGCGGAACGTGAGGCGGTATGGGGTTGAGTGAACCTGAAAGAAGCGTGCTTGAAAAGAGGAAAGAAGTTTTAGACAAGCTTCGGGGACTTGGCTCTAGAATTTACGACCAGCTTGAGAGAGGCGTTTTTCCATTCATCGAAATGCCTGTCAGATCCACGGAAAACATTTACTATGATCACGTGTTAAGACAATTTGTTCTAGGCGACAAAAGGGTTAAGAGGAGTTCAAGAAATATTCGTCACCTAAAACCATTCGCGCAACTAGTCTGGGCGGCGCTTTTTTCGTATGAGCTTACCTCCCAAAGGAAAACCTCCACTCTGAGAGATGTTTACTATTCTGCACAGGCCTATGAAATGACATTCAAGGATCAGCAGGAATCCAACAACATCATAACTGATCTGGAAACCGTTCTGGGCTACTCAAGGGAGGATTTCAGCATCTTTCCAGAGGAGCGTTCTGCAGTGTTCGGCGACTTGACAATACGATACACTGTGCCAGGATACGAGGGCAAAACCCTAAACCTGACATCGCACCCTGATGGCGTAATGATTGGGCCTGCGTTAACCTCAGCTGAGTTTGAGGAAACCTCGGCTGACAAGGTAATAGCCATAGAGAAGGGCGGTCTTTTCACACGCTTTATAGAGGAAAACGTGCATAAGAAGTTCAACGCGATCCTCGTGTTGACAGCTGGGCAGGCTCCAAGAGCAACACGTTACTTCATAAGGAGGCTGAACAGGGAGCTTAAGCTTCCAGTTTACATATTCACGGACGGAGACCCATGGGGCATGCATATAGCTATGGTTATAATTTCAGGCTCAGCTAACGCCGCTCACCTAAGAGACTTAACAACTCCAGACGCCGTGTGGAGCGGTGTTTGGGCAACTGACATAGTTGAGTATAAGCTGCCAACGGACCCCTTGGACGATATAGACATGAAGAGGCTCTATGAACTTCAGAAGGATCCAAGGTATCAGGAGGATCCGCTGTGGCAAAGGGAAATAAAAACCTTCATGAAAATAAAGCGTAAGGCTGAGCAGGAGGCCTTCAGCCGATATGGGCTAACATACATTGTAGACGAGTACCTCCCTGCGAAGCTTGAAGAAACAGGCCAGAAGGGGAAAACTAAATAGCTTCGTCAAGCCTATGTAAAAGGGCATATAGCGAGAGGGTTTCGTTTGAGCGAAAACAGCTCCTTCATGGTAAGTGTTGCTGAAAAGTTTCTCGGGTTACTGCTGATAATCCTCGGCGCGTTGGAGGCGTACTTCTCAATTTCAAGCAGTGAAGCTTTAGGAGTTTACACGTGGTTTTTCGCCGTTTTAGGATTCATACTGGCGGCTTTAGGGATTCTCCTAATAATAGCGAAAACCAAGTAACTTCCATCTATATTATGGAAACAGTATTTATTAGGATAGCGTTTATTAGGTTTAATGAGACTTGCATGATGTTTCATGGGAGTATGCAGGATGCCCATTCGGCAGCCAATAGTCTGCGTTCTAGGTCATGTAGACACTGGCAAGACTCTTCTTCTTGATAAAATTCGCAAAACAAGCGTTCAAGCCCGTGAAGCCGGCGGCATGACTCAGCATATTGGTGCCAGCTTCTTCCCCATGGAAACGCTTAAGCAAATGGTTGGGCCGCTGCTATCATCTGTTAAAGGTCAAATTGAGATTCCTGGACTCCTCATCGTGGATACCCCTGGCCACGAGGTCTTCACAAACCTGCGTATGAGAGGCGGAAGCGTTGCTGACATTGCAATCATGGTTATTGATGTGCTTAAGGGTTTTGAAGCTCAAACTTACGAGTGTATAGAAATTTTAAAATCAAGGAAAACTCCTTTTCTGGTGGCCGTCAACAAAATTGACAGAATCCCCGGATGGAAACCAATTGAAGATGCACCATTCATTAAAAGTTATCAGCTTCAGGACAAGTATGTTCGAGAAGAGCTGGACAATAAGATTTACGAGATCATCGGAACATTCTCCCGTTTAGGTTTCAATGCTGACAGATTCGACAGGATAAAGGACTTCACAAAAACCGTTGCCCTTGTGCCGACAAGCGCTAAGACAGGCGAAGGTATACCTGAGCTTCTGGCGGTCCTTGTGGGTTTAACACAGCAGTATCTGAAGAAGCGACTCCAGACAACCTCAGGCCCTGCTAAGGGAACGGTGCTGGAGGTTAAAGAAGAACCTGGATTAGGCTTAACGTTAAATGCGATAATATACGACGGCATTATAAAGAGGGATGATTTGATTGTTATTGGAGGCAGAGAAAAGCCCATAGTTACCCGGGTAAGAGCCCTCCTTGTTCCGAAACCTCTTGATGAGATGCGGGATCCAAGGGACAAGTTCTCCTCAGTTGAGTCCGTTTCAGCTGCAGCCGGCGTCAAGATTGCGGCTCCTGAGCTTGAGGGCGTGCTGGCCGGGGCTCCGATTTACGTTGTAGGAGAAGGTGAATCTCCGGAAAAATATGTGAAGCTAGTTTCTGAGGAGATTGAGCGTATCCGCATCTCCACGGATGTTGATGGCGTCATAGTTAAGGCTGATACGCTTGGCTCTCTGGAAGCCATCGCTGAAAATTTGAAGCGCAGCAATGTGCCTGTGCGGCTGGCGGATGTTGGTGACGTTTCAAAGAGGGATGTTACTGAGGCTGCTGTTGTCAGAGATCATAACCCGTTCTACGGGGCTATATTAGCATTTAACGTTAAGGTGCTTCCAGACGCTGCTGAGGAAGCTCAAAGCAAGGGTATCCCCATATTCCAGGAGAAAATAATCTACCATCTTGTGGACAATTATGTTTCTTGGCTTAGGTCGCAGCAGGAAGCCAAAACAGTTCAAGAATTTTCGCAGCTTATCAAGCCGGCGAAGATTCAGATACTTGAGGGTTACGTTTTCAGAAGAGCTAAACCGGCTATAGTTGGGATTGAGGTGCTCGCCGGGAAGATAAGGCCGAAGCTGCAGCTTGTAAGGGCTGAGGACGGTGAAGAGGTCGGTGAAATACTTCAGATACAGGATAAAGGTAAAGCCATACCTGAAGCAGGTGAGGGAATGCAGGTGGCGATCTCCATAGATAAACCCATGGTTGGGAGACACATATTCGAGGGCGACTTGCTTTATGTGAAGGTGCCTGAGCAGGATGCAAAGGCTCTTCTAAAGAACTTTATTGATAGGTTAGCTCCTGAAGAGCAGGAAGCCCTAAAAGAGTATGTTGACTTAATGCGGAAGAAAATACCTTTCTGGGCAGCCTAGCATGTTATGCATTTGTTTCCTTATTTTCAGTGAAACCTCAAGCGGTACACGTTGCCTTTGAGCAATCTTTGCTGAAAAATCCTTTGGGCTCTTTAAGTGCAGTTCTCTGCTGTCAGGACTGCATGCCCCTTCAGCAGTTTATATCTCTTCGATAAGAGAGAAATGACTGGGCGGCATGGCTGATTTATTTGGTTTCATCTGCTGAGAAACTTGCCATGATAGGCGCGGGCTTAGTAACATGCCTGATAACACCGTTCACATAATTTTACACAGGATTGTTAAAAGTCACCTATACTGTGGATGAATAAAGAGAAGCAAAAAGGCTGAGTGTTGTCAATTCTGAGTATGGAAAACCAGCAAATTTATAGAGGAGTGCTGCGGCGCTGTTAGCATGTGCTGAATTGCCGCTAATACTTAACAGCGCGTTTTCTCCGGTACCAATAACTGGGTTCAACGCGCATTCTGGCAAGAGCAGCCCTCAAGAAATCAATGGAATAAAATCTTTTACATGGGATCAATAGGCCTGGTAATTTTATGATAGGAGGTGTACGTTTCCTATTCGGATGTTTTTTAGGTGTTTCTGGGCTGCTTTCCAGCATTGTAAAGCTTGCTTCCTGCTTGTTGTCGGCAGGTCATTCATCACGTAGCAAGGATAAAAAGCCAGAAGGGTGTATGGAATTTCTGGGCTTATTTGGCTGATGAATTCAGCTATTTTCTCTACTTCCTCAGCGTCTACGTAGCCCGGTACGAGTAGTGTGCTCGCAGTTAGCACAGGCAACTCAGGGCGTTTGTTATAGTGTCTTTCCCCTATTAGCCTGAAGTTCTCTAGGGCTGGCTTGTTTGATACTCCGCATAGGGCTATTGAAAGTTCTTCACTCCATGCCTTTATGTCAAATTTTATGTTTCCTCCACTTTCTAAGGCATATTCGGCGGCTTTTTCAGCCAGATTTGGGTTCATGTAGCCGTTTGTTTCCCAGCATATGCGGAGAATCCTGTTACCGTCCTTTGCTTTTTCAAGGGCTATGCGGCTTGTTTCAAGCGCGTGGGGCATTTGCGGTGAGGGATCTCCGCCGAAGTAGCATATACATGAAACGTTAGCATCCATTGCCTTGGAGGCTAACACCTCCGCGCTTAATATTGGCTTGTGTTTGGCTGCGAGGTTGCGGAAATGCCAGTTCTGGCAGTATAGGCAGTCGTAACTGCAGGCTCCGTAAAAAACAGCTAGGTTATAGTAACCGTGCTCCGCGCTTGGCTTGTAGGCGTATTTTGGATAGCCATTTCCTGTGCATCCTGGACAGAACCACCAGCTCACACAGTTGGTTGGTAGACTATCATAGTACCATTCCAATACACCTTGCTCTGGGGTCCCGCCTAAACGAATCAGCCGTTCACCAATGTTCCACACAAGCCCGCAGAACCCTGACTTTCCATTGCTTATCACGCAGTTGTTGGCGCAAACTCCACAAGCTATTCCATCCTCACTTTTAGGCGGTTGTGCTGGTAATCCAAAGGCGGCTCTGCTTCTTGCGTGAGTTTCATTTGTAACGTTCAAAGCTTCCCAGGGCCTTCCTCTTATGCACTTCAGGCATACGCCGAGTTTTCCAGATATAAGCGGCGAAGCTTCACCGCAAATTTGGCATTTCCCCATAATTCACCAATAAAATATGGGTTAGCGAACCTAAAAACGTGAAGGCACTTTTAGACATTTCAGCCTCCTCCTACTGGAGGCAATATTGCCAGTGTATCCCCATCCTCAAGCTTTGTATCCATACCTTTCAGTGTTGAGGTGCTTCGGCCGTTCACCAGAAACTGAAGAAAGCCCTTAACCTCGCCGGTTTTTCCGTCATATACGTAATCCGTGAAACCCTTCCCGTAAAGCTCGGCCAACTTATTAAGCACGGTGCCTACAGTGATGACGGCGCCGTTTGGAAACTCTAAGGTTTCCTCTCGCTTTCCAACGATTTCCCTGAGTGTGGTGAAGAAGCGCACTGAAACCCTCACGTCTAAGCACCCAATTCTGATGAAGTGCAACCAAAATTTAAACATACTCGTAGGCGCAAATGTTTAAAGTTTCTAGATTTGTATGTTCAGGTTTGAGATAGCATGTGGAGTAAGTGCTCTTGGACGCGTCTGCAATATTGGCTATAGCCTTCGGGCTGGCAATGGATGCCTTCAGCGTTTCTGTTGCTTCCGGAATTGCCGGAAGGTGCACTCGAAAGATCACCGCCCTGAAAATGGCTTTTCTATTCGGAGCTTTTCAGGCTTTAATGCCTACCATAGGCTGGTTGGTGGGTGTAAGCATGCTGCATCTGATGTGTGAAGTGGATCACTGGATAGCTTTCGCTCTTCTGCTTTTGGTTGGGCTGAGAATGATCTATGAAGCCGTAAAACCTGATGTCCGCATGGGCTTAAAACGCATCAACCTAGACCTTTTCACACTTATGATTTTGTCCATCGCCACAAGCATCGATGCCTTAGCTGTGGGAATAAGCTTTGCAATTCTAAACGTTTCCATCATCGTTCCCATACTGGTTATCGGCGCAGTAACATTTCTACTCTCATTGTTTGGGGCATTAATGGGTGAAAGGGTGAAGCATATTTTTTCTCCAAGGAGGGTGGAAGCCTTAGGCGGTTTAGTCTTGATAGCCATCGGAGTTAAAATACTTCTTGAGCATATAGCCTAAGCCCAATGCAGTATATGAAATGAAATTTTGGCATTAACACAGGCATCCTCAATTTAGATGTTGAGCCTTTTTGGCATCATGCAAATTGGATGCGCCTAGCTTTCAAAGGCTCCGTTAATGTTTGAAGGTTTACTGGTTTGCAGGGTTTCTTATAGAATCCCGTGGAGCTGTGAGAAAAGTTTATATTTTACCGCATTTCAGCTTATCAGCGGTTAGTAAGTTCTAACCAACTGATTGGAGGAGTTGATATGGCTTACTTAACTACAACAGCTTCAGGTCAGCCGGTGTTGATCCTTAAGGAAGGAACTTCCAGAAGCCGTGGAAGGGAAGCTCAAAGGAACAATATTGCTGCTGCGAGGATAATATCTGAGGTTCTAAGGTCAACTCTTGGACCCAGAGGCATGGATAAGATGCTCATCGACAGCCTAGGTGACATCACAATAACCAATGATGGCGCTACCATCCTCGACGAGATCGAGGTGGAGCATCCTGCAGCAAAAATGATGGTTGAGATTGCAAAGACTCAGGATGACATGGTTGGTGATGGAACTACTACAGCAGTGGTTTTGGCCGGTGAGCTTCTAAAGAGGGCTGAAGATCTTCTGGACCAGAACATTCACCCAACAGTCATCATCAGCGGCTATAGGAAGGCAGCGCAGAAGGCTATTGAAGTTATAAACAAGGTTGCAAAAACCGTGGATATTGAAGACCGCGAGACCCTGCGCAAAGTCGCCTTAACCTCCATGGGAAGCAAGGCTGTGGGAGCAGCTAGGGATCACTTCGCCGACATAGCTATAGACGCGGTTAAACAGGTCGTTGAGAAACGCGGCGACAGGCTAGTAGCTGACATTGATAACATCCAAGTCGTAAAGAAAACTGGCAAAAGCCTACTTGAGTCACAGCTTGTCAACGGCGTAATAATCGACAAGGAAGTCGTCCACTCAGGAATGCCTAAAAAAGTTGAGAATGCAAAAATAGCCCTCCTAGATTGTCCGCTTGAAATAGAAAAGACAGAGTTCAGCGCTGAAATCCGTATACGCGATCCAAAGCAGATGAAAGCCTTCCTAGATCAGGAAACCCAGATGCTGAAGGAGATGGTTGACAAAATTAAGGCTACTGGCGCTAATGTGGTGTTCTGCCAGAAGGGCATAGATGACATGGCGCAGCACTTCCTCGCTAAGGAAGGAATACTTGCAGCCAGAAGGATAAAGCAGTCAGACATGGAGAAGCTTGCAAGGGCCACTGGCGGCCGCATAGTCACAGACTTGGACGATCTAACGCCTAATGATCTGGGCACAGCCAGCCTGGTGGAAGAGCGCAAGATCGGCGAGGATAAAATGGTCTTCGTGGAGGGCTGCAAGAACCCGCGTTCAGTGGCGATTCTGATAAGAGCTGGACTGGAGAGAATGGTTGACGAGGCGGAAAGAGCCATGATTGATGCGCTATCAGTAGTGTCCGACGTCGTGGAGCACAATAAGATTCTTCCAGGCGGCGGCGCCGTCGAAATCGAAGTAGCCAAAGAACTCCGCGACTACGCGAGGAATGTGGGTGGAAGGGAGCAGCTTGCCATAGAAGCCTTCGCAGACTCAATAGAAGTGGTGCCGCGCTCCCTAGCGGAGAACGCTGGACTGGAACCCATAGACATAATCGTGGAGTTGAGAGCTGCTCACCAGAAAGCTGACGGCGTATCAATGGGTGTAAACGTGTTCACCGGCAAAATCGAAGACATGTACTGCAACGGCGTGGTGGAACCAGCCATCGTAAAGGAGCAGGCAATCAAATCCGCAACGGAGGCAACGTCGATGATACTGCGCATAGACGACGTCATCGCCGCCTCAAAGCCCAAAGAAGAAAAAACGAAAACGCCAAGCGAAACTGAAAGCGAAGAATACTAGCTTCCTCCCATTTTTTTAGCATTCTAAAAACCACGTTTATTTTCGTATTAGAAAACACGTGTGCAGGAAAGCTCCTTTAGAGCCATTACAACTTTGCGCAATACTTATGCTCTTCATAATGTTAATTCTCAGGCTGCTAAAAGGATAACGGTGTAATTCTAATTTTTCCTCGATAAAAATGGGCGAAGTAAAATGTCGCAGATTAAATCCGCAATGCGATGGATGGCAAATATACAATCGCAGATTCAACTTTGACACAAGGGGTAAAAGGATACCGTTGCCGGAATAACCGCACTAAGACAGATGGTCAGTAACGGAATCCATACCTTGTATATGTAGGTATA
>JANXET010000012.1 GCA_025058315.1 Candidatus Bathyarchaeota archaeon | reverse complement strand
GAAGTTTTCCAGCTTTTCCAGAACCTCGCCTGGATCAGCGTCCTTCTCCATGAAAACGCTTATCTTGTTTTCACCCATGGTTAGGGATATCACCTGCACATTTTTGCCTGAAACCATTACACGTTTAACGTTTCCTATGTAGAATATTTGGGAGAGCTCCTCCCCAGCGTCGATGGAGGCTGATGAGAGTATGGCGTATTCTATAAGTTTCGTCGGGTCTTTAAGTTCAATGTTTGTTGTTTTTTGTCCCTTAAAACGTAGCCTATGACATCCGGCCTCTCCTTAAGCATCTCAAGGAAACCGCGTAAATCCTCAGGCTCTGATGGCTGTTCCATGTGAACGCTAGGCGATGCAGGTTCCTCAGACTGCATGAGCTACTGGATATCCAGCCATCTGTTTGGCTGTTTTCCTAGATCACCGGTCTAACTTTTACAAGTTCCCCATTTTTTATTTTGAGATCTCGACGTATCTTCTCAGGGATTTGGACAACGCCTTTTCCGTCGCACATGATACTGCACCCTATGGAAAGCTAAAAGAAGAGAATAACCTAGGAGAGCTTGAACAGTATGCGCTCAGGCACCCCGTCGTTTTCAAGCATGAGGTACCTTAGGCCTTCAGTGTCACCAAGCTGATCCATACACTTGGGGGCCTCGCGGGCTTTCTGAAGCGTCAGCAACCTATCCTGACAGCTTCGCACCGCCTGTTCTATAGCTGAGAGTTCATGGAATGATGTAGCGTCCAACACAATGTTAAGCGAGCCCACGGTGAGCTCGCATACCGTTTTCACCTACGGGCTTCTTGCCCGCAAACTTCATAACCACCTCACATATCTTTTTTGATTTCTCAGCCAGAACTCGAATCTCGTCGAGGCGACGGAGATAACACGATTTCAAAGGCGGAAATAATAGGGAAAGCTGGCAGCCCAACCCATCACACCTTTCTAGTCCGTAGGTGCAGTTTCAGTACGCATGAAGACGTTGCCCTTAGAGCTTATCAGCTTGATCTCATAGTTTTTACCGTTTTCCCAAGATCCAGATACTAATATCCAGCCTCTAGTGTTGGCTTGTATCGTCACGGTTCCTGCGGTATCATCATAATCGACACCATTACCGTTTACGCCAGTAATAGAAGTTGCTTGGTTATTTACCCGTGCATCCATTATGGTTACAGGAGTGATGCCAGTGTTTAAAATGGTCACGTTAAAACCACCATGTGCAAAGTCTATTTTTGTTATTTGTAGTTGTTCTGTTGCTGTGAAGATGAAGGTTGGTGCTCCCATCCATGCGGCTACGGCGATGCTGACGGCGACTGTGACGGTGATGAGGATTATTGATGCTACGACGGGGCTGAGGGCTTTCTTATTATTCAACATTTTCTTCATGTTCCCTCCTTTCGGGTTTCACGTTATTGTTTGAGTGTGACGGGGATTTAAATATTGCATCTTGATACATAATATTTGCTATTTGTACAACAGAACAACACCGCGAAAAACAAACATAAAATAAAAACCAGAAATAACGAGCAAAAATCCAAAATTTAAACGCGCCTCAGCCACCTGATCAACACAAAAACGTCTAGGCATATCACAAACCGCCCTAACGGCACATATAAAGTAGCCTAAGGCGGCTGCGATATATGAGTAGAGCCTGCCGCGTGGTTAACGGAACCTTCCTATTGCTGGGTTTCGAGTTTTTCGAAGAATTCCAGCAGCAGTCTAGCCACTTTATCACCGAGCTCTGTTTTGCGGTATTTCTTTTTAAGCGGGTCTATGCGCTCGCTTTTGGAAAGCCCCAGATCCTCAATCTCCATCATGCGAGCGCGGAAGGTGCCGTCACTCAGCGTAAGCCCATTAGCCCTCATGAAGTCCTTAGCATCCTTCCACTTACCCTTGCCAAGATAAAGCAGCAACAGACAGTCAATGGCGTGATCCTTCTCCAGCATGGCCTTAATAGCTGACAGCTTCGGATCCGTAAGTATGCGTTTAACCTTCTCCTCTTCTCCCTCAGCACCAGATCTTGCCATAACACTTCAACCCCTAATATGCTTTAACCCTCTCGTCATTATGTATTGAACTTCTATAAAAAGATTTAAACAATATTACGAAACAAGTCATATTATAACTTAAAACCATCCACATGAAACAGGACCCGGGCTTTTACGTGGACGGGCCCCTGAGCGCCCAGTCGGGCACGCGGGCATCTGGAACAGCATCTGCCCGCGGGCTGTAGGGCTTAATGTCAACCAGAGGCGAGCCTTCCATGGCGTCAAGCCCCCTGACAGTAAGCGTGCAGCCCTCAACCCCTAAGAGCTCCACAACGCAAAGGCCTATAGGGTTCGGGCGGGAGGGGCTTCTACACGCGAAAACTCCGGTTTCCACGTTGCAGGCGTGTCTTCTTGGAAAAACCAGAAGCGTACGCCGCTCAGCCTCATTATCCCTCATGTGAAGCCAATAAAGCACTATAAGATGGGAGTAGCCCTCAATCCCCCTAAGTCCAGCGCAGTATTCAGGATAAATCAGCAGCTTGGCAAGCTGCCCATCAGCCTTCTCAACCAACCCTATGAAGCGAACCTCAGCCCTTCCAATAGAGTTCAAAAGGCAAACCCTCGTAGAAGGGCTTAAGGCGAAATTTTCTAAAAAGTTTTCCCTAAGGGTTATTCAGCCCTAAAACTGTTAAAATGTCTCATGGAGAAAACGATATGCAGGCGCCTGCTCCGTAGGGAAAGTTTAAATAAATACGATTCAATTTTTGTTTGCAAATAATATTGAACGGATGGCAGTTATGTCAAGGGAATTCAGGCATATAATCAGAATAGTGGACACGGATGTAGATGGCTCACTAAAAGCCCTCTACGCCCTTAAAAGGATAAAGGGGATAAGCACGAGCCTAGCTAACGCCGTGCTTAAAAGGGCAGGCATAGATCCACATATGCGAGCAGGCCTCCTAACAGAGGCGGAGCTGGAGAAAATAGAGGAGATAATCAGAGAACCCTCAAAACATGGCATACCCACATGGATGCTTAACAGGAGGAAGGATCTGGAAACAGGGAAGAACATGCACTATATAAGTGCGGACTTAATTCTTAGGCATAAGCTGGATGTGGACAGGCTGAAGGAGATAAAAAGCTGGAGGGGTTACAGGCACGCTTACGGCCTAAAAGCCAGAGGCCAGAGAACAAGAAGCACTGGTAGAAAGGGAAAAACCGTGGGAGTGAAGAAGAAGGCCGCTGCAGGCGGCGGTGGAGCGAAGTAGTATGGGAGACCCTAAAAAGCCGAAGAAGAAGTATGAGTCTCCTCGTTTCCCATGGCGCGCAGACATCCTGCAGGAGGAGCTTAAGCTTCTAGGCCAGTATGGGCTTAGAAACAAGCGGGAGCTCTGGCGCACCAAAACCTTGCTTTCGAAATTCAGAAGCATAGCCAGAGCCCTCATAGGAAAAAGCCCGGAAGAAAGGAGAAAACAGGAGGAGCAACTTCTAAACCGCCTGAAAAAGTACGGCATAATACATGAAACAGCCGTACTTGATAATGTTCTAGACCTAACAGTTGAGGACATACTTGAACGGAGACTTCAAACAATAGTTTTCCGAAAGGGAATGGCGAAAACAATCTACCAGGCGAGGCAGCTTATAACCCATGGACACATAGCCATAGGAGGCCGCCGCGTAACAGTGCCAGGATACCTCGTTAAAAGGGAGGAGGAAAACCAGATAACCTACGCCCAGAAAAGCCCCCTCGCCAACCCTGACCATCCAGCACGCCAAGCAATAACCGTCACAGCCCAAGCAGGCCGAAGAAGGGAAGGTGAAGAATAGAATGAGCGCCAGCGGAGCCCAATCTGGAAAAAAGACTGAAAAATGGGGAGTAGTCCACATTTTCAGCTCCTACAACAACACCATAGTCCACATAACAGACCTTTCAGGAGCGGAAACAATAGCCAGAACCTCAGGCGGAATGTTCGTCAAAGCTGACAGGCTGGAATCATCACCATACGCAGCCATGCGTGCAGCCTCAGCTGCGGCGGAAATAGCCAAAGACAAGGGGATAACAGCCATACACATAAAAGTAAGAGCGCCAGGAGGCTCAGGGCCAAGAACCCCTGGGCCGGGAGCCCAAGCTGCAATAAGAGCCCTGGCAAGGGCGGGATTCCGCATAGGCAGAATAGAAGAGGTCACACCTATACCTCATGATGGAACAAGGAGGCCCGGCGGAAGAAGGGGAAGAAGGGTGTAGCCTGTTTCTTATGTAAGTTTGGATGCTGCATATCGTTTTTTCAGATTTTTGATTTCACCGAGCCCATTAAGCGGCCAAGACTAGGGCAAGCCTGGTTTAACTGCTTGTTGTTTATCAGCTGAAAAATGGGGGAGTGCGCCTAGATAAATCGCCAAACTTATATAAACCACCAATATTCTATTCAACGGCACCGCAATAATAATTGTGGAGTGTCCCATGTTGGAGTTAAAAACGCTTGAAAGTGATGAAACGAATCTCCGCCTACTCGTCACGGGAGTTGACACTCCATATATTAACGCTATAAGGAGAATTGTGCTCACAGAAGTCCCCTGCATGGCGATAGACGAAGTGGTGATAATAGAGAACTCGTCCGTGCTGCATGACGAAATCATAGCTCACAGGCTTGGGCTTATACCGATAAAAACTGATCTGGACGGCTATAATCTTCCAGAAGAATGCTCATGCAGAAGCGAGTTCGGATGCAACCTGTGCAGGGTAACATTCACGCTTGACAGGGAGGCGAAGGATGAGCCTGTAACGGTCTATTCAGGCGACCTCGTATCGGAAAACCCGAACATAGCGCCTGTAAGCGATAAAATCCCAATAGTGAAGCTTGGAAGAGGCCAAAAACTGAAGCTGGAAGCATACGCGAGGCTTGGAAGGGGAAAGAACCATGCAAAGTGGCAGCCTGTATCCCTCAGCGCCCACAAGCACCTGCCTAAGATAAGGATAGACGCGGAGAAATGCAACGCATGTGGAAAATGTGTGGAAACATGCCCGAGAAAAGTTTTAGCGAAGTCCAAGGGCAAGGTTGAAGTTGTAGACCTCTACGCCTGCACCATGTGCAGGGACTGCGTAGACGCCTGCCCAGAGGAGCCCTCAGCCATAGAGGTAAACTGGGAGAAGAACGCCTTCATATTCATACTTGAATCCACAGGCGCCCTGCCTCCTGAAAGAATAATCACAGAAGCCGTTAAGATTCTGGATAGGCAACTTAAAGAGTTCACAGACCAGATTGCCGAGGTGCAGAAGGCTTGAATAAACTTGAAACCACAAATCCCCAGCTTATCGAGCTGATAAGCTTTCTGAAAAAGCACAGCAGAAAAAATAAGGCTGAAATATGGAGAACACTAGCGGAGCAGCTTGCAAAATCAAGGAAAAAAAGAGCAGCTGTGAACATAAGCCGCATAAACAGGTACACTGAAGAAAAAGACACAGTTGCAGTTCCAGGAAAAGTCCTAGGGGCAGGCGAGCTTGATCATCCAGTAACCGTTGCAGCCTTCGCCTTCTCGAAAAAGGCTGTGGAGAAGATTCAGAAATCCGGCGGAACATGCCTCTCCCTACGGGAGCTTGCAGAGAAAAACCCTGAAGGATCAAATGTTAAGATTATAGGGTGAAAAATATGGAAACCCAGCAGGTAACCGTGATAAACGCTGAGGGCCTAATCCTCGGAAGGATGGCCAGCGTAATTGCCAAACGCCTCCTCAGAGGCGAAAACATAGTAATCGTAAACGCTGAAAAGGCGATAATTTCAGGAAAGAGAAAGAGCAAGGTTAGAGAGGCAAAGGAATTCCTTGAAGTAGGCGCCGTAGGCCAAGGGCCAATCCACTATAGAAAGCCCGACAGGATTCTGAGAAGAACCATTAGAGGCATGTTACCGCATAAGCAGCCGAAGGGAAAACAGGCATACAGGAGACTAAAGGTTTTCATAGGCATCCCTGATGAACTCAGGAATTATAAAATGGAAACAATAGAGGAAGCGCAAGCCAAAAAGCTAACATGTCCATACTTTACTCTAGGCGAATTAGCTAAAGAAATAGGATGGGAAGGCGAATAACATGCCGGCGAAAAGGGTTCTCGTCGTGAGCGGTAAAAGAAAAACAGCGTTAGCACGCGCCATTGTGAAGCCTGGAATGGGACGCGTCAGAATCAACAAAACTCCACTTGAAATTTATCAGCCGGAGGTTGCCCGGGCAAAAATAATGGAGCCTCTTACAATCGCAGGCGAAGACCTGTGGAGGCAGCTGGACATAGAGGTGGAAACATGGGGAGGCGGCTACATGGGACAGGCGGAAGCCGCCAGGAACGCCATAGCAAAAGCTCTGCTTAAATGGACTAAAAGCAGCCACCTGCACAGGGCATTCATCGATTATGACAGAACAATGGTTGCAGGCGACTCCAGAAGGAAAGAGCCTAAGAAGTTCGGGGGGCCAGGCGCCAGAGCCAGAGACCAAAAGAGCTACAGATAACAGGCGAAGGTTGATCTATAATGATAATACCTGTTAGATGCTTCACATGCGGCAAATTGATAGCTGATAAATGGGAGGAATTCGCCATAAGGGTTAAGGCGGGAGAGAACCCCGCTGAGGTTCTGGACAGCCTTGGACTCAAAAGATACTGTTGCAGACGCATGATTTTATCCCACGTTGACATAATAGATGAGATCCTCAGATTCCATGAAGAAGCTGAGAAGAGAAAAGAGGCTAGAAGGCGCTACTATCAGGAATAAGGGTGAAGTTGAGAAATGTCCACGGTAATCGAGGATGTAATAGCCCGCAAAGTCTTCAACATCCGAGGCGAAGAAACGGTGGAAGTTGACGTTATCACAACCTCCGGCTTCGGAAGAGCCTCAGCACCATCAGGGGAAAGCCGTGGAAAGGCTGAAGTTGTCTATTACCCGCCTGGAGGAGTTGACGAGGCTATTAAGAAGGTTGAGGAGCTCATAGCCCCAGAGCTCATAGGGCTGAACGCTGACCACCAGGAAGAGATTGACAAAACACTCCATGAAATAGATAATTCAACAGATTTTAGGGTGATAGGCGGAAACACGGCCTTCGCCGTCTCCCTGGCAAGCGCTGAGGCGGCGGCTAACTCCTACGGCATGCCCCTGTTTCAGTACCTAGGCGGCTACGTCGTGCGGGAGCTTCCATACCCCCTGGGAAACGTTATAAGCGGAGGCAGACACGCTTATGGAAAAACGCCGGACATACAGGAGTTTCTGGCGCTGCCCTACGGCGCAGAGTCCTTTATTGAAGCTGCAATTGCAAACGTTAAGATCCACAGGAAGGCTAAGGAGATACTGAAAAGCAGGGATAAGCTTTTCTGCGGCGGAAGAAGCGATGAGGGCGCATGGATCGCGAACACAACAAACCAGGAGGCCATGGAAATCATGGCGAAAGCATGTGAGGAAGTAACCAACGAGATGGGATTCAAATGCGGCTTCGGCGTGGATATAGCCGCGTCATCACTGTGGAATCCTGAAACAAGAAAATATGTTTACGAAAGGGAAGGGAAAGAAAGGGATCCCGGAGAACAGCTTGAGTTCATCAGGCAATTAATAGACAGCTACAATCTGGTTTATGTGGAGGATCCCTTCCAAGAGGAGGACTATGAAAGCTTCTCAGAGCTAACTAGGAAGGTTAAAAACTGCCTGATATGCGGAGACGACATATTCGTCACGAACAGCGATAGGCTCAGCTACGGGATAAAGATGCATGCTGCCAACGCGGTGATAATCAAAGTGAACCAGGTGGGCACATTAACAGACGCCCTTGAGACGATTGAAACTGCCAAAAGAGCCGGATACGTTCCTGTAGTAGCCCACCGCTCAGGAGACACATGTGACTGGCACATTGCACACTTGGCAGTTGCCTTCAAATGTCCCATAATAAAGACGGGAATCGTTGGAGGGGGCAGAATAGCTAAAATAAACGAGTTGATAAGAGTTGAGGAGTTCCTGGACGATAGGGCTAAAATGGCTGAACTCCAAATTACATAGGAGGAGAATAAGATAATGGCTGAAAAAGATGAACCTAGAAAAGAGGAAATGGAAGAGGAAGCAAGTGTAGGCGCTGAAGAAGTTCTTCTTCTGCCCAGGGATACCCTGCTATCCGCGGGAATACACATCGGGACGAGAGTGAAAACCGGGGACATGGAACAATTCATATATAGGGTTAGGCCAGACGGCCTCTTCGTGCTGGACGTTAAAAAGACTGATGAACGCATAAGAACCGCAGCGAAGTTTCTGGCAAGATTTGAACCTTCAAAAGTGGCCGCGGTGGGTGCAAGGCTATATGCACAGGAACCGGTGAAGAAGTTCTGCGAAGTTACGGGAGCAACACCTGTAATCGGACGCTTCATTCCAGGTTTACTCTCTAACCCGCTTTATCCAGATCACATCGAACCTGAGGTTATACTGGTTTCAGATCCTAGGGCTGACTCGCAGGCGGTGAAGGAAGCCTCCACGCTTGGAATCCCTGTGGTGGCTCTATGCAGCACCGATAACGAGTTCTCAGATGTGGATTTAGTTATACCGACAAACAATAAGGGCAGAAGAGCCCTAGCCGTCATCTACTGGCTTCTAGCAAGGCAGATCCTGAGAGAAAGAGGCGAAATCCCCCAGGACAAGGATATCCCGCTGACCATAGAGGACTTTGAGGCTAAAATCGCCAAGGAGGAAGAGGAAGGGAAGTAGGATGGCTAAGATCCGGCACCCCTATGTTGCAGGGGCATTTTACGCCGGATCAGCTGAATCCCTAAAAAGACAGATTGAAAATGAATGCTTCCTCCACCCTCATGGCCCCGGGAAAATCCCCAAGGTTTCTGAAGCAGGCCCAAGGCGCATAGTTGGGCTGATATGCCCCCACGCGGGCTACATGTATTCTGGACCAGTTGCAGCCCACGCCTACTACAGCCTAGCCGTGGACGGTAAACCTGAAGTTATAGTTCTCCTCGGACCTAACCACTCAGGCTTAGGAAGCGCCTTGGCAATCATGAATGAGGGAGTATGGCGTACGCCGCTTGGAGAAGTTGAAGTTGAAGCTGCTACAGCCAATCAGATCGTAAAGGCGTCCAAGATTATAGATGTGGATGCCGCCGCCCACCGCTATGAGCATTCAATCGAGGTTCAGCTTCCCTTTCTACAGTACATTTTCGGATCAGGATTTAGGATTGTGCCCATATGCTTTCTGATGCAGGATCTGACCTCTGCCCGCGAGGTTGGAGAAGCTGTTGCAAGGGCTTTAGATGGGAAAAACGCCGTCATAATAGCCTCATCTGACATGAGCCATTACGAACCGCATAAAACCGCTGAAAGAAAGGATAAAATGGCCCTGCAGGCTGTTGAGGCCATGGATGAAGAGAAATTCTACTCCATAATTGAAAGTTATAATGTTACAGCATGCGGCTACGGCCCCATAGCCGCCCTCATAACAGCAGCCAGAATGCTTGGGGCTAAAGAGGCAAAGCTATTATGCTACAGGACCAGTGGGGATATTTCAGGCGACTACTCAAGCGTTGTAGGGTACGCTGCTGTCCAATTCACAAAATAGTGATATGTATGGGCGTCACCGCATCCGCCCCAGCCAAGGTTATAATGTTCGGAGAACACTTCGTCGTATACGGTGAACCGGCAATAGTTCTGGCCATAGATAAGAGGGCCTATGCAAGAGTTGAGCAGCGGAAAGACGGAAAACTGTTTTTTCGCTCACTAAACCTTAGCCTATCAGGATACTTCGAGAATGGAAACTTCAAGGTTGAGGAAGGAGACGCCAGAGAAGCCAGATTAAGGTTTGAGCCGCTGAAATGCGTCGTGGACAAAGTGCTGGAAAAATCCGGAGAAAGGGTTGGACTGGACATAGAGGTGAACTCAGCTATACCTGTAGCCGCTGGACTAGGATCCTCAGCGGCTACAGCTGCCTCCGTAGCTGCCGCGGTAAGCGCACTTCTAGGCGTGAAAGCGGCGAAGGAGGATGTTTTCCGCATAGCCTTCGAAGCTGAGAAGATAACTCATGGAACACCCTCAGGAGTGGATCCCGCCATAGCCACCTTCGGCGGAGCCCTCATGTTCCAGATGGACACTGGTTTTAGGCCTATAGAAGTTAAATGTGAGATCCCGCTTGTTGTAGGCGACACTGGAGTTAACAGGTCAACCAGGGTTCAAGTCATGAAGGTTCGAGGCGTCATGGATAGACACCCGCACATTTTCAGGTTCATGAGGGAAATAGCCCGCGAAATAGTTTTAGAAGCTTTAGAAGCCCTTAAAAGGGGAGACCTGGAGGCGCTGGGCGAACTGATGAACCTTAACCACGCATTACTTTACGGCGTAGGAGTCTCAGATGAATCCCTAGAGTGGCTGATAAACGCGGCTAGAAAAGCCGGGGCGACCGGCGCCAAACTCACAGGGGCAGGGGGAGGAGGATGCATGATAGCCCTTGCGGAAAGCGAAAGGATTGGAAAAGTTTTAGAAGCTGTTCAGACGGCAGGAGGCCGCGCCTTCATAGCTAAGAAAACCGATGAGGGAGTTAAAATTGAGCAAGGCTAAACCTGTAATACTGAAGATAGGCGGTTCAGTATTAACGAATAAAACCGTTGAGCTTGAGGCCCGCATGGACATGATAAGCGGCATCGCCGACCAGATACTTGAGGCGAATCCGAAGAACCTTGTGATAGTGCATGGCGGCGGAAGCTTCGGACACCCAACAGCGCAGAAATACGCGATAAAAGAGGGGTTCAAGGATGAGGCCCAAATAGCCGGATTCGCTGAAACCCATCATATTATGACGGTTCTGAACGGACTGCTCATGGACGCCCTCATATGGAGGGGGATACCGGCAATCAGCATGGCGCCTTCATCCTACGTGATCACCCGCAATGGAAGAATACAGCATCTTGATATGACTATTCTAAAGCGGCTTCTTGAAATGGGATTCATACCGGTTCTGTATGGAGACACGGTTATAGATGAGGAAATCGGGTTCACGATACTTTCAGGAGATCAGATAGTTGCCTATCTCGCCACGCAGATGAACGCGGAGAGAATCCTCGTCGGAGTTGACGTTGACGGAGTTTACGATGACAACCCGAAAAGTAACCCTAAAGCTAAAATGTTCACCCGCCTAAACATGGAGGAGCTTAAAAATGTTCTGGAAAAGTTAGGCGGCTCAGAAGGGTATGATGTAACCGGCGGGATGCGCAGCAAAATAGCTGAGCTTATGCCGGCTGTGATGCAGGGCATACCCGTCCTGATATTTAACGCGACAAAGACGAAACATATTTACAAGGCAATAAAGGGAGAGAATGTGAAGGGTACGCTTATAGAGAAGGAATAATGGATTGGCTGAAAACACGAGAAAACGCAAGTCAGACCATATAAGAATAGCTACAACACATGATATACAAGCAAAAAATGTCACCACGGGATTTGAGGACATCCATCTAATCCACAGAGCTCTCCCAGAGGTCAGCAGGGAAGAAATAGAGCTGTCCACAAGTGTTTTTGGACATAAATTCTCCGCTCCAATAATCGTCAACGCCATAACAGGGGGAACCCCTGAGGCTGAGGATATCAATGCCACAATAGCCACGGCTGTTGAGAGGCTAGGCTTAGGCATGGGGGTAGGCAGCCAAAGAGCAGCACTTGAGGATAAAAACCTGGAGAGAACCTTCTCAGTGGTTAGAAAGAAGGCGCCTACAGCGTTCCTGATAGCGAACATCGGGGGAATACAGCTTGCCAGGGGATACACCGTAAATGATGCGAAAAAAGCCATAGACATGATAGACGCTGATGCATTAGCCATCCATCTTAACCCGCTTCAGGAAGCCGTGCAGCCGGAGGGTGAAACAAACTTTAAGGGAGTTCTGGACAAGATAGGGGAAATAGCAGGGCAAATCGATAAGCCTGTCATCGTAAAGGAAACAGGCGCAGGGATATCCGCTGAAGAGGCGGAGAGGCTGGAGGAAGCAGGGGTTAAGGGAATAGATGTAAGCGGGGCTGGAGGCACAAGCTTCGCCGCTGTCGAACATTTCCGCGCGGAAGAAGCCAAAAATAAGAATCAAAGGAAGCTCGGTGAAGTTTTCTGGGATTGGGGTATACCTACGGCGATAAGCCTAATCGAGGTTGCTCAAACCGTGAAGATTCCAGTTATAGCTTCCGGGGGGATACGCACAGGAATCGAGGCTGCGAAGGCGCTGGCGCTTGGCGCAAGCCTTGTGGGGCTTGCACAGCCAATATTAAAGGCTGCAGTGAAAGGCGTAGATGAAACAGAAGCCACAATAACCCTTCTGGCTGAAGAGTTGAGGAACACCATGTTTCTCGTAGGTGCTGGAAACATGCAGCAGATCCGCCTAGCCCCAGTTGTTGTAACTGGAAAGGTGGCGGATTGGCTTCGGGCCAGAGGCTTCAACATTGAATGTTACGCGAGGAGGAGCTTGAAACATGGATGTTGAAAGGTTCCTTGAGGAAAAAGCTACGCTGATCAACAGAACAATTGAGAAATATATTCCCCGAACCTTCACAAGGGACTCCCTGATCTTCAGAATCATTCCGCCGAAGTATTCCTACAACCTAGAGGCATTGAATAAGGCAATATCAGAGCCCATATGGGAATTCCTAGACAGAGGCGGCAAAAGGTGGCGTCCAGCGCTTTTTCTGCTAATATGCGAGGCATTAGGCAAAAACCCGATGGAATACCTGGATTACGCCATAATCCCGGAGATAATCCACAATGGAACCCTGATGGTTGACGACATAGAGGATGCATCTGAGTACCGGAGGGGGAAGCCATGCACATACAAGATTTACGGCGTCGACATAGCTGTAAACGCCGGAAACACCATGTACTATCTGCCTCTCTTGCCATTGATGGCTAACCGTGAAAAGCTGGGCGCTGAGAAGCTTTCCAAGGTGTATGAGATATACGTTCAGGAAATGATTAACCTGAGCCTAGGCCAAGCCATGGACATAGCTTGGCATAGGGGAATAGCAAGCGCTGACCATATACGTGAGGAAGACTACCTGCAGATGTGCGCATATAAGACTGGAACCCTTGCAAGAATGGCTGCGAGGATGGCGGCGGTTCTCGCCGACGCAGACGACGAGCTCGTAATGAAGCTGGGAAGCTTCGCGGAAAGCATAGGAGTCGCATTCCAGATACAGGATGACATACTGGACCTCACAGGAGAAGAGTTCACGGAAAAGAAGGGGGGGCGAGGCCAGGACATAACTGAGGGAAAACGCACCTTAATCGTAATCCACACGCTTAAGGCTGCATCCCCGGAGGATAGGAGAAGACTTATAGACATTCTTAGAATGCACACAGTAGACCAGAAAATAAGAGATGAGGCAATAGCCATAATGCAGAAATACGGCTCCATCGAATACGCTAAGGAAACCGCCAGAAGAATTGTGAGAGAAAGCTGGAGCCAAGTGAATACGCTTCTGCCGGATACTGAAGCGAAGAAAAAGCTAAACGCCTTCGCACAGTTCCTCATTGAAAGAAAAATTTAGGAGCTGCCGAGGGAAGATGGAAACCGCCGGGCTGGAGGAGCTGATAAGGAAAACCGCGCTTCTAAACGCTGTAAGGCATGAGGGAAAAGCCCAGGCCGGAGCCGTGCTTGGCAAGGTTTTAGCTGAAAGACAGGATTTGAAAAGCAGGGCGAAGGAACTCATTCTCCTCGTGAATAAAATCGTCGGGGAAGTTAACGCCCTGCCTGCTTCAGAGCAGAAACGCATCATAGAAGAGAAGTGGCCAGAACTTCTGCAAAGGGAAAAAACAGAGGAGGAAAAGAGGCTTCCACCACTGCCGAACGCTGAGAAATACCCTATGGTGGTGACTCGTTTCTCGCCGAACCCGGACTGCGTCCTACACTTAGGCTCAGCTAGAGCCATAATACTCTCACATGACTATGCACGCATCCACCGCGGCAAATTTATCCTACGCTTCGAGGACACGGATCCTAAGCTGAAAAGGCCTGTTCCAGAGTTCTACGACAGCATAAGGGAGGATTTGAAGTGGCTTGAATGTAAACCTGACGAGGAGTACATCCAGAGCGACAGAATCCCAATATATTACGAGTACGCGGAGAAGCTTCTGAAGGATGGAAACGCATACGTGTGCACATGCCAGCCTCAAGCCTTCAGGATGAGAATCCTAGCGCAGGAGCCATGCCCATGCCGCAATTTGCCTCCGGAAGAGCAGCTTGAAAGGTGGAGCCGAATGCTGAACGGCGAATATAAGGAGGGCGAAGCAGTGTTACGGGTGAAAACGGACCTGACGCATCCGAACCCGGCTGTAAGGGACTGGCCGGCGCTCCGCATAATAGATACTGAAAAGTTTCCACATCCGCGAACAGGATCAAAATACATGGTTTGGCCCCTATACAATTTCGCCTGCGGGCTGGATGACCACTTGATGGGCGTCACCCACATAATACGCGGTAAAGAACACTTCACAAACATGATCCGGCAGGAATACATGTATAGGCATCTGGGGTGGCGTTATCCTGAAGCCATACACTACGGCCGCCTCAAAATTAAGGGCGCCTACCTAAGCAAATCGAAGATAGTTCAGGGAATAAGGGAGGGACAATACTGGAGCTGGGATGACCCTAGACTCGCCACATTCGCAGCTCTGAGAAAGAGGGGGATAACGCCTGCAGCCATAAGGAAGCTTATATTAGATGTAGGGCTGAAAGCCGCCGACGTAGTTCTAAGCTGGGAGAACCTTTACGCTTACAACCGTAAAATCCTAGATCCGCATGTAACCCGCTACTTTTTCGTGAAAGACCCTGTGCAGCTTTCAGTTTCAGGAATACCCAAGCCTATCACTGCCAGGATACGGCTGCATCCGGAACATCCAGAATGGGGGTTCAGAGAATACACAGTAACCCCTGAAGAGGGCAAAGTCCTTCTATGGATTTCAAGAGCAGACATGGAGGCAATAAGCGCTGGAAAAACTGTGAGACTTATGGAGCTTTTTAATGTGAAAGTGGAGAAAGTTGAGGTTTACGCTGTTGAAGCTAAATTCCTAAGCGAATCCTACCAGGAAGCTCGAGAGCTAGGAGCCCCACTTATCCACTGGGTTATCGTCGGCGCTGACATGCCATGCAAAATTATAATGCCGAACGCAGCGGTGGCGGAGGGTATCGCTGAAGCTGCATGTAAAAGGTTAAAGCCGGATATGATTGTGCAGTTTGAGAGGTTCGGATTCGTTAGAATTGAAAAAGTTAACGCTGGACTAACAGCTTACTATGCTCATAAATGATGAGGTGATGCTATGCGGAGACAGAATACGCTGGTGCTTTGGCCTGTATACTTCGATTCGACAAAAAGCAGAGGCGAGGGCAGAAAAGTCCCGAAGAACCTTGCCACCCCAGCCCCGAATATAATAGAGTTGAAGGAAGCTGTTGAAAAGCTTCGCCTTAAGTATGAAGTGGTTCCGGAGGCAAGCCACCCGAGAATTCCATGGTTAAAGACAGGCATGCTCACAGTTGAGAAGAAGGATTCCAAAAACAAGCTGATGAAAAAGGTAGCTAAGCAGCTGCTAAAGCTACGTGAGGGACAACAGGCTTCAAAAAAGACTTAGCTGGATTTCTGCTCTTCAATCAGGACGGCGTTTATTACCCCGTTCTGTCCTGGACGAGAGGAGACGCGGGCTAAGCCCAGAGGGGTTTCTATTATTGCACCCTTTGTTATGACGCCTCTTCTGTCATAGTCAACGTTAGCAGGGTTTTTCACAACCCGCAGAATTTCCACCTTCTCAGTTTTCCCGGTTTTCAGATCCGTTACACATGCATATTTTTCGCTCAGCAGCTTCACCTTAATATTGCCGCCTCTGCACCGTTCTATTTTCCTCTGAGAGTCACCTAGAAGCGTCTCTACGGGAAATGAGCCTGTTTCATAGCGTCTCTTACCCCTGTACGGTTTTTTACTGCCTCCCGTGGGTTTTCGCTTATGCAGGTCACCATGCCAAACAGACATCTTTAAATCCCCTTTTAAACAGGTCCTTCAGGCTTGTTCACTAAAACACTGTTTAACATATAAATCTATCCCATTAATTCTATGTTTGCTGCTGGTTTTTCTCATCCGCAAACTGCTCCCCCAAAGTTTTCCTAAGCTCCCTCTTCATCACAGAAATATCGTGGCTTAAACCGAAGTAATCAGCGAAATAATCAGTTGTCCTCAAAACCGTGGCGCGTCCTCTACGCTCGGAGGTTATCAGCCCCATTTCCTTAAGAAGGCTAATATGCCTATAAGCGTGGCGTCCACGCACCTCAATAACCCTTTTCTGAGAAACCGGCTGCCGGAGGGCTATGTAAGAAAGGGTTTTCAGCGGCCCTGTAGAGAGAAGGGGCCTTTTAACGATCCTCCTAATGTAGGGTGTTAATTCCGCCTTCAACTGCATCACGTATCTTTCCCCCTTCACCTCGAGGATTTCAAGCGCAGCGTCCCTGCTTGCGTATTCCTGCATTAGCATTTTAACAAGCTTCTTAGCCTTCTCCCTTGATCTTGTCTTCAGAACAGAACATATCTCTGACAGGTCAAGTGGGCGCCCAGCAACATACAAAGCAGCCTCAATCAGCCTAAGCGCCCTCTTCAGCCTATCCGAGGCCGGTTCGGCCTTCTGAACACTCTCAGGCGGCACTTTTGTCTCCTGCAGGGCTTAGTCCTCCGATGGTGATGTAGATTTCCCCTGATTCCTCATCCTGCCATAGGCCTACTTTCCCATTCTGAGCTAGGAACAAGAGCACGATGAACATGCGTATCGCCTCAAGCCTCGGCAGCTCTTTTATCAGTGCGGAGAATTCTATTATGCCTGAGCCTTTAACCATTTCACATAGTGTTCTGTAAAGCTCATCCATCTGAAGCTCAATCTTAACCATGTAATAGTCAATCTGCGGGAGAACGTTGAAGGGCTCTGGAAGAATGGGTTTAGACTCCTGCCTGGCAAGGAGAACGGTTCTCTCACTCTTCAGAACATCATCCAGAACCTCAAGCAGATGCCTTATGGTTGTCGATGTTAACTCATATCTAAGCGGGAGGAAAAGGGGCGGCGGAACAATGTCTAATGCTGCCTTTGGCTGTTGAGGAGGCTCCTCAAGCCTCAGCAGCAGCCTTGACTTCATCAGGTATATGAAGGCTGAGGAGTCAAGCGCCACTCCTGAGGCTCTGAAATCAATTCGCCCGCTCTTCTCCATTTCCTCAAGGAATGATCTGAGAAGATATGCGATGTTAACCTCCCATGGGGTGAGTCTTTCAAGCTTATGGAAGTCGAAAAGTATGTTCCATGGAGGGCGCAGGTAGAAGGGCTTCCTGGTTTCTGTTGACATTCAGCTCTTTGCCTCCAGGAACTTGGCTAAGACCACTTTGGAAACTCCGTTAAGCCCATAAACCCCGTAGACCTTCTGCGCCTTATTAACCACTTCAGGCTTCAGAGTTATGACTATGAACTGGGCCTTCTCAGACTCTTCAAGGAAGAGGTCGGCGAGCTTTGAAACGTGGAAAGCATCTAGATGCGCGTCCACCTCGTCGAAGACGTAAAATGATGCTGGACTGAATTCCTTTATCGCGAATAGGAAAGCAACAGCCGCCACTGAGCGTTCGCCGCCGCTTGCTCCGCCCACCACTATGGCGGGCTTACGGGGGAACTGTACAATCATATCCACTCCGCCCGCGAAGGGGGTTTCAGGATTCTCCAGGACAAGCGCTGCTGTGCCTCCGCCTGTGAGCTTTGAGAAGTACTTCTGAAGGTTCTGGTTGATTTTTTCGAAAGCTTCCATGAAAGCCTTGAGTTTTCTGCCTTCAACTTCCTCCATGAACCTGATTATCGCCTGCTTTTCCTTTTCAAGCTCATTAAGCCTAACAGACAGCTCCTTGTAACGTGAAATCTGATCTGCATAATGCACTGGCGCAAGCTGGTTGACAGCGCCGATTCTGTCGATTTCGAAGTTAAGCATCTTCAGGGAGGTTTCAGCCTCTTCCACTTCAGCTGCTGTAACCTTGAGGGGAACATCATAGCCGAGCTGTTTTAGCTGGTTCTTCCATTGTTCAAGCTGTATTTGGCAGGTTTGAACGTTCAGTTTATACTGAGTCAGCAGGCGATCAACTTCTTCGTATTCAGCGTCAATTTTGCGCAGCTCCCTGTCGATGTCGTCTATCTGGCTTGTGTATTTCTTGGATTCCTCCCTCACTGATGCAACGCTCTTAGAAAGCGCTTCACGCTGTCTCTCAAGATCAGCCAACTCCACATTTAACCTGTCCCTTTCCTGGATGGCTGCCTGCAATTCAACCTCAGTCTGTTTTAGCTGCTGATCAACTTTTGCCAGCTGGATTTTCACGTTCTTGTACCCTGTTCTTAAAACATTGTCGAACTGTGACTGAAGTGTGGAAATCCGCGTCTCGATTGTGCCGAGCTTCTGCCTTAAAGTGATAAGCTCCTCCGCCAGCTTTTCCCGTTTAACCTCCATTTCCTGTATGGCTGCTGGATCAACCATGCGTCTTAGAGCAGCCAGCTCCAGCTGGAGCTGGCGTATTTCCTTCTGTATAGAGCTTCTCTCAGCCCTATAGCTCCACAGCTTCGCCTTTTCAGCGTCCATTTCGCTCTTAAGCCTTTTCATGCCGGATTCAACTCGTCTGAGGTTTGCTTTCGTCCTCATGATGCTTCTTTTCACTCGGGCTATTTCGCGGTCGATGGTTGACATGACTTCAGATAGGCGGGCGATTTCAACCCTTATTCGGTCAATTTCCTCCTCAAGCGAAGCCACATAATCCTCTCTTCTTGCAAGGTGCTTCTGCAGGGCGCTAACAGCCTCCTCCAAGCTTTTTATAGCGGTTTCGCTTGGGATTATCGCTGAAAAATCTATAGGTGCACGGTAGAACCCGCCTTCTAATGCACCGCCAGGTTCATAGAGGTCTCCGTCAACGGTGACGACGCGGTAACCCTCATTGGACAGCTCGAAGGCAGTCTTGCCGTCTGGAACTATTAATGTGTCGCCGAATACAAATTGGACAGCCTGCTCGAACCTGCTGCTGCATTTTATGAAGGAGGAGGCGGTGCCGGTGATGTTCTTTCCCTCAGGGATTTTTATGGGCTTTATGTTTGTTATCTCCTTCAGCGGGATGATTTTTATCCTGCCGAGCTTCATTTTTCGCAGGGTCTCAGCGCAAGTGAAGGCAGTGTCGAAATCCTTCACGACGATGGCGTCTAACCATCCGCCGGCTGCAACCTCTATTGCCTTACTGTATTCCTTATCAATCCTGATTAGATTACGCAGTCTACCGTACACGCCTTGGATGACGCCGAGCTCCCCAAGTTCCTCTATGCTTCTTAGGGCTTTTTCCTCAGCGGCTATGGTTTCCGCAAGCTCCCTTTGGGTGGCAAATTCAATCACCGCCTCTCGGGCTGAGCCCGCTATTTTTCCAGCTTCAGCCATTTCCTGCTCAACAGCTTCCTTCTGCGCTATTCGCCGCTCCAGCAGGCGTTCAAGCTCCCTAAGCTGAGCCCGCTGTTCCTTCTGAAACTTCTCAAGCTCAGCTGAGGATTTACTGAGCTCCTCTAATGTTGATGTGAAGTGCTCTCTACGCTTGCCTAGATCCTGAAAACGCTTTTCCCTAACTTTTATGGCTGTTTGGCTTTTAGCATGCTCAGATTTTAGGTAAGCCAGCCGCCTATAGAGTTTATCCAGCTGCAGTTCCTTCTCTCTAAGTTTTTTGCTGTTTTCACTGATGTTGCTCCAAAGCTGGGCTATTTCCTGGGCGAGAGCGTCATGTTCCGCCTGCTTTGCGTCGATATCTTTTTGAACGCTTTCATGCTCCTTTTTCAGCTGCCTTATTTTCAGGCGGTTGTCTCGAATCTCATCCCTGAGGGCTTGATGCTGCTGAAGAATGTTTTCTCGAACCTTATTTAAACCATCAAGGCTCGCCCTGTTCGAGGTTATTTTCGTCGTGAGCTCGGCGATTCTGGATTTCAAATCGCCGATTTGCACCTGAATCCTGTAAACTTGTGATCCTCCGCCCTCAACGATTTCCGAGCTTAGTTTACGCCATTCCTCCTCGATTTCTCTGCGTTTCAGCCTGTATTGTTCGCGCAGAGTCCTTACCTGCTCATGTCTTTTTTGAAGCTGCTCCATTTGGGAATAATCCTGCGCCATCTTTTCCTGCATTCTTGAAATATCGTGGGAAATTTTGACAGCTTCAAGTTTCTTTATCTCGTTTTTCAGGAAATTATACCGTAGAAGCTCGTTGCGTTCCCTCTCAAGATCCTCAACACGCCTCTGAACCTCCTCTATCCTTCCCATGGCGGTGCGTATCGCCATGTCCGCTTCTCGAAGTTTTTCTTCAGCCTCAGCCTTCTCAGCATCGTATTGGGCTATGCCCACAAGGTCCTCTATTATTTTCCGCCTTTCAGGTGTTGAAATGTCGGTTAGGCGGGTTATGGTTCCCTGCAAAATTATGTTCTGGCTTGTGGAGCTTATCCCAGCCATCGACAATATTTCCATTAAATGAACCCTTGAAATTCTGCGGCCGTTAAGCCTGTACACGCTCTGTCCATCCCGGTAAACCTCGCGAGAAACCGTCACTGTTGCAGTGTCCACTGGAATACGTCCATCGCTATTGTCGAATTGCACCGTAACTTTAGCCATTCTCGCCTTTTCAAGCCCAGCTTCTTCTGAGCCCTGAAATATCAGTTTTGAAGCTGTCTCCGCGCGGAGCCTTTTAGTGCTTAACTCGCCTAGGGCGAAAAGCAAAGCGTCCACAATGTTTGACTTTCCGCTTCCATTAGGGCCTGTTACAACCATAAAACCTCTATCTAATTCTATTTTGACAGTTTGCGGTCCAAAAGATTTGAAACCCTTGAGCTCTATCTTTTTTATATAGGGCATTAAGCTAAGCCCTCACAGGTGTGAGAATGCTCCCACAAGTTCGGCTACGCATACTATCAATAATATTAGAGGACAGTTTTAACAATTTTGCATCTTTTTAAGGCTATTATGTGCTTTCAGCCTCATGTTTTGAAGCAATCTTTTTTACAAAATCCTTAACAAGCCCGTCTTCGCCGTGAATTAGCAGATAGCCGCCAGCCTGCTCCTCAACGGATAAACCAGCCTTTTCCGCCATGGCTTTAACAGTTTCAGCCGGTAAATCCGCAGATGTCTTAATGCGGATCCAACGCTGATCCCTGGGAACCCCCACAGCGAACCTGGACGCCTCAGCCACCTCATCAAATGGCTGACGATACGCCTCCTCCAGACGCCGCAGCCACTCATCCACATAGCTGCTTCCAAGTTTTTCCTGAGCTTCCATCATGAGGAAAGCCTCAATGCTCTGAAGCTGCTCCTCAATTTTTCGGCCAGTATCAAGCTTTGCAGGGTCAGCCATAAGAATGCTTATCAAGGCTTTAGTCTGCCTAAGCTCATTGATCACATGTGAAGGGACGCTTATCCCCCTCCTTCTAAAGTCAACAACCATTTCCTCAAGAATCTTCCAAACCGCTAGGTAGCCCATAACCCTTCGCCTAAATCTTAAGAGCACACATCTTATAAAACAATTTATCTCTCAAAAACCCGAGAGACGTAACGGATATTTTCGGCATAAACGCTGATGAATCATCGCAGCCTAGCGTCTTTTAGAGGCGAAAATGGACGGTTAAAGAAATGGGAAATCCAGCATTTTCTGCAGAACTCCTTCTTTCCCATTTAAAAGCGAAATGTCTCTTCGTTTACTGGCAATTCAGAGAAACAGTATTCTTAAAAGTTTTAATTAGTGTTTATGGAAAATCTCTAGTGTGCAGATCCCATCATGGGAGTGACCTTATTGCCAGTTGACGTTTGTTTGGAGTTATACGGCGATAAGAGTGTTGTTTTGCCGTTTTTCACAGGACAAGTGGCCGAGGGTTTGCTGCTGCATGTTGTAAGGCAGGTGGATCCGAATGCGGCTAATGTTTTGCATGAGTTGGATGTTTCTAAGCCCTACAGCGTCACGCCTCTGCGTTTCCGGAGTGTTTCGTGGATTGAAAAATGGCTTTGTTTTTAGATCTTGCTTATCCTTGCCGTGTGAGTTTTAGGTTTTTAAGTGAGCTGTAGGTAAAAGCTGATAGAGCAAGTATTTCTGCTCGATATCGGAGAGAAAATACAACTTTACCTACCGTTTAAAAGTTCCATATCGATTATCTTTATAAACTTAATTACATCCAAATAATAATCGGGAACACCTGTTAAAAATGATGTTCAAAAACTTGCCAAACAGAAAAAAATACGGAAAAATGCCCTCGGATGCAGTTTAAAAATCCCAATAAAGGGAATTGAAAGTAATCACCGGCGGGGCTTATGGCTTTACTGCCAAATCAGGATGCAGTTTAAAAATCCCAATAAAGGGAATTGAAAGAGTCGGGATGGCTTAGCGTCGGAAGGCTTGAAGTGATGTTAATGTGCAAATCTTTATTTTTAATTCTCAACTTTTGATAGCGATGTGGGTTGTTATGGGTAATGGTTGTGCGCGAATGGATGAATTCAGCTTCCAGGAATTATTGAGAAATATGTTGGAGTGAAAATCGCCTCTTATTGAAGGCTTTCGCTTCCTATTGTTTTTGGTGTATGATTCCCGCCTTGCGCAGGATTGGCAGGAGCGCGACCGCGATAACCGTGGATATGGCCGTGAACAGGACTCTTTCCGAAATGGATACTGGGAGAACTGCCATGAAAATGCCTGCTACGACCTCGCTTGGAGCGTCTTTCAGCGCCGGCGCCACCACGTCGATCATGCCTAGGAATATTAGGTTCCCAAGCATGTGGTCGGCAATTATGCTGCAGTAGCACGCCAAGGCTATGGCCGTTACAAAGCCAGGCTTAATCCAGTTGAAGAAGCCGTAAACTATTGAGAGGATTCCAACAAACAACAGTGCATAAGCTATAAACGCCAAGGCTCCGCCAACCATTTCCGCGGAACCTAAAAATTTCAGGAGAGCTTCATACCTCACGTATACGACGGATCCCGCGAGCAATAGGGTTATGCCGAAAGCAAACGGCCTCACGTTCAACTCTCTCAAACTAGCGCTTTTCCCTTCAGTCTTACCCTCCGCTATTTTCTCCGAAATCCAACCCCTTGCAAAAAGCACTATTAACAACCCGGCAATGTGGAGAACCGGATAGAAAGGCGCTGTTCGTCCAATCTCAGTAGAGTACCATCCGGCCAGAAGTAAAGCTATGATCGCGGCTGATAAAGTCCACCCGTAAGACTTTCTCGTTTTATCGGTAAGCATCCCCGCCACAAACGCCGAAATCCCAGTGCAGAACGATGTTAAAACCGTGAAGAGGCTTCCAGCAGCCACCAAACCGCCAATCAAAGCCGCCAAAAACCCAAGATAAGGCCCAATAATTATGCCGTATATGGGTGCCAACGAAACATCCCAGCTTATCTTTGAACCCTCAGCGCCAATTATGGGAATGCCGGGTATAAATTTGCATGCAATCCATGAAAGAGCTGCAAATGTGGCTGTTAACGCGACATCCCGCGCCGATATTTTCACACAGTTTCCTCCTTTTTGTAAATTTTTAAATCGTAATGTATTTTTTTACATAACATTAATATAAAGCTTTCCACATGAAACAAACACCTGAAGAGTGACAGGTGTGAATTTGCAGGCAGCCTTTAATTCCGCCTACCTGTGAATAACAAGCCGTATAAAGTAACGAAGATCTGAAATTTGGGTGTAACCGCAAAGTTTTGTCCGCTTGCCCGCACTTGTGCATCGCGAAATCCCGGTAGACGGAAGTGTACATCTGGAATACTAAGATGCGGTGTTCCTTAGAAAGCGAAAATATGTACGGGAACACAGGTGATTAAAAGTTGGGGGATACTTAGGAAAAGGTTTTTAGTTAAGTTGTTATATGTGTGTTTTGCAAGGAACCTGAAGTGTGAGGTTGATATTTGATGTCAGTATTTGCTGCTCCAGGGGCATATGACCGTGCTATAACTGTTTTCTCACCAGATGGCAGGCTCTTTCAAGTGGAGTATGCAATGGAGTTAGTTAATCGTGGAGCCACCATTTTAGGGATAAAATGTCATGAGGGCGTTGTTTTAGGTGCTGAGGAAACAACTGAGCCCCTTGAAGAGGCGGACTATTCTTGGAAGATTTTTAAGATCGATGAGCATGTGGGTGCAGCCATAGTTGGGTTAAGCTCGGATGCGCGCATCCTAATTGATCAGGCGCGTGTCTACGCTCAGAGTAACAGACTCACATATGATGAGCCCATAGATGTTGAAGTTGTAACAAAGCGGATCTGCGATATAAAACAGCTATATACGCAGCATGGAGGAGTGCGCCCATTCGGTGTTTCGCTCATATTTGGAGGAGTTGATAAAACTGGGAGCCGCCTCTTCATGACGCATCCCAGCGGCACATATAAGGGGCATAAGGCAACAGCTGTCGGCGCTGGAAGAGAAACTGCAATGGCGATACTGCGAGAGGAATACCGCGAAAACTTAACCCTAGACGAATCTATAAGGCTTGCAGTGAAGTGCCTCCTAAAGGCTCTGGAGGCTAGACAGCTACAGCCGAGAATAAAGATTGCCGTGATCCCAGCAAACACAAAGAAGATGGAGATACTAGGTGAAGAAAGAACAGAGGAATACGTTAAAGGTTTGAAAAGCTAGAATTCTTGAGTGAATATGAAATGGGAGAAAAACATACAGTGGCCCGTATCTCAAAAGACGGGGAACATTTTGAAATACTGGTTAAGCCTGAAAAAGCTTTAGATTACCGCTTAGGTAAACTGACTTCGCTGTCCGAGGTTCTGGTGACGGAAACGATATTCTCCGACGCAAACAAGGGAGCAAAAGTTTCAGAGGAAGCCCTACGCAAAAACTTCGGAACCACAGATCCGCTTAAAATTGCAGATATAATCCTGAAGAAGGGAACACTACAGCTTACAACCGAGCAGCGTCGAAAAATGATTGAGGAGAAGCGGAGGCAGATAGTGGCGTTCATATCCAAGAACTGTGTTGACCCAAAAACCAACCTGCCACATCCGCCCATGCGAATTGAGCAGGCCATGCAGCAGATCCATTATCCGATAGACCCATTCAAGCCAACCGAGGAGCAGGCGAGAGAGGTCATAAAATTGCTGAGGCAAATTCTACCTCTAAAGATAGAGCAGGTATCCGTCAGCGTACATATTCCAGCGGAGTACGCTGCAAAGGCTTATAGCACGCTTAAGGCTTTCGGCGCGATAAAGCATGAGGAATGGCGCTCTGATGGCTCCTGGCAGGGTGTTCTTGAAATGCCAGCGGGACTGTATGGACCGTTCCTGGAGAAGATAGGTAATGTCACAAGGGGAAACGCAGAGGCTAAAGTAATCTCATGACAACTTCTGATCATAGGTTTGGTGAGGTTTATGCCAATATTTTTTGAGAAAAGACAGCTTGTAACGCCTGGAGACTTGATTGCTGAAGGCGATTATATAGCAGGGGAGAACACGTATAAAGAGAATAACAGAATTTACGCTGCAAGAATAGGGCTAGTCGAATATGAGGATAAGAAGATCAGCGTGGTTGCCCTTAGAGCATTCTACATACCGAAAGTCGGAGACACTGTGATAGGAACCGTTGTTGAGGTTGGTTTCGGCGGGTGGGTTGTAGATATAAACGCGCCATATCAAGCAGTTTTAAGGGCAAGCGAAGTCTTAAACAGGCCCTTTAAGCCGCAGAGAAACGACCTTACAGAAGTGCTGGATGTCGGCGACTTAATTGTCGCCAAGATCATATCATATGACAGAACCCAAAACCCGCAATTAGGCGTAAGCGAGCCCGGCATGGGGAAGATAACCCGTGGGCAGATAATGAGGATAACTCCGACGAAGATACCGAGGGTTATAGGTAAGAAGGGCTCAATGATATCCATAATAAAGCAGGAAACAGGATGCCAAATCGTGCTTGGACAGAACGGAGTTATATTAATTACTGGAAAAACCTTGGAGGATGAGGAGTTGGCGATGATGGCCATTAACAAGATTGAGCAGGAATCTCACATTTCAGGGTTAACCGACCGCATAACCCAGATGATAAAGAGGGAGAAGGCTAAGAGAGGAGGTGTTTCTAATGAGCCAAAAAACTGAAACCTTAATCGATAAGAACGGTTTAAGAATTGATGGAAGAAGACCTGATGAATTAAGGCCTATAAAGGTTGAGGTGGGCGTACTTTCAAACGCCGACGGTTCAGCCTACATTGAACAGGGCAAAAACAAGATTCTAGCAGCGGTTTACGGGCCTAAAGAGCTGCATCCTAAACATTTAGCCCTGCCGGACAGGATGGTTCTGAGATGCCGCTACCACATGGCGCCATTCTCTGTTCAGGAGAGGAAGTCGCCTGCACCTTCCCGCAGGGAAATAGAACTTTCAAAGGTGGTTAGGGAAGCCCTTGAACCCGCAATATTCATGGAATATTACCCGCGAACCGCCATAGACGTCTTCATCGAGGTTTTGCAGGCTGACGGAGGTACAAGATGCGCAAGCATAACCGTTGCCTCTTTAGCATTAGCCGACGCAGGCATCCCTATGCGGGATCTGGTAGCTGCATGCTCAGCCGGCAAAGTTGACGACACCATTGTTCTTGATCTGATGGACACTGAAGATAAGGTGGGATCAGCTGATTTGCCGGTGGCTTACATGCCAAACCTTGGAGTTGTAACGCTGCTCCAGATGGACGGCATACTTACACTTGAGGAGTTTGAAAAAGCCGTCAACTTGGCTATTGATGGATGCAAGAGGATTTACGCCATGCAGAAGGAAGCCTTAAGAGCGAAATACGTCAGCATTAAGGAGAGTGAAGAATGATGTCGATAGTTGTTCGAGTTAAACAGAAACAGATTGCACAGCTGATATCAAAGGGGAAACGGTTAGACGGAAGAGACCTATACGAATATCGGGATATAAAGATTGAACAGGGCATCATCGAGAAGGCGGAAGGCTCAGCTAAAGTGCTCCTTGGAAAGACAGAGGTCATGGTGGGAGTTAAAATCGAAGTTGGACAGCCATTCCTGGACACGCCGAACGATGGAGTGCTCACGGTTAACGCTGAGCTTGTACCGCTTGCCTCTCCAACGTTCGAGCCGGGACCGCCTGACGAAAACTCAATAGAACTTGCAAGGGTTGTTGACAGGGGTATAAGGGAGTCAAAGGCTGTTGACCTTCCAAAGTTATGCATAGAACCTGGGAAAAAAGTTTTTGTACTATTTGTCGACATCTACGTGCTTAACCACGATGGAAACCTGATAGATGCTTCAGCCCTAGCGGCTCTAGCAGCGTTGAAGAACACGAAAATCTTCAACTACGAGGTGCAGGATGGCGAGATTAAAATCAAGCCTGGATATACTCCGCTTCAGCTACAGGCACATCCCATAGCGATCACCTTCGCGAAGATAAACGATAAACTCGTAGTGGATCCGTGGCTGGAGGAAGAGCAGGTTATGGATGCACGATTAACAATAACAACTGATGATCAAGGGAGAATATGCGCCGTTCAGAAGGGCGGCAGCGGATTCTTCACCACAAAACAAATTATGGAAGCTGCTCAGATAGCTGTGGAAAAAGCTAAAGAGATTAGGAAAAAGTTAGGGTGGGTGACATAATGGGTAAGAGAACTAAGAAAGTTGGTCCGACAAGAGGCCTAGGTGCCCGCTACGGTGCAACCGTAAGGAAGCGTTATATCAAAATAGTGACTGAAATGAAAAAGAAGCATAAATGTCCACAGTGCGGGCTGGTAAGGGTGAGAAGGGTAAGTGTTGGAGTTTGGAAATGCGGGAAATGCGGATTCACCTTCACAGGCGGAGCATACACGCCGACAACTAAAATTGGAACCGTGGCGAGGCGAGCAGCCAAGGGCGCAACTGTAGAGGCTGGCGCGGCAGAAGAATAAGGCTTGGAAATTGATACTGTTAACCACTTCGCGAAGACCTACAAAGTCCATGAGAACCCTATGCAGGGATCTTTCCCATGTTATTCCAGGCGTTTTACGCATAAACCGCGGGAAAATGAGCAAGAATGAAATTGCAGAGAAAGCCCTAGAAGTTAAGGCTGAAAAAGTCGCGGTAATAAACAGGTGGAAAGGCGGCCCGGGAAAAATAGAACTATTCAATTTAGATTTCGGGAAACTTCAGCCAGTTCCGCCTCTGATATATCTACGTGGAGTAAAGTTGAGGCGTGAAATCCCGGGAGCACTGATAAGGGGCAGAAGGATTAAAAACCTCGCGATTGAGCAGCCGAATAATCCTACAGGGGAAATTGAGAAATTTAAAAGCGCGTTAAAAAATTTTTTTAGCCTCCCAGTGGTTTCACAGGAAGAGGCCGAAAGCGGCTTATACGATGCCATAATGAAGATGAAGCTTGATCAGACAGGCCGCATAATTGTTACATTTATCTTTGCGGCGGAAAGGAAAGAAACAGGTCCAAGGATGATAATATCTCACCTGATATGGGAAATTTAGCATGAAGGCTAAGGCGACGATACAACTAAAGTTCTCGTCAAAAGAAGAGCTGAAAGTGATAAGTGCGGCGTTAACCCCTGAAATGGAAAAGCCGCCTACACTGCGCTCTAAAGCCGAAATAAAAATTGAGGATAACATGCTTTTTTTGACGGTTGAGGCTAGAGACACCGTTGCGCTTAGAGCTTCGTTGAACGCATATTTGAGGTGGATATTAGCCGTCCACAATATTTTCTCCCTTCTGAATTCGGAAAGCAAAAGCAGCGCTTAACAGCCCAGAATATAGAGCCACGCTCACGCGTGAAATAGAGAAGCATGAATTCAGTTCCCTCAGAGCCTGCATTAGTGCAGGGGAGCATCTTTCAACATCACTCTACAACGAGGTTAAGCAGATTTTCGAAGTTCCGAACGGCATAGTCACAACGGAGCTTCTGCAAATTTTCATTTCCGCCAGATTTGGAAATGTAAAGCCAGGTTCATTAGGGATCCTGTTCCTTCCTATGATGTCAGGATATTGAATGATAGGGGTGTTGAATTGCCGGCGAACGAGGTTGGGTGCTTAGCTGACAAAGGCCCTGTTGGCGTAAGATATTGGAGGAGGAATGATGAACAGGCGAGGTACGTTAAAGATGGGTTCAATTATACTGGTGATTTGGCGTACAGAGATGAGGATGGGTTTTTCTGGCTTGCTGAAAGAGGCGACAACATAATAAAAACCAGCGGGTACAGGGTTTCGCCGAAAGAAGTTGAGGGCATGCTGTCCAGACACCCAGCGGTTTTAGAAACCGCTGTTATAGGCAAGCCGGATACTGAGCGTTGACAGATAGTGAAAGCCTTCGTTGTTCTTAAGCCAGGTGTTGAACCAAGCGTTACACTGTGCAATGAGCTGATAAGCCTCGCGAAGAGCTGCTTAGCGCCTTACAAGCCGCCTAGGGAAGTGGAGTTCGTGGAAAGTCTGCATAAAACTCTCACAGGGAAAATTAAAAGAAAGGAGCTACTTTCCAGAGAAAACCAAAAAGACTTGTGAACAAGTTACTCTATTAGCTAGCGTTCTCTTCTGCCTTGAATGAATTCTTCAACCCATTCTTTAGCTATCGGATCAGGAGCCTGTACAGGCGGATGCTTGAATGAGTAGGCACATATGCTTATCAGCGGACCAGCTACTCTGCGATCTAACGCCAGCTTTACAGCTCTTATTACGTCAATGACTACGCCGGCGCTGTTCGGCGAATCCTCAACCTCCAGCTTCGCCGTTATGGTTAATGGCAGATTGCCGAATTTTCTACCCCTTAGCGTTATGTAGCATATTTTCTTATCTCCGAGGAATGGCACATAATCTGACGGCCCTATCCTGGTGGGAATCTCATAGGGGACAAGGCTGGTCACAGCCTCCGTCTTACTTATGCGCTTTGTTTTCAACCTTTCCTCCACAGTCATGTTTAGAAAGTCCGTGTTTCCGCCCAAGTTTAGCTGGTAGGTTTCATCCACTATCACACCTCTGTCTATACAGAGTTTGACGAGGGTTCTGTGGAGGATTGTTGCGCCAAGCTGACTTTTAATGTCATCACCAGCCACGGGAAGCCCTCTCTCCTCGAATTTCCTGCTCCAAACAGGATCAGAGGCGATGAACTCGGGTATGCAGTTCACAAAGGCGCATCCCGCATCCATGGCTGCTTGAGCATAAAACCGCGTGGCGTTATAGCTACCCACTGGCAAATAATTCACCAGAACCTCGGCTCCTGACTCCTTTAGAACTTCAGCAACATCCGCTGGCTTAATTTTGCTTTCATCATAAATGTTGAAGGGTTCTTTCATGTGACTTGCAACACCATCAAGAATGGGGCCGGGTTTCACCTCAACGCCGAGTTTAGGCACATCTGCAAACTTTGCGCAGCAGTTAGGCTTAGCGAATATTGCCTCAGCTAAGTCCTTTCCAATTTTGCGCTTATCCACTTCGAAGGCTGCTACGAACTTTATGTCCCGAACATGATAGCCGCCAAAGTTGACATGCATAAGTCCAGGGACAACCTCATCCTCATCCGCATTTTTGTAGTATTCTACGCCCTGAACCAAGGCTGAGGCGCAGTTGCCCACACCCACTATTGCAACGCGGATTTCAGCCAACGCTACATCCCAGCTCTGGTGTTGGTGAATGGTTATGATGGACTACTCTTTAACTTTTCCGATTCAGCAACAATGATTAATAAGGGAAAACGACAAACTAATACCTGAAGGCGTTAACGATGAGCGAAAATGATGTTGATATCAAATTTGAGCCTTTCAAAGAAATCATAATCATGGAGCGCAACTTTTTCTCATCGCCGGAGGAAATCGCAAGGTTCACATCAATAATCGCGGGAGGCAAAACTGCTGGGCTTTATTGGGCGGACGGTGTTGTTTTCATATATTTTCCACTTCCAGCCACAACCGAAACAGCAGCCAGGGATCTTGTAGATAAGAAGAGAGTTTACTGGACCTTCTTGGGATATGCATTAATGCCAAAATATCAGCCCCTAATAGAGACTAAAGAGAAAATAATCGTTCCCATAATAGACGTATCCTCAAACCCAATGTTCAGAAAAGTTGCCGGCTGGTTAAAGGAACAAGCTCACGGTTAACGAAATTAAATTACATCCATCAAAAGCACCGAGATAAACTATTCTTAACATTAGATCCTAGGAAGATAGCTTGAAGAAAATGTTGAATTATGATGCTTGTTTAAAAATACGCCGCTTTCTGTTTTCTTAAAATTTTCCGGCGATCTTAGGCCATGTTGTATCTCCACATGAATCATTTTCCTCCACTATTGGTTTTGGCTCTTATGATTACTATGGGTTTATGGGGCACTTTCTTAAGCATATCCCAGCTTATGCCTGTTAAATCCACGTTGAAGGCTTCAGCCATATCCCACACTGTTCTTCCAGATCCATATCCTCTTACGCGGTTGGCAAAATATGCCACCCTCAAAGCCTCTTCTATGGACATTCTGCATCCGGCCACGGCAAGCGGTGTTGCCCACCTCTTAAGCCTAAACATCCTGCCGACCACGTATGCTAAGAAACCTCCTATGGAATGTATGCCCCTCATAGGCCTAGGGCGATAGGTGAAGTAGAAGTTTCTAAATGAGAAGGTTGTGTCCGTGTCAACGATCATCACGTTAACTTGCTTACCCAATTTTAGCAGGATTTCCCTGTGTATTCTCTCAGCTAAAGCATCAGCATCTTCCAATGGCAAGCTGACATATGAATAGGGGAGGTTGCTCCCATCTATGCCGCCCTCGGAGCCGAACATTAGCGCCTGCAACAACCCGCCATATTGAAGCGCAACCTGCTTATGGCGGCCTCCGAGCTGACGAGGATACTCACGTAAGTCCTTGATGAGGCGGCTGTTTAGGCGACAAATGGGCCCGAGTATGTATCCCCAAACGATGGGCATCCATACTTCAGCGATAAGCCGTGAATTCAAGCTTGGCTTAACTTTGTCTTCGTCGATTATTCTCCCCATGGCTATGGAGAGGGCTTTCTCGGATATTACGAGAATATCCCCATCGGATACTCTGCCCTCGACAGCCGCAACTATCTCGCTCAGATAGTCAGTTCCTGGAAGCCAGTAGCCTGTGACAATGGCCAGCGCTCTATACTTTACCATAAATCTTCATCAGAAATTCCACATGAATCCTTATAGAGGCTTCCACAGCAATATCTTAGGAGTAATCATGCCTACGAGGTTAAGGAAGCCGGCTGGCCACATCAGCGACGCTTCCCGCCAGCTAGCCTGAAAAAATCAGGTTGAAGAACATTTGGAGCTCTAGGATGAAGCGCCTTTAACTACTTCAAATATTTTCTTGGGTTCTTCTTGAATTCTTCCTCGCATATTTGGGAGCAGAAATACACCGTACGGCCTTCATATTCGATCTTACTGTAGGCCGTTTCAGGATCAATCTTCATCTTGCATACTGGATCTGTGGCAAGGATTTTCTTCGCCAAAACCTTCACCTCCCCAGATTCATATTTCCGCAGAGTTTGACTGTTTAAGGCTACGATCACCGTGCTGAGGGACATTATTATGGCGCCCACGGCTGGTGGAAGCATAAATCCTAAAGGCGATAAGATGCCTGCAGCTATGGGTATCGTCACTATGTTGTAGCCTGCTGCCCACCATAGGTTCTGCACCATTTTTGAGTAGGTTTTCACGGATATTTCTGTGGCTTTCGCTACATCCCTCGGGTCATTCCTGACCAGGATTATGTCCGCGCTTTCTATGGCTACATCCGTGCCTGCGCCGATGGCTATGCCGACGTCCGCGGTGACTAGTGCAGGGGCGTCATTCACGCCGTCGCCCACCATTGCAACCCTGTTGCCCTCCTCCATAAGGCGCTTTATTTTCTCAGCTTTCTGGTCTGGGAGGACGCGGGCGAAGTAGCTATCTATCCCAAGTTCCTGGGCAACCCATCTGGCCACTTCCTCAGAGTCTCCGGTAAGCATGTAAACCTTTAAACCGTGTTCTTTTAATTTCCTAACAGCCTCATAGGACTCAGCTCTAACCGTGTCAGCTAAGGCAAAGGCGCCTGCAATTTCTCCGTTGACAACGACGAACACTACTGTTTTACCCTGCCTCTGCAACGCTGTTATTCTGGGATCATTAACCTGTATTTTCAGCTCTTCAAGGAGGTTTATGCTTCCAACATAAACTTCTTTCCCGCCGATTTTTCCATAGGCGCCTCTTCCGGGCAACGCTTTGAAAGTTTCAGTTTGAGGGATTTTTATGCCCTTTGCTTTTGTGTACTCAACTATGGCCTTCGCTATTGCATGTTCCGAGTTTAATTCAACACTTGCCGTCAGCCTTAGAAGTTCATCCTCTTTAATAAAGGAGACAACATCGCTTACGCCGAATTCTCCATTGGTCAGGGTTCCTGTCTTGTCGAATACAATGATATTGACTGCCCTAAGCATTTCGAATGCGCGTCTGTCTCTTATGAGAATCCCATTTTTGGCGGCTATAGATGTGGACAGCGCCACAACGAGGGGTATGGCTAGGCCGAGAGCATGGGGACATGCGATAACAAGCACCGTTACAGCTCTTTCAAGCGCAAAATAAGGGCTTGATGAGAGGGCCCAGGCAATAAAGGATATTATGGCGGCGCCTAGGGCTATATAGAATAGAAGTCCAGCAGCCCTATTTGCCAAGTCCTGTGTTCGAGTTCTGCTCTTCTGAGTTTGCTCCACAAGCCTTATGACCTGTGAAAGATAAGTTTCATCTCCAGTTTTCTCTATACGAACCTTAAGAGAACCTTCCATGTTTACCGCGCCGCCAACAACTCGGTCTCCAACTCTTTTACCTACAGGTTTTGATTCTCCTGTGATAAGGGCTTCATTAACATGGGAATCTCCTTCAACAACGACTCCGTCAGAGGGTATTTTCTCTCCAGAGCGCACAATGACAATATCACCCTTTTTCAGCTGGGAAACTGGAACGTCCACGGTTTCATCGCCTCTTATTAGGTGGGCGGTTGTGGGCATTATTCGGGCAAGCTCTTCCATGGCTATGGATGCGCCGAGCACGCTTTTGGCTTCAATCCAATGTCCAAGAAGCATTATGTCGATCAGTGTGGCCAGTTCCCAGAAGAAGTCCATTCCGCCGAAAAAGAGAGCGGCTCCAAGGGAATAGAATAAAGCTACAGATATTGCGGTTCCAACAAGCGTCATCATTCCCGGCTGTTTAGCCTTTACTTCTTGCCATAGACCCTTCAGGAATGGTTGTCCGCCGTAGATGTATACTATGATGGATAGGAGGGATAGAAGCTGCTTCTGGCAGGGTATCTGAATCCACTGGAGCCCGAACCACGTTTGAATCATTTCGGAAAGAAGCATTATGGGGGCTGTTAGCGCAAGTGAAATCCAGAATCTGCGCTTGAACTCCTCTACATGATGTGCATGGTGATGATGGGCGCTCAATGTTTACACCTACTCTTTAAGCTTCTCCAAAACTATCGCTGGGCAGATCTTTTTGATGCCCTCTATTGTGCCAATCTTTTCTGATAGTATCCTCGTGAGTTCTCTTCCGTCTCTTGTCCATATCTCAGTCATTATCATGTGGTCGCCTGTTGAAGTAGCCACATATCTCACTTCAGGAATCTCACATAACTTCTGGGAAACATCAAGTAGCCTCGAGGGATCTACATCCACACCCACTATGGCGATTGTTTTCAAGCCTATTTTTGAGGGGTCAACCACCACCGTGAACTTTTTTATGATGCCCTCACATATCATTTTTTCCACTCTTTTACGTACTGTGGACTCGCTTATCCCAAGCCGTCTGGCAATTTCTGTGAAGGGCATGCTGGCGTCTTCCTGCAGGAGCCTAAGTACAGCTAGGTCTGTTTTGTCAACCATGTTTTATCTTTCTCGTCCGATTTTCATATCTGCCCGGATATTTTCATCCGAAATTCGTACATAACTTTTTTAAGTTAGGATAAATTAATAAAGTTATCGGAAAAATTTGGAGGAAAAACAGTATGAGAAAGATGACTGAGGAGAATTTGGAGAAAGCGTTTGCCGGCGAAAGCCAAGCGCACATGCGATATCTGATTTTTGCGGAGAAAGCTGAGGAGGAAGGTTTTCCAAACGTTGCCAGACTTTTTAGGGCAATAGCCTACGCTGAGCAAGTTCACGCTAAAAACCACTATGGCACTTTAGGCCTGATTCGAGAATCAGCCGAAAACTTGCAGGCAGCCATAGACGGTGAAACTCACGAGGTGGAAGAAATTTACCCGGCCTACAGCACTGTAGCTAAACTGCAAGGGGAGAAGGGAGCGCAAAGGGTTATGGAGTGGGCTCTGCAGGCTGAGAAAATTCACGCTGGAATGTACCAGAAAGCTAAGCAGGCTGTGGAAAGCGGAAAAGACATCAAAATGGGTCCAATCTTCATATGCAAATTATGCGGATACACCGTAGAAGGCGAGGTGCCGGACAGATGCCCAGTATGCGGAGCAGCCAAGGAAAGGTTCCAAAAATTCTAAAAAGAAATGACGCCACATTACTTATTGGGAGGTGAAAGTGGTAATGCCACAGAAACTTCTGTCTACAGCCAAACTGATTAAAGACTTCAGGATAGCGGTTGACAATGGCAGAACTCACAGCGTATGCATAGATCTGCCGCCTGAGCTTGGAACTAACATGGGCCCAACCGCCCTTGAACTTGCAGTTATGAGCTATGCCGGATGTTTCGCCACAATCTTTGCCTTAATGGCTAAGAAAACACGTGTTACATTAAAGGATTTGGAGGTTAAGCTTGAGGCTTTAAAAACCGATGAAGCTGGAACCGTGAGCGAAGCCAGCTTTAAAATAATGGTGAAGACAGACGCTTCAGAAGAAACCGTTAACAGAGTATTCAAGCTCACGGTGGAAAACTGCCCTGTTGGAAAACTATTCGAAAAAGCAGGGGTAAAAATAACTTACAACATGAAACTGGAGAAATGAAGGTGTAGAAATTGGACAGGTGGGAATGCGAAATATGCGGTTACATTTACGATCCGGAAGCGGGGGATCCAGACAACGGCGTGATGCCGGGAACCCCATTCGAAGCTTTGCCTGAAAATTGGGTTTGCCCAGTTTGCGGAGCCTCAAAAGATAAGTTCAAAATAAAAAGAAGGTGATTTTATGGAAATTTCCAAATTTTATTCTCTGCCGAAGCTTCCCTACGGCTATAACGAGCTAGCGCCGTACATGTCTGAGGAGCAACTGCGGATACACCACACCATACATCATCAGGCCTATGTAAACGGGGCGAACGCCATACTTAAGAAGCTGGATGATGCCCGATGGGGAAACGTGGAATTAGACATGAAAGCCGCCTTGAAAGAGCTTTCATGGAATATTGGTGGACATTTGCTGCATTCGCTTTTCTGGGAGAACCTTGCACCGCCTGGGAGAGGCGGCGGCAAACCTGGAGGAAAGTTGGCTGACCTCTGCGAGAAGGAGTTTGGAAGCTTTGAAAGGTTCAAAAAGGAGTACACTCAGGCAGCCGTCAGCGTAGAAGGATCCGGATGGGCTGCGTTGACCCTTTGCAGGCGCACCGGCCGCCCATTAATAATGCAGATAGAGAAGCATAACACCAACGTATACCCAGCCTTTCCAATCCTCATGGTTTTAGACCTTTTTGAACATGCCTACTACATAGACTACAAAAATAAAAGAGCTGACTTCGTGGAATCATTCTGGAAAATTGTAAACTGGGACGAGGTAAGCAAGAGGCTGGATGAGGCGCTTAAATAAAATGGAGAGGGGATAGATGCCGAAGGTATTGATACTTTACTACAGCAGGACTGGAAACACTGAAAAAATGGCTAATGCTGTAGCTGAGGGTGTAAGGTCCATTTCAGGATTAGAGGTGGAATTAACATACAGGGCAACGGCTGAAATGCTGCATGAATACGACGCATTAGCTGTGGGAACACCCACGTATCATCATGACACAACATCCGACATAAAGAAGCTTTTCGAGGAGGCTGCTGTCAAAAAAATCAACCTTAAAGGCAGGGTTGGCGCGGCTTTCGGCTCTTACGGATGGAGCGGCGAAGCTCCTAAGCTAGTTCTTGAAATCATGAAAAACCGCTTTGAAATGAACGTTATAGAACCGCCTCTTCTGATAAGGTACACGCCTGACCAGACAGGGCTGGAAAAATGCAGGGAACTGGGAAGAAAAATCTCTGAAAAAATTATAGCATCCAAACAATAGCATCGCTGGGAGTGCATTTATGACTCCAAAAAATGACTTAATAAGGTTTATTGAGGGACAGGTCAGGGTTGAAAGGGAAATAGTGGACTCGCTTAATGAAGCATTGAAGGATATGGAGAACCAGCCTGTGAAAGGTGTTCTACAGGGGATATCGCTGGACTCGCTTAAACATGCTGAAATGTATAGTTCTGCTTTAATGCTTCTAACCACAACTCAAAAGGCGCTTACTCAAGAGCAGCTTGATAGGCAGAAAAGCCTAGTTAAGAAACATATGAGGATAGAGTCGGAGCTCATAGAGAGGATAAGCGCCGAGCTTGAACATGTAGAAAACGAGAAAGTTAAACTGCTTCTAACCGCGATTCTTGAGGATGAGAAAAGACATCACAGGCTCTTAAAGGAAATTCTAGAGATTCTCGTTCAGGGTGAAACCATAACCGATGACGACTGGTGGGAAATCCTCTGGAAAAACGTTCCATTCCACGGGAGCCCAGGAGGGTAATGATCCCCCGTTAAATCCCCTTTCTTAGTTAGTTGCGAAATAATTGAAGGAGGTGAAATATATGGTTTCTAAAAAGCTTTTAGAAATGATGAACGATGCAATAGCAAGAGAACTGCAGGTCTCAATACAGTACATGTGGCAGCACATACAATGGAGCGGCGTTAAGGGATTCGCGGTGCAAAGTGAACTGAAGAAAATAGCCATAACAGAGATGAAACATGCAGAAGCCATTGCTGAAAGGCTTGTTTACCTAGGTGGAAGCCCAACTACTAAACCCACAGACATCATTGTAGGCAAAGCTCTGAGGGAAATGATGGAACAGAATGTGAAGGACGAGGAAAAGGCGATAACACTTTATAAGGAGATAATTGAACAAGCCTGCAAGGAAAAGGACCATACAACAGCCACAATGTTCGAAGGAATACTAAGGGACGAGGAGGAACACCACGACTTCTTCACAAGCGTACTTGAGGATCTCTAGAGCAAAAGACCTACATGTCCCACCCTAATGTATATATTTTTATGGCTGGATCTGTTATGTGGGTATCCATACTTGTTTAACATGAGGGAAATATTGGCCGTCATAATCGCAACCGTGTTTGCGTGTTTCGCGTCAGCGTTATTTGTCACCTCATTCACTTCCATTGGACTTTTCACCTTTGGGGAATTGGCGTTCTTCATCTCCTGTCTCCTGCTTAGTCCATACGCATCTGCATTCGTTGGCGGAATTGGATTGTCCTCTGCGAGTCTTCTATTAGGTTATCCCCATTATGCATTAGCTTCTCTGACTATTAAGTCCATAGCGGGCTTCACCATAAGCAAAGCATTGAAAACTCTTAAGAGCAGGACGGTGAATTTTGCATCAAGCCTGATTCTGGCCTTACTGTTTGGATTAATGGGAGTGCTTAAGTTTTCAGGCGAAATCTACTTTGGGTACACCAATACTTTCTTTTTGGGAGAACGGGTCTTAGAGTTTGGGGGATTATGGGCACAAAGCCTTTACCTGCCTAGCTGGGGCTGGATTGCGGCAAGCACGATCATAATCATTATTATAATATTTACGGAACTCAAGAAGATGGGATGCAGCGAATGGGCAGGTGCTCCATTACTATGCGGCTGCTTCATAATAGTTTTGGGCTATTTACTATATGAAGCCCTCGCAATGCCTGTGATCTTCAATGTTAAGGTTGATGCTATAGCAAACATTTCAGTTAACGCTGGACAATCTATTCTCGCAGCAACCGCTGCCATGGTGATCGGCAAAATTATTCACCTTCTAAGACACAAGTTAGATTCCAGAACCATTATAAAATGAACAGGGGAAAGCGCATGAGCATAGGAACATACAAATACGCTTTATTTATCGGCTTTTTGGGCGCCGTATTAACTCTCTTCATGATAACCTTATACTATATACATCTGGTTTACTTGGAAGAAACACCTATTGAAAGAATGCGTTACACAGCCACAATATACGCATCAGCCATAGCCTTCTTCACATTATCCCTAAGCATGAATTCGATGGCACTGTTAGCCCGCAGAGAGCCAAAATCCTCAAGGTTGATGGCTGCCTCAACAGCAGCCACCTTTATAGGCTATATTTTCCCATGTGAAAGGTTGATGAGATTCAGTTACCTGGGAGCGCTGTATGAGACGGCCATAATCGCGGTGATTCACGTTGCACTGCTCGCCTTGTCTGCGATGTTGCTGAGAAGATGCTTGAAAACCGGGTTTAGGTCCTGTTAAGAGGAGCATAAAAGGATGATCTTTGGGATCAAATTATGAAAGCCATAGTTCTGAGGAGGACAGCGCCCATAGAGGATGATCCACTAAGCTATGAGGATATCCCTGTGCCTGAGCCGAAGGCCAGAGAAATATTTATTGAGGTTTCAGTTTGCGGGGTATGCCGTACAGAACTTGACGAGGTTGAGGGAAGGCTTCAGCCGAAAATTCCAGTTGTACCTGGACATCAGGTTGTCGGGCGGGTTGCGAAAATCGGGCAAGCAGCGGAAAGGTTCAGAATTGGCGAGCGTGTGGGCGTTGCTTGGATTTACTCCTCATGTGGAGAATGCCGCTTCTGCAGAATAGGTTTAGAGAATTTATGCGCGCGCTTTATGGGCACGGGATGCGATGTTGACGGCGGATACGCGGAATACATGGTTGCCCATGAGGATTACGCATACAAGATTCCAGAAGTGTTCTCTGATGCTGAGGCAGCGCCTTTACTATGCGCTGGGGCTATCGGGTACAGGGCGCTTAAGCTAACTCGCATAGAGGATGGAGATGTTATAGGGCTTTATGGCTTCGGCTCCTCCGCCCACATACTGTTTCATGTGATCAGACACCTCTATCCTAACAGCATGATCTTCGTTTTCACAAGAAGAAAGGGTGATGCACCTAGTGAGCTAGCGCGGAAGATGGGTGCGGACTGGGTCGGTGAAACCGGAGAAACACCACCATTAAAAATGAACTGTGCAATAGATACTACGCCGACGGGATTGCCTGTGAGGGAAGCCCTTAGGAACCTGGAGAAGGGCGGAAGGCTTGTAATGAACCTAATAAGAAAGGAAACACCTATAACGGATCTCGACTACACTCAGCACTTTTGGTGGGAGAAGGAGGTAAAGTCTGTGGCAAACATAACCAGAAGGGATGTGGCGGAGTTTCTGGGAATAGCCGCGAGAATTCCAATAAAACCTGAAGTTGTGGAATTTAAGCTTGAAGAGGCAAATAAAGCCCTTTCAATGCTTAAATATGGGAAATACTGTGGAAGCGGCGTGTTAAGAGTAAGATAGCTTTGAAACAGCGATTTTTTACAAGCATTAGACAGGTGAAACGCGGCGTTCCAAAGCGTCCCTTATTTTAAGCTTCAACACATATTTCAACGCGGTGACAAATATGAAACGAAAGCTGAGCGTGATGTTCGCAGTTGCTTTAGCCGCCCTCCTGTTGGTAGCGGCGGCAGGAGCCCAAGCTTACGCATTGAAGGAACCGCCAAGCGACAGGGAAAAAGCCGAGTGGATGGTCAGGGTTGCTGAGGGATCGTGCCTGAGGCTTGGCAAGCTAATAAATATGACGAGGGCTAATGCGACGGCGTTGCAGGCTATTCAGAATGCTGGGCTCATGCAGGCCTTTGAGGGCAATGTTTCGCTGTATGAAAGCGGAAGGGGACTGTTGTTTGAGGCTAAGGTGCGCATTAGCAATGGGGACTATGGCGGCGCCATGAACATTACGATACGTGCTATGGGGATGTTCAGAAACGCGCTCAGGAACATTAAGGGCATATTGGAGAAGGCGGGCGTAGAGAAGGGTGATCTGCTCAAGGCTCAAGGCCTCATAATTGCAGCGAACCGAGCCCTTGAACGCATACAACGCATAGAGAAGATTGTGCCTGATAGCGCAGTAGACGTTAAAGAGCTGCTCGACAAGGCCAAGTCCCTGCTTAACATGACGGAGATCACGCAGATGCTGCAGCAGGGCAGATCCGCAGAGGTAGCGAAGAGGCTTGCAGAGGCAAATAGGCTCATTAATGATGCATTCAAGGCCTTAAAGGCTAAGGCTGAAGAGAAAATGGCTGAAAGAATGCATCGCTTCTGCGAGAAACTTGAAAACCGATTCGGAGAGCTGATAAAGAACATGACGAAAGCGGGCTTAAACGTCACAGACTTCCTCAGAAAGCATAACATGAGCCAATTCCGTGAAAACCTCAACCAATTCAGGAGGGGACTTCGGAAAGAACCTGTGAAGGGCGCGCTGGCTCAGCTTGAAAAGTTCCAGTGGATGTTTGGAAACTTCAGCAGGAAAGTGACAATAGCTATTCAGCCGAAAAATGATGAGGGGGCGCCAGCCATTAAAGTTACAGTTGAAAAATCAGCGGAAAAAGGCATACGCAACACAACGGTTACACTTTTGAAAGTCACGGTGATGAACGTTGGAAATGCGACGGTACAGTTTCCGAATTCAGTTTACGGAATCGCCATTGAAAGAAGAGAAGGTGCACAGTGGAAACATGCATATTCGCCGATATCTGCGCAGGTGATTGTTGAGCTTAAGCCTGGACAGGCTGGGCAGGTACAGATAACGCTTCAACAGCCTCAAAATGGGCAATATAGGGTGCGCGTTCATGGATGGAGCAAAATCAGCATGACGCCGGTGGAAGCTTCGGCCGAGTTCTCAATCCCTTAGCCGCCGCTATCAACTTTTTATGCAAGTTCAACCACATTTTGCAGTCCAACTTTTTTAACTCTGACCTGCTTTCGCCTTTCAAGCCTTTTTACCAGACGCCACATGCTTGTCCGCGGAATATCCGGAAAAGCCTCTCTAAGCTCAGCTTCAAGAACCCTTCCACCGCGCTCTTTAATGAACCTCAGAACCTCAGCCTCCTCATAACGTAAGCCTGCAAATCTTTTACGACGTCTCACGTAGAATAAGACGC
>JANXET010000011.1 GCA_025058315.1 Candidatus Bathyarchaeota archaeon | reverse complement strand
ACCTGCCCTCCAGTTCAAGGATTTTGTCAGGTTTAGGCGTTCTGCCAAGTTTCTCAACTATGGCATCTCTGATGAAACTGCTTCTCTGCCCCTCTGGAACCTTTAGAAGGAGTTCTCTATAAACCTCCTCAGGTATTTTTATCGAGATTATCTTTAACTCGTTCATCAACCTCTCCACAGTACTATATCATTATTTTGCTCCTATTCTTTTCGGAAGTCTTTTAAGAGGTTAAAGGCTTAACTTAGAACATATCCGCGTTCGAGTGGTATGATGTGCATGTCTAGAAAGACCACTATCTCGCTGATAAAATGTGATATAGGTTCTCTGGCAGGGCATCATGTTGTGCCAAAGCTGCTGCTTGACATAGGCGAAAAGAATCTTAGAATGGCTAAGGAGAAGGGTTTGATAAACAGTTACTACGTATTTAATGTTGGAGACGATATGGAGCTCCTGATGGTTCACGAAAAAGGCGAATCAAACCCTCAGATCCACCAGCTTGCATGGGACACATTCCAAGCGGCAGCCCAAAAAGCTATGCAGCTTAAACTTTACGGTGCTGGGCAAGATCTTCTGAAAAATGCTTTCAGCGGTAACATCCGCGGTTTAGGTCCCGGGGTGGCTGAAATGGAAATTGAAGAGAGAGCCTCAGACCCAATAATCGTGTTTGCGGCAGATAAAACCTCTGCTGGAAGCTTCAATCTGCCGTTATTCCGAATTTTCGCCGATCCGATGAACACCGCCGGGCTCGTTATTGACCCTAACATGGCGGGAGGCTTCAACTTTGAGGTTACAGATACACAGGAGGGTAAAAGCATAGTTTTAAAGTGCCCCGAGGAGATGTATGAGTTGATCGCCCTCATCGGCACCGTGGAGCGTTACGTTATTTCAAGAGTCTGGAGAGCCCGAGACAACCTTATATGTGCGGCTGGAAGCGCCACAAGGCTTTCGCTGATCGCTGGAAAGTACGTGGGAAAGGATGACCCTGTTATGATTGTCCGTGCACAGCATGGGCTTCCCGCTGTCGGGGAGATCCTTGCCCCATTCATGCACAGTTATCTCGTGGCAGGGTGGATGAGAGGCAGCCACTGGGGCCCACTAATGCCAGTGGGGATTAAGGATGCGCGGTGCACACTTTTCGATGGCCCCCCAAGGCTTGTGGCATTAGGCTTACAGATCGCCGATGGCGCCATAGCCAGCGATGATGAGGGTAAACCTTTAATCGCTGACATGTTCGCTGACCCGGCCTTTGACATGGCAAGGCAAGAGGCTCTGCAGTATGCATCCATGATGAGACGTATGGGTGAATTTGAACCTGCAAGGCTAAGCGTTGAATCCATGGAGTACACTACGCTGCCGATGATTCTTGAAAAACTTAAGGATAGGTTTAAGCCAATACAGGGATAATATCAGATTCAAACATTGCACACAATAAGCCTCAAGAGAAAAGTAAAACATTTAGAGTAATAAGTCATTCATATGCTGAAAAAGCCGTATTCGATTACCATGTAAAGTTGCGAAAATGGTGAATAATGCATGAAAATGGTGGTGCTGGTCTACGAGTATCCGCCAAAGATCGTTGGCGGCTTAGGAACATATGCCGCTGAGATAACGAGGAAGTTCGTTCTAATGGATCATGATGTAACTGTGTTCACAATGAATGATGACCAAGGAAGCCTTCCCACCCGTGAGATTTGGCGCGGCATCGAAATCCATCGCCCGTTACACATAGATGTGTCAGACTCGCTTCCAGACGTGGTGGCTGATGATGTTAAGAAGTGGGGAAGAGGCATCCAATTATTCTCCAAGATTCTAGTTTACAATTACCTAAGCGCCTCTAAACTTGTAAACGAACTTATCAGAAAAGAGAACTTCAGGTACGATATTGTCGTGGCTCATGATTGGCTCTCGGTTATATCCGGAATAACAATAAAAAAGGAAACAGGGCTACCCTTAGCGTTTCATGTTCACTCCACAGAGAGAGGTCGAACCCTTGGAAATGGTTCTGAAGTCGTAAGCAACATAGAACTACGCGGAGGAAAAGCCGCAGATGTAATCATAACAGTTTCATATGCCATGAAGGATGAACTTACAAGGCTTGGTTTCCCAGCTGAGAAGATAGAAGTATGCTATAATGGTGTCGACCCCCAAAAATATAATCCTGAAGCTGTAAACCCTGAAGATGTAAGGCGCCTCAGGGAATTCTACGGCATAAAGAACGATGACCTTATGATTCTATTTGTAGGTAGACTTGTAGGTGTAAAAGGTGTAGACAGGCTTATCATGGCTATGCCCCACGTCATAAGCCGATATCCCAACGCGAAACTCGTGATAGTGGGCGTTGGCGACATGCAGGAGCATCTGAAGAATCTTGTTAACGCCATGAGGCTGCAGGATCACGTTAAATTCAACTTTAACTTTGTATCCGAAGATGAACGGATACTGCATTACTCAGCATGTGATGTAGCCGTATTCCCAAGTCTCTATGAACCGTTCGGCATAGTGGCGCTGGAAGCCATGAGCATGGAGCGTCCGGTAGTAGTTGGAGCAGCTGGAGTGAGCGGTATGAGAGAAGTTGTTATATGCCAAGGCGAGGAACAATGCGGCTTTCATGTAGATGGAAGCAACCCCTCAGACATCGCATGGGGAATAAACAGCACCCTTGAAAGTCCTGAAAAAAGGAGGTGGCTAGGCAGGAACGGCCGCCAAAGAGTGCTTAAAGAGTTCACATGGGAAAAAGTGGCTGAGAGAACAATATCTATCTATGAAAGGGTTTTAAAGCGATAGTCAACATGCTTTCAAATGGGTAAAATCCTTTTGGGTTCAAGTCAAACTGTAGATTTGAGAAGAATCGTCGCAAGGGAGGCAGCAGCCCTCCTTTACATGGGAATTGAGAAGGAATACAAGCAGGCGAAGTTGAAAGCAGCTAAAAACTTGGGCGTACACTTTTTACCTACAAACATTGAAGTTGCAATTGAACTGGACAGAATGGCTGAAGAAAATGAGGGTTCCACGCGTTTGGAGCGGCTTATCCGCATGAGACATGAAGCCCTAATGATAATGAGGATTCTTAAAAAATACAACCCTGTACTATTTGGCAGTGTGTGGAGAGGAACAATAACTCGTAACAGCGATATAGACATAACCGTATACTCTGAAAACCCCATTGAAGTTCTGGAGCTTTTAAAACAGCACTTTAAAATATTAACAGCTAAACCTATGTCTGTTACAAAGCATGGCAGGATAAGGTCATCCTTCCAGATACTTTTAGAGTTGCCCTCTGGCGAGAATGCTGAGATAACAGTCAGAAGCATTGATGAGGTCTGTTTAAGGGAGTATTGCGAAATATTCGGAGATGAAAACGTTGGACTCAGACTTCAAGACCTTGAGAAGCTATTATCAAAAAATCCGACCAGAAGATTTGTGCCATTCTAGAATACTTAAATGTGTACAGTTAAATATGCGTTTTCTCCATAATATCTCGCGCTAGCCAGAAGGTGCATATTTGGAGCTTGACTGGGAAACGTTCAAGAAGATGTTCCCAAATCTCGCCAGAGAGATAGCATCCGGAAACCAGAAATTACCAATTAATTCCGTCAGGACGGAAACTTCAGCAGGTGAAAATGCCGCTTCCGCAGACATGTTCCGCCACTACAACCCAGACGTCATCGACTTCATAAGAAGATGCGACACTAATGCGCAAGCTGAGGAGATAATATCCTACATGGAACGAAGAGGAGAAATAAGCAAGGAATACGCTGAAGAATTGCGTAAGCAACTTAAAGAGAAAGGTGTCCGGAGTTTCGGAACTAAGAAGGAGGAAAACTATTACCTTAAACGTGCAGGATTAACCTAAACCAGGCGGAGCTTAGCTAGAAAAGGGCATAAACCGCGTAGGCTTCTAACGTTTCGGGTTCTAAAAGTTAAATAACTGTGCCTAAAGATATTTAACAGCAAGATTCAATGTTACGGAGGAAACCAGTTGAAGGCAAAATTTGATTCAAGGCTGTTCATTACGGTAATGCTTTCAATTCTCGCGATAAACATCGCCGCCGCAGCAACCGTAAATGCTCAGGTTTCCAATAACTACAGTATAGAGTGGGTTACCCGCGAGATACGCATCATGTATGATGGTTCAATGCTCATAAATGACACTCTGAAAATCAACGGTGCACCTTCTGAAGGCTTATTGCTAGGTCTTCCAGGCAAGTATGGAATGCATGTTCTCGGCTGCGCCGCATTTGATCCCGCAAACCCATCTGACAAATTCGATGTTGATTCCGGCGTACCTCTCGGCAGCCGCATGGACTTTTACGGCGTAAAAGTCAAGGTTCCACCGCGTGGAAGCCCGCTGACAGTCAGCGTGGTTTTTCTATTATCAAACAGCCTTCTAAGACAAGATGCGGAAAACCAGTACATTCTTGATTTTCCCCCATATCCAAGCCTTATAATGCAGGCTTCCCTCTGCAATGTATCCATAGCCCTCCCAAATTATGCAACATATGTAAATAGCACGGTTAAGGGGCTAAGCTATTCAAGGCAGCCTCTATCCGCATATAACAACGAGTATGCGAACTTAACATTCTCCCTGTCAGCGGACACCATGCGCCTAATAGAAATAAGCGATTTCCGTAGAGAAATCTGTGTAAGCGGAACTGGTGATTTAGAGGTCTCTGACCAATATCGCATAGTTAGCAGGTCAAGTCAAGAGATAAAAACTGTAAGGGTTGTGCTGCTTCCCAACGCCTCTTCTGTAGTTGCTGAAGATGAGTTTGGACGAAAAATGGAATCCCCTGACGTTACAGTTTCTAACAGTCGAACCTACTGTAAGGTTAGCCTGCGGATACCCTTGGATGCTGGTAAATCCACAAGGTTCATTGTTCGGTACACTGTACCAAAAGAGCTTTACCTGCAGAGGAACGGTTCAAATTTGGAGCTTGTCATGCCAATCTTCAAAGACATAGACTACTACGTTAAACAAGCATCAATAACCTTCATGCTTCCAGAAGGATCTAAAACTGTTAATTTCAGTTGGGACAATAACCCAGCGGTCACCGAACACAGCCTAGTTGAGGAAACATACAGTCAAAAAGGAACACTCCGAACTGGCGGTTCCTCCTTCATGAACTCCTTCAATCTGAGAATTCTCTATCAATACAACCCTTTATGGCTGTCCTTCCGTCCAACATTATGGATATGGGCTTTAGCCGTGTTTGGAGCAGTTATCGTTGCCCTGGCTGCATATAGAAAGCCTGCAGTTCCGAAAGCAACAGTCATCGTGAAAACAGCCGCCGTGGAAATAACACGCGAGGACATTAACTCCTTCATAGAATCATATGAGGAGAAGCGAAAAATCCTGTCTGAAATAGAAACACTTGAGACTGGTCTACGCAGAGGCAGAATTCCGAGACGCATGTATAAGGTGAGGCGGAAAACATTAATGGCCAGAATTGAGTCTATAAACAGGACCATCGAGAATCTAAAGGAGAAATTCAAAGCTGAAGGAAGATATGCAAAACTTATGCATGAGTTCGAGATCGCAGAAGCTGAGAAAGACGAGGCTGAAGGGAACCTTAGGGACGCTGAAATTAGGCATCGCAGAGGAGAGATCTCGCTTGAAACCTTCAATAGGCTAGCTGAGGAATACCGGCGAAGAAAGGAGAACGCTGAGACCAGGATAGGCGGGATTCTAGTTAGACTACGTGAGGAAGCCGGCTAAAGCCACCTAAAGATTTTTATTCTACAACTTATCATGAAGGAAATCTGCTCGGAGAGGATTCATAATGGTGAAGATAGTGGTTGACAGTGCTAAATGCACCGGATGCGGGACATGTGTAGATACCTGCCCGGTTGGCGTGTATGAGCTAAGGGACAATAAATCTGTTCCCGTGAAAGTTGACGAGTGTTTGGTTTGCAGGGCTTGTGAGGCTCAGTGTCCAGAGGGAGCAATACAAGTCATTGAATAGCCTCTAGAGCCTTTAATTTTTATTACACGCCAACTTTCACATCCCCTTCATTTATAAATTGGCTTTTTAAAGTTTGGAAGACCTTCTGAATGAAGCCTGACAGCGTTAGTCCCTCCTTTTTAGCCAACTTTTTAAGAGCCTTATCAACCCCTGTGGAATATTGAATGGCCCTCTTGGGCCTGTTAACGATTTGAACTGATAACCCAGCTTTTTCAGCGGCTCTTCTCAATATAATTTTTCGAAGCCCATTCCCCGATGGATCAATCTTCATCTCGATGGGGAGTTCCATGGCAAAATCTACAATATTTCTAGCGGCGTATGGCAGACGCAACTCAACATTATGGGGAAGGCATACCTTAACGTCCCTCTCAAAGTTGTCCCTATGCATGTTCATTATATCCGCAGCCATGCTTCTCTGGGCTTTCTCTTTCCCATAACTTATGTATGTACTTAGGTATCGCATATAACCTCCAAACAGTTCATCCGCCCCTTGCCCAGCCATCATAACCCTAAACCCTAATCTTGCAGCTTCCTCAGCAGCCCAAAAAATAGGTATGCCAATAGCCACTTTAATTGGGTCTGGTTCTTCAACAGACCACAAAACCTTGGGAAGAGCATTCTCAACATCTTCCTCGCCGTATAGTCGAAGGTTCATACGGGTCCCTATAAGCCCTTCAGCCTGTTCCCTCTCTGAGTGCTTATTCATGGTGACATGAATAAGATGCACTTCAACATCAAACTGCTGAGCCAAAGCTGCAATTATGCTGCTGTCAAGTCCCCCGGAAAAAGCCACAGCAACCTTGTTCAATTTCCACACTCTTTCCCTAACTGAGCATTCTATAAGGTTTTTCAGCTTCTCCGCAGCCTCCTCCATACTCATCAAAGTTAAACACACATCGCCTAGAGGTTTTACACCCTCCATCTTTATACCTCTGCTGTCAACGACGGCCATGCAGCCCGGCGGAAATGATTTAACCTCATCAAAGCCCAGCCTCCATAGTGCTTTGCGCTCAGAAGCCGCGGCAAATAGGTCTCCATTCTCGGAATAATATAAGGGATAAAGACCAATGGAATCTCTTCCTAAAACTATATTGTCGCTATTGGCTATGGCAAAGGCGAATCCACCTTCAAATTTTCCAATTATAGACTTGGCACCATCCTCTAATTTAGCACCCTCAAACTCTTTACGAAAATCTATAGGCTCGGGAGGATTGTAGACTCGTCCATTAAAAACTAAAGCTGCCCCGTCCGTAAATGTCGGCTGAGGCTCATCCCAAGGCATAACCTTGAAAAACGCTTGTCCTACAGCAGCCTGCGCCTCTGAACACTGTAGATTTTCCAGGCTGCTTTTTACATCCAAATCCTTGGACGTGCCCACCCCGAAAGCCTCAGCCCCTCCACATCTAAAAACTTCAAGCATCTCAACTACCCTTCGCGATGCACTCCTTTCCCCCCTTTTATCAATCACCGCCACAATTGCCCTCATGTCTCAGCGCCTTCAAAATTAAAAATTATTAGTAAAGCATTAAATGTTTAATCGTGCTCTTTTTCTTCGAGGGAAAGATTTGCCGATACTTCCAATCGATACTGGACGTTACGGGACTCCTGAAATGAGGAGAATTTTCGAGGAAGAATCAAGGATTCAGAAGATGCTTAATGTGGAAGCTGCCCTTGCTTGGGCTCATGCTCAAGTAGGCAACATTCCAAAGGAGGATGCTGAGCAGATTATTGCTTCCGCTAACATTGAAAAGGTTAAGATATCCCGCATAAAGGAGATTGAAAATGAAATAAAGCATGATGTAGCAGCTCTAGTCAGAGCCTTAGCTGAAGCCAGCGGTCCCAGCGGAGCCTACGTTCATCTTGGAGCCACAAGCTATGATATAGTTGACACTGCAATGGCCCTTCAAATAAAAGACGCCCTCAACATTATAGAGGAAAGGCTTAATCGTCTAGAGAAAATTCTGATGAATAAAGCGATCCAATACAAAAATACGCTGATGATAGGGCGCACGCATGGGCAACATGCACTACCTATAACATTAGGTTTCAAATTTGCAGTATGGATGAGGGAGATCTCGAGACATATTCAGCGGATTATTGAGTGTAGAGAACGTGTTGTTGTTGGGAAAATCAGCGGAGCAGTAGGAACCCAAGCCGGCCTCGGAGAACACGCCATCAGAATACAAGAGCTCGTCATGGAGAAGCTTGGATTAAAGGCCGCAGATATATCCACCCAAATCATCCAAAGAGACCGCCACGCCGAGCTAATCAGCAAGCTGGCACTAATCGCGTCAAGCCTTGAAAACTTCGCAACAGAGATCCGTGAACTTCAGAGGCCGGAGATAGCTGAAATCTTCGAGCCTTTTGAAGCTGAAAAACAGGTAGGCAGTTCAACAATGCCTCATAAGCGAAATCCCGAAACCTGCGAGAGGATCTGTGGGCTTGCCAGAATCGTTAGGAGCCTTGTAATCCCGGCGCTGGAGAATGTTATAACCTGGCATGAGCGAGATTTAACCCAATCTTCAGCGGAACGGTTCATAATCCCCGAGACCTTCATCCTCGTGGATTACATGCTCTTTCTAATGTGCAACATTATTGCAAATTTGCGTGTTGATGAGGAACGCATGTTAAAAAATATCTGGGTATCTCAGGGGCGTGCCATGTCCGAAGCGGTTATGATGGCTCTCGTAAGGAAGGGGATGAACCGCCAAGAAGCGCATGAACTGCTTAGAAAATTAACATTAAAGAGCGAGTTTGAAAAACGTCCACTAAGAGAAGTGCTTCTGGAAGATCCCATTGTAAGCAGTAAACTAAACGAGAAGGAGATCGACGACGCTTTAAATCCGAGGAATTATCTGGGAACTGCCCTAAGGCAGGTTGAACTCATGGTGGAGAAAACATTAAAAGAGCGTAAATCTAGGAGATTAAGCGACTAAAATTCGGTCAGTGCCTTCTGCTTCCATTCCATATACCCTAGTCTCCTCCAAGTTTCTTTCTTCACGAAACCCCCAACCTGCCCCTTAATTTTCTTCGCTAGTTTAGGGCCTATTGATGGAAGCTTTGCCAAATCCTCAACTTGAGCATTCTTAATATCATCTGTCGTCCGGTACCCTGCATTATATAATATGCGCCCACGTACCCTACCTACGCCCTCAAGCTTAACAATCGGTAGGAGTTCCTTCTTAACACCCTTTTCAACCCTTTCCATAAGCTCAAGAGCCATGGAGGGCACTTCATTATCTTCAAAAAGTCTTGCCAGCTCATGAGTTGCGTACAGCAGCCACTTTGCGCTCTCAATAACTCTGTAGAGGTCGCCTGGTTGAACCTTGAACTTCTCGATTATATCGTCCTCACTTGTTTCCTCAATCCATGCCTTAAGAACCATGGCCGTTTTAACTTCTCCCAGAAACTCCTCATACTCCATTCTGTCGTCCACTTCGCTGGGCACTTCAACTATAAATTCATCTCTATGATCTTCCATGAAAATTGCAATATCATCCAACTCGCTTGAGTAAGGTCTAAGTAAGGGACGCATATCCGGCGTATGAGTGACCATGTGGAGAAGGCTTAGTTCTGTCAGTGCTTTAGGCTTCAGCCTAATAGCGTTGCGGATTATAACCGCTGAAACGGGATCAATATATAACTCGCTTACTCTTTTTCCGAAGTGCGTCGCATAGATGTTTTCTCCCTTGATCTCGATCATTTCCCACTCATAAAGATACTTTAGAATCCGTGCTATGATATGCTTCATGGCGCCTACGTCATACTGGTATGCATAGAATGTTTTGCTGAAGAACTCGTATACGCCATATTCACTGTGAGCATAATCTGTAGCAATTGTGGCAAGCACATGGGTTCGCAGAACTCTCTCAACAGCTAGCTTTGACCAGATCCTTTCAGGCTTAGCGAGTACATAATTCTCCATTAAATAGTCTGCTTCATCTGCAGTCCTAGCTATCAATATGGCCTCGCCAATCTTGTCATATTTTGGTCTACCTGCGCGGCCGCACATTTGTTTGTACTCCAGTACGCTGATTGGGTAATAGCCATATCCAGGCTCGTAGCGCCTATAATCATGAATTATCACAGTTCTAGCTGGCAGGTTCACGCCAAAAGCTAAGGTTGGCGTAGCTGTTAAAACCTTGATTCGTCCCTCTTTAAACGCGTCCTCTATTATTTTGCGGTGTCCCCCTGCCAGTCCAGCATGGTGAAAAGCAACTCCCCGCTTCACAAGCTCGGCGAGAAGCTCGCTTATGCGGGTCCTCTCGCCTGCCTCCATAATATTTCCCGCAACACGTTCCAGAGCCCTTTTCATCGATCTGGATAAAATCTTCTCAACGGCAGGCGCAGTCTTCTTTGCAATGTTAACGGCGCTTTGCCGCGTGGACGCAAATATTAATGTTTGCCCACCGGATTTAATGGTATTTAAAGCCAAGCTTATAGCTGGGTTTTTTCCCTCCTTCTCAATCTTTTTTGATTCACCATCCTTAAACTGAATTTCATCATGTAGCAAAACGCCTTCTTTCAGAGTTATAGGACGCCACTCTGTTGTGACATAGTCAGCTTTAAGCCACTCCGCCATTTCTTCTACATTGCTTATAGTTGCACTAAGTGCTAAAATTTGAATGTCCGGGTTTGTCTGCATAAGTCTTGCTAAAACCACCTCAAGCGTTGGACCCCGCTCAGAATCGTTAAGCAGGTGTACCTCGTCAGCTATAACAAGTGATACGTCATCCATCCATTTAGCCCTATGTCTCAAAAGCGAATCAACTTTTTCGTTTGTCGCTACAATGATGTCATAACGTTCAAGCCAAGGGTCAGAGCTATCATAATCGCCTGTTGATATGCCTACGGCAATATGCTTTCCATCAGGCTTAATAATTGATGAATACTTTCTAAGTTCCTCATACTTTTCTGTAGCAAGCGCCCTTAAAGGCGCCAGATAAAGCACTTTGCCATTTTTTTCCAAAACATGCTTCATGGCACATAGTTCAGCAATCAAAGTTTTGCCTGAAGCTGTTGGACTGGCTAAAACAAGGTTTCGCCAATCAAGCACACCTAATTTTACAGCTTCTTCCTGAGGCGGATAAAGTTCGGAAATCCCAAGCTTAATTAATGCCTGCTTGACTGACTCTGGAACTGGCAACTCTAAAATTTTCACAGTTATGCGCCCGTTTAGTATTTCACTGCACATTAAAAGCAGCGCCGATTTAAAGTGTTACGCATAGAACCCTGATGCACATGTTTCCTTCTAAGCATGTGGCTTGCCTGATAAATGACTAAAGCTAAACTAGCTGCAAAAATAAGCATGTATGGCGCGTTCAAGGCAATGTATTCCGAGATCAGTCCCCCAGTTGACGATCCTAAGAGGTTTCCTATGCCTATAAAACTTTCAAATATTCCTGCTGCATGCCCTTTCGCTGAGCCCCAGCCTTTAAGTATGTGAGCTATCGAGGCTGCATACAGTAATCCCATTCCTAACCCGAAAATTGAAAAAGCCGAAAAGAACATTAGCGTTGTGGAGCTGATCAGCGACATTGCCGAGGCAGAAGCAATAACTAATGAGCCAATAAGGAAGATGTTAGACATGCCAATTTTAGCTTCAATTCTGTAGGCTTCAGTGAAAGCCACCATTCTGAAAAGTCCATTCGCCAAAAGAATCAATCCGACTTCATGTGCTGGTATGCCAAGGCTTGTTGCATGTGCTGGAAAGATATTGTATATTACACCGCTAATGAACGAGAATAATATAACAGCCATCACGGCCATTGTGAATGGCGCTCTCCCGTTATCATATCGATTAAACCCTCCTTGATTGCTTATCTTCTTACTTGCCGCTTCCTTGATTTTCGCCAGCACAAGAAGTGATAAGGCAAAAGCGGAAACAGAGGATAAAGCAAATGGTGTTTTGATTCCAGCTAAGCTGATCAGCATCCCTCCGATTATGGGGCCTGCGATTGTTCCTGAGCTCCAGGATAGGTTAAATTTTCTAAGATTCACTTCGAGCTTTTCTCCGCTGGAATCTGTAAGCAACGCCTCAGCTGATGGCCAAAACATCGCCACAGAAATCCATTCAAGCGCTTTTATTGGAAGAAGCATCAACGGGCTTTCAGCGAGGAAGTAAAGAACATTTGCTAAGCCATAGAGAAAAATTGATGCGAATATGAAAATACTCCTTTTAATCCTGTCTGACAGAACTCCTGAAACAAAAGGCATAAATGAGTAAATAAACCCGCCAGTAGCCCCAATAATTCCTAAAAACAATGGAGAAGCACCTAGACCTGCAGCGTATATGGGCACGGTTATGCCGACGACACCTATAAGCAGCTGCATTAAAAAACAGGATACTAACAAAACTCTTAAGGAAGCGGCGAAATCCGTGCCGCCAACAGCGTTTTCCATGAACCGGCTTAAGTCAACATCACGTATATAAAGGTGTTATGGCACAGCCTTCCAGATGATCACGTACGAAATTACCTTGTGAAACTGCATGTTTTGCTTTATCCCAGTAGGGCTTGCTAATTTCGAGGGTCACCGCTTTATCTGTTTGCGGTTCTATAAAACTAGGCCATGATCTGTGGTGTTGAAGCATATAATGGCGTGAGCGCTATCCTGGGACACTATGTAAACGAAGCTGCGTCTGTAACCTGCCTTGAAACCATTAGTATAGCCTAATGAGCTGCATAGATGATAACCCATGTGCCAGCCCGTCATCAACTCCATTATACGCTTCATATGAATGTTTCAGATGAAGATAAGCAATCATAATTGGTTATCTCTAACAGTTAATTTTAAACGCTTGAAAACGGCAAAACATAGTGCAACTATAAAAGGGGTGAAAATGTTTGGTTAAGGTAGACGGGTACGAGGTTCCAGAAGGACTATACTATAGCAAGGATTACGGGTGGGTGAAAATTGAAGGGGACAAGGTGCGCGTGGGCATAACAGACTACGCCCAAAAACAACTTCGCGAAATAGTATACGCCGAGCTCCCAAGTCCAGGATCTACGATAAGGCAAAATGAAACATACGGTACGCTGGAATCTGTGAAGGCGGTTTCAGATCTAATCGCCCCGATAAGCGGCACTGTGGAAGAAGTAAACGAGGAAGTCCAATCTAACCCGGAGGTCCTAAATGAAGATCCCTATGGAAGGGGATGGCTACTGGTGGTGAAACCCGCAAATCTTAATGCGGAACTGGCAAAACTAATGGACTTCAATAAAGCCGTTGAGTGGCATAAAATCCTGATAAAGGCATAAAGAAGGGGAACCTGATTGCCAAAACGTATAGTAATAATTGGGGCTCACGCAGCAGGCGTGGACGCGGCTTCAGCGGCCAGGAAAACTGACCGGACTGCTGAGATAACCCTGATAACTGAAGAGAAAAATGCTGGATATTCTCGCTGTGGGCTACCCTTTGTTATCGAGGGCAAGATTCCAAGCTTTCAAGATTTAATCGTCTTTCCGCCGAGCTTCTATCAAATGATGAAGCTTAATCTAAGAACTGAAACAAAGGTAACAAAGATAGATACAGGTAAAAAAGTTGTTGAAGCGGCAGACAAAACAGGCAAGACCGAGGAAATACCCTACGACAGCTTAATAATCGCAACGGGCGCAAACGCCTTTACTCCACCAATAAAGGGAAGAGAGAAGCAGGGTATTTTGCCGTTGAGAACAATCGAAGATGGAGAAAGAATAGATAAAGCAATAAGGGAAGGGGCGAAATCCGCCGTTGTAATGGGCGCTGGGCTGATAGGTCTAGAAACCGCTGTAGCCCTTAACGAGAGAGGCCTCAAAGTAACCGTTGTAGAGATGCTGCCTCAAGTGCTGCCCGCCATGCTGGATCCTGACATGGCAAAAATGGTTGAGGAAATGCTCCGGCAGAAGGGCATAAACATCTTAACTGGAAAGCCTGTTGAAGAGTTTCTAGGCGCTGACAAGGTTACAGGGATAATGGCTGGTGGGGAGCAGATCAATGCGGATCTCTTTATAAGCGCCTTCGGAGTAAGAGCAAACGTTCAGCTTGCAACTGACGCCGGTGTAGCTATAGGAGAAACAAGATTGATAAAGACAAATCCAAAGATGGAAACCAACATAAAGGACGTGTATGCTGTCGGCGACTGTGTAGAATCCATACACATGGTTACTCAAAGACCAGTTGTACAGCAGCTGGGCACTGTTGCCGTGAGACAGGGCAAAGTTGCTGGTGTAAACGCTGCCGGAGGGTATGCGGTTTTTCCCGGAGTGATGGGCTCAGCTGTGACTAAGCTGTATGATACACAGATAGGCGTCACCGGATTAACGGAAACTGCCGCTAAGAGAGCTGGAATAGAAACCGTTACAGGTTCTATAACATCAAAGACAAGAGCAGACTATTACCCTGGAGCCTTACCTATAAAAGTGAAACTTGTCGTCGAGAAAGAATCCCAACGCATAATAGGCGTCCAGATAATAGGCGGAGAGGATGTAACTCAACGTATAAACGCCATATCCTTAGCTGTCCAGAAACAGATGACTGTGCGTGAACTTGCCAAAGCAGACACCGCCTATGCTCCACCGCTAAACGAAACATGGGAGCCCATGGTTCTCGCCGCGGAAATGGCTCTGATGAAGCTGCGTTAACGAATTATTAATTTCCATCTTCTTTTTCCACTTTACGACGGAAAGTTAATTAAGTTAACTTCTTTCAATTACTAACCCGAATAATACGCGATGGTGGTTTATGTGCCGATAAGGGTTGCGATAAATGGTTTTGGAAGAATTGGAAGACTTCTATTCAGAGCTGCGGTTGAGAGGAATGCAAATATAGATTTCGTAGCTGTAAACGACTTGGCCGACGCCAAGACGCTGGCGCATCTGCTGAAATACGACTCCGTTCACGGAAGGTTCAACGCTGACATACAGGCTAAGAGCGACGCCATAGTGGTGAATGGTAAAGAAATAAAAGTGCTATCTTACAAGGATCCTGCTCAGCTTCCTTGGAAAGACATGAATGTATACTTAGCTGTTGAATCCACAGGGCTATTCACGAAAAGGGAAGACGCTGCAAAACACCTTCAAGCAGGCGCCAAAAAGGTCATCATATCAGCTCCCGCCGAGAACCCTGACATAACTGTGGTTATAGGAGTAAACCACGACCAGTACAACCATGAAAATCACCATATTCTATCAAATGCTTCCTGCACCACAAACTGTGTAGCCCCTGTGACAAAGGTTCTGGATGAAAACTTCGGAGTAAAAGCCGGGCTTATGACTACAGCTCACGCCTACACAAATGATCAGCGTGTACATGACTTAGTTCACAGGGATCTTAGACGGGCAAGAGCCGCTGCATTGAGCATAATACCGACCACCACTGGAGCAGCTAGGGCTGCAGGACTCGTTCTGCCCCGCCTTAAAGGAAAACTTGACGGGCTAGCCCTGAGAGTTCCTGTTCCAAACGTATCCATAACCGACCTAACCGCGGTTCTGGAGAAAGAGGTTAAAAAGGAGGAGGTCAACGAGGCTTTCAAGAAGGCAGCTGAAGGTCCGCTGAAGAACATATTAGCGTATACCGAGGATCCAATAGTGTCAATTGACGTAAACCATACCTCTTACTCAGCCATTGTTGATGGACTCTGCACAATGACGATAGGTAATCTCGTCAAGGTACTGGCCTGGTATGACAACGAGTGGGGCTTCTCCTGCAGAATGGTGGAACTCATCGAACTCATAGGAAAGAAAGCCGGATTCTAACACTCTTAACTTTAAAGTTTAAAAATATCCCTTCCTATTTTTCTGTTCAGCGTAAAAGAAGAAGGGAAAATCTATGGTGAAGTTTTTAACCCTAGACGATGTTGAAGTAAAAGACAAGGTTACACTCGTCAGAGTTGACTTCAACTCGCCTGTAGACCCTGAAACAAAAAAGATCCTAGATGACACGAGGATTAGGGCTCATGGAGAATCTACAATAAAGGAACTGATGGAGAAAGGCGCAAAAGTTGTTATTCTAGCTCATCAAGGGCGAAAAGGTGACCCTGACTTCATACCGCTAAGGCAGCATGCTGAAATCCTGAGCAAAGTGCTTGGGAAGTCGGTGAAATACGTTGAAGACGTTTACGGTGAAAAGGCTAAGACTGCAATAAGAGAACTGAAAAGTGGCGAGGTACTCGTTCTAGACAACGTCAGAAATTTCGCAGGAGAAACAAAAGAAGGAACCCCTGAGGATCATGCCAAATCAGAGCTAGTTAAGGAGCTGGCACCCCTCGCCAATATATTCGTCAGCGATGCCTTCGCCGCAGCCCACAGGGCACATGCCTCAATAGTTGGCTTTACAGCCGTTCTTACAAGCGTTGCCGGACGCATAATGGAAAGAGAGCTTAAATCCCTAAGTAGAGTGCTTGAAAACCCTGAGAAGCCATGTGTTTACGTGCTCGGAGGAGCAAAAGCCGACGACTCCCTTGAAATCTCAAAATACGTGTTGGACAGCAAAATCGCCGATTACGTGCTAACCGGCGGGGTTGTAGGGCACGTTTTCTTAGCGGCAAAGGGCATCAACCTAGGCGAGCCAAACATGAAATTCCTAGAAGAAAAGAAGCTTCTGGGACTTGTGCCGGGCATCAAGGAGCTAATTGCAAAATACCCGCAGAAAATCAAGACTCCCCTGGATATAGCTGTGGAGGTTAACAAAAAGCGTAAAGAAATCTCTTTAGACAAGCTTCCGACAAACTATCCAATCTACGACATTGGCCCCGCAACAGTAAAGGAATACTCCAAAATCATACGTGAGGCAAAATCGATCGTGGTAAGCGGGCCGATGGGCGTTTTCGAAAACCCCGAATTTGTCTACGGAACCGAGAAAATCTTCGGAGAAATCGCAAAATCAAAGGCATTCTCGTTAGCCGGTGGCGGACACACAATCGCGGCTCTACAGGAGCTGGGGCTGGCAAGCAAAATCTCATATGTCAGCACCGCCGGAGGCGCACTAATCGAGTTTCTAATGGGAAAGAAGCTTCCTGGAGTGGTTGCCCTCGAAAGGGCGGCTGAACGCAAAAAATAACTTCCACAATCCCCCTCCATATTTTTGATGCATCAACTCTTCACGTAATTAAAATCACGGGAAACACGGCGCAAAACATTAGAGTATAAGCAAAAGATAAAACGTGAAAGAGACAATCTCTAATCAGGACATTCCACCGAGGTTAACAGTTGACAGATATAGTTTTAATTTTTGAAGTTCACCAGCCTTACAGGTTGCGAAGAGATTATTTTTGGGAAAATAAACCCTTTAGGCGGCTAAGCAAAGAAGAACTATTTAACTATTACTTCGACCATGAGTTGAACAGGGAAATTTTCGATAGAGCCAGTAAGAGATGCTATTTTCCATCAAACCAAATCTTGCTGGAGTTAATTGACCGCTTTAAGCGCGAGAAAAAACAGGTTAAAGTTTCCTTCAGCATCTCAGGCATCTTTCTGGAACAATGTGAAATGTTCAACAAAGACCTTCTGGAATCTTTCAACCAGCTCGCCAAGACAGGCTGTGTTGAGTTTCTCGGACAAACTTATCATCATTCGCTGGCGAGTCTATACTCAAAAAAAGAGGAGTTCATAGAGCAAGTTAAAATGCACTCGGAAATCATTAAAGAACTTTTAGGCTATACGCCTAAGGTTTTCGAGAACACCGAACTACTATACAATAGTGGCATAGCAAAAATAGCTGAAAAGCTTGGCTACAGTGGAATAATAACTGAGGGTATAGAAAGGGTACTGCAGGAAAAATCGCCCAATTACGTGTACAAGCCCAAGGGGTGCCAAAGCATAAAGCTGTTGCTGCGCAACTACAAATTGACGGACGACATAGGCTTCAGGTTTTCGGCAAGATGGTGGAGTGAGTGGCCATTAACAGCCGACAAGTACGCTAGCTGGTTGTCTGTGACTCCCGGACAATGTATAGTAATTTTCCCAGATTACGAAACATTCGGTGAACATCACTGGCCGGAAACAGGTATCCACGACTTCCTCAGGCATTTACCGCAGAAAATCCTAGAATGGCCGCATCTAAATATGGCTACTCCTTCCGAGGTCGTGGAGAAGCACCCTCCAGTCGGGGAATTAGATGTGCCGGAGCATGATTTTGTCTCTTGGGCTGACATAGAAAGAAACACAAGCTGTTGGCTTGGAAACGCCATGCAATGGGCTTACTTCACATCCATAAAACGTCTAGAACCCCTCATTAAAGAGGCTGAGGATGAAACATTCCTAAGAATCTGGAGATATTTACAGACAAGCGACCATATGTATTACATGTTTACCGGTGGAGGTGGACCCGGAGAAGTCCACTCATACTTCAGCCCATTCCCATCACCATTAGAGGCATACATAAACTCCCAAGCTGCAATCTTTGACTTTGAAAACCGCATTAGGCTTTTCACCGTGGCGGCAAACGAGCCTTTCCTCTTCTATAATGGCGAGGGCGACCAGAACTATCTATGCTTAGCCGCTTGGAGTTTAAAGGGGTTTTTGAGAGCCTTAAATGATGCCCCTCTGGATTCTCTGGAGTTCCATAACGGCCGTGGAGACTTCGAGAGATGGGCGGAAACCTCACTTAAGGATAAAAAATTAGCTGAGAAGTTAAAGGAAATTAGGGCGCTGAAGGGGCAACAGCTTAGAAAAGCACTTGTCAATACAGTTAAGCGCAGGCTGAAACAGTTGACAAGTCAAATTCAATTCGCAACTCAATACTTTTAAGGTATGTACCCAACTTAATGGATGGGTGGTGACATTGTTGAGAGAAGATCTTCCAGCCTCTGAGAAAATTCTTCAAATTCTTCACAACTTGTGCGCCATAGCTCCTGACCTTGCAAGAAGAAGCGAAGAACTTGCAAGTTTCCTACAAATGGATAAATCAGAAGTTGAGCGTATCCTCGAAGAGTACGGATACGAAGGATACGTGGAGAGCTATGCAAATCATGAAGGTAATAAGTGCTACTACCTCACCGGAAAGGGAATAATCAAGGTTTGTGCACTTTTCACCTGACTTGGCGATAAGCAATGCGTGTCATAATCTTTTCATGGGAATATCCGCCTAGAATTGTGGGAAAACTTGCAGATTACGTCTCTGAATTAGCTTCACTCCTCGTAAGAAATAATGTTGAAGCGCACGTAATAACCTATCATGAATACGCTACCGGCATGTCCATTGAAGGAGATGTTTCAATCCATAGAGTTACAAACCCTGTGAAGACTCATATAAGCATCCTCACATGGGTTCTTACGTTGAATCAGGAGATTGAGAGGGTTGCAGCCAACATATATTATCAGGCAGGCGGAAACGTTGATTTAATAGACGTGCAGGACTGGCATTTCATACCTGCAGCAGTAACCCTCAAGAAAGCCCTAAACATGCCTTTCATATATTCCGTTGAAAGTTTTGAGGATCACCGCGCTCCAGGAGCTAATATGCCGCTCAACATGGCCATAAAGAGTATTGAGTGGCTGGGCACTTATGAAGCGCATAAAATTATCGCAAAGTCCGAGTGGATGGCTGAAGAAGCAAAAAGAATATACAAAGTTCCGGAAGATAAGGTCATAGTCGCCAATCCGGCAGCAACAGGATGGATCCAGAGGATACTTGAAATCTACAGAAGTATCGCCGGGAGGGGGGCATCCGTTGCCCTCTAAAATCAGGGTTATGATGCTAACCTGGGAGTTTCCGCCGCGGGTAATAGGAGGCATATCCCCACATGTATACTACTTGTCAAAAAATCTAGCGAAAAACAACGTGAAAACGTATGTCGTAACATGTGATTTTCCAGGTGCAGCTCCTTACGAGAAAATCAACGGGGTTGAGATTTTCAGAGTAGACTCTTACAAGAATCCCTCACCTGATTTTGCAAGCTGGGTCTACCTCATGAATATGAACATGCAGAAGGAAGCTGCAGCCATAGTCAAAAACGTCGGCGGAATAGATATTTTTCATGCTCATGACTGGCTTGTAGCCAATGTAGGGATAGGTTTAAAACATGTTTTTAGGAAACCTCTTGTAGCAACTATGCACTCAACTGAGATTGGTAGGCGAGGAGGACTACATTCAGATTATGAGAGGATGATACATGAGACAGAATCTTGGTTAACCTATGAGGCTTGGAACGTTATATGCTGCAGTAATTACATGCTTTCCCACGTCAAGGATGTTTTTAACCTTCCGCCGGGCAAACTCATAATGATACCTAACGGCGTAGAAACAGAAGACTATAATCAATATTCAGATTATGAGTTGAGCCGTTTCAGAGATAAGTTCGCTCTTCCCGATGAAAAGATAGTTCTCTTCGTTGGCAGACTTGTCTACGAGAAGGGGGTGCACGTGCTTGTTAATGCAGTGCCCAAGATTTTAGAGAAGGTTAATGCAAAATTCATTATAGTTGGAAATGGCTATATGAAAGACAACCTGGTTAGTTTAGTTAAAAATATGGGGATATCTCATAAGGTTCTCTTCACAGGCTTCCTCGACGAAGAAACATTAAGGAAACTGCAAAAATGCGCTGACGTCTCAGTTGTTCCCTCCCTTTACGAACCATTCGGAATAGTTGCTTTAGAAGCAATGGCGGCGAAAAGCCCACTTGTGGTCTCTGACACTGGAGGACTATCTGAAATAGTTGAGCACGACGTTACCGGTTTTAAAGTTCAACCGAATGATCCCTGTTCCCTTGCAAAGGGTATTACGAAGATTCTTCTTGACGAAGAATATGCTCACCGACTCAGGGCAAATGCCTATAGAAAAGTCAGGGAGAACTTCAGCTGGAATAGGATAAGCCGGGATACAAGGTCACTATATTCAAAAGTATTAGATGAATTCTCAAAAACTTTCTGGAGTTAAACTTTTCGTTAACTCCTACTCAATTTTATCTGCCTACTACTTTAATGTTTTCTATAAGGACCCATGGAGCGACAATTTGTCCAACTTTCCGCTCGTTATTGGCTAGAGCGGTAACGTTTTTCATTACTTCAAATATGCTTCCGACAAGCATAACTCCTCTCGTAGCATGCTCGACTTTTCCATTCTTTACTTTGAATGCTGGTGTGGCTACAACCGAGAATTCTCCGCTGACAGGGTTGCTGCTGTGGGCGCCCTGCACCGAGTAAACCAGCAGTGCCTCTTCAACACTTCCCATTAACTCCTCTGGTGATGCTGACCCGGGCATTATGTGAAAGTTTGTAGGTTCTATTGTGGGTGTGGAAAGATATCCCGCTCTGGTAGAATTTCCTGTGCTTTCTTTTCCCTCCTTCTTTGCCGTGTAGTTATCATATATGAAGCTGCGTAGTATTCCCTTTTCTATTATTGGAGTTTTCTGCCGGGGCGCTCCTTCCCCATCGAATCGCCACGTGTGAATCCCGCCATCCATAAGGCCATCGTCATATGCTGTTATAATCTCTGAAGCAACCTTCTCTCCCACCTTACCCTGCAGTGCCGACTGATTTCTCTGGACATAGTCCGCCTTTATGGCATTCAACATCGTGTAGGTGAGAAGCTGCTGAAGTGCAAACTGTGTCAGTATGACTTTCATAGGTTCTGTTTCAATATGCTTGGTTTTCAATGAGGCAGCTGCTAGCTTAGCTGCTTCATGTCCAACCCATTCAGGGTTCAAATTATAGCTTCGCTCCATATTGAACTCAAAACATATGGGGCTCACGTTACCCTTTTCACGCGCTACAATTGCTAAACTGCACTCAACCATTGTGCCTTGGTCAAATCCTGAAACCCCGTGAGAGTTCACGATTGCATTACATATATGGGCAGCTCCAACACTGCCTTCAACAGGTAAAACCCGTTTATCCGTTTTTTTTGCACTTTTAAGCATCGCAGAAGCTGCTTTAACAAGCTCCTCTGATGATAAATTTAGAACTTTTTGGTCGAAAATGCCTGCCACGTCTTTAAATGATTTTTTTGATGGTAAACCCTGCCAATATTTATCGGGCAAACTTGACCTTGCGGATTTAAGAGCTTTCAAAACCGCCGCTTTCGCATCCTCTCTTTCTTCTAGGATGTTCGTGTATGCAAAACCTAATGCGTTCCTAATCAAGGCTCTGATGCCTATTCCCTGATCAATTATGCTGGCACTTTTTGTAATCTGTCCCCTTTCAATTGATACGGTTCTTGTGAAGCTATAATGGATGAAGGCCTCCGCCTCCTCAGCTCCGTTTTTTAACGCGAAATCTACAACGTACTCAGCTAAGCTTAAGACATCCTCTTCTTTAGGCGCTTCCACCAACTATTACCTCCTTAACTCTTATGTGAGGTCCCCCGTCGCATACGAAGGCTGTTTGACCCTTTCCACATCTACCTGGCCAAAGCTCAAAATCCTTCCCAACAGCGTCCACCTTGTGGAGCGTTTCCAAAGTATTTCCGCTTATTGAGGCGTTTCTTACAGGCTCTCCAATTTCGCCATTAACTATTTCATACGCTTCCTGTATGCCAACTTGGAATGTTCCGTCAAGATTTGCCTGCCCTCCTCTGAAACTTTTGAAGTAGTACCCGAACCGCACATCTTCAAGCATCTCCTCTAATGTGTAATCACGAGGCGCCATGTAGGTGTTCCGCATGCGAATTATCGGCTCAACTCGATAGTTTTCTGCTCTGGCATTCCCCGTAGACTCAACTTTGAATTTGCTTGCGGTTTCGCGGTTATGCATTAGCCCCACGATAACTCCGTCCTTGATGAGCAAGGTTTTCTGGGCCGGAACACCTTCATCATCATATTTGAAGGAGCCGAAGGCGCCTTCAACTGTTCCATCATCATAGATGGTTACATGATCCGAAGCTATCTTCTTACCGATCTTATCCATTATGATTGAACCTGAAAGAGCCAAATCAGCTTCTGCCAAATGTCCAAAGGCTTCATGTACGAAGACACCTACGACATTTGGCCCTAACACAGCCTCAAATTTGCCGCCCTTCGGAGGCTTGGCCCTCAACTGGTCTATTGCCCTTTTTGCTGTTCTATCCCCTATAAGCTCAGGGGTCTCGCTGTCAAAAATTTCGTAGCCCACAGTTGAGCCTACCTCCTCACGGCTAAAGGTTATGACATCTCCTTCTTTTGCCGTGGCGGTTATCTTGGCCCAGACATAAAGCTTATCCTGCTCTATGTAGCTGCCCTCACTGTTCATGAAGTAAGTAGTCCCAACGCTGTCTAGGTAGTCAATTGTGCAGCCCTTTATACGTCGGTCGAACATCAGCACGGTTCTAGCAATTGTTGTCATGGTTGATATTTTTTCCTCTATAGATATGTGTGCAGGGTTTTTTCGCGCTTTAGCCACGACCTTATCCTCGGAAGCCTTATGCTTAGCGAGTTTTATGGGGTTTTTGATGCTTGAGCTGGCGACCCTGGCCATTGTGCATGCGTCCGTTAGGGCTTTAATTATGGGTTCAGTCTTCAAGGTCCCGATAGATGCAAAACCCCAAGCCCCATTAAATAAAACGCGGATGGCTATGCCATTTTCTATGCCTTCCTTCGCAGCTTCAACTCTTTCTTCCTTCACTGTCAGCATAGTCTTGAGAAGTTTTTGAGCGCGTACTTCAATATGCTTGACGCCGAATTTTTCCTCAGCGAGTTTTACGATATTCGCCAATAGATCCTTCATCGCGACACCACAGTATAACTTTTAGAACTACCGCAGAGATGCTAATAAAGAATTATCAAAGTTCAAAATATAATCCGGAAGCAGAGGCCAAGCTTCTATGTTTTTCCAATGAGCAATTTGACTTGGTGTGCGAAATCATCCATTTGCTGCATTTCCAGCTTGCGGATTTGCCCGTAGCATGAGTAAATGTCCTCAAGGATCTTCCTTTCAATAATGCGGGCTCCCGACTTTAAAAAATCCTCAAGCCCCCTTGCAAACAACTCAATCTTATCGCCAATTTCATTGCGTCGAACAGAATACTTGCTTTCTAAATAGGTGTATATCATCCTACTGCCCTCTTCGCCAAAGACGTACAAGAGTACTCGATCCACAATTTTTGATATCAGTTCATTAACATCCTTTTTTCTTTTAGGTGTCATCTTAAGCCAAGCCTGGTCTATTCTTCAAGAGATTCACGAATATTGCTATTTAATATAAGCGTTATTGCTTTCTAATAAATATTGCCGTACAATTGTCCAACATATAGACATTTTAAAGGAAGTCTGATAGGTTCAGTTGTTTTGATTTTTCGCGTTTTCCCTGCGCCTTTTTCACCTGATTTTCTTCGAATATTATTGGGCGTCCATAAACACCATCGTAGCCAGGTATAACTTTTATTTTGTCCTCTCTCACACGAACTATGGCCTCAGCAATTTTTTCGTCTGCTGTTTGGCCTAACGCTTCCTTAGGTATCTCAATCAGTACGCTATATTCATCTCCGAATTTCTCCACAAGCTTATTGTATATGCTCCAAGTTTGCTGTGATGATGGATCTGCACCTATAACCGTTGAGATTATCTCTGAAAGTGGCAGAAGGTGCATGTAATTTATCGTGTTACAAGGCTTGTAACCTTCTGGCCGATCCGCTAATTCCTCCACACGCTGCTCAACACCCTTAGTAAGTTTTTTCCTGCATACCGGACATACATTTCCGAGTTTTATTGCTTCCTTTGGCGGCAGGGAAACGTTACAGTTTCTGTGTCCTGTCCAATGGTATTTACCATAGGCTGGATCTGTTTCCACAGTGAATCTGAATCTTTCCTTATCCTTGTTTCTGATGGAATCCACGATCTCCATGTAGCTTGGTTTTTTTAGCTCAAACACGTTGGCTTCTCTTCCCATTCGCCAAGGCCAGAAGCTATGGCTATCGCTGTTGGAAATAAGAGTAAACTTATCCAGTTGGCTAAGGCGCCAGTTCATTGGAGGATCTGAGGAGAGGCCGGTTTCAAGTGCGTAAATGTATTTCGTCATGTCCTGATAGCAATCATTAACGTTGTCGAAGCCGCTGAAGGCTCCGAAAATGCTGAACCAAGGTGTCCAAGCATGAGCTGGGAAAACCATATTATCGCTTGAGACCTCCATAACCTCCTCCACAAGCTCCGAGGGGCTCATGTTGAGCGTTGGCCTACCATCCGATGATAGGTCCCCATAATTGGTTAGGCGCTCGTTTATTTGCGTAGCTGTTTCTATGCTCGGTGTAAGTATGACGTGGTGTATTCTCTTGACATTTCTTCCCGAGGAGAAAACGGTGTTGACCTCTGTGGTTATCATGAAGTATACGGGTAACGCTTGGTTCTGCGCAATTTTATACAATCCTGTTTCAGGGTCTTGTACGAGAGACTCACGTATCTCCTCAAGCCACTTTGGATGTGTGAAATCGCCAGTACCCACAATATTTAATCCTTTTATCTTCGCGAAACGAGCTATCTCCTCTAAACACATGCTTTGACTAGTTGCCCGACTGTACCGTCCATGAATGTGAAGATCAGCTATAACCCTCATACCATTTACATCTTATGCCTCAGCAGCAATATTTACCACTTTCTAGTATATGTTCTGGCATCGCAAAAACTTGTTTCATGTACATTGTTCCTCTTTGAGAATTTGTTTGAACTCCTTCATATTTTTCGCAATGAAATCAGAGTACGCCACGATCTCTATGGGCTTATGTTTTTAAACCTACATGTGGGGTTATAGATTTCTTTTTCCTAAGTTCAGCGTAAAACGGTTCCCTGCATGTTCCAGCTGATAGTCTAGGTAAATATGCCGCAAAAGGCGCATTTATCTATGTCCTCTCTGAATAGAATCTTTAAGAGACGACTTCAATTGACTATTATTTTATTATGGATTTTCTTGTGTCCCAAGTATCTAAAGTTTCATAGCCATATCCAGCAAGTAAAAGTGCCTATTCTTTTGCTGTATGATTGTTTTTCATGTCTTGGTCTAATATGAAAACTTTTTTGATCAATCGCTGTTCACCTTTATAGACGTTAGAGGGGTAGGGTTAGCGCTTGCGTCTTATTATTGTGTTTCTTTGTCCAAGCTTTGACGGCAGCATCTTAATTATTTTTGCTTGCACGTTTTTGGAAAGTTCGTTCCCAGTCTATCTTAAACATTAGCACGAGGATTATTATTAGCAGCACTATCGCTATTATCATGCTTATAATCGCGGACAACCAGTCGCCTTCTACTCCGAATATCTGCTGTATAACTTGTGTTGTGAAGCGGGCGCTGTATGCAATGATTAGGCTCATGCATATTTTCCCCAACACGGCCGGTATGAAAGCTTTTAGAAAGCTATAACGCATCATTCCAAGCGGGATGAAGAGCAGATCATCAGGTAAAGGAGTTAGGGCAAAAAGGAAAACCGCGACAGGGCCAAATCTTTCAAAAGTTTTCAAGAAAAACTCCATTTTACGTCTACTTTGTTCGCTTATAATCCTTCTTCCGCCTAAACCCAGCAAATAACCTGAAAACTCTCCGATGGCTGAGCCTAATCCACATGCTAGTGCAAGCAGTATAGGATTAAAAATCTCTAATGATCCTAACGTGAATAAGATCACAGTATAGGGAACTGGAAATATTATTGACGTTGAACCAAGTAGACTCATGATGAAAACGCCAAAATATCCGTACTGCACAGAAAAATTCTGCATCCACTGTCCAATCTGCTGAAACACTGTTTCGAAAGACAAGATCTTACCTCTCCACTACATAAGCGGTTTATGCTTAAAGACGTTGCCGCTCAAGTATGCGATTCCACGCGGATAACCTTCGTAGGTGTAACTATTATTGAAATTTTCTCGTCCTTCTCGCCGAAAGGCACTTTTTCAACCAGTTGTATATCATGCACCGTTGTAGCTACTGGGATGTCGCCGAACACTCTTTTGAGAAGTCCTATCTCTAAGTCACCGTATCCCCCGCCCTTTCCCAGTCTATGCCCATGAGGGTCAACGGCCACTGAACCCTCAACTATCAAATCCGGCCTCGGGATATCCTCAAGCTTGGCTACCGCACCGAGCTGGAAGGCACCTTTTATGGTGGAGGCAAAATGTTCCATCCCTATTGTTCTTGCCGGATTCAAAATTATAAAGTCTCTTTTAAGCTTCGGAGAGGCGATGACTAGAACTTTGCCATCCTTAAGTGTGTTTTCCCGCACTTTTTTCTGCGGCGAATCAGGACCAACAAAAATCACTCTGGCTTTTTTCCACTCATCAAGCTGACGCAGTTTTTCAGCGGCGATGGCTGCTCCGACAAAGTTCGGAATTCTGCCTCTACAAGGCAGCGGAAAAGCCGCTATTCCCTGCTGTTCCATTTCACTCCAAATTTTGCTCCTTAACCTCTGCTTATTCCTTAATATTTCATTAATCATCATACTGTAAGTTGTTATAGAACGCTTTAAGCTTGTCCATTGACTTTTGAATAGGGCTGCATCAAATTCACTTTCAAATCAGTTCAATATGTCCCTCATTTACTATAATTAGCGCCGCTGACCTTTCGCCTCTCCGTCACTATTTCCTCAATCTCTAAGGCCAAAAACCATGCGCCAAGCTAGGTTATCTTCATTTTCCTCAAAAGCTAAAGCCATTTCTCTTAAAACCATGCCTTAGTAAATTGCCAATATAATCTTCAACTATTGTTGCGATGCCCACGCCGTGCTTATATGGAGCCCTATTATCCACGTATTCTAAGCTGGAAGCAGCATCCATCGATTTTTCAGATTTAGAAAGCGCTAAAGCTCCCGCTTCCCAAAGCTAAGCTCCGAATTTCTCAACTTTTCCTATAAAGTTCATCAGCATCGGCATTAAGTCTACACCTCTTATTCGACCCAAACCGCCTTTTGAACAGCTTCGCTCATCATATCTTTTGACGTCGTCTTTGCGTACAAAAGGCCCTGTTATAGCTATTGGAACAGGATCCCCCTCATGATTTCTGGTTACGCATGATGTTGTATGGTCAGCAGTTATTGCAATATAAGTTTCGCTCATGTCAACATGGTCAATGATGTAGGCGATCATCGAGTCAATATTTTCAATAACCTTAATCTTCTGCTGGAAGTCCCCGTCATGGCTAGTTACATCTGGTGCCTTAACGTGCAGGAACACAAAATGGTTATCTCCCTTCAACGCCTCAACAGCCGCCTTAGCTTTTGCCAAGTAGTCAGTTTGGGGCGTTCCTGTAGCGCCTTCAACTGTGGTCAACCGCATGCCTGCAACCTTGCATACTCCTCGTATTATCGAGGTAACCGCAATGCACGTTGCATTTATGTTGTAGATTTCCGACAAGGTTGGAAGGTTCGGTATATTTCCTGCGCCTCGGCATAGGATTATGTTCGCCGGCGGCAATCCTCGCTTAACCCTTTCATGATTTACTTTGTGATTCTTTAATATTCTGTGAAACTTTTGTAATAGTTCGTTGACGATTTTCGCTGTGAAGGAGGCCTCAGCAGTATTGTTCAGGGGCTTAACCTCTAAAACCTTCTCGCCGACCTTTTTTGGGTCGGAATTACTTACGGATGCTGAGAGTTTTGGTCCCCGTAGAACAAGGGCTGCCCGATGCTGAATCGTGTTTTGAAAGAGGAATTTAACCGATGAATCCGAAAGTTTGACTTTTTGGAGACTTTCAGCAAGTTTCGAGGCGTCATCATTTGAAATTCTGCCCGCTCTCCTATCCAAAACCGTGAGATCATCATCTACTGTGGCGAAGTTACATCTAAAACAAACATCGCCTTCCCTTACTTCTAAGCCCCAGCCAAGGGCTTCTAGCGCACCTCTGCCTGTATAGTACCTGTAGGGGTCATAGCCCAGAAGAGCCATATTGCCAGTATCACTTCCAGGCGGAATCCCGGGAGATACAATGTCCATTATTCCACAGACACCTGATTCTGCAATAAAATCCATTGAGCTTTTACGTGCAACCTCAAGAGGCGTTTTCCAACCAAGCTCCTTGATGGGTCTATCAGCCATACCGTCAGCCACTATTAGCATCGCCTTCAATTAAATCCCACCAGGAGAACAGATTTAGACTTATGAGTGAAAGATTAAAACGCTTTCCTCTCAGATAAATCGTAACGTTCATGAAAAGCCTCAAATATCACTGTATTCCAGTCATAACAAGCTAAAAACGCAAATTAGGAAATCAAAGGCGGAAGCAAATTTGCGTTTAGTCTACATGGTGCAATGGAGGGATTTAAATGTCAGATTTAGGGGTGACTGTTAAAAAGTCCCAGGACCTTTCAGAATGGTACACCCAAGTGATTTTGAAATCTGAGCTGGCTGATTATGCCCCGATAAAGGGCTGCATGGTCTATCGAGAGCTGGCCTATGGTGTCTGGGAGAAAATACAGGAAATATTTAATTCAAAAATAAAAAGGACGGGGCATAAGAACATGTACTTTCCACTCCTAATACCTGAAAGCTTCTTAAAGAAAGAGGCTGAGCACTTTGCGGGTTTTGTTCCTGAAGTTGCATGGGTAACTTTGGGAGGAGATTCCCCGCTGGAAGAAAAATTAGCCATCCGGCCTACCTCTGAGACTATAATATACGCGATGTTTTCAAAGTGGATTAGAAGCTGGAGAGACCTGCCGATAAAACTAAACCAATGGTGCAGCGTTGTAAGATGGGAAACTAAGGCTACAAAGCTTTTCCTGAGAACTAGAGAATTCTTGTGGCAGGAAGGGCATACCGCCCATGCCACAAAGGAGGAAGCTGATCGGGAAGTTATGGATATTCTGAAAGAATACAGGGACCTGATGGAAAATTATCTTGCTATTCCAGTGCTTGCTGGAAAGAAGACTGAAAGTGAAAAGTTCGCCGGAGCCCTCTACACCACAACCCTTGAAGCAATAATGCCTGACGGGAAAGCCCTACAGATGGGGACATCCCATAATCTTGGGCAAAACTTCTCAAAGGTGTTCGACATCAAATTCATAGGTAAAGATGAAGCTGAGCATTATGTATGGCAAACATCATGGGGGATATCCACACGCTTAATAGGCGCCATGGTTATGACTCACGGCGACGATAAAGGACTTGTTTTGCCTCCTAAAATAGCGCCGATACAAGCTGTAATAGTGCCAATACCCTACAAAGCGGCTCAAGTTGAGAAGATAATGGCTAAGGCTGAAGAAATTTATAGCAGACTGCAGAATTTCGGGATATCTACGGTTCTAGACGATAGAGAAGAGTACACCCCAGGTTGGAAGTTCAACCACTGGGAATTAAAAGGCATCCCATTAAGGATAGAGATAGGGCCAAGAGACCTTCAGAATGGCCAAGTAACACTTGCCAGAAGAGACACTATGGAGAAAATGGTGGTTAAAGACGAAGACCTGGAAAAGACTGTGGCAAAACTTCTTGAGGAAATCCAGCAGAACCTGTTCAATAGGGCAAAGAAATTCCTTGAGGAAATGATAACCTGCGTAAAGACATATGATGAGTTTAAAAAGGTGCTCAAGGAGAAAGGCGGCTTCATCAAGGCCTCATGGTGTCTCAGTTCAGAGTGCGAGGCGAAGATAAAGGAGGAGACTGGCGCTACAATCAGGCTTATCCCCTTCGAGAAGGAAGCGTTAATCTCGAATTGCTGTGTATATTGCGGTAGAGAAGCTAAAGAAATTGTGTACTTCGCTAAATCCTATTAGGTATTGTAGAAAATAAATGAAACATGGAGAAATTATGTCAAAACAGCTAGCTTTTCAATTCAACCTTCTTTTGGAGCTCGCTTATGACATCTTTTAAGCCTAATTTGTTAAGCGTTGCCTTTGTCGGGATTCCCCTTTCATCCCAACCCCTCTTTCGATAGTACATCTGCAGCATAATTTCATATTTTTCTTTGTCAAGTTTTGCTCCTTTGAAGGGCCCTTTTGTCAGTGAATCTTTGAACCACCTTTCAGGCGGGATATCCATCTCTTTGCTCCAAGACTTTCCATACTCTCTCACCCAGAAAGCTCTAATTAGCGTGTATACTCGATCAGCTATTTGGTGCAATTCGCTCCATGAGAAGTCAATTCCAGTTGCAGCCTTCAGAAATTTCGGATACCATTCAAGTTCAAAACCAACTTCCACCCATGGCAATCTGCACACTGTAGCGAATTCGAATAAGCCCCCGCGAAGACGCTGTAACTCGATAACTTTGTCAACTTTTTCCTCGCCGTAGCCTTCTCTTCCAGCTTTGACCTCCCAGGAAATCACCCATGCATCCTTGTGATGTGCTCCTAATGGGCATGTGCCGTAGGACAGAGCCATGGCTGGGGCGGCGTGGCAATCGTATCCAGAAATCTCCAGACCCTTAACATGCATAGCCCAAGTTTTCGTCTCTCCTCCGAACTTCAAGGAAGCGAACTTAACGCCTTCAGATAGCACTGAACCCAAGCCACGTTTATACGTAATATCCTCAGTTAAAGCCTTCACACTTTCATAGTCTCCCCATGAAATTTTCTCTTCAATAATGTTTTTCTCAGATGCTTCCATCGCGAAGCCTATAACATTTCCAAGCGAAATCGTATCTAAGCCAAGATCATCAGCCATTCTGTTTATGGCTGAAACCTTCTTCAAGTCACCTATTCCAATGTTTGCTCCAAGCATAGCCACATTCTCGTAGTCAAGCTCAGATTCCTCACCATTAGCATCTTCAACCACATTGCCGCAAGTCATGTTACAGTTTGGGCATCCTCTCTGAGAAACCTTAATCTTCTCCATTGCGAAGCCTCCAATCAACTCCGCATAATCGAAAATTCCCTCTCTATAGTTGAAAGTTGGCAATACACTGTTTTCTTGGCTCCACTCCAAAGTTGACATCGTGCCTTGTCTTTTCCAGAATCCGTAATTGGGTTTTGTTAAAATCTCCCTGTAAGCTTCGACGCCTAAATTCCTTAGTCCATTAGGATCCGCTGCCTTAAGTTCGCCTAATCCAATTATGACAACGGCTTTAAGATTTTTTGACCCCATCACGGCGCCTATGCCTGGGCGTCCTCCCGCCCTTCCACCCTGCGAGATGATATTAGCGAACTTCACTAATTTTTCTCCAGCTGGACCTATCGTGAGGATCCCTGCTGATTGCCCGTATACATCCCTAAGTCTCTGCTCCGCTTCAAAGGAACCCATCCCCCAAAGCTCTTTTGCATCCAGTAATTGCGTGCTTTCTCCCTGTATGAGAAGCGCTGTAGGACTTTCCGCTCTTCCCTCAACTATTATCGCGTCATATCCTGCTTTACGCATCTGGACAGCAGCTTGTGACCCCAAACTTCCATCGCCATACCCGCCTGTTAAAGGACTTTTTGCTGCAACCACAAGCTTTCCACTGCTCGGGATAGGAAATCCGGTTAATGGACCAGCTGCGAAAATAAGCTTGTTATCTGGAGAAAGAGGGTCTGTCCCAGGTTTAACTTCGTCCCATATAACTTTGGCGGCGAAGCCTCTACCGCCCATGAAATTCATCGCCATCTCAGCAGGATACTCTTGGACAGCTGCCTTTTGCCTCGTTAAATTTACTCTTAGGATTTTTCCGTTCCAACCGTGCATCAAATCACTCTCATGATGGTGGAATTATCCTGGGCTTCAATGATAATAAAGTTATCTTTCTTGTTGAAAATTTAAATTCATCTGAGTCCTAGATTCTCGCGTATTTTCTGGCATTTTTCGGTAGCTTTCTCCACTGCCCTCATTAGAGCCTGCCTTATTTGGCTGCCTTCAAGTTCGTAAATGGCTTCGATTGTTGTTCCGCCGGGCGTCGTAACCATATCTTTTATTGCTGTGATGTGACCGTGAAATTCCATGGCTAATTTTCCGGTTCCTAGAACTGTTTGCGCTGCACTCTGGAGAGCTAGGTCTCTTGGAAGCCCCACTTTTAAGCCTGCATACATAAGTGCCTCGATAATGATTGTTATGTATCCCGGTCCGCTGCCGCTTAGGGCCGTTACAGCATCCATATGCTTCTCCTCAACCTCTTGGCAGACACCCAGTATTTCAAAGATCTTTCTGATCTTTTCCTTATCTTCTGGCGTAACATCGTTATCACAGGCGTACGCGGTGAAGGATTCTTGAACAAGTATGGCGACATTAGGCATAGACCTTACAAACCTTGCCTGTGGGGCAACTTTCTTGTAGTGCTTAAGTGGGACTGTTGCTGCGGTGGAGATTACAAGTTTTCCTGATATTGAGTTCTTTATTTCCTCAAGGACTTTCAGGACATCGTTGGGTTTAACACATATGAAGACGATGTCCGCTTCCTCTGCAGCCTTAACATTGTCGCTTGTTATATGGACTCCTAGTCCCTCTAGCTCTTTTAGTTTCTCTGCTTTTCTCCTGGTTGCTATGATTTTGCCCCTGTAGCCTCCTTTAATAAGCCCCTTAACTATAGCTCCTCCAATAACTCCCGCACCTATGACCGTTATAGTGTCTTCCATTAAATCATCCATCCTAACGCTTTCCACACTTTAAAATGTAGCAATTAAACTTTGTGATGAAGTTTCAACATAAGCATGTTTGTGTAAGTTACGGAAGCAAAGTTAGCTTAAGCCATAAGCTTGCTAAACAAGCTTTATAAAATGCCCAACTTTCATTTCCAGGGCCTTATCATAGGCTATTTTCGCTGTCACTGCATCCTGAACAGCTAAACCTGTCGAGGAGAAAATAGTTATCTCCTCCTCATTTTCCCTGCCTTTTTTCAAACCTGCTATTATTTCACCTATCTCTGCCCAGACATGTTCACGGGTTATTACGCCCAGCCTCAAGGGGACATTTATTTCTCCGCCGTGGCAAGCTTGCTCTACATCGTCCACCACGATCTTAGCTCTCTTTAAAATTGAGGGGTCAAGCTCCTGCTTTCCCGGTGCATCTGCACCTATACAGTTTAGGTGCATTCCCGGAGAAATCATTGAATCAATCACTAAAGGTTTCCTTGAAGGAGTTGTTGTTACAACGATATCAGCTCCCTCAACGGCTTCTCTTATGCTTTCAGCAGGGGTGATTCTGCATTTGCCGCAGTACTTTGAGCTCATCTCAGCTACAAACTCGTCCCTCGTCTTGTCAGGACTCCAAACCTTAACTTCTTCAAAGCTTCCATATACTTCAAGAAGCGCTGTAAGCTGAGTCCTGGCCTGTGCTCCAGCACCTACTAAACCTACAACTTTTGAGTCTTTTCTAGCAAGGTATTTAGCAGCCAGCCCTCCGGCTGCCCCTGTCCTGAAATCCGTTATGGACTTCCCTCCCATTATAGCGAGGGGGAAGCCGTTTTTCGGGTCAACAAGCACTATAACCGCCATAACTGTGGGTAATCCAAACCTACTCCTGTTTTCAGGATGGGAGTTTACAATTTTAACCGCTGAAATATCGTATTCCTCAATGTATGTGGGCATAACTCTTAAGTCACCCGAATATTTGTGGTAAAAAAGATAAACTTTGCTGGGCATCTGCGCTCTTCCAAGACTTTTCTCCATGAAAGCCCTTTCAACAGCATCCATAACCTCTCTCATAGAAAGGAGAGAATTAACCTCCTCATCCCTGATTAAAAGAGTTTCCAAAGGATGCCCCTGATGATTGGGGTGAAAATTAAATTTAAATATATTTTTGGGAAAGAGCAGATTTTTTTAATGAAGTTTCATAGGCAACATTGCGGAGAATGATTGCGCGCTTAAGAGTAGATGGGTACACCTTCTCTCGGGTCGCCGAGAAGTTTTTCAAACTCCATCATTAGACGACGAGTTATCGGCCCAGGTTTTCCGTCGCCTATTAGTCTACCGTTAACTTCTGCTATAGGCGTTATCTCCGCCGCGGTTCCTGTAAGGAAGGCCTCTTCGGCAGTGAATAGCTCAGTTGGAGTTATGTTTTGTTCAATTACGGTATAGCCTATTCGCTCAGCCAGTTTCACGACTATATCTCTTGTTATGCCCACGAGGAGCCCAGCGGAAGACGGTGGAGTTAAAAGTTTCCCATTCCTCACGATAAACAGGTTCTCGCCGACACCTTCGCTTAAATATCCATTCTTATCTAGGCATATGGCCTCATCATATCCGGCATTGTTCGCTTCGATCTTTCCGAGTACACTGTTTAAATAGTTTAATGACTTAACCTCATGTGGTGTAGTGTCTACAGGGTTCCTCCTCACCCATACTATTAGAACCCTTATCCCCTTCTCTTTGGCTTCTCTTGAGTAAAGCTTTATGGAATCTGCGATTATTATAACTGTGGGCTTCGCGCATTTTCTCGGATCAAGCCCCAGGTCGCCTACTCCTCGAGTTACAACGAGACGGATGTAGGCATCTGTAAGTTTGTTTCTTCGAAGTGTTTCTAGAACGGCGTTTATCATCTCCTCTTTTGTTAATGGAATGTTCAGCATAAGAACCTTCGCTGAGTTGTAAAGTCTGTCAATGTGTTCTTTAAGCCTAAGTACTACACCTTTATAGGCGCGTATTCCCTCAAAAACTCCATCACCATACAGGAAACCATGGTCGAAAACTGATATTTTCGCTTGGGACTTCGGATAGTATTCGCCATCTATATAAACGAGTGGCTCCGCCTCCATATCAATCACGTTCCGGCGATTCTATTTCCAAAATCATGTTGATATTTGTTTTGCCTGCTCATTTTAGCCGTAGAACTGCGGTCTCTTAGAGACGTATTTAGGTAGTGGAAGCGGCTTGAATGGTTTTCCATGGGTTTCCGCTTTTATCCGGCTTATCAGTTCCTCAACACTCATTTTAATGATCTCTTTGGATCTTCTATCCCTGACGGGCAATATGCCTGACTCTATTTCCCTTTGACCTACGACTATTATGTATGGAATCCACTCCATCTCTGCTTCTCTGATTCTTTTCTGCAGTGTTAACTGCCTATCATCAATGTCAACACGTGTCTGCTGTGCCTCTAAAGCCGCAGCGATCTTTTCGCATTGCTCAAGATGATTTTCAGTCATCGGAATTATGCGCACCTGTGTTGGTGATAGCCAAACTGGAAACATTGGCATTTTGCCCTTTTGCTGGTCTCTGTAGGCTTTCTCTAAAAGCGCGTAAATGCATCTTTCAATTGCACCGCTTGGAGAGCAGTGTAGAATTAGTGGATAACGTTTTTCACCCTTTGCATCCACATACATTATACCGTATCTTCTAGCGTTTTCAACGTCTATCTGATCTGTCGATAGGGCTGCAGCCTTATCCTGGTTATCCACAAAATTAAATTCCCATTTCAATCTAAAGTAGAAAAATGGCTCTTTCCACATTTCAACTAGGACAGGTTTGCCGAAAGATGCCACGATGCTCAATATGAACTCTTTATTTTCTTCATAGAAATCCTTCGTAAAGCGTAAAGCCATCTCATAGTCCTCTCTTGTCAGTCCCATGCCCTCTAATATCTCAATGCTCAGCCTTAGTCTTTTCATGAATTCTGCTTTAGCCTGCTCCAGGTCTGTGCAGAATGCATGGCAGTCAGGCATCGTAAATGCTCTTAGCCGTCTTAAACCCACAACTTCGCCGCTTTTCTCTCTTCTAAAACTATAGCGGGTTAGCTCGTAAATTTTGATCGGCATATGCCTATACGAGAACTGTGCGTCATGAACCATGAGAAACTGCCCAAAACAGGCTGCGAACCTGAGGAAAAGCTCCTTATCTTCCGACTTTAGCATGTACTGTCTTGCCGGAAAACGGTTTATGTAGTCCGCTAGGCTTGGATGCTGGAAGTCATACATCACTGGAGTTTCCACTTCCATGGCGCCATACTCTATGACCTTAGCAGTTACATACTGTTCTATCAGTGATTTTATGAGTCTCCCTTTTGGGTACCAGCGTATGTTTCCAGCATCACTTCCCGGCTCATAATCAGCTATTTCAAGCCTCCTCATTAAGGGTACATGGGGCGGCATCTGCTGGCTTGCCCTAACCTTCGATATTTCGTATCGCATGAACTTTTCAAGGTTTTCATGCCCGTGATAGTTAAAATCATTAACAGGGATCATTTCTCCGTCTGGTTGTAGAATAAACCAGAAGGACTCAAGCTTCTCTTCAGCCTTGATTGCTTCGGAAATTTCCTCTTTGCTCTCGGCTTGAACTGGTTTAATGTGGCGGGACTGCTCAGCTAAGGGATGTCCCTTAATGGATATTGTGAACTGCTTGTTCCATCCGAAAGGCGCACGATAAACCTCCAGGTTCCTCTTTTTGGCGTATGACTCCATGGCCTTGATAACTTTAAGCGCTTCAGATGGTGGTGCAAGATTGCTGCTGAGATGCGCATAGGGATAGATGAGTATTCGATTTACACCAAGTTTTGCAATTGAAGCTTCAATTTCGTCTATAGCTTTTATAGCTGTTTCCTCATTGTCACCTTCTTCCACGGCGATGAAAATCACCACGATTTCTTCTAGGCGTATCGCTTCCTTCCCTGCTTCCTCAGCTGTTGCGATCTCTTTTCGGATCGGCTTATACTCAATGTAATCCGAGTGCAGCTGTAAGATACGCATGCTTTCGCCTCTCTCAAACTTTACCTTTAGACGCCTTTATAGCGCCACTGCTCAATTTTTCTTTCCTTCTTAGTCTTCTTCTTATAATCTTTGTAGTGATTCTCACAGAGATATACGCGTTTTTCACCGCTGATGCTTATCCCGGCCATTTTCACCTTTTCTGCGGATAGGGAACGTTTAGCCTCTTTACCGCATCCGATGACGCTGCATTTTTCGCCTTTTGAAACACGACCCAAATTGTTCTCCCGAACCTTAACTTTATGAGCCTTAGTTAAAGATGCGCTATTCTTCTTCATAAAGGGTGCGTGCTCTTTGATAAATTTCGGATTTGCTGGAAGAAAATGTGGGGCCAATGGACTCGACGGCGGTTGAGGCAATGGCTGAGCCTACACATGCACACCATAACATGTCACTTCCCCGAAGATATTCAGCTAGGAAACCTCCAATGAATGCGTCTCCAGCTCCTGTTGGATCCACAACTTTGGGAGGTTTATACGCTGGGATATTGCAAATTGCACCTTCGACAGAAAGTGCAGCTCCCTTGTTTCCAAGGGTTACGATCACTGTTTTTACTCCGTGATCATGAATTATCCTTATAGCATTTTTCAAGTTAACTTCCCCGGTTAAAGCTTTAATTTCTTCATAAGTGGACTTATATATGTCTACAAGCGACAGCGTTTCCATTTTTTCAAGTGCTCTATATGACACATTCCCGTTATCGTCAAAAACCCTGATAAGTCCTTGCGGATCAAGCGACAAAATTTCAGCACTTCGGCGAACACCCTCAATAACCTCGTAAGAAATTTCATTGGCTATAGGCGCTACATGAATTGCCTTTGCCCTCACGGTTTTTGGGAGGTCTTCCATGGTTATCGGCGGTGCTCTGCTTATCAATCGCAGGTTACGTTCCGAGAAGTCCTCGGAATACTTCAGTTCGAATTTGGTTGTCCAAGCTTCACGGCTCCTTATAACGCCTGAAAGGTCCACACCTTCCCGGCTGAGCCACCATAGATAAGCCTTCGGGAAGTCATCTCCCACCTTCGAGATCACCGCTACGTTCACTCCTAGACTCTTTGCAGATAGGGAAACATACGCTGCGGAGCCGCCTAGAATAACATAGGGTTTCTTGACGCTGGGAAGGGTTATGGAGTCTATTGAAAAATGCCCAATCACAACGATGTCAAACACTGTTAAGCATCATCCGGTTAGATTTTTGACTGCAGGAGAAGTATAGCTTTAGCCAAGTCCCCCTCACATTCTTCAAGGGCCTTCCTTGCCTCTTCCAGACTTTTTCCAGTCTGGTCTGCCACTAGCTTAACGTCTTCCTCAGGTATCTTTGGCTTATGTTCTAGAGGTTTTTCGATGATTCTTCCCCCTGCCACTTGAAACATTTTTGTGCCTTGAAAATCTAAAACTGAAACCTCCGGCTCCTCTATAATTATTTCCTTATCGCCTGTCTTGATTATCACTTGCTCGACTTCTGACAGCACCTCCATGTTCAAGCCCATGCGTTGCATCATGCGTCTGGCTTCCCTTGGACTTATGCGCCTACGCATCATTTTCCTCCACTCCTTCAAGAATATAGCATCAACTTGTCATACTTAACTCCTTCAATATTCCCCGCCTAACTTTAACTGCAACCCCGCTTTTGAAAGCCATCATCTCCTCCCCCGAGATCACAGCTCTGCCAACCGCCAAGATCTCGCCATCATCGTTAACCACTATAACCTCATCCTTCGGTCGAATTTCACTATCAGCCCTTGCAACGTTGATAACAAATACATCATTACCCTCTGCGATAAACTTCGAAGCATCATCCTTAACTGTAACTATGCATCGCGCTGGGGCAAGATTCTCAATAATTATTTTGGCGCCATCAATGCTTAGGGAGAACAGTCCATCTGTAGGTCGAAGTGTAGCAAGCCTCTTTCCATTTAAGTAAATGAAACGGATCCTCTTGGTGCGTTTAGAATACACTATCTCGACATTTTCTGGGAAAAGTTTCTCCCCGACACCCTTACCGAACTGGTAATCCGCAATTTTCCTAATTTTTTCCAGCGCATCTATCAAATCAGCATCACTATGAAATTCTTGATTTTCGACAACTATAAACCTAACTTGGAGCATTAAAAATTAAAGGAGTGCTTAAAATTGCGTTGTGAGGTTTGTGGACGAAATATACGCGGTAAACCGTTTCATGTACTTATTGAAGGGGCAAAACTGCTTGTGTGCAGCGAATGCTCCAAACACGGTACATTAGTGTCAACCGCCACAAGCAATTTTCCAGAGGATGCGAAAATCAAGATGTCCCCTGATAAAGCGATGCTGGCTAAGGCTAAAGTTTCCCCCCGAAAATCTGAGAAGCTTGAAGTCAGCATGGAGCTTGTGGACGATTTCACATATAAAATTAGACAAGCTAGAGAAAAGCTGGGGCTTACGCATGAGGAGCTTGGTAAAAGGATAAACGAGAAGGCTTCAGTCCTTAAGAAGATAGAATCGGGTAAAATGGTTCCAGACGATAGACTTGTGGCAAAACTGGAACATGCACTTAGAATCAGGCTTATGAGTCCAGTGTCTGATGTGGTTCCTAAAGCAGCAATCCCGAAGCCTCCAGCCCGCGGTCTAACTTTAAGCGACCTGATACGGTTGAACGGGAAAAATAATGGAGAGGCGGAGGAGAACTGACAAAGGCCATCATTGTGCAGGTGCGCAGACATCATGAGCAATCAACATTGGAAGAGTTGAAAAGTCTCGCTGAGTCAGCGGGCTATACTGTTGTAGGCAGAATAGAGCAGATAAGACCGCCTGATCCTCGATACCAGTTAGGTTATGGAAAACTGGAAGAGCTGGTGAAACTTGCGAAGGAAACAGGCGCCCAGAAAATAATTTTTGATAATCCTTTGAAGCCTGTTCAAGCCTATAACATAGCCAAGGAAACAGGTGTGGAGGCTATAGATCGTTTCCAGTTGATTCTTGAAATATTCGCCCGGAGAGCTTCAACTACGGAGGCTAAGCTCCAGATTCAGCTTGCCAGGCTGAAGTATGAGCTTGCACGTGCAAAGGAAAAAGTTAGACTTGCAAAAATGGGTGAGCAGCCGGGCTTCATGGGTCTAGGCGCCTATGAGGTTGATGTATACTATGAAACCGTTAAAAGGCAGGTAAAAACAATAGCTGAGAAACTTAGAAGAATCAGAAGAAAACGTCTTATACATCGCGAAAGAAGGGCTGAACTTGGTTTTCCATCGGTTTCGTTAGCGGGGTACACAAATGCTGGTAAAAGCTCGCTTTTCACGGCGCTCACCGAGGAGGAAGTGCCGGTTGATGATGCCCTGTTCACAACATTATCCACAACAACTAGGCTTGTGAATTTTTCCAGAAAGAGATTTCTACTCACCGACACTGTTGGGTTCATACACCGCTTACCCATAACGTTAATTGAAGCATTCAGGTCGACGCTTGAGGAAACAATATACTCAGACCTAATACTTCTAGTGGTGGACATTAGCGAATCGTTGAGCATCGTGGAAAGGAAACTTTCAGTCTGCCTCGAAACATTAGACCGTATAAATGCATCAAGTGTACCCATAATTACGGTGCTGAACAAGATTGACCTTATAACCGCGGAGGAGCTTCAGAATAAAATTGAGAAGCTTAAGGGTAAAGCTCCAAATCCCATTCCCGTTTCTGCACTGTATAGAATAAACATTGAAAGGCTTAAGGAGGAGCTGAGTCGCATGCTGAAAAACACTGTGCAAGTGTCATTCACAGTGCCTGTATCAAGCGAGGCTATGTCCTTTATATCTTGGCTCTATAACCGTGCAGAGGTTAATCATGTAAATTATAATGGTGAAGTTGCTCATGTATTTTTTGAGGCTGTTCCATGGTTTGCTGAAAAGATAAAAAGCCGCGTTGAGAAGATGGGTGGCAAAATTGAAAGCTATAAACAATCCTGATAAAGGCTTTCCGAGGGTGTTTGTTCTAAGGTGGGGGCATAGGCCAAAAAGAGACTTAAGGTTGACAACACACGTAGCGTTAACCGCCAGAGCCCTAGGCGCCTCAGGCTTTATACTATCAGACGTAAAGGATGAAAAAGTGAAGGATTCCGTTGAGAAGGTTGTTAGAAACTGGGGAGGCCCCTTCTTTTTTGAGATGGGTGTTCCATGGCGGAGAGTGGTGAATGAATGGAGGAAAAATGGCGGAATAGTCGTTCACTTAACCGCCTATGGGGAAAACATTGAAACAAGCGATGTGCTGCAGCGTATAAAATCCGCTGGAAAAGACGTGCTTATTCTTGTTGGAAGCCAGAAAGTGCCTGGAAAATTCTTCTCCGAATCAGTCTCGGATTTTAACGTGGCGATAGGAAACCAGCCTCATTCTGAATGCGCAAGCCTCGCAGTTTTCCTGGATAGATTCTTCGAGGGCAGAGAGCTTGCGAAAACCTTCGATAACGCGAAGCTTATAATTGTTCCACAGGCGAGGGGTAAAAAGATAATCACAAATTAAACATGGCATTAGCGCTGAAAAGAGATTTAAGTTCATGTAACTATTAACTTATAACGTAGAAAATCAGGTAGTAAGGGATAACATGCTATCTACAAACGACGACATATTGTTGAAGGTTGCTGAATCCATTGGCGAGGAAGAAGCTGTAAAGCTAATCGAGATGCTGAAGAACTCAGATGAAATCACTGACGACGAACTTGCAAATAAAACAGGCATTAAACTGAATAATGTGCGTAAGATCCTCTACAAGCTTTATGATCATTCGCTTGTAAGCCTCAGGAGGACAAGGGATCCGAAGACAGGCTGGTTCATATTCCACTGGAAGCTACAGCCAGACCAGCTTGAGGGATTCATTCTAAGCCAAAAACGGAGAGTCATAGAAAAACTTACAATTCGATTAGAATATGAGAAGAGCCATGACTTCTACTATTGCAGCACGCCGGGCTGTCGAAGAATAACATTCGAGGAAGCCGTGGAGCATGTTTTCCGCTGTCCAGTCTGCAACAAGCCCCTGGCGCACTACAACAACGAGAAACTGATACAAGTGTTAACCAAGAAGATTGAACAATTAAGGAAGGAGCTGGGTGAGTGAAAAGCTTCCAACAAGAGAGCAGGCGATGCAGCTTCTACGTGAGGCAGGCTGCCCGGACAACGTCATAAAGCACTGCGAAGCCGTAACTGAATTAGCTCTTGAAATTGCAAAAAACTGCAAAGAGAAAGGTGTAAACGTGAACCTATCCCTTGTAGAGGCAGGAGCGCTTCTTCACGACATCGGACGATCCAAAACTCACACCGTACACCACGCTATAGAAGGCGCAAATTTGGCAGAATCGCTTGGGCTTCCCATGCCGATTGTGTCCATTATCAAGCGCCATGTGGGCGGGGGAATAACACCTGAAGAAGCGGAAAAGCTCGGGTGGCCAAGAGGCGATTACACCCCTCATACCCTCGAGGAGAAAATAGTTGCGTATGCAGATAAGCTCATAGAGGGCTCTAAGAGAGTGCCAATAGAGGTCACATTGGAAAGGTTCTCGAAGGAGCTTCCGCCAGACGCTGTGGAGAGGGTGAAAAAGCTTCACGAGGAAATGACGAGAATAATTGGAGACTGCAAATGCCTTCAGTAACTCTCCTCCTGAAAATCTATAATAGTGGACAATTGAAACTCGTCGAAGACCATCTTAAACAAGCACTTAAAGGCTTAAAGATCAAAATAGAAAATGTAGAAGTTACAGCACGAAGCTGGATTAAAGTTGACTTTTCAGGAGAGGACGAAAAAGTAGCTTTAAACTACCTCAAAAGGGAGATAGGGGTCTGCGCGGAAACCCCAACCAAGTACCTTACAACAAAAGCATACATCGCTGACCTCGACATGGACAAGCTCATTCTGGATCCAGGAATAATCATGCCTGAAAACATAAAGGCAACAATACCTATACAACACTTGCAATCTCAGCTTACAGACGGAAGAAAGATCGCCCTGCAAAAAATTGCTGAACTTTACGGCTTATGTAAAATGCTGCCCCTAACTATAAAAATAGCCAACATCCATGAAAATGAAATAGAAGCAGTCCTAGCAGAGAAGCAGCTAAACCTATACAAGCAATGGACAAAAAATCTGCTTCAGAAACTGATAGTGCTGGGGGCAACATCGAGCGAAATCAAAAATGCCTTAAGATTGGCGAAATGCCAAAGTGACGTAACCACTATAGAACCCATGGGGCTATTTGAACATGCAATAACCTGCAAGCTGGGAACAGACGCAGCTGGTTTAATGCCTAAAATAGGGAAAGAGCTGAGAAAGGCCAATCTCACGATTTTCAACCCTGAAAAAATAATAAAAATTTTAGGCCAAATCTATTCCTCCTGAGAAATATAACGTCCATAACTTACTCAAAAGGATGTCTTGGTGGGCCGGGCCGGAGTTGAACCGGCGACCTCAGCCTCGTAAGGGCTGCATGAGGTTCACGCTGTATAGCGTGGATGTCCTGACCAAGCTAGACGACCGGCCCTCAGGTCGGATAGAGATAAATCGGACTTGCTTTATATGAGAATTGCGATTTTCCTTAGGTGGTGGTATCTTGAAAAAAATCGTGGTCACTGGCGCAGGTGGACCTGCTGGAATAAACTTTATTCTATCCCTCCGCCTAGCCCCGGAAAAAATTTTCATCATAGGAACGGAGGCGAATGAACATTTCATTTATTTGGTGCCAGCAGATAAGCAATACTTGGTGCCAAGAGCTGAAGAAGAGAACTATATTGCTGC
>JANXET010000010.1 GCA_025058315.1 Candidatus Bathyarchaeota archaeon | reverse complement strand
GCTTTGAGACGTTTAGGGTTCAAAGACAAGAAACGTTTGGGTAAAGGATACGTTTACAAGTTAACCCCTGAAGCAGTCAAAGATTTAGCTCAAAGGTTAAACATTCATGTCTTAGAGGAGAATGCTTCCCAAAATAGTATAACTGAAAATATAATTAATGAAGGTTCTGAGAGTTTAAAAACAGACGAATATTCCAAAAAGCTCTCTCCCTTATGTTCACTACATTCACTAAGTTCACTAAGTTCACCAGATGAGAATTCCATGCTCTCTTCCTCATGTTCACCTATAAATGAAGAGTCAAAGTTAGATGGAAAAACTGTGGTTGCCATTCACAGGGTAACCTCTAGGCTGTTTCCAACAGAGAAATGTTGTTTATGTGGAAAGTTAAGGGTGGACTTTCAAGCGGACTTAGCAGACGGCTCTTGGAAGCTGTTATGCTGTGACTGTGGTGAAGGACTCGTTAAACAGCTTAGAATGGCTTAAGAGGATCCTTCCCTTATTTTACTTAATTAAAGTACATTATTCTGGACGTTAAAAAAGAGCCTGAGCTGGAGCCCTTCCAGTTTACAGTTCACACCAACTGTAAACAGAAAATGGGGAGCTACTGCCCCTTTGGCTTTGAAGCCTCAGCTAAGAAGCATTTTCGGCTTTCTTAGGCAATATCCCCATTCAGTTTTAGCCACCAGCTCGTATCCTTCGCTTAGGTATTTGGTAAGCTCCTCTTTACTGTCTGCATAAACCACTTCAAACTCGTTCTCTCTAACCCATGCCTTAACAATATGCACATACCTAAGCGTGTTCTGAATGTTGCAATGCCTAGCAAACCTCTGAGTTTCCACAATATCCTTAGTCTTAAAGTATCTCCAGCTAATTGCAAAATGCCTAAACGTGTGAAAATGGATTTTAAGAAAATCGCTGTTTCCAGTTTCTCTAGCTAATATTTGCTTATATCTCCAGAGCGCATCATTCAAATATCGTGGAGTTTTGAACTTGAATATTCTCTCTCCATCCTTTGGAAGTTGAAGAAGCAAAGTTGTAAGCTCGTTGCTTATTGGATATGTCCATGTTCTATGTCCCTTCACTCCAGTAACAGTTAAAGTTCTGCCTTGAAGGTTCACGTCTCTCCATGTTAATCTCCAAACCTCTGAGGCTGAAGCTCCAGTTTCAATAGCAATTAATATAGAAGCTCTAAGCTGAAGGTTTCTAACCCTATAAAGAAACTGTTTAACCATTAAAGGATTTGGAACATAAAGCTCCCTATTGTCGTAAGCTCTAAACTTTGGCTTCTTTACTGATACTCCTAGAAACTCTGCATATTGCCTAACAGCCTCCAAAGCGCACTCCTTACTTTTATCACTCCAGTCTTTAGCTAAAACTTGAGCGAACATCTGCTCTGGAGAACCCTTCAACTCCTTAAGATACTTCAGCTTTCTCTGAACAGTGCTCTCCCTGTTGCCTTTCCTAAGCAGCCACATTCCAAACTCTACAAGTTTAGCATTGCTAAAAACTGCAGTAGGTTCGATAAAGGTGCAGGGGGTGGGATTTGAACCCACGAACCCCTATGGGACAGGCTCCTGAAGCAGCCGCGTCGCTTTAACGGCGACTCTGCGCCTTTGGCCAGGCTTGGCTACCCCTGCTCATTATATGAGCTTTTATAGGAAAGGTTTAAGAGTTGCGTTTTGTATGTGTGGTTTTCGGAGGTTGAATTTGGATGCCGACGCATGGTTCGCTTTCAAAAGCAGGTAAGGTTAGATCGCAAACTCCAAAGATTCAACCTGCACAAAAGAAAAGTCCACAGCCCAGGTTTAGGAACAAGCGTAACTATGAGAAGCGTGTGATGCTTCAGAGGAAACCGGGCCAGAACTGGATCACGGCTTAGCGGATTAAAACTTTTAACAATGTTTGGTTGGGTGCGGATGAAAAGCCAATTTCCCGCTCGCGGCGGACAAGCCTGAAGAAGGCGCTTATATATCGGCTTATTGTTGACCCAGTTGCCTTATCAGTAACCTACTTTATGACGGGGGAACTCTCCGGGTCAATAACGGCTGTATTGGTGATAGAGATAATTTCAACAGCGTTCTACTACTTCTTAGACAGGATAATGTAGGATTGCAGGCTAGTTTCATTTATCTGTCCCTGAATAATAGTTTATGGTGGTTGTCCCAGCTTGGGCGCGGATGAAGCTATTCGAGAGATAATAGAGAATTTGATGGAACTTCCTGAAATTCGTCCAGAGGATGTCAGCCGCATCAAATTACAGGCAGCCGCAAAGCATAGACTTTCAAGGATTCCCTCAAACCCTGAGATAATTGCAGCCATGAAGCTGGAGGAGAGGCAAAAGCTTCTTTCAGTTCTGCGAAGAAAAGCTACCAGAACAATTTCAGGCGTTACAGTAGTTGCAGTTATGACGCAGCCGAACCCATGTCCTCAACCTGAACCATGCGCCTACTGTCCCGGGGGACCAGCACATGGCGTGCCTCAAAGTTATACCGGTTTTGAGCCAGCGACTATGCGAGGTCTACAGCACAATTTTGACCCGTATCTGCAGGTTAAAGCTCGCATTGAGCAGCTGGAGACCATAGGACATCTGGTTGATAAAATAGAGTTGATAATTATGGGCGGAACCTTTCCAGCCGCACCTCTGGAATACCAGACATGGTTCATAAAGCGGTGTCTTGACGCTATAACCGGATTTGAGTCTGAAAACCTTGAGGAAGCCAAGAGACTTGCTGAAACAAGCAGGATACGTAATGTAGGCATAACGGTTGAAACCCGCCCTGACTGGGCTAAAGAAAGACATGTGGACCTATTGCTGAGCATGGGCGCTACAAGAGTGGAACTGGGAGTGCAAAATCCAGATGACAAAATTTATCAGCTGATCGGCAGAAAACACACGGTCAAAGATGTGGTTGAGGCTACACGCATACTGAAAGATGCAGGCGTGAAGGTTGCCTATCACATGATGCCGGGGCTTCCAGGATCAAACTGGGAAAAGGATCTTGAAGCCTTTCAAATGATTTTTAATAACACGGAGTACAGGCCTGACATGATTAAGATTTATCCATGCCTTGTTTTGAAGGGCACAAAAGTCTACGAGTGGTATCTTCAAGGCAAGTATAGACCATATACCACTGAGGAGGCCGCTGAACTCATAGCTGAAGTTAAGCGTATCATTCCACCTTGGGTTCGCATAATGCGTGTACAGCGCGACATCCCAGCGCCCCTGATCGTGGCAGGTGTGAACAGGAGCAACCTCCGCCAATTAGTTCAGCAGAAACTGAAAGCAAAAGGGTTAAGGTGTCGCTGTATAAGATGCCGCGAAGTGGGGCATAGGCTAATGGCTGACGGCGTGAAACCGAACCCGGAGAAAGTGAAAATTCTAACGACCAGCTACGCGGCATCAGAGGGCGAGGAAATATTCATCTCGGCAGAAGACTTGGAAAACGACGTTTTGATAGGTTATTTGAGATTGAGAATACCGTCTGAGAAGGCGCATAGGCTGGAGATAAAGCAGCAGCCATGCGGCATAATACGGGAGCTTCATGTTTATGGACCAGTTGTGCCAGTTGGAAAGCGCTTACAAAAGGTTTGGCAGCACAAGGGTTGTGGAAGTATTTTGCTCGCTGAAGCAGAACGCATAACCTGCCAAGAATACGGCTTCAAAAAAATCCTAGTTATAAGCGCCCTAGGAACAAAACAATACTATAAAAGGTTCGGATACATGTACGAAGGACCATACATGTCAAAGCTGCTGAAAGCCTAGTTATTTTACAGAGCCGAATAAAGCCCCATAGTCTTAAATACGACGAATAACATAAACTAGAATGTGCCGAAAATGAAGTTTACCTTTATAAAATTTTCAACTTATTCTACTGGCTCGCGCTGTGATAGGTATATGCTAGGATGCCAAATCCATGGTTAATGTTCTAATTGTTTACGGAACCAGGTACGGAGCTGCAGAAAGCACTGCAAAGGATATTGCTGATGTTTTACAAGATGATGGATTTCACGTAAAGGCAGTTGACGCTAAAGCGGAAAAGTTAGGGGATATAGCTGATTACCAACTTATTATAGTGGGCAGCGGAATCCAAAACCATAAATGGACAGAAGAGTCTGAAAAATTCCTAAAAAGATTTTCAGAAAAGTTGAGAGAGAAGAAGCTTGCATTATTTGTTTGCTGCGGAGACGCGCATCCTTTAACCGAAAAGGAAGAGGAGAAAACCAAAATTGTCCAGGAAGCAAGAAGAAAATATCTTGAGGAAAAAGCCGCCAAATATGGTTTGAATCCTGTAGCCATGGGACTATTCGGGGGAATTTACAATTTCAATAAAATGCCTTGGTGGTCAAGAAAGTTTATGCAACCATTGAAAAAACAACTGGAAGCAGAAGGATTCAAAGAAGCAAAGTCTGGAATCTATGATACACGAGACCTGCAAGCTATTAGAAACTGGACAAAAGAACTGGTTCGAAAATAGCCGTTCGCAGAAGAAATGTTAGCTATTGATCCAGAAATTAGTGAACCCTATATAATAATTGCCTCGTATGCAAAAATTATTATTAAGCGTCGGAAAACACCACTAGATTAAGAGAACTTTCAAAAATGCTGGAGAACCGCGGCATGAGCGAAAATGAGGAGCTTTCAGGATATAGAGGTTTAGCCTTTGAAGCGCTTAAAAAAATCGAAGCAGAAATAGGCGACTTAATCTGCATAACAAAAGGAACCCAAACTTACGAAGGCATCCTCATTCCGCGTTCCGAGTACGGTGATGAAGCCCATATTGTGATTAAGTTACGGAGCGGTTACAATATTGGCGTGCAGATAACCCCTGAAACCCGCATAGAGAAAATTGGTAAGGGTGAAAAGCCTGCGTTTGTGGCCCCGCCTTTGCCGGAACAAAAACCCGCCTTGCCGAAAGTTGCCATTATTAGCACTGGCGGCACTATTGCCAGCCGTGTGGATTATAGGACTGGAGCTGTTCGTCCGGCTTTGTCGGCAAGCGATCTCTACAGTGTAGTTCCTGAATTAAGCAATATAGCGCGCATTGACACGCAGATACTATTCAGCCTATACAGTGAGAACATCACGCCAGCCCATTGGTCGGAGATGGCTAAGGCTGTAGCAGCTCAAATTGCGAATGGTGTTGACGGCGTTGTCATAGCTCATGGAACTGATACCATGGGTTATTCGGCTGCAGCCCTAAGCTTCGCACTGCAAAACTTGCCCGTTCCAGTGGTTTTTGTCGGTTCACAGCGTTCCTCAGACCGCCCAAGCTCAGATGCAGCCTCAAACTTAATGGCCGCGGTTCTAGCCGCGGCGCAGGCGCCATTCGCTGAAGTTGCCGTAGCAATGCATGAAACCACATCGGACATTTCCATAGCCATCCACAGAGGTACCCGCGTGCGCAAGTGCCACACAAGTCGAAGAGATGCTTTTAAGTCCATAAATGCTCAGCCCATAGCAAGGGTGGAAGGTGATAAGATTCTGATGCTAACGGAAAATTATCAGAAACGCGACTCTTCGAAGAAGCTCCTGCTGAAACCCAGCTTCAGCGAAAAGGTGGCTATGATAAAGTTCTATCCAGGCATAAACCCGGCTGTTATAGACTGGTATGTAGATGAAGGCTGCAGGGCAATAGTGCTTGAAGGCACGGGGCTAGGCCATGTGGGAAGGCGGTGTTTTGAATCTATACGGCGGGCCGTTGATAAGGGTGTGCTGGTAGCCATGGCTTCACAGTGCGTGTGGGGACGGGTAAACATGAACGTTTACGATACAGGACGAGACCTGCAGGCGCTAGGTGTGATCCCGCTGGCGGATATGATGGCTGAAACAGCGGTGGTTAAGTTGATGTGGATTTTCGGGCAGACAAGCAGCCTAGAGGAGGCGAAAAGGCTCTTGGAAATGAATATTGCCGGGGAAATCGCTGATCGAACGCTATACAATTGAACTGCCTACTAAGGGGGACCATGTTAGAATGAATTATGAAGAAATTGGTTTGAAAGTAGGGCTTGAAATACATCAGCAGCTGGACACCTCTACGAAGCTCTTCTGCTCATGTAAGCCTGAACTCTTCAAAGGTGAACCTGAATTCACTTTCCTAAGGCGCTTAAGGCCTACTCAAAGTGAGCTGGGCCAAATAGATCCCGCAGCCTATTTCGAGTTCCAAAAAGGTGTCAGAGTACTCTATGAAGCGGATTCAGAAACCTCATGTCTTGTGGAGATGGATGAGGAGCCGCCGCATCCGCTAAGCATTGAAGCTCTAGAAATAGCCCTAACAGCGGCGCTTATGATGAACGCTAAACCCGTGGATGAAATTCACACCATGCGCAAAACCGTCATAGATGGCTCCAATACTACAGGATTTCAGAGAACATGTGTAGTGGCTCTGAACGGCGAAATAAAGGTTGGAGGTAAAAGGGTCCCCATACAACATGTTAGTCTAGAAGAGGATGCGGCGCGAAAAACAGGCGAGGAGGGTACACTTATCCGTTATAGGATAGACCGCCTAGGCATACCCTTAATAGAAATAGCTACAGCTCCGGTGATAAATACGCCTGAAGAAGCGGGGGAAGTTGCTCTAGCCATAGGGAAGATACTTAGGGCGACTGGAAAGGTTAGACGCGGTCTCGGAACTATACGTCAAGACTTGAACATTTCCATAGCCGGCGGCGCCCTAACCGAAATTAAGGGTGTGCAGGAGCTGGAGCTTATACCCCTCGTGGTTGAATACGAAGTTCAGAGGCAGCTTAACCTCATAAAAATCAGCCGAGAACTTGGACAGACAGGCGCTAGAGAGGAAGACCTTCAAGAGGAATTTTATGATGTAACTGAAGTTTTCAGGGAAACACAATGTAAAGTTATCCGTAAATCATTGGATAAAGGGCAAAGGGTGCTTGCAGTTAAGCTTCCAAAATTCAGCGGCTTCCTAGGTAGAGAACTTATGCCAGGAATACGCCTAGGAACAGAAATGGCTGACAGGGCCCGCTTCTGGGGAAGGGTTGGCGGAATATTTCACACTGATGAGCTTCCAGCCTATGGGATAACAGTTCAAGAAGTTAGCATGTTGAAGAAGCATGTTGACGCAGGTGAAAAGGACGCAGTTGTATTTGTAGTGGACACTTTGGAGAATGCGAAAGACGCTCTAAGGGCTGTGCTTGAAAGAGCTCGTGAAGCCTTAAAGGGTGTACCTGAGGAGACGAGAGCTGCAAACCCAGATGGGACAACACGCTATATGAGGCCGCGCCCAGGAGCTGCACGCATGTACCCTGAAACAGACATACCGCCAATCCAGGTAACCGAGCAACTAATTAGAAAGATCTTTGCCAGCCTTCCAGAGCCTCCGGAACAAAAGCTGCAGCGTCTGATGAAGGATTACCGTCTAAACCAGAAGCTGGCATCGCAGGTTATGGATGCAGGGGTTGCGGAGCTTTTCGAAACTATAGTAAATGAGAGCAAGGTCTCACCGACTACTGTAGCTGTATTTTTAACTGAAACTGTTAAGGCTCTGAAACGCGAAGGAGCGCCTGTTGAAAGGCTGTCTGAAAGCATTATAAGGGAAATGTTTAGGGCTGTGGGGTCAGGTGAACTGGCTAAGGAGGCTCTTCAGGATGCGGCATCTTGGCTTTTAAGAAACGAGGGACGAAGCTTGAAAGAAGCCATTGATGCTTTGGGTTTGAGGACCTTATCAATGGATGAGCTTGAAGAAGTAATTGACAAAGCGATAGCCTCTAACAAGAGCCTAATAGAGAAAAGCGGTGGAAAAGCGTTCAGCCAGATAATGGGCATAGTTATGAGGGAGGTTAGAGGTAGAGCTAACGCTGATCTTGTAAGTGAAATTATTAGAAGGAAACTGCAAAAACTCTCATTTTGAGACTTTTCAGTTCAGCCTTAACCTGGATTATCTCGTTCTCCATTTTCTCAATACTCTCTCGTATGTTCCGTATTTCCCTCACTTCAGCTCTAACGCTGCATATTATGTCGCGAATCTGGGATATCAAGGCATGGCTTAACTCTACTGTCTCGTTTATTGCATCCAACATTTCGCTTTTTCTTTCAAGAAGCTGATTTTCAGCAGCATTTTCATACTTGGCTTCAGATAGGATTTTGCTGAAGAAGCTCTCTATTGGACTTTTGAAAAACGTGACACAAGTCATGCACCAGAATATGACTGCTGCATGAGCGCTTAATATTAAGTATGAATGAGGATTTATTGTTTGAATGGTCTCACTGGGTAAGAGGTACAAGCGCAGCATAAAGGTTTGAGCATTATGGAACATAACATTTAAAGCATCTAACAAATGCGCCGTGGCTAAAGCCGTTAGAAGGCTTGAAAGCCAAATTCCTATTCCACGTTTATTCATATCATCATCCGTGAATCATCGGATAGAGGAGGGTTATTAAAAACTGATATTCTGGTAGGCGCAATATTGGGAGCCGCGCAAATTCTAAAAGGGGAAAATGTCATTTATATTCTGGGATAAACGTGGAGACGGCGGAGAAAGAGTTCACCCTTAGGGTTAGAGTCGGCGAGTATGAGGTGGAGGTTAAGGGCTCCCGAGAAGAGGTCATGGAAACCATAAAGGAACTGCCCCAGCTTATGCCAAACTTGAGTAAAGCTTTAAAATGTTTAAAACCAGCGGTCTCTGCGGTTTCTGTTAAAACAATCGCCGCCACGGTTAGGGAGGCAAATGCGGAGAAGTATCCGAGGCTGCCTAAGGTTGAGGGATGCAGCGAGGCGCTGCTGAAGGTTTTGGAAAGCGATTGGGGGAAGTGGCGGCCGAGAACCCTGGCTGAACTTAAGGAGGCGCTTGAAGCCAATGAAATATGCTACTCTGGAAGCACCCTATCTCAGGAGCTTTTGAAACTTGTGAAAGAGGGCAGAGTTAAACGCTGGAAAACGGATAAGGGTTATGTTTACATCCTCGCTGAGAAAGAGGTTATAGCTGAAGGGAAAGCACATGGGGAGGGTTGAGGTTAAAGTTAAAACTTCATTCGGCGAGATAGTTGTTGAGGGAGCGAGCCCTCAGGAGATTTTAAGCCTACTTGAAAGCTTTCCAAAGGACTTCACAGATAATGTTTCCACAATTATATCCAGCAAACTAGCTCCATCAGCAGTCTCCCAGCTGAAGGGTATAGTGGAGTTTACTACAGAGGGGCCTGTGTTGATTACACGAGAAAAGCTTACACACTATGAGGCTATTGGACTTATACTCTATGCTTCGGAGAATAGACAGAACACTGCAGCTCAGATTCAGAAGCTTCTCGAGTCAAGCGGAATAAAATGCATGGTTCCAGCACGCTTAAATGAGATGACACGTCGAGGACAAGTTTTCAAGCCAGACCCGAAAAAGCCTGAATTCAAGTTAACAATTCAAGGTGAAAGATGGGTGGAGGATGAAGTTCTGGCTAGGCTTAGAGGGAAGACCGTTTGAGTTATGCAGAAGCAAAAATAACGGTTCACGTGAAGTATGGTGATTTAGAAGAAACCTTCTCAGGCAACGTGGAAGACGTCTGGAAAGCCATAAACCGCTTTTTCAGCGACTTCATCCCTACATTCGAGCTTTCAAAGATGCTGGTTCTAAACGTGGATCTACAGGAGCTTGTAGGAGAATTTAGGGGAATAATCGGCTTTGCCGACAAAATGCCACACCTACTTGTTCCTAAAGAGAAACTTACTGATAACGAAACACTAGCGTTGTATTTGTTGGCTGCATATTTGGGGCATAGGCTGGGAATGCTTAATTCAGACGTTATGACAAGAGAGGAGTTGCAGGTAAAGCTCGGTAAAAACCCGAAGATAACAAGTACACGTCTCGGCGAGCTTGTTAAGGGTGAAATCGTTGAGAAAACAGGTGAAGGCGGCTATCGCATAACAACTTTCGGCATAATTCAGTTGAAAAGGGAATGGCTTCCCAGGATCAGAGCTAAACTTGGCTTGTAGGTTCAGAATTTAATAAGTTTCTCCTCATCCCTTACTATCCGTTCAGAACGTAAATAAGCAATAAGTTTTCGGCTTATCACAGGTTTCCCGTCTTTCAGCGGATAGGCATATGGTAAATAAACTTCAGCGTACTCGTTTAATCTTAGCCGCAGTCCCCTTTTAATCGGTATCTGCTCCAGTGGAACGCCCTGACTTACAAGCTTTGCAACGTATATGGCACCATCTATGGAAAATTGGTCTCTGCCGAGGTTTCTGGCAGCAGCGCCTGAGAATCGACTGGTTATAAGGCTGAATGTCCGCCCCTTAGGAGGATGGTCACCTAGTATTCCCCCAATAATTACGGTTTCTATGTTCAGAACATCATCTGGCTTAAGCGGATGCTCTGCCCGCGGATCTAACACTATAACCTTATCTGGAGGGAATATCTCTGCAGCTGCTTTTTCTTCGACGCCGCCGAGTTTCCGGAGCTTTAAGGCTGCTTTTTCCACCTTAACATTCGTAAACAACAAATTGTCTTTCCCCACAATCTGCGAGGCATGGGCATATTCATATAATAGCCATTTACTCAGCTCTGGCTCAAGATGCTCAATGACGAAGATAGGCTTCATGACAATCACCGTAACACTGGTTAATATGACAAAAGCACAGCCTTCGCTTTTACTTTACCATTTTAAGCGCTTAATTTTTATGCGCCACAGCCGTAAAGTGTGATGTACGGTTGGGAGGACCTTTGAAGATTCCGCGGAGACTGTTCTACTTCACCTTTGTAATTTCGCTATTGATTGTGCTCTGGATGTTTAGTTACACAAGAATTTTACCAGCTGAACTGCGTGAAGCATATTTGACATACTTCAGCATAGTTAGGGCTTTAACGATTGTAGTGTTCGGCGCCCTGTTTCTGGAGTTAACGGCTTCAGTTGTGACTAAGAGGCTTAAGCACTTGGGCAGGGAGGTGTACCTTGTTAGGAACGTTATACTCGTCGTCGGCTACATTGTGCTTGGCCTCATGATTCTGGCAATTTTTGAAGTAACCGGCATCAGCGCGGTTGTCGGCGCCACGGTTTCCGGGCTTGTTGTAGGCTTGGGGCTGCAGCAGATCCTTGCGAATTTGTTTGCAGGTTTAATTATTCTTGGAACAGGATTTCTTAAGCCCGGAACTGAAGTTAAGATTTCAGGTGGGCTGCCGCTTTCACCCGCGACGCTGCCAGGGTATAAAATGTTTAGCCGCGATGAAATCATGCCAACTTTAAGGGGTGTAGTTGTAGAGGTTGGGCTGCTTCACACGAAGATCCTGTCAGACAGCGGGGAAATAGTGAAAATCCCCAACAACATGGCTTTCACAAGCAGTGTGGTAATGGAAGAAAAGGAAGAACCGAAAACAGTTAGGGTTAGATATGAATTTCCGGTGGAATATGACCCGGACATGGTGCTTGAGAGGCTCCAGCAAGCACTGAGCAGGGAATTGGATGAGTTTAAGATCTATGTTGAAGAGCAAAGCGACAAGAGATACTACATAATTATTGTTGTGGCGAAGACGCCGTCAAACGTTAAAGTTAGGGAATACCGATCGAAGCTTCTTAAACAGATAATTAAAGTGCATAGAGAACTAATTCAATCAAGCTCAATAACCGATCAATCAAGCTCAATAACCGATTGAAAAGTTCTCGGCGGCAAGCTTCTTCACATCGCATATGCATTCTTTAAACGGCGGGAAACCTGGCCAAGGTTCCACTCGCACAACTTCATCCTTTTACATGGAAACGCATACCGCACATAGGTATCTGATTGCAGCCATCACAGAATGTATAGCCACAATAATCTTCGCTAGAAAAAGAATATGCCCCAATTTACGGTGCTACTATTTAAATTTGAACATTTATTGAGGTTTCCCTTTAGTTACAATTTCCAGGCGATCCTAGAATGTCAGCAGAATAAATAGCCTTACGTTTGGCCTGAACTCGCTAATTCAATTACTTTCATCTTAATTTGTTCATAAACTTTCCATGCGGCTTCTTTCTCCATAAAATATGGATCAGGGATGCCCCAAACAACGATCTTGTTTCTAAGTTGAGGAAAACGTTCTGTAATGTAATTTTTGTGCACTTCCTCCATGGCTACTATAAGGTCATAATCCATAAGCTTTTTACTTTCAAGGGTTTCAGGATTATCTTTTAGGAAATCTTCCGCATCCTCGGTTCTTAGGAATTCCCTAATCTCTTCGTTAACAGGAATAATTATGCGCATGCCGGCAGAGTCTACAACCCAGTCGGGTCTAAGTTTCCGTAACAGGGCTTCAGCTAAAGGGCTCCGGCAAGCATTACCGGAACATACAAATAAAACCTTCAAAGGAAGTCAACCTTAAAGAAGACGGCGCATTCAAGTTTATAATTCTTTCAGCACACCATCATTTGACTTTGATAATCCAACCTCATCCACTTTTAACCGTCCACCCTACTTTTTGAAGCACAATGCTGCATATGAAGACTCAACAACTATAGCCTCATTGCAGGAATGTAGAATCTTTAAGGTGGCGGTCTTTTTTGGGCGTATTGGTACCTGCGTGGTTTGCCGTCGCGGGTTAGGATGCCGTCTTTCACTAGATCTATTAGGGCATGGGCTACTGCTGTACGGTCGTAGTGATATCCACGTTTTGCCATTTCGCTGTGAACTTCACTTAGGGTTTTCGGTGTTGAGAACAAGCCTTCTTCCCATAGTTTTTGGATGACTCCTTTGCATGTCTCTGCCCTTGGCGGGAGCGCAGTTTTTTCTACTGCTGCTGCGGATACTTCTTTCAGTTTTTGGGTTATCGTGGATAGGATTTTGTCTACGGCTGTTTGCAGTTGGTCTTCTTGGCACTGTATTTCAAATTCTATTTCGCCGACTCTCATTTTTAGCTGAATCGGTGGTTTTTTTGGCTGTTCTGTCAATTTTCCACCCTATTGTTTATTGAATTGTGCATCTTGATCATGCACAACATTTAAATAGCCCGCCTAAACAATTGGCTATTGGTGAATCTTGGTGATTGAACAATACACTATAGCAACAACTCAAAAATATAATTTTCCACAGCCCACAATTGACCCAGCATTCCCCCAGCGCTTTATAGAGCTAAGCCTAAACTCGCTGAGGAATGCCTCAAGCCAACCCATTCAATTGAATCGACAAGAAATTCAAAAAGGCTTTAACGAGCCGCTCTATGCGCCTCAGCCGCCGACAAAACCGATCCCGCTGTACCCGAGAAGCGATGAAACACCTGTAGCTGCAGTAGACACTTCAAGCATAAAACTAGGTGAAACCAGCAGGGGCATAGTGGTGGCAATCCGCGGAACCAGCGTTTGGAAGATAAAACGCAACTACGGATATCTGCGAGTTGGACCATTCATATTCCACATAACCGACGAAAATCTCAGAGAAGTCTACAGTGCCCTTCAAAGAGCTTACTTTCCAGAGTTGAAGTTCACATCACCAAGCTTCCTAAGCGCGCCCATGCGAATGGCAAACCTTCTTGAAAAATGGCTTCAAGCCACACTTGCCAAAAGCATAAGCAACGGAGTAATCCTATTTGATGGATCACTAACTGCCGGGACACTTGACACACCTTCACATCAGCTACGCGAGATTTTAACAACAGCTAGAAGAATGGGCAACACCGTTCTGGCTTTTGCTAAAGCCACCTCACTAAGATTTAACGGATACATCATTACGGAAATCATCAAAAACCACAAGCCTCCATGCTTGTTAGAGGTACCTGAAATTAAGCCGAGACCACCCATAACACTGCTGGGCGAAGTTTACGTTGCAAAACTATCAATGAGCAGTTGCGCCTTTAGGTTGGACATCGACAAGGAGGTTCCGCCACAGCAGAGAATTGAGGCTGTAGAGCGCCTCTTGGGAAACGACCTTTTAACCCAAAGTTACCCTGAAACTCTAAGGCTTTCTCACATACTATGCACCTTCACTGCAAACGAGGTCATAGCTATGCAACATTTCATCAATAAAAAGTTCGGTCTCAAGATTATAACGAAGCCGGATATGCATAGGCTTCTCTTCGGACCATTCGGAAAGGGAGAAAACAGTAATGAGGCTGTATAAGAAAGAAGGCAACGTCGTTGAGATTCTAAGCTTTCCAATCGAAAATGTGGAGAAGGGAGACTACCTCTTAATAGAGGATGGAGAAGCTGGAAAAGGGCTAATAGTGCAGGTTATAGACGTGCAGTTCGCCAATGTCCCCGGAGTACTAGAGGAGCTGCTGCGAAGCCTACCTGACGGAGGCGAATTCATAACAGGTGAGGACATAGATCCCCTTGAGATAGCACCTCACATAACATATCTTCAGGATGCAAGGCTTCTTATATGCAAGATAAGGGCCACTGTTGAGGATAATGGTGAAAAGTTAAGTCCAAGCAGTTCATGGTTGCCGTCCCGCTCCCGCTCAGTCATAAGAAAATTGCCAATTTCCACACTTCTCAAGCTTGCAAAGGTTGAGGGAAGATTTCCGATAATTATAGGTTCAACAAAGGAATCCCTGCTGACAATAGATGCCTCAGCTCTCGATGGAAAACTGAGCATAATAACAGGCAAAAAAGGCACGGGAAAGTCTCACCTATCCAAGCTTCTAATAACAAGCCTCATCAATCATGGAGCCACCGTTGTTGTCTTCGACATGAACGGGGAATATGTGGGCTTAGGCTTAACCTCCGATGGAAAATGGAACGCCTACCATAATAAAGTGCATGCGCTCACCCCGGGTCAGAACTTCAAGGTAGCCTTGAAAAACGTAAACTTGAACATCATCTTGGACATTCTTATACATGCACTTCATTTACCGGGAACATCAGCAAGGGAGTTTAGGCGCATTTGGCACTTCCTCAAAGAGAAAGGAAACCTTACACTGCAAGAGCTTGGAGAGGCAATACGCAACTGGCACTGCAACCAGAATGTGAAGGACGCTTTGTATTCGCGATACTACGCCATGATCAACACAGGATTCTTCACTGACAACCCTTCAGATGCAGGCCTCCTCGATGAAAGCTTGCTGAAGGCGCGTGAAGAGGGGGGAGCTATAGTGATTAATCTACGCAATACTTCAGCCATAGACAAACAAGTAGTTGTGGAATACGTCTTAGGTAAACTTGTAGAGCTGCTGACCAGCTGGAGACTTAAGGCAGTTTTTTTGTTCGCTGAGGAAGCCCACTTATATCTTAGAGAAACCTATTGGGATGATATTGTGACACGCATGCGCCATTTCGGAATATTTACCACGTTCATAACAAACCAGCCGGACAGCATTAAGGAGAGCATTTACCGACAGGCTGACAACATATTCCTATTTAATTTTACAAACGAAAGCGACCTTGAAGTAGTTTCAAGAGCTGTAAGGGTGGATTCTGACACGGTGAAATCCATAGCACGAGATCTGCCGCCTCAATATTGTCTTGTTCTAGGAACAGCTGTGAAAGACTTCCCCATCGTGGTGAGGGTTAGAGCTTTAGATTTGAAAACAATGGGAGAAACAAGACTGTTCTTTTCAGGCAACAATTAAGCGCATGAATTTAGCTTTTTAAGTTTATCCATGTGGTTATGCAAAAACTCTCTCAAAGTATCGGTTATATTGTATTTCTCCAGCTCCTCAAGCGGCACCCACCGTAGATCTTCAGCGTCGTCAGCGGCTCTAAGATTACCACCCTTAACCTTCACAAAGTAGTCAATTATAACAAAGTGAAATTTTATTGCGCCTTTCTCATCCTTCACTATCTTGTTAACTACATCTACAAGCTCAGGAGATTCTACGTCAAGGCCTGTCTCCTCTTTAATCTCCCTTATAACCGCCTGCTCTGGGCTCTCGCCCAGCTCAACAAGCCCGCCTGGAACGCTGTATTTTCCCTTTCCCGGCTCGCTTCTGCGCTTTCCTATTAGAAGCCTTCCGTTGCATACTATTATGGCGCCTACACCAACAACAGGTTGAGCAGGATACAATCTTTTAACCAATCTGATACCCCTTCGGCTCCACAGAGTATTTACGTAGATTACTCATATCTTAAAGCTTCTACGGGTCTAAGTTTTGAGGCTTTCCAAGCTGGATAAAGCCCAAAAACCACGCTGACCAATAGCCCGAACACTACAGCGCCGATGATCACATTAGGCGTTAAAACAGGGGTTATAATGATTGCCCCACGTACAGCTGCACCTTGACCAGCGAAACTCATGTCTCCACCGAAGATTCGAACTGCTACTTGGGCTAAGACGTATCCAGCGCCCACTCCTATAATTGCGCCTAGAATTCCTATAATGATTGCTTCGCTTAGAAATATTAATAGAACTGTTCGGCTCCTCATCCCTAAAGCCTTCAGTATGCCTATTTCCCTTATACGTTCCATAGTTGATACGATCATAATGTTCATTATACCTATACCGGCAACCAGAAGGGATATGGCTGCAATTCCAGCTAAGAAAAGCTCAACAGTTGCAAATACGTCAGAAAGTACATTCAATAAAGCGGTGGATGAAGTTACAGCGGCTTCTCCGCCAAAAGCTTTCTTAATAGCTTTGGAGACGCCGTCGATGGTTGCCTTATTATCATCCTTCAGTTTAACAATAATCATCTCACACTTGTCAGTTCCGAAGAAAGTTATGGCTCTTTCCAACGGGATGTACACGCTTGAGTCAGATGGCCCGCCTATACTGAAGCCTCCCACTTCCCGAAGTACAGCTACAACTCGACCCGTGTAAGTTTCGTTTTTTAATGGGCGGGCTGTCGTATTCGTCCAAAGAATCTCCACATGATCGCCGGTCCTGCAGAAGGCTGTTTCATTATTCCAAGGAAGATTTACCCGTTTCCCAATAACAATCACATCATCTTCAGGATTTACGGGAATCTCACCATCCTCAGCCATGAAGGTGCTACTGTAGATTTCTTTGTAAGCGGCAAAGTTGATGCCAACTATTGTTATGCGGATAGCTTGCTCTCCACATTTTATATAGCCAACCCGTTGAATTACTGCTAAGGAAACAGTAACATTCTGAATACTGTCAATGATGTTAGTGTCATTTACAAGTAGGCTGAACCTGGAATTTCCGCCGCCAAAACCGCCACCAGCCGACACCACTAGAGTGTCTGTTGCAAGCCCCCGTTGAAGCTGGGATGTTATAGCTGCCTGCAAACCCTGCGTAATAGATAGAAGTGCAACCATGGCGGCTATTCCTATGATAACACCCAGCATTGTTAATCCTGCTCTTAATTTACGTAGTTTTATGGCGCCAAGCGCGTAGAAGAATATGTCACTTAGCCTCATCTAGTTCAATGTCTCCTTTACGATATACCCATCCAGCATATGCAACGTTCTCACAGCTTCCATAGCCAGTTTCTGATCATGGGTAACCATTATAACGGTGACTTTCTGCTCGATGTTCAGCCTTTTCACGAGCTGGATTATTTCATGAGCACTTTTTGAATCGATGTTTCCTGTAGGCTCATCCATGAGCAGAAAACGCGGATTATTAGCTAAGGCACGGGCTATGGCGACCCTCTGCTGCTGTCCACCACTAAGCTCCGATGGTTTATGGTTTTTTCTATCCCCAAGCCCAACGGTCTCCAGAAGCTCTTCAGCGCGTTTTCTCCTTTCAATCCCACTTAATCCGGCAATCGCCATTGGCAACTCAACATTTTGTAACGCTGTGAGTCTTGGAATAAGATTGAAAAACTGGAAGACGAAGCCTATCTTACGTCTTAGATCAGCAAGTTGGCCATCACTCAATGTCGCAGTGTCAACGCCTTCTATGTAGAGTTTACCGCCTGTTGGTTTGTCTAACGCTCCAATGAGGTTCAGCAGGGTGGATTTGCCGCTTCCAGAAGGCCCTAAAATGGAGAGGAATTCGCCTTCTTCCACTTTTAGGTTTACACCTCTAAGGGCTTCAACAGGAACCTTTCCAAGCATGTATGTCTTTTTCAGTTCAACAGCCTCAACTATTACCGCCATTTTGTTAACTCCTTACCTGGTTAAGTAACGCCATGAAAGCACTATTCCAATTGCGGCTAAGATCGCTGCAAAAGCGCTGAGATACATGAAGTCAAACGCTAGCTTGGAAGCGTCTAGTGGCAGTATCGTCAGCTGCCTAACAGCGTCTGTTAGATAAGTGAGGGGGTTAACACTTGCCACCGCCTGTATCCAATCCGGCATTAGGTGGATGGGAAAGAAAGTGTTGCTCGCGAACATTAAAGGCATCGTGATTAGGCTTATTATCTGCATTGGCCGCTCCATTCTAGTAGACCTCAAAGAAAATGCAATGAACACTGATGAGAGCCCCACGCCGAGTAGGAAAATTGCAGCATAAACTCCTAACAGATTAAGCAATGTAAAGGTTGAGCTTAACTGCAATCCTAATAGATATGCAAGTGCCAGGATTACCGTTGCTTGGAATATTGCCCTTAGAGTTGCGTTAAGAACCTTCGCGAATATTATTGCTGCACGAGGCACTGGAGTGCTCACCACCTTATCTAGGAAACCTAAACGGCGGTCCCAGACTATGGACATGCCGCTGAACATTGTTGTGGTCATAACTATCATTGAAACCATGCCGACAGCCATATAGCTAAAGTAATCTGTAACCCCGAAAGTATTCTGCATAATCTTTGCGCCTATGTCTGAGAACATTTGCTGAAGTTGCTGCGCAATCAAAGTTCCAGGAATAACTATAACTCCGCTTACAGGCGGATTCAATAGGCTTCCAGGTATCTTAACGTCCCGGATCTCCAGGTTACCTAAGCTGTTAGTTGAAAAAATGGCGTTTATGTTCATAGATTTGCCTAAAAGACCCATCCATATCAATGGCTGAAGCACAAGCATTAGAATCATCACCGGATCTTTCAGCCACTTTTTGAGTTCTCTAACCGTTAAAGCACATAAGCCGCGAAGCATGCTTGGATGATACTCGTTTGCCCCGCTCATCCTGCCCTAGCCCTCCACAGGGTTATTCTCTGTGTCCTAAATGCTTCCCTGGATTCCTCAGCGTCACGGATAGCTCTGCCAGTATATTCAAGATAAACCTCATTTAGGGTGGGCTCCGTAAGCGAAAGTCTAGTCACCGTATAACCTTTTTTCCGTAAAGCCTCAATTATGAGCGGCGCTGTTGCCTCTCCGGACTCAGCCTTTATACGGTATGAACCATTATCGTTTTTCACATCTTTGACATGCTCGACACCGCGGATGATTTCGCTTACATCTACATTTTCTTTAATTCTTATGGTTATGATGTCGCCGCCTAGACTGTCTTTAAGCTCGCTCGGCGTTCCTATCGCGATTATTTTTCCATGATCGATTATGGCTATACGATCGCAGAGGACGTCTGCCTCCTCCAGATAATGCGTAGTCATGAAGAGCGTCATGCCGTACTCCTCCTTAAGCTTACGGATATAGCTCCACGTGGCAGCCCTAGTTTGAACGTCTAAGCCTAAAGTGGGCTCATCTAGGAAAAGCACCTTGGGCCTATTAATTAATCCGCATGCAAGTTCAAGTCTTCGGCGCATTCCGCCGGAATAGGTTTCAACCCTTTTATTTTTAAATTGAGTTAACTCTACAAGCTCTAAGAGTTCGAGGGCGCGTTTCTTTGCGATTTCTCTGGGAATCCCATACAAGTCTGCACACAGCATTATGTTTTCGTATCCCGTTAAGTCTTCGTCAGCAGTGTATTCCTGCGGCACAACACCTATGACCTTCCTCACATTGTTCGCCTGTTTAACAATGTCATAGCCTAAAACAGAAGCTTTACCCTCAGTTGGCTTAAGAACTGTTATCAACATGTTAATTGTGGTTGTCTTTCCGGCACCGTTCGGACCTAAGAAGCCGAAAATTTCCCCGCTTTTAACGCTGAAGGTTACATGATCCACTGCAACTAGGCTTTTGTTGAAAACTTTAGTTAATCCTTCAGCCTTAATCACTTCTTCAGTCATAATTTTTCACCCTTCAGTTTTTTATCCATCTCTTCAAATTTCTGGGCGGTTTCGTTCAAAACTTTCAATATTTCCTTTAAGGTTTGCTCTGAAAATTTAGCTTCTAAATCCATTCCTAAATTGAAAAAGGCCTTTATGAGGCGAATTACAGCATTTCGCAGTTCCTCCGCCTCTTGAGAAGGGATACGTAGCCATAAAGTTCCGAAAAGTGGAGGTGCAAAAATTTTCCGCCCGTTCCCAAATTGCCATTTCAGTTTCCGCTGTTCCTCCAAAAGCTGTTTACCTTTCTCCGTAAGCACATACCGCTTTATTCCGCTTTCCTGCCCAGGAACCTCTTTAATGTAGCCGTTATCCTGAAGCCAAGCCAGGAGGGGGTAAACCGAGCCGGGACTTGGCCGCCAGCTTCCACCTGTTTTCTTTTCAATTTTATCCATTATTTCAGATCCTGAAAGCGGGCTCTCACTTAAAAGCTCAAGCACCTGGTAGCGCAGGAACCCCTTAGGCACAGCAGCCATGTGCCTCATCCAATGTCTGAAAGGTGGAAGAGGTGGAGCGCAATTAAACATTGAATATCACCATCGATATCGAATTCGATGCTTAAAAACAGTGGTTCAATATAAACTTTATGCAGAATCAATAACAAAAGCTAAGTCACTCTATCAATGTTCCAACATTCTTTCCTTCGACAGCTAAAAGAATGTTTTCAGGCTTATACCCGTTCAGAACAAGCACTTTTATGCGTTTGGCTTTCAAGACTTTTACGGCTTCAGGATCCAGAATTTGGCGGATTCCAGCCCTATGCTTTTTCTCCGCCAAGACTTGCGGTAATTCCTCGAACCTCAGCTTGTCAAGTTTAACGGCATCAGGGTATTTCCGGGGATCTTTGTCATATACTCCTTCCTGATCTGTAGCCTTAATAAGCATGTCAGCGTCTATTCTTTCCGCGATTAACGCAGCAACAGTATCAGTCGTCATGCCGGGTTTTAAGCCGCCTAAAACTGCAATCTTCCCTTCTTCAAAGCATTCAACTGCTTCTTCAACGCTTAAAGGGATCTTTTCGCAGCTAATTTTTCCAAGCTTTTTAATAAAAAGCTGAGCGAAAAGTCTTGAAACAGAGATCGCCAGATCATCCTGATCCTTCTCTTCAAGCTCCAGCTCTTTAGCTATTTGTATAAACTCTCTTGCCAGGGCTCCGCCTCCAACGACAACAACTAATTTATGCCCTTTCGCCTTTAACTCCTTTAATATTTCCACGTACTTCCCTATTAAGCCCGTATTAACCGGAGTTGCGATAACCGAGCCGCCTAAACGAATTAAGATTTTCATAGTAAAGCTTCCTTTTAGTTAGAATCTGTTATCACCTTAAGCTTTTAAAAGAATTGGTTTAACTCCTGCTGAGTTTTTGCGCCTTTCACTTGCATTTTTATAGTTTCTCCGAAACTTATGCGCATCCCATCTAGAGCTGCAACCGTCGCTACACCAGTTTTCTTCTCAATCAACTTCGCCTCTTTAGCAGGTCCTTGAAATATCATTTGCATTCCAAGATGCGTTAAAACTGCCTGATCTGGTCTAACCTCTTCGATGATTTTTACAGCGTCTTCAGTAGTCATATGCCCCTTCCAAGGTTTTCCAGCGGGACGCATAACACAAAGCATGAGAAGCCTAACGCCTTCATAGTATTTTCCTATGCCCTCAAAGTACTCTGTATCGCTTGTGTACGCAAAATCGCCGAACTCTCCTGTTTCAAATCTAAAGCCAACAGTATCCGGATCCGTGTGTCTAGCTTCAGTAACTGATATGTTTATGTTTGCCACTTGAAACTTGATTTTCGGAGTTGCTTCAACAACTTTTTCAGGCATTTGTTGATGATACTTGGAGATGGAGGGTTCACATGCACTATTTCCTCTCAAAACGCTCTTTGAGGCGACAAGCGTTCCACGTTTTTTCGCCATACCTCGAGTCATAGCTTCAATTAGAACCTCTGCATCGGTATAATGATCAGGATGAGAATGGGAAACGATTATGGCATCAAGCTTCTGCGGATCTAACCCCTCACTTATTGAATATACAAGTGCTCCAGGCCCGGGATCAAGGTGCAGGTTTAATCCATCGCCAAGTATACGTATCCCAGCGGTGCGCCTTCTTTGCGTTATTGTCGTGAATCTTCCGCCGCCAGTCCCAAGTAAAATTAATTCATACAGGCTCATATTACAAACCTCAGCAGAATTTCATTTTTGATTCGGCATATATATTTAGAATTCATCATGGAAATATTTTAATACATAACTATTTTGGATTAAACGAAAAGAGGGCTAGTGATGTTCGAAGAATGGGGACTACTTGGAAGCGTACTTATCATGATGGTTTCGCTGTTTATTTTAGACAGAGCAAGCGACATAGCTATAGACAACGCAGTGAAGGTTTCAGAAATAACAGGCTTAGGCAAGACGACAGTAGGCTTTATTCTAATAGCCCTAGTCACAACATTGCCTGAACTAAGCGTCTCTGTCCTTGCAGCCTTCGGAAAAGAGGGTATGGGCATAGCTATTGGAAATGTTCTGGGATCGAACATTGTGAATATAGGTTTGATTCTCGGCGCCGGTATTTTGATAGCCGCGATGAAGAGCCAAGATAGACTAAAAATGGCACCGTTACTGGCTGAAGAGGAAATTGGAACCCTCCATTTCGGGCTTTTCATAGCTTCCATGATCCCGCTGTTACTGATCTACGTGGGATACGTAAGCAGGTTTATAGGAATAATTCTAATCGGAATTTTTGTATACCACGTTTACCGACTGTCAAAAACCAAAACCATAAGGGAGGAGGGGGCACTTGGAGGGGAACGAGCAAGGTTAAAACTCTACGTATTTTTAACAGTTACCGGGGCACTTATGGTTGTGATAAGTGCAAACTTCCTCGTGGATTCCGCGGTCTTAATCGCCACTTGGCTAGGTGTACCTCAGGTGGTTTTAGGCGCAACCATAGTTGCATTCGGGACAAGCCTTCCCGAGTTTGCCAACACCATTAAAGCCTCTTCTAAGGGACACGTCGAACTAGCTATGGGCAATCTTATCGGAAGCTGCTTCACAAACATAACCCTGATACTAGGCGTTGCCCTGATTGGTTCACCGTTAGCAGTCAATATGGCTGCATTCACAAATCTAGTTGTATTCTCGTTAATAACGAACCTGCTGTTATGGTACTTCCTGACAAGCGGAAGAGTCAGCTGGAGAGAAGGTGTGCTTCTGCTCTTCATGTACATGATATTCCTCATAGCAAGCTTCGGAGGCTATAGAACATAAACTGCATATTCTAGTTTTCGCCGGGAACAGACCGATAAATGTACAATTAATCAATAGGGAGGATGGACTATGCAGGTTTATTTATTGATTCACAAATTATAAAAGTTTGATGTCCGCTGAAGTCGCTGTTAAAGCCTACAAAATACTGGAAAGTGAAGATTTCAGGATACTTCAAGTAATCGAAGCTGCGTTGGAAAATCATGAATTTGCCCCAAAAGAGCTCATCGTAAAGTTTTCAAAGTTCAGCTCGGATGAAGTGGATTTCAGGCTAGACAAGCTTCATAAACTTCGCCTTATACGCCGGACTCTACGGCCCTACTTAGGCTATACGCTAAATTATGCAGGATATGACTGCTTAGCCATAAACGCTTTCGTAAAAGCAGAGGTTGTTGAAGCTTTCGGTAAACCTCTGGGCGTTGGCAAAGAAGCTGACGTTTATAATGGCTTAACGCCTAACGGCGAACGCATAGCTATAAAATTTCACCGGCTTGGAAGAATAAGTTTCCGCCAAACGATGAAGAAGAGAAGCTACACTTCAGGTTATACGCATTGGCTCTTCCGGTCAAGAATGTCTGCTGAGAGGGAGTTTGAAGCTTTGAAGCTTGTTTTCTTAAAAGGTGTGGCCGCGCCTAAGCCCATAAGTCAGAACCGTCATGCCATCGCTATGGGCGCCATCGATGGGGAGGAGCTTGCTAAATGGACTGAAATCCCGGATTCTGAGAAAGTTCTACGGGAAATTCTAAGCAACATCCGAAAAGCATATTTAAGGGCTGGGATAATCCACGCTGATTTAAGCGAATACAACATCATATTGAAGCCAGACCTACACGTTCTCTTTATTGATTGGCCGCAATACGTCACTAAGGATCATCCTAACGCTAAACAACTTTTGACAAGAGACGTGGAGAACATCATCCGCTTCTTTAAACGCAAAAGAATGCTTAATGCTGACGTTTATAATGCTATTGATTACGTTACTGGAAGAAGCGGAAGGCTATTTCTTGAGCGCATCTAAGACTATGTATAGTATGTTGTTTCCCCTCAATAGCACGCAACCATAGTTGGCTACAGGCTGGTCATCCTTACATTCAGTAGCTCCATCCAGAAGAATGTTCATGTGCCCGTCACACTTGATCATTCTACCCTTATATTCACAACCATTCTTAAGCACAACAGCAATGTTTGCATTCAGCTGTTTAATCAGCACATTCAAGGGTTTCTTGCTTGGCTCCATGTGACTTCTGAACCCCTTTTAAGTTTCTAAGCATAACACAACAAACATTGGATATAAAAACTTTAGGAAACAACGATCATGAAATCCAGCTAACAACCCGGACTAGGAACGAAGAAGAATATGAAATAGACGTGGTCGGGCGGGGTGAAGGAAGATTATTAATGTGGTGTTTGTGAAGGGTCAGAACCAGCGTCTTTATAGAAAGAGAAAATCTGAAAAAGGCTTGACATTTCACAATGAAGCCTCAAAATAGGATTCAAAGGCTCCAGAATCCTTAGACTGCCCAAAGCAATAAAAAAGTTTGGTCGGGCGGGCAGGATTTGAACCTGCGACACTCCGGTCTCTGCATGTGCGCTTGGTAGGCTGAACATGACACCCACCATGATCGGTGGGCATCTACAGCCTCTCCGCTGGCCAGGTTACCAGCCAGCTCGGAAGCTCTACCAAGCTGAGCTACCGCCCGGGACAACATTTTTCTAAACTTTCACGAGATTTATCTTTTACGCATGCTCTTTCACCTAAGCAAATTTACATTATCAATTTGGTTGATGCTGATATTCCACGCTAGTAATATTGCTACCGTAAGAGTAACCGTTTTATATTGAGCATATCTGATAGAAGATTAGCCGTAGAGGAGTGAGGGGAAGGCTTTTTATATTTAAAAGCGGCGTCGGCTGTTTTTATAAATCAGCAGATGTAATAGCTTTGAAGGGGGCCGCGAAAACATTGTTAAATCTGTTTGGAAGCTCAGGTGTCAGGGGTCTCGTAAACGTTGAATTATCCCCAATCTTAGCGGTTAAATTGGGCTTAGCTATAGGAACATTAACCAGGGGTGGAAGGGTTTTCTTAGCGAGGGATACTAGAGTATCAGGAGAGATGCTTGAGAAGGCTTTAGTTTCAGGTTTATTGGCATGTGGAGCAGATGTGCGCAATTTCGGAGTGCGCCCAACGCCTGTTTTAGCTTACCTTACAAAAAAGCTTGAAGCTGATGCGGGCATAGTTATCACAGCCTCTCATAATCCTCCACAATATAACGGGATAAAAATCTTCGACAGGGAAGGATTAGCCTATAACGAGGAGAAACAGAAAAAAATTGAAGACATCATCAAGGAGGAAGGCTATAGTTTTGCGAAGTGGCATGATATCGGCGAAGTTTCAAATGAAAACGATGATAGTTCTTATTCTGAAATGATAGAGAGAAACATTCAGCTTGAGAGGAAATGGCACATCGTGGTGGATACAGGATGCGGAGCTACAAGCCACCTGGCACCATTAATTTTCAAGCGCCTAGGATGCAGAACAACAACTATGAATGCACAGTTCGACGGTTTCTTTCCTGGAAGAAGCCCTGAGCCTGACGCCAACTCCCTTCAGCCCCTCGCTAGAGTGGTGAGGGAGCTGCATGCAGATTTAGGCGTTGCCTACGACGGAGACGGAGACCGCGTCGCCTTTATCGATGAGACAGGCGCCTTTATAGAGTTTGACAGAATTCTGGCAGCTTACACGGCCCATGTTTTGAATAAAAAAGGCGGAGGAAAAGTTGTAACCACAATTGAGGCTTCCATGTGCGTTGATAAAATGGCAGAGAAATATAATGGCAAGGTCATCAGAACAAAGGTTGGAGATGTTTATGTTGCAGAGGCCCTGCGGAGACTCGGAGCCGTCTTTGGAGGGGAACCATGTGGAGCATGGATACATCCTGAATTCCATTATTGCCCAGACGGAGTACTTTCTTCGGTGCTTCTGCTCAAAGCATTAGAGCACGAAGATAAGGTGCTCTCAAAGTTTGTAGCTGATGTCCCCGCTTACCCGATGATTAGGAAGAGCATTCAATGCGGAAACGAGGCGAAAGTAAAAGCTGTGGAGAGGGTTAAGGAACTACTGTTTGAAGTTTCCCCGGCATATAAGCAACTTTCAGACATTGACGGAGTCCGTTTAGACATGGAGAATGGGTGGATATTGATAAGGGCCTCAGGCACTGAACCGCTATTGCGAGTAACAGTTGAGGGCGAATCCTTAAAGTTCGCAGAAGAAATTATGAATAAAACGTTGAGCATCGTTAAAAAGGCTGTAAGGGACGTAAAAGGATGAAGGCAGTGGTTTTAGCTGCAGGAGAGGGCTCAAGGCTTCGCCCGCTAACCTTGACTAGACCAAAGCATATGATCAATGTTGGCGGAAAACCTATTCTTGAACATTGTTTATGCGCTTTAAAGGATGCAGGCGTAAGAGAGGTCATTTTGGTCGTCCATTACATGGCTGACGTTATAAAGAGATATTTTGGCTCCGGAGAGAAGCTTGGTCTAAAAATTGAGTATGCCTATCAAGAGGAGGTTACCGGCACAGGTAACGCTATAGGAGCTGCTGAGCCCCTTGTAAATGGGAATAATTTCATGCTTGTTTATGGGGATCTACTATTCACGCCGGAAGTCGCCAAAAGAGCCTTTGAATTATATTTGCGAAAAAATCCCTCTGCCGTATTGACAGCTGTCCCTGTGGAGAAAACGGAAGAGTATGGCATAGTTGACGTTGATGCTGAGGGGCGGGTTAAGCGGATAATTGAAAAGCCAAGCAGAGAAGAGTCGCCAACAAACCTTGCAAACGCAGGCATTTACATTTTCTCCAAAGAAATTTTTGATAAAGCAAAAAGGATAAAAGCTTCCCCGCGTGGAGAATGGGAAATCACCGACGCTATTGAACTTTTAATCAAAGATAATGACCAGGTTTTCGCCGTCACTATAGAGTCAGATGAATGGTTTGATGTGGGAAGACCATGGGATCTGCTTGATGCCAACCATTGGGTGCTGACTAGAGCAGAACATAAAGTGCTTGGAACGGTAGAGGCTGGAGCAAGCCTTATTGGCCCGGTAACGGTCGCAAAGACAGCACGCGTGCGCTCCGGAGCCTACATTGAGGGGCCGGCTTTCATTGACGAGGGCTGCGATATAGGACCTAACTGCTATATCAGACCATGTACAACTATTGGCAAAGGGGCACGCATAGGTAATGCATGCGAAATTAAGAATAGCATAATCATGGATTGGACCCATATTGGACATTTATCTTATGTGGGAGACAGCGTTATAGGCGAGAACTGTAACCTAGGCGCTGGAACAATTACGGCCAACTATCGATTTGACGCTGGATCCGTGAAAATGCTCGTCAAGGACAAGCTTATGGATAGTGGAAGAAGAAAACTTGGAGCAGTGCTTGGAGATAACGTTAAGACGGGAATAAACGCCCTATTCATGCCCGGTGTGAAGGTTGGAAATAACTGCTGGATTGGACCAAACGTTGTGATTTACAGGGATCTGCATCCAAATACAGCAGTATTTCTAAAACAGAACGTTGAAGAAAGGAAGCTGGTTTAACTTTTTGATCTGTTTTTAACGGCAAGTTTTTATATAATTAGATCATAGTGGTTCCCCGTTTTAAATCTAAAATATTGGTTCATGTAAAGTAGTATAACTGTGGAGGTTAAGCTTTGTCAGTTGCCCAGAGAAGATACTTCACTGAAGTTTCAACCCTTGTTGATAGAACTGTAATTGTGACCACTACGACAGGTAAAACCTACAGTGGGACGTTGATAGGCATAAACCCGGATAACTTGAGCCTATGCCTCGCCGATGCCAAAGACGAAGAAGGTAAAAAGATGCATAGAATAGTTGTTAACGGTAATGTAGTTGCCCAGATCATGAGCGCCGAGAAGCCCTTTGACTTAAGAGCGCTTGCGGAAAGGCTTGAGAGGGTATTTCCAACGATGGTTAGGTTATATGAGGATAAAGGTTTCATCTGGGTTATGGATAAGATTAAGGTAACCGAGAAAGGTGTTGTTGAAGGTTCTGGACCGGCTGCTGAGAGGGTTCAGAAGGTTTATGAACAATTCATCAGCGAGACAAGAGGCTAGACGAACCAGCGGAACTGATCCTCCTTTTTCTTTTCCTCTTTAGCAGTTTTGACCCAGCCAAATGCCTCCAATATAGCTTCTATTTCTTCAGCTGTTTGCTTTAACCCCTCAGCATGCACATCAATTTTTAGGAACCTGTTTAAAAATGAAAGAGCATACTTGGCCGCGTTTACATCGGGATATGTTCCAAGAGTCTCAACAAGTAATGAGAAGCCCTTGATGCCTCTGAGGTAACCAAGACCAATCAGGATACCTGCTATTCCGAAGATGTTTCCAACCATTATTTTGGTGCCTAAACTCAAAACTTCCTTTAAAGTTTCAGCGTCAGAAGCTGCGCAATAAACTTCAGGAACCTCTTTAGCAACATCCTGCTTGAAGCCCCCTATAGTTATTATGTATTGGCAGCCAAGCTCCTCAACTATGTCTAGAACGCGCCCGCATAATTCATACTGTCCGAATACTGTTAGAGCCTGAGTGTTACCATACCATATGATTATATCTCGGCATCCGTTCACGCCTTTACAGTAGTAGAGCTCACTTTTTGGCGATAGGAGTTCCCCATCCTTTGCCGTAACAGAAAGATCTTGAAAAGATGCTGAAAATATTCTGGCAAAACGTTTAGCCTTTAATTCACGAATAAGATGCAGCGCCACTATGTTGGCTACGAATCCTATTCCAGGAAGTCCCTCGATAAGGATTGGATTGTTCAGAATTGGTTTTTCATCAATTTTCACGGTACAGGCCATCTCTTTAACCTAAAACATAAAGGGGATACTTGAGATATAAAATGCTTGTTCAAAGAGTGTTAATTCTACATTTTTATAAATATGTTTCACCGATTTTGTTTAGATCTTACCATGAGTTTTGAAGTTAAGGACGTAGACTTGCTCGGAAGAATTGGGAAACTTCGAACTAAAAGCGGAACCGTAGAAACTCCCATGCTTTTTCCAGTCATAAACCCTAATCTGCAGTTTATATCTCCGAAGGAGATTAGGAGAAACTTCGGCTTTGAAGCTTTGATAACGAACGCCTACATACTGAGGAGACGCTTTCAAGATCAACCTGCCGAAAAGGGCATACATGACTTTCTAGATTTCGATGGAATTGTAATGACTGATTCTGGAGCCTACCAAATCCTAGTCTACGGAGGCGTAGAAGTGACTCCTGAGGAAATTGTCAAGTATCAAGAGCGGATAGGTGTTGATATAGCCACAATCCTAGACTGGCCTACAGGCTGGAACGTCAACAGGAGCCATGCGGAGTACACTGTTGAGGAAACGCTTGGAAGAGCCAAGGATTTCTTCAAGATTAGAACAAGAGATGACATTATCTGGGTTGGTCCCGTCCAGGGTGGACGCTTCCTAGACCTGGTAGCTAGATCAGCTGCTGAAATGGGTAAGCTTCCATTTCAGATTCACGCCTTAGGAAGCCCTACAGAGGTTATGGAACGTTATAGGTTTGACGTCCTTGTGGACATGATAATGACCGCAAAAATGAATTTGCCAATCAGTAGACCTCTCCATCTATTCGGCGCCGGGCACCCATTCATGTTTTCTTTAGCGGTGGCGCTTGGGTGCGACATGTTTGACTCAGCAGCATACGCTATCTATGCCAGGGACGGGCGATATATGACTGAAGGGGGAACAATTAGGCTTGAGGAGCTGGAGTATTTTCCATGTTCATGCCCTGAATGCTGGAATAAGACTCCTAAGGATGTTGTTGAAAAGCCGAAGGATGAACAGCAGATTTTCCTAGCAAGACATAACCTTCATGCATGCAACGCTGAAATCAAGCGTATAAAGCAGGCAATAAAGGAGGGAAGACTCTGGGAGCATCTTCAAACCAGAGCACATGGACACCCATCACTGCTGCAGGCATTAAAGAAGCTGCGCAAATATGAAAATTTCATAGAAAAGCATAGCCCAATAGTTAAGCGGAGTGGACTTTTCTTCTACAGTTCACTGGATCTGGCCCGCCCAGAGGTTGTACGCTACAAAAAAAGGATTGACGAAAGGTATACTCAACCCCGCGGAGCCAGAGTTCTCCTTCTGATACCTCAAACGAGGAATAAGCCCTTTCATAACACAGAGACATATAAGAGGGCGGTAAGGGCTCTTCGTGAAAGCCTTGGGGATTATGCTGAAAAAGTCCACATTTGCTTCTATGCTGCTCCCTTCGGCATTGTCCCAGAGGAACTGGACGAGGTATATCCAATGTCACAGAACGAGTGTACATTACCGCCGGACAGGGAAACAGCGGAGTATGTTGCTTCCCAAGTAGCGGAATATATAAGCCGCGCAAGCTACGACATCGTGCTTTTCATAAATGACTATGACAATTGGGGAGACACGGTTTTGGAGGCTTCTAGGAAGGCATGCCTGAAAAGAGGCGCTAGATTTAAATATTACAGTGATAAGGAGATGTGGATTAAAGCTATGAGTGTGTTCTTGAAAAGAGCCATGTTGAAAGGTTTAGGCGATTCAAGTTGATTAAGGCGGATCTGCATATTCACACATTGTTTTCAAATGATTCCTCCATTCACCCCAAAACCCTCGTGGAACAGCTTTACGCCCACCCCTACATTAAAGCAGCCGCCATAACAGATCACAATACTGTTAAAGGCTTTCATAAGGTCAGGGACCTCGCCGCCGCATACTCTGACATAACCATAATACCCGGAATCGAGGTTACCACGGTGGATGGTGATTTGATTATCCTAGGAGTTGCTGAGGTTCCTCCAGAACCATGGACCGTAGGGAATGTGATTGATTTCGCACGGGACGCTGGGGCGCTGGTTATAGTTCCACATCCATATAGGGAATATGGTTTGGGAGACGCCGCTAGGAACTATAGGTTCGACGCCGTTGAAGTTCTTAATGGCGGAAGCGCAAACCAAGCTAACGCGATGGCTGAGAACCTTGCCAGGGAGCTTGGGATTCCAGGTGTAGCTGGAAGTGACGCCCATAAACTGGAGGAGCTCTGGTCGGTTTATACGGAGATTCAGGCTTCAGCAAGTTTAGATGATATTCTTGAGGCAATCAGGAAGGGGCTGGTTAGGGTTGCAAGGTTTGGGAAGTCAATATATTTTTAAAATTGCATGCAAAATTAAAGCGTTAATGATGGATGGAGAAAATGGGTTCGCTTAAGATAAGATTTCTAGGCGGAACACGTGAAGTCGGCAGATCAGCTTTATCCGTCAGGACGGAGAAGACTCACGTCCTACTGGATTATGGTGTGATGCTGGATCATGAGCCTGGATTTCCAATGCATGTTCCGCCTAAGGAAGTTGATGCAGTAATACTTGGGCATAGCCATCTTGACCATTCAGGCGCTATCCCGATATTTCACATTCAGGGCAACAAGCCAGTATATACAAACAAGCTTACGGCGGAATTGGGTCAATTGCTGATTTCAGACTTTATACATCTCGCCAGTTACTATCTGCCATATGAGTATCTTGAACTGAGAACTATGATGAGGAACATCAGGCATTTGGAATATGGCGTCCAGGAAACTATTGGAGATATAAGTTTCCAGCTTCTTAACGCTGGACACATCCCTGGCAGCGCCCAAGTGCTTATAGAGGCGGAGGGGAAGCGGATACTATACACGGGAGATTTTAACCTTATAGATACAAGACTTCTCGAAGGGGCAGAAATGGATTATGGGGATCTGGACGCCGTCATAATGGAAAGCACTTATGCTAATGAGGATCATCCAGACCGTACCGAGCTTGAGAAGCATTTCGTGGAGGACGTTAATGATGTTGTGGAGAGGGGAGGCACGGTTCTAGTTCCAGCTTTCAGCATAGGGAGAGCGCAGGAAATTCTATGCATACTGGACGCTTACCATTTTGAGCACCCTGTTTACGTGGATGGCATGGCGAGGGAGGCAAGCAGAGTTATGATGAATTACCCTAAATTCTTAAGGGATCATAAGGCCTTTATGAACGCTATTCGCTCGGCGAACTGGGTTGAAGGATGGCGGGACCGCAGAAGAGCCACTAAAACCCCGTGTGTTATAATTTCTCCCGCCGGCATGCTTAAAGGTGGCCCTGCGTCCTTCTACGTTTCAAAGATTGGGAAAAAAGCAAATAATGCTATATTCCTTGTCAGCTTTCAGATTCCAGGCACTCCTGGGAGAGAGCTGCTGGAGAAGGGGGTATGTTTGATAGATGGAAAAGTTAAGAAGGTTAAAGCTAGAGTGGCGCACTTCGACTTCTCATCTCATTGCGGCGCCAAGGAATTGAAAGAAGCTGTGAAGAGGATAAACGGGAAGGCGAAGTTCTTTGTTATGCATGGAGCTGAAGGAAACTGCGAGTACTTATCCAAGTGGATAAGGGATGAAGCCGGATTTGAGGCTGTAGCGCCGAAGCCTGGAGACACTTTTGAGGTTTAATGATGCTCATAAGTATCCTACGGATAGGAAAAGTTAGCTTAGAGGTTCTGGAGAGGATAAAAGAAAATCTTAAAGATGCTTTTCCAGACACAGAATGCAGCGTAATTCCACAAGAGGCACCGCTGCCACGAGAATCCCTTGACAAGCATAGGATGCAGCATCGTTCAGACATGATTCTAAGTCTAGTACATGAGTTAGCTGAGAAGATGAGGAATGTGCATAGAGTTTTGGGCGTTGTAGATGTTGACATTTTCGTTCCAGGGATGAATTTTGTTTTTGGGCAGGCGGAATGCCCAGGCAAGACTGCGGTGATTTCATTATGGAGACTTAGACCGGAGTTCTACGGTGCCCCGGAGAACATGAACATACTTGTCGAAAGAGGCACAAAAGAGGCGGTGCATGAGCTTGGGCATACTATGGGTTTAGAGCACTGCAGCAATCCCTTCTGTGTAATGTATTTCTCGAACTCCATATTTGAAACGGATAGGAAGAAAAGCTTATTCTGCTGGAAATGTTACGTGAAGGTTCAGAAGTTTTTGTTTGCGTTAGGTGAAAGGCTTGGGAAGGGATGCCTTCAAGGCTAGTCCCATTTATCTTGCGCCAATCTTAGCAAGCCTAATTTGTGGGTTCCTCTGCACGTACATTCTTAAGGTTTCCTATATACAGCCTCCGCAAGCTGTTCCATTCCCCGATAATCCTTCAGGTTCCATTGGAAACGCCCTCTACTTTGTAATTCTAGTTTCTTCAGGAGCCACCATAATACTTATTCTTCTTAAGATTAGGTGGGGAAAACTTGTCACAATTCTGAAAGGAGCCGCACTTGCAGTAGCCTTTTTTCTCCTGTCCCTTGTATACTTATCAGCTGTGTTTTCGTTGTTTTCAGTGTTCGACTTTAAGGTTGCTGCCGCCGCATCCACGTTTATCGCTGGCATAGCCTGCCACATAATTCTGAAGACACGCAGCAGGTTAGGTGATGTTTTAATTGTTATTTTAGGCGGAGCTCTTGGAGCCTTTTTAGGAGCAACCATACCGGCTCTAAGCGCATTTCTGATTCTTTTACTTCTGGCGGTTTATGATATCTTCGCTGTTTACCGTGGTGCCGTAGGGAAGATAGCCCGTGATGGAATTGAGCATCTTAGGGGTCTATTCCTCTCTTTTAGAGATGCCCAGATGGGGCTTGGCGATCTTGCCTTTTACTCGATGCTTTCCGGGCATATGCTTATGAACTTCGGCTTATACCCGTGCCTAGCTTCAATCGTCGGCATTCTTTTAGGATGTTTTTTAACTTTTAAGCTTCTTGAGAAAAGAAGCATTTTTCCAGGGCTTCCTCTTCCAGTGGCTTTTGGGCTTTCCCTAGGACTTTTAACCTCGCTGTTTTAGAGCTTTTGAACTTGCCAGGATAAGCTGTGCATTATTTACATCCACAATAATTATCCTGCAGCTGGGGAATTCCCTTGTTTCACCTATGACATCTCTGACAAGAACCTTTTCATCATCAGCTTTAGCGTAAACCACATCCCTGAAAACTTCTTCACCGTTCAATATTACTTTAAACTCGCACATGCTTCGTCTCCGAGCACACGATGTATAAAAATATTTTATAAAACCTTTTGCATTGGATGAAAGAATTATGTAGCATAAGCATTCTAAACAGGCATGGAAGGATTAAAATCATGGATAATTCTGCAGGCGACACGTCGGGACAGGATATATTTCAGCTGATTTCAGAAACCGTTGAGAAAGAGCGAAGAAAGCAGAGAGAGAAGCTGCTAGCCCCACTGGGCGTTAAGGAGTTTTTTGTTAAGGGAAGCATATCCATTAACAAGCGGACATGCAGGGGTGTAGACTGTAAACTTTGCATAAAGGCTTGTCCAACAAACGCACTCTACTGGAAAAGTGGGGAGGTTGGAATAACTGAGGATCTCTGCATCTATTGTTTTGCATGCGTACTGAGTTGCATAGTGAATGACTGCATAAAGGTTGAAAGGAAAAGGGCTACGGGGGATATTGAGCACTTCAGCAAGCCAAGAGATGTCTTAGTACTTCAAAACAGCATTAATGCCAAGAAACGCTTCGAAATGGTTGAGGCGTTATTTCCAACATTTGAAACTTATCTGAAAAGATACAGGCCTTCAATGGCGCTGTGATCATTAAAAGAGGCAGGTTAGGCCTAAAGTTATAAAAAGAGGTTACCTTTGAATTTGCCACTTTTCCTGTATGAATTTAGGAATCTCCGAGGAATCTCTTGGCCCTACTAGCACTTGCCAGCCTGTTAGTTCTTCTATTTCGCCGCTAAGACGTGATGCTTTTCCAGGAATTATGAGTTTGCGGTGTTTCACCTTATTTTCAACACCTGAAGCCTTTAGAGATTCAGCCACCTTCTCAGCCGTGAGTTTTCTTCCTGCAACACCGCTATCTACAGCTGTGCCTTCAGTGTCTATCACCAGTAGATAGGCGTTTATCTTTGCAGATTCTATGTCTGAGGCTACAGTGTAATATGTTAGGGCGAAGTTTGTGGTGAACAATACTGGTGAGTTCTCGTCAGGTGTTCCGAAGACTCTTAGTCCAGGCTCTACAGCCACTGGCTTACGGGGGTCTGTGTATATGCTTTGGCGCAGTATTATGTTCGGAAGCAGCGCCCATCCATCAATGTTGTGCAGGATGAGTACATCAGCATAACGCACCATCAGCATGGCTGCCAGGCAGGCTTCACGCCATATGACGATCTCCTTTGCTAGGCTGGCGCTCTCCATCCACACAGTCATGGGAACGCCGAGAAGCGGGAAACCGAGAAGCTCATCTCCATACTTGCAGGCGCTTCTTCTGATCATGGTGAAGTTGTTTAAAGTGTCTGCAAGCCCCTCACCGTACATTGTTCCAGGATCAAGCACTAGATCTTCAACACCGTATTCAAGCAGAGTTTTAACCAGCGACTTGAGAAGTTTTATATCGTTCGGAGCGAAAACCGTTACTGGACAGTTATACGTTAAGGCGAGGTCGGCTATTTCCCTCCAGTTATCCTTCGTCACAGCATATAGAAGCGGTCTTGCACCAGGTATAGCCTCAAGACCTGCCCTTAGGACTTCAGGGTTTAGGGAGCAGAGTATAAGAGGAAGCCTCGTATTTTCATTAACCTTTTTAACTGTTGCCTTGAACTTTTCAGGGCTGTTTGATGTTGAACGCACCGCAAGCATATCCAGCCTTAGGGTTTGACCGATGTGCTCATATTGGAAGTTTTCCGTTCGCTTTATTCTATCAATTATTTCTTCGTCTGTCATCTCGTCCGTTATGTCTATTGCTATGCATGTAGGATTGAAGTATGCTAGTTCATGACGGTGCATCACAAACTTTCCGCCAATCTTGACTGCTTTATCGCCTGTTCCAATGATAATTTCCTTAACCGCCGGCTTCAGCATATCCTTGAGCTGTTTATAGGCGTTTACATGCTCCTTTTTCAGAAGCGGCTTGCAGTTTTCTACGGAAACTTCACGATTAACAAGTTTGGCGGCGAAAGCCATGCAGTTATTGAATCCGCATTCTTTGCAGTTGGTTTTTGGCAGAAGCCTGTAAACATCTATTGGGCTTAACTCTTTAATGCCAAGCTTGGTTTTTTGGCTCATACTTTCCTCCAGCCTAAAATTTCATGAGGACCCATTCGGCCAGCTTATCGGATTTTCCAGCTCCGCGTCCTGCCATAAGCTGGCGTATAATGTCTTTAATCGTCTTGACAGCTGCAGGATGCATCATCATGAAAAGGTCTACACCGGCCAGTAGGAGGGTTAAAGCTGTAACAACTTCCCATAGTGGACCTCTTAGCTCTCGAGGTTCCCATTCGGGAGATAGCTTCAGCCAAGCTTCTCGGGCTGCCCAGGCGTTGGTTGTCCCTGAAGACATGGGATGAGCAAGTTCCAGATCACCCATGAGAGCGGCAAGTCTAGCTCTCTCCATATTTGTGAAAGAGTAGTCAAGTCCGTAGCCTAAGGCCGCTGTTGTCAAGTCCATCACTATGTCCTCCCTAGGCAGATATTCGTAGAGTTTGCGGTTCAGTTCCCTTGCAAGGTTGAGATCCATGGGCGTGAAAGCTAAAACAGCGTGTCCATGCTTCTTGATGAATTTGGCGCACTTTTCCACATCCATGTCTCGCGTGATAGAGCTTATGAGGAAGCGTTCTCCAGCGAAAGTCTCAGCAACGGCCTCGAAGACTTCAGTGTCTTTAGCAGGGTCTCCGCAGCCTCCGACCACAAGGGGGACGTCAACGGCTTGAGCTACTTCCTCGACGGTTTTTACAGCCTCCTTGGGCGAGGCGTTCTTCTGCAGCGGATCCACGCTTATGAGGTGTATTGTAACGAGGTCAGCGTCAAACTTTTCAACGGCAAGTTTTGCCCAAGCTGCAGGATCACCAGTAACATCCTTAACATGCATCTTTACGGCTTTTGGAAGCGGAACCTCCATGTCGAACACGTCGACGGAGATAACCGGGGGATTAGGCGTTGGCTTCTCGAAAGTGTAGAATGGAGGTGCAGTTTCGCCTCCAATAGTGATCGTTTTTCCTCTGGTGCCCCCCTCATTTTTCATCGCGCCAAGTTTTACCTCGCAGACTCTGCCAGGATATGTCTCAACTGGAGGAGTGAACTCGGACTCAACGATTTTTACAGGCTTCGCCGCGGCGGCTGGAAGCGCTGTCTTGATATTGGGAAATGATGTTGCAGCGCCTGGCTGAATCCAAATTTCAAGTTCTCCTACGTCCATTTCAAGGTCTTCAAGTTCTATTTCCTGAAGTTTCGCCAAAAGCTCAATTAGACGGGGGCTTAGCTTAAGCCCTATGGAGGGCTCTTCCTTTTTATCCAAGCATTTTCACCTTTTCTCGGACTTCTCGCTTTTGAATGTGCGAATTATCACTTTCTTAGCGTATATTTTTGCGTCTTTGAGTATTATTTTGAAGCCGCCTGCCGTGATTGGCAGGGTTGCAGCGGTCACCACAGGCTCTGCTGGAGCCTCAACGGCTTCAGCTTCTTTCGCCTCGGATGGTGTAGTCTCGGCGACAACAGCCTCCGCTCTCCAACGCTGCACCACTGGATGATTTTTGGCCTTAAGGAAAGCTTTAAGCTCATCAATCGTCTTGGCATCTTCCTCTGTAGCTATCTTGTCCACAAGGTCCGCTGGGATGAAATTCTTAACGCGTTCCTTTACTTCTTTAGGCATCCATACAACGCGGGTGTATCCGCCGTCGGCTTGTAGAAACTTTGGAGAGCGCATGTATTCTATGGAGACGCCGTGGAACCCATCTACTTGCCGGCCGCCTGCGGTTGAGTCCGCCAGTGTAGAGAACGGGAGACCGTTAACAGCTACTTCAGGGTAGCCTCTGTGAACTATGCCGATTCCGTCAACTTCAGGTATGTAGAATGCAACACCTTCAAAGCAGCCGCAGGAAGTATGCGGATAACCGAAAGCAGTGTACAGCCATACTCTTGTAACCTCGCCCATCGTCCTTTTCTTGACAGCTTCATTAACGCCGGAGTATTCCCCCTTTACGGGGTCTAGAAGCTCACCTTTTTCGATTTCGAAAACGGGACCCTTCGGATCTATACTCGCTGAGGCCCTGCCGTCGAACCAGCTTATGGCTCCACAGTTGGAATAGCGTTGAGGGGTTATGACGCAGCAGTGGGTTGGGGCGAATGATTGACATAGGACGCAGCCGTAGAATTTGTCCACTTCCTCATCCTTAAGCCCCCTTGCTTTAGCGTCTCTCGCTTCGTATATCTTTAAGGCTTCAGGATAGATCTCCCTGATTTTATCGGGGTCTGTTATGAAGGTTATCTGGATCTTTTCAACTATTGGGAGCTCGCTTTTGAAAAGTCTATGCAGGACTTTGCCGAGATACTGAAATGTATTGAAGCCTTTTTGGAAGGATTTCTTGCTTAGGCGTATCCATATGTCATAGCGCTGGTTCACGTGCATAAAGCCCTCAATATAGTTGCAGTACTGGTGGATGCGCCTCTCGATTACACCTTCCAAGTCAGGATCAAGCTTTGAGCCGGCGACTTCAATGTATATTCCAAAGGGATAACTTTTTCCTTCCTCCATTTCTTTAAGGTCCGGGCCTATGATGGATATTTTTCCATCCTCTACCTCGTCGGGATTTTTAATCCTCACTAGCTCAAATTTCTCCTTGATGTCTGGGCCGCCTAGCTCTACGAACATGTCTTTTCTGCGTATTCGCTCGCCTTCGTAGATTACGCCAACCTCAACAGGTATATCTTGGAACATGGACATTCCCATTCACTTCCTTAATTTTTGAAACGATACTCATGATGAAGTTAAACCATTCCCGTGTGGACATATTTGGAAGAGACCATGTTGATTGCGGGTTATACATGTTGTCCAAGTTTACAGTTACAATGTTCTTCGCGAAGTTCTTCAAAGCCGACATGATTTCGTAGCTCATGTAATATGGCAGGCCGACGAATATAACCAGGTCATGCGGCCCATTTCCATCAACCCCTAGCCATTCACGGTCGACGAGGCGGCTGCCAATCTCCATTAGGGACAATACTGCTGCAGGTTTGCAGTTTCTCTTTATTAGTTCACCCGTCACGTTGGGTGTGGCAATTATCGGAATCGCCGCTGTCTGGGCTAGCTCAACAACGTGGTCGATTAATTTCTTATCTGCATACGCGTTTTCCAGGATTGCGTGCCCAATGACAATTATTGGCTTGTTCGCCTTTTTAATCAAATTCACAACCGTGTTAGGGTTAGACATTACCCAAGCCTTCCGGGTCTGCGTGACTTCCGCGGTTTGCCACGGCTGCTTCAGCCACCGGTACTCCTGCGGGATTACTGGGGGCGGTGTCTCCCCAGATATCTTCTGCACTGCCTTATATTCAGGGGGACACACATCATAACACTGACCACATTTGTTGCATTTGCTTTGTATTATAACATGGATTTGGTCTTGTTCACCCTCTATAGCCTGTTCAGGGCAGGTTCGGTAACACTGGTGGCAGCCGGAGCATTTTTCAGGATCAATATAGAATGTTAACAGGTCCTTACATGATAAAGCAGGGCAACGTCTTTCAAATATATGCGCGAAATATTCATCTTCAAAATATTGCAGCGTGGTCAACAGGGGATTGGCGGCTGTTTGGCCCAGAGCGCATAACGCAGCATCCCGCATGGTTTCAGCCAGTTCCAGCAAAGTTTTTATATGTTCAGGTTTTCCGCGGCCGGCAACTATCTCCTCGAGAATTCGCCGTGCCTGTTTTAACCCTTCACGGCATGGTACGCATTTGCCGCAGGATTCGCCGCTGAGAAAATCTATAAAGTAGCGGGCAGTGTCCACCATGCAGGTGTCTGAGTCCATGACGATTATTCCGCCGGAGCCCATCATTGATCCAAGTCTAACAAGTTCGTCGAAGTCTATAGGGGTGTCTAGGTGTTGCTCGGGCACTACACCGCCGGATGGGCCGCCTATGTGTACAGCTTTAAACTTTTTATCGCCTTTTATGCCTCCGCCTATCTTGTAAACGATTTCTCTTATGGTTATTCCCATCGGAACCTCTATTAGCCCAGTGTTTTTCACTTTGCCTGAGAGGGTGAATATTTTTGTGCCTGGGCTTTCCTTTGTGCCCATGGACCTGAACCAGTCTGCACCTTTGTTTATTATTAGGGGGACGTTGGCCCAGGTCTCCACGTTGTTGAGAACCGTCGGTTTTTCCCATAGACCTTTCTCAGCGGTGTGAATGTATTTTGGCCTAGGCTCGCCGACTTTTCCTTCTATAGCGTTCATTAGGGCGGTTGATTCGCCGGATACGAACGCGCCTGCACCCCTGTGAATTTTGACTTTGAATGAGAACCCTGAGCCTAAGATGTTTTCGCCTAGAAGCCCGTATTTTTCAGCTTGTTCTATTGCTATTTGCATGTGTTTTACTGCTAACGGGTATTCTTCTCTGACGTAGACGTAACCTTCACTTGCGCCCACGGCGTAAGCCCCTATTATCAAGCCCTCCAGTATCAGGTGCGGGTTGCCTTCCATTAGGGCGCGGTTAGCGAAAACTCCAGGGTCACCCTCATCACAGTTAACTATGACATATTTTGGTTCGCCGTGAGCGTTACGGGTGGTTTCCCATTTTCGCCCTGTGGGAAAACCTCCGCCGCCGCGTCCTCTAAGACCAGATCTTTTAATTTCATCGATTATTTGTTGAGGGGTCATGTTGAACAGGGCTTTAGCAAGGGCAGAGTAGCCGCCTAGCGCTATGTAGTCTTCTATGCTTGCGGGGTCGATTTGGGCGTTCATTTCCAAGAGGAGCCTTGTTTGGTAGCGGTAGAATGGAACCTCGTCGAGTTTTTTAGCAGTCTTGCCAGTTACGGGGTCACTGTAGAGAAGACTTGACACAATTTCCCCTTTCAAAAGCGTCTTAGAAACCAATAGCGGAACGTCTGAGGGTTTAACCTTGAAGTAGAATACTTCGTCGGGGTAAATAGCAATCCTGGGTCCGCCCTCGCATAGTCCCAGGCAACCTGTACAGCGGATGCCTACTTTGCCTTCCAGGCCCTGCTTTCGTATTTCCTCCACGAGGGCGGCTAATACTTCCTGGGCGCCTAGAGCCTGACAGCCTGTGCTTACACATACAGCTACAATGGGCTTTTTAGGATCTTTCCTTGCAATTATTTTATTCCTTAATTCTTCGAGATCTGAAGGAGAGCTAAGCTTCTTCACGAAGATTCACCTCTGAGGTTTGATATGATGTTTTCAAGGGTTTTGGGTGTGAGTAAGCCGTAGTACTTCCCGTTTATCTCAACAACGGGGCCTAGGGCGCAGCATCCGAGGCAGTTTACAGTTTGCAGGGTAAACTTAAGGTCGTCTGTGGTTTCTCCAGCCTTGACCCCGATGGCTTTTTCAGCGGCTGTTAGGACCCGCTGTGCACCTCGTATGTAGCAAGCTGTTCCAGTACATACTCTGACAAGGTATTTGCCTCTTGGGGTGAGACTCATGGCGGTGTAGAAACTTACTACGCGGTATATTTCGCTTTCAGGGATCCCTAACCGCTCGTTGATTCTTTTGATGGCTTCTCTGGGAACCCAGTTTAGCTCGCGCTGTATCTCCAGTAACAGCTGTATTAGGACTCCGCTTTTGCCAGCGTACTTGTCAATTATCATGTCTATTTTGGCTTCAACGTCTTCTTTAGGCATCATCCCCAACAGCCCCTCTAATTTTTAACCGAACAGCCTGGATTTCCCGTATGAGAGGTTCAAAATTTTCCTTCGCCCGGTTCTTTTTGAAGCTGGATAATTTGGTAATTTCTTCAACATTTACTCGGCCATATTCCAGGCAGGTGTTTTCCACGAGTTTCTTGCCCTTATCCGTTCGTAATATTACTGTTGAATATCCGTCAGGGCTTCCTACAGCGCCTACGGAAACGTCTGCGAAAAACGCGGGGAAATCGCTGCAGTATGGGCAGCCGTTTGAAATTGCATGATCAAGCTCTTTAACTTTACAAGAGTATTCATGACCATTTATGGACACGATGAATTTTCCTCGCTTTATCTGTGTCTTTTCAGCGTCATCCAAGTTGACGCCCATTATACGTGCAGTTTCAGCTTTTAGTTTTTCATACTCGAAAGATTCAAAACAGAACAGCCCAATTATTGTTATATCAAGGTCAGGATGCTCTTGCTGAAGGATTTGCTGGATTTTACGGGCTGCTCTTACTTGACAAGGCGTGCCCACCACAGCTATTTTTCTTTCACCTTTGCTGATTAGCTCTTTAATTTTCGGGACTATTTTTATTCTGAAGTATTTTGTTCCCCTCGCTTCCATTATCTCTTCAGGAGTGCTTGCTATGACGGCTTCAGCTCTGTATCCGCTTTTTCTTTTAACCACCACAGCCTTGTTGAACATTCCATTCTTTAAGCCTGAAAGTAGAAGAGCAGTAACTACTCCGCCGTCTTGACCTTCTATTGAGCTTTTAGCTGAAAGGATATCGATGTATGCGCCTAGTTTCTCGTCTTTTTGTGGAGCTGCCAACGGCCTCACAACGGAATAATTGTTCGTCCGAACCTTCTTTGATCCGGTGGGGCAAATCATTGCGCAGGCACCGCAGCCGATGCAATCCTCAGAGAACTCGTCATATGGGGTTGTCACCGTCCTTTTTATGCCTCTGTTTGCGAAGTTTATGGCGGAAACCCTGATTAACTCGTTGCAGACACGCACGCATAAACCACAGAGTATACAGTCTTCTGAGTCGTTTTCCACCCACAGGTCAGGTTCGTTTAAGCCATAAAGCGAAGCGAGATTTTTCAGTCTAGTTACTTTGGGACAGCGAGCCAAAAGAAGCCTTAAGAGGTTTCTCCGTACTTTGACAACCCTTTCAGAGTCAGTCTCAACTACTAAGCCCTCTTCAGCAGGGTAATTGCATGAAGTAACTATCCTTTTTCTGCCGCTTGCAGTGGTTATTTCTACTGAGCATATCCTGCAGGACCCGTAAGGTGATAGCCCTTTAATGTAGCATAAGGTTGGGATTTCAACACCTATCTGCCTTGCCACTTCCAGTATAGGTGTCCCCTTTTGAGCTTTCACGTGAACTCCGTTTATTGTTAAGTTCACTTCTTTGATGTTGGCCTCCAAACTAGTTTGCCCTCCCCTCCTGCGTTTATGTGATTTTCTTCCTGATCATTCTTGGAAGCAAAGTGGGATCCGGGATGGGTCTTTCTTTCCAGCCTTTTCCATTCAGCACATTTATTATTTCATCCTTCATTGTTAAGGGGACATCGGCCAAAGTTCTTACGAAAAGATGGATGTCGTCTGGCAATGTACCGTAGAAACGCTTGTGAAGGTCTATATAATTATTGAGTTTTCCAGATCTGCCCCTTGGCGTGTCATTTGGCCTCATACACAGTTTGGCAGCTTTAACCATGGCTTCCTCTTTCGTTTCGGCGGCTATAAACAGATGCTCAGGTACAGGGCCGACGTAAACTTTTTCACCAGTCCGGGCATCGTAAACGTACCAGTCTTCTTCCCTGTCCGCCCTTCCGAGTAGCATGCGGCGGTACTTGCTGCCGTGAGGCCCCACTATGACGGGTACACCGAGTCTCCAGAAACCTGCAGCTATGGCTGCTGCTTTCTGCGAGTAGGCTCCCCAAGCTATTCCAACGGCGCCAACTCGGTTAAGTATGTAATCAGCTATTTCTTCATAATTTCCCCGCAGGTTACGTTTAGCGAATATGTTTGCGATTTTTATGACGGCGCCAGCTATGTGAGAGTTGGCAACGCATGATCCTACATTAACCACGCCGCCGGCTGTAAACTCGCCCGGAAACTCCTCGTACACTGTTTTGCCCTCTTCGTTCCTGTACATTCCCGCTGACATGGCTGCACATCCTGATGTTACAACTATGTAACGTCTTTTAGCGAATTCTGTGCACATCTCCGCTACCTCCTGTCCGCCTTTCGGGTAATTGGAGCAGCCTACGAGGGCTACAACTCCTGGAATTTCGCCGAGCACAATGGGGCCGCCTACTTTTCTGATTTCCACGTCTTGAATTGGGCCTCTTCCGGCTCTGCACTTGTAGATTTCCGATTTAAGCTTATGTTCACCGGACTTAACTATGAAGCTGTGCACCGGCAAATCCACAGGGCAGACCTGCTCACAGCGGCCACATCCCACGCAAGCATCATACAGCTCAGCGAGCTTACTGAGGGATCCTTGAATGGCGGCGTTCAACGCTTCAGTAATGTTGAGGTCTTGCGGGCATGCCCTTCTGCACAGGTTACATTGTCGGCACTTGATGACCATTTCTAGGATTTCGTCAATTTCCGGTAGCGATTTCATTTTGTTTCTAAGCGGCGCCACCTTAACGGCTACCTCAACTGCAACTTTGCCGACTTTTTCAGGATCTAATATTAGCACCCCAGGCGTTTTTCCGCTGACCAAGTCTTCAACTATTGACTCCACAGGGTCAGCTGTACGGTTAGGCAGACCCATGCAGTTCTTTTCTGAGGTAGCTATTACAGGAGCCTTAACCTTGGCAGCTTCTTCGAAAACATCGCACCTTACGCATTGTTCGTCTAAAACGATTAGGTCAGCAATACCGCTTCTTATGAATCTCAGCTGCCAAGATATAGGGCCAATTATTTTTCCCTGAGAATAATATCTAGAGAGGTCATGTGCAGTGCAGCATAATCCAACAACTTCTATTCTATCGTTTAGCCCTGACTCCCTAAGGTAGTCGATGATTCCCACAGAGGGGATAACGTTGTGTCCTATGCATAGAATTACTGGCTTGGTTTTATCCACAGTTCCATAGCCTAGAGCCACTAAAGGGGCTTCAGGATCGGCCTTGGGGAAACCATAGGCAGCTATTTGGGCTATGTCTGCAACTTCTAGTCCTACATGATCCACCATTCCTGCGTGGAAAACTTTCGATTCAAAGTCTAGGCAGCTGCCCTCTTGCCCTGTATGTGTGGAAGACAATAAGTGGGTGATTTGATCTTCAACATAATCCAGAACCTCCTCAAGATCCCCCAGAGTTTCAGGCTTTATTCCGCAGACTAAACGCGTGATGGGAGCTTCAACTTGAACGTTTAACCCGCCTACATCAAGCGGGGTGTCTCTGCCAAATTTTTCAATCAGGTGATCCACCAAGTGGCGTGCATGCCCAATGTGCGTAGCCGCTCCGATGCAACATGCTAAAAGCACTATTCTGGATTGCTGAGCAGCCATGTCTATACCGCAGGCGCCACGTTTATTTCCTGTTAAATCGCATTTCCCGAATGTGCATAGACAGCAAAGGTCACAGAACGGAACATAGAAAGGTTTATAGCGCTGCAGTAGTTTCATGTCCCACTCTCTTAGAGTGGTTAGAGATGGAAACGGTGTTGGACCCATCGGCTCCGCCCAGGAGTCAACGGTGACTTTTCCAATTGACACCTGGAGATTCTTGATTAGTCCCATATCTGAATCTAATTCATCAACCTTTACAAGCAGGTTCTTATTTACCATAGGAGGAAACACCATGGTGGGTTTATTTCAATACTCCAGCAGCCATTTTTATACTTTTCCTGTTTGAAACTGTAAAAATTGTATAAAGCCCCCGAGTTTAAATTTAAGTTAAATATGGCGGAGGTTAACAGGGGTGACCTGCAGCATTCATTATTCTCTTAACCGACACATACGCCGGAGAGTTAATGGGCAAATTCAGCAGGGATTCACCGGCCAAAACGTGTTTCTCAACGTTTTCATCGTATGCTATTTTACCCAGAAATTTGAACCTGACGAGGCTTTTAGCTTGGTCCTCCAGCGCTTCAGGAAAACGGAAGCCGCCCACCACGTAGAAGTTTTTGAATGAGATTTTTACCTCTACAGCTATCCTGTAAGCCCTTTCCACATGATCAAAAGATTTCTTAGAAGGGTCAACCACGTCGAAGATGTCGTCAACCCTGGAAGTTATTCTTCGGTTAAGATGTTCAAGTCCAGCAGGCGAATCAATTAACACGTACCGGTAATTTTTTGTGAGCGATTCCAGCGCTCCCTTCAACGCGGCGTTTGGGAGACAGTAGCACCCCTCGATCCACTTTGTTCCAAGAGCTATGAAGTCGAAGTCCACGCCTTCATATAGGCCATGAGACCAAATTCGGCTTTCAATGCGTTTGGTAGGCGGAACGCCCACTGTGGTTCCACCCTCCTCTAAAAAGGTTTCCACCAGAAGCTCTGAAATTGTTTTCTTGCCTGCCGCGTGGAGATCTACACCCACCATTTCGCCAAGGTTCTGATCGGGGTCAGCGTCAACCAGCAATATTGGGGTGGCGCCCGCCTCTATGAAGTATTTCGCTGTGAGAGCTACAAAGCTGGTTTTTCCTGTTCCGCCTCGGCCCACGATAACTAGAAGATTCATGCATGATACCTCAAGGTTTTACATTATTGGTTGAAGCCAGCCTATTATGCGTTTTCCATCAGAAGCCTCTCACATAAAGTTTCTATAGCTTTCATTGCTGTTGACTCCGAAGCATACTTTAGGGGGGTTTCACCGCGTAATTCAGCCTCTGCAATTTTTGCGTCGTACGGGATAACGTTTAAAATCTTCAACCCGTGTTCTAGAGCGTAACTTTCCACAACAGCTTGCTGGGTTTCATTTTCAATTTTATTTGCCACAACGCTGACGCGTCTCATCCCAGCCTTAACTGCTAGATCATGTATGTGTCTGCCGATTTCAAGGGATTTGAGGTTAGCGTTAACAACCACAATCATGTGATCCACATGCTGAGCTGTGCCTCTTCCAACATGTTCAACTCCAGCCTCCATGTCAACGATCACCGCTTCGTCTCGTTCAACCACCAGATGATGGAGGAGTGAGCGAACAACCGCATTTGCGGGGCAAGTGCAGCCTGAACCCGGCGAACGAATCGTCCCCATCACGATCAGGTTAACATTGAATGGTGTTCGAACAGAATAGTCACGTACAATATCGTCGACGGTGAAGGTTAAACGGTAGACGCCGCTGTAGCCAGTTCCAGTTTTAGATTCAATGAGCGCCTTATTTTCCGATATAGGCACTATTCTACGGGATTCTTCAGGTGACAGGCCAAGGGTTAAAGCCAAATTCGGCGAGGGGTCAGCATCTATAGCGATGGTTTTAAATCCCTTTCTAGCTAAAGCATAAGCTAAACCAGCAGAAACTAAAGTCTTGCCAACACCGCCCTTCCCGGAGACAGCTACCTTCACAAAATCACCACACAGATATTAATGGAATTTTATCTCCGCCTCAGAGTAGCTGAACCCATCTAATTAGGATTTTTGGCATTTTAAAACGCATTAGATGAGCAAGCAGCTTATCTCATAATTGACTATGCAGCCACGGAATTAACAGTTGTTACTTGCAGATATTTTGATGGCAACATGAAGGATCCGAAAGTTTTAGAGCCTTTCAAGTAGAGCCGTGTACATTATTGGCAGGGCCACGGTAGCGTCCGCCTCTATGGTTATTGTTTTGGCTTGCTCATGTATCTTCCCCCATGATACGGCTTCTCTTGGACGGGCTCCGGATAGGCTTCCATCGTACTCAACGGCTGTTGTTATGTAAACCGCGTAGTCCAAACCTTTCTTGAACTGGTTCCACCATATTACGTGATGCTTGGATATGCCGCCGCCTATGATGAGCGCCCCGGATTTTTTCGCTTCCCAGATCATGTCGCTTATAAGCTGCTCATCCTTTAGAATATCCACCTTCAACTCGTGATCCTGAGAGAAAAGCCAGAGTTGATAGCCTACGGCTCCATCCGTTATCCCTGGAACAACCACGGGGATTTGGTTTTTCCAACACCAGTAAAGTAACGATTTTTCGTCAAGCCGTTTCCCAATTTCCCAGCACAGTTCATACGTAGCCAATTCACGTTTACCTTCAGAATATACTTCCCTGAGGAAACATTGCATTTTCTCCTCGATCACTTGTCCGTAGGATTCCTGGGGTACAAGCACGTTCCCAATTCGGCTTACGCCTCTTCTGTGCAGCTCCGCATCGTCCATGAAGAAGTCGCCATGGTAGTAATCCCTGAAGCACCTTGCCAGGTCATGGTCCAGCGTGCCGCATGTTGTTACAACAACATGGAAGAGTCTCTGCCTCACAAGCTCCGTTAATACACCCCGGGTGCCCGTGGCCATAATGCACGCGGGAAAAGACAGGAAGTTCAAGCAGGTTTTATCTTTCACCATTTCTTCGAGGACATCTACGCCTACGGCTAGGTGTTTAGCGGTGAAGCCTCCGCTTTCACGCATCTGCCTGACTAGTTGATCCGTTGACAAGCCTTTTGAAATTTTGAAATCCTTCACTTTTTCCATAGGAGGTTCCAGGCTACTCTAATCCTTCAAACAGCCAAGACAAGTCTGGAACCCTGTCTCGCCTGTTAACCCTCTCCGCTAACGCGTGCGCTATAATGGGCAGAGCTATGGTGGCATCGCAGTAGCACTGTACGTTTCTACCCTCCTTGGCTTCTTTGCCCCAGCTTATGGCCTCTTCAAAAGTGCATCCTGAAAGTCCGCCCCACTGTGGCGAATCCACAGTGATTTGTATTGCATACTTATGCGGGTGGGCATGATCCCCCCCGGATTCGGTTAAGCTAAGTCCAACTGTTGTTAACTGGATGAAGTCCTTCGGCACTCCTCCGCCTATGTAGATTACGCCGCTCTCCCCCGCGGCTTTAGCTTTTACATCCACGATTTGTTCGAAATCCCTCATCTGGTCTATGGTTATGTCGAATCCTTCTTTGAATTTTCTATTAAGAAGGTAAGCGATTCCGTATCCGCTGTCCACGATGGCGGGGCAGAAAACAGGCACCTTGTTCTCGTAGGCTTTTGCCACTATGCTTTTTACGCCTAACCGATGAAGGTGTCTGCCCAGCATATAGAGAAACTCTGCTGAAGAATACTTGCGGATGGGATCTAGGCTACACATGAAGTCGGCTATGAGGTGTTCCATTTGCCGATACTCAAGCTCATCTGCAAACACGTCGTAAAACCTGTCTATTTTATGCTCGAAAAGTTTTTGATCATCGACGAAGTGGTGGCCTTGCCAGTATGTTCCGCCCATGGCCTCCAGAATGTCCTCTGAAATGTTGGCGCCTGTAGAGACTATCACGTCTATGAAGCGGTTCTCTATGAGCCAATTAACAATTTTCCACTGGCCAGTGGTGCTCATGGAACCAGCATATCCGAAGAATATTACTACGTCATCTTTGAGCATTTGCTCCCAGACTTCAAAAACTTCGCCGAGTTTCCTTCCCTGGAAACCAGTCCTAGCCATCTCTGAAAGTAACTCAGAAATTTTCTTCGGAACCCTCACCTCTATAGGCTGAAGCTTATTATGGAAGAAAGGGGTTTGACGCTTATCCTTTATCAACACATTGAACACCAGCTTTCAGAGGCCTAACCATTAATTTAAATGTTTTTAGGTAAAAAAGCCATATAAAATTCTTTTAACAGGTCAATTTCAGAGGAAGAGGTCTTTTCCCTTCGGCCTTACAAGTTCCAGAGCTTTAGATTCCTCAGACTTAATGAACTTGTAACCGCGAATTATTGCTGCAGGGATACCCTCGTCAGCCTGTCCAATTACAAGCTCAGCTGCTGATGCAAGCTCATCTGCAACGGCAGTTTGCTTAACCCTTAAGGTGTAACCGAACAGGTCTTTTTCGCCACGCCTGTCTCTGAGGGGTTTAAGTCCAGCTACGCCTATGGCCACGTTTATTTCACCCTCCCTGAAGGGTCTTCCATGAGTGTCAGATATTATAACCGCAACATCCTTACCGGTAAGTCTTTTTATTTCCTGCCGGATTTTTTCAGCAGACCCATCAGGGTCCTTGGGAAGCAGCGCCACGTAGTTGCCTGGAACATTGGACTTGTCAACTCCAGAGTTTGCACATATAAAGCCGTGTCTGGTTTCTGTTATTATTTTCCCGTCGAACATTCGCACAATTCCTTTAGCCTCTCTCAGAACTACCTCAACTAGGGCTGGATCTTTATCGTGGAGCTCTGCGAAGGCTTTCGCGAACCATGAGGGTTCAACCTCGTTTAAGTTTACGACATGCCCCTCAGCCTTAGAAACAGCCACGTGGGTGATGACAATCACATCCTCATCCTGAATTGGGGTTCCCTGCTTCTCAGCCGCTTCACATACAAGTTTAGCGAGGTTATCGCCCGGCTTTATGAGGGGCAAGCCTCTTACTCCAATGATTTGAATCGTATCCATCCATATTCACAGCCTAAAAATTAAAATTATGTTCATTTATCACTGTTTTTTGGGATTGTTATGTAAAAAGGCTTGTGGAGAGGCGTTCAGCCTTTCTCCACTTTTTCTATTATGGGGTTAACTACTTCAGGGTAGCCTACAGCCATTACGTGAATTCCCTTACATACTGGTTTCTTCTTGACTTGTTTAATAAAGTCCGCGAAGTATTCGATGTTGTACTCGTCGATTTTCCTTCGCCGCTCAGTCTTGTCGGGAAGCTCGCTGATCTTCTTGAAGCTTTCGAGAAAATCCTTTGGAACCTGAACTCCTGGAACGTTTTTAGCGAAGTATTCTGCTTGATTATAGGACCTCGGCGGGAATATCCCTATTAAAAATGCGGCTTTTATGTGGCTTACGGCGTCTAGGAATTCTAAGGCGACGTTAACGTCGAAGACCACCTGGGTTTGGAAGAAGTCTGCTCCTACCTCAGCTTTGCGTTCAAGCTTTAACACTTCTGCTTCTAAGGGTTTAAAGTTAGGGTTGGCTGCTGCGCCGATGTTAAATTGGGGTCGGGGCCCGTGGATTTCGTTACCGGACAGATCCCTCCCCTCGTAGACCATTTTGTGGATTAACTCGACGAGCTGGGTTCCGTCCAGATCGAAGACGGGCATGGCTTCAGGAGTGTCGCCCTTTTTAGGGTGATCGCCTGTCAGGGCTAGAACATTTTTTAATCCTAAGGCAGCGGCGCCTAAAAGGTCTGAGGCAAGCGCTAAACGGTTTCTGTCGCTACATCTGAGCTGGTAAACAGTTTCCAGTCCTGTTTCCCTCTGGACGATGTAGCTTGTGACTAGGCTGCTTAGGGCGCCAACGCTTTGAGGATTATCCGTAACGTTGGCTGCAACAATTTTGCCCGTAGCCTTCAAAGTTTTAGCCCACTGTATAACCTCTGAGAGATCAGTGGATCTGTGGGCCTCCAGCTCCCCGGTGTAGACGAATTTGCCTTCAGCAATATTTTTCATAAGGTTGGAGAACGCTTGACCCATAGGTTAAACACCCTCCAGAAGCCTAGGCCAGGCTGAAACAGCCCTGTCCCTTGGAGACCGATACTTCCTGTAAAGGTCCAGTCTTCCAAGCTTTTTCAGTCGCTCATAGATTCGGTACCATGCACAATCTCGCTCTATCATTTTTATAACTTCCCCTTTTTCGTCTCTTATTTCATAGGGCACCTCGCATTTTCCTTCAACGCAGCCGCCGCAGGGGCCGTTCATCAGCCCCTTCGCACATGCAGTTACTGGGCATATGCCGCCTGTTTCGCCGAGCAGACAGTCGCCGCAGGCTTTACATCGCTCGTAGAGTTTGCCGTTTTCCCTCTCCTGAGAGCCTGCGAAAACAGTATCCTGGCCGGGGTATACTGGAACATCTGGGAAAACCTCAGCGAAGGTTTGCACGCCTATTCCGCATGCGAGGCTTAACACGGCGTCAACGCCTTCAAGCTGAGGGTGAACGGTGCTTGAGCAGAGGTAGTTGTCACACTGCATGGCTACGGTTGCAGCCCTACACTTAATGTCCTTATGTCTCAGCTTAGCAGCCATTTCAATTAGCATGGCGTACATTTTCGCCTGCTTTAGTCCCCTTGGAGGCTGGGTGCAGCCGTCACATCCTAGAACCAGCACGTTCTTGTACGGCGCTAAATATTCAAGGATTTCTTCTACGGGTTTCTCTTTGGTCACTATCATCTGATTTCCCTCTTTTACATGGGTTTTAATCTATTTACGAATAGTTTAACGTTATCGTCGAATTCTCCTAAATACTTCGAAGAGATGAAACATAATTCAACCCTACTTTCAAGGTTTAATTGGGCTAAAAGTTTTTTAAGCGTGAGCATACGCTTCTCAGCAAGCTCGTTGCCCTCCTCAAACCTGCATTCGCCCTTTTTGCATGCAGCGATTAAAACGCCGTCGAAACCTTCATGGAGAGCTTGAATCACATACATGGGGTCGAAGGCGCTGGAGCAGGGTAACTCTAATAGGGCAATATTCCCGTCGGAATAGTTACCTGAACCGTTTAAAGGCGGGAAGTTAGCCCATTGACAATGTAAAACAAGCACAGCGGGCTTGCAGTTTTTCTGTTTCATCTCACGGATGATTTGTGCATAGCGGATGATGGATTGTTGTAGGGATCTGTGGTTGAATTCGTCAAGGCTGATTGCTAGGGCTGGGCAAACAGCAACACATGCACCACAGCCCCAACAGGCGTTTTCATCCACCTGGGCTGCTCCAGGCGACCCGAAATGGACAGCATTATAGGGACATGTGTATATGCAGTTTCCACATTCAATACAGCGGTTGGCATCCACATGCGCCCTTACCAGATTTCTGATGACTATAAGTGTTTCTTCTTCGAGGCCTAACTGTCCAAGCAGGTTTCGCGTTAGGGAGAAACGGAGCAACCCTATGTTGCTTCCCCTTTCAAATCTGCAGTTCTCACCTTTGCAGGGAATTATCGCCATTTTCCTTACGCCTATAGCCAACATTCTCAGGGCAAAATCCGGCGGCACTCTTCCAACACATGGCACCCGCAAAGTTATGTACTCGCCCATTCCATGCCTTTTCAGCCTATCCTTCACGCTGTCATCTAGAGGAGCGCTTTGACATCTCACAACTAGCTTGTCCATTCCTGTTTCCCGAATGCGCTCCTTAACATAGTTGACAAGCGAGTCTCTATCATAGTAGGCTATGTCTATGGCTGATGATGGACATGAACTGAAGCAGAGCCCGCAGATACGGCATTTCTCAATGTCTATAACAAGTTCGCCTGTTTTCTCATCCGCAAATATCGCCTCAAAAGGGCATATAGAAGAGCAGACGCTGCATTTGCTGCAGTATTCGCTGCGTATTTTCACGCCGGCTTGAGTTAACATGTTAAACGGGACCTCTTGAGATGTAAACATGATGCCGCATATTGCTTTATTAGAATTTCGATGTTACAGGGGCGAAATTATGGAGAAGCAAATGCCAAAAAATTTTAAACCTTAGAGGGCAATTCTTTGAGTACCTAAAGGATGACTGAGGTATGGCTTTCAATAAAATAAGCTTTGAAGAATCGCTTGGAAAAAATGTTGTTGCTGCTGAGAGATGCATAGGGTGCGGAACATGCATCCTTGTCTGTCCATATAATTGCCTAGAGTACAGGGAAGGCATACCGGTAATTGTGAAGGAATGTAAGGTCTGCGGCATATGCGCAAGAGCTTGCCCCCAGAATGAGTGGAGCCAGTCTGAGGTTGAAAAAGCCGTGTTTAACAGGGAAAAACAGCCCAGCGAGGAGTTTGGAGTTTACCGTAAACTGGTTATTGCAAGGGCCAAAGATGAAGCTGTGCAGAAGGTAGCCCAGGACGGGGGGGCTGTAACCGCGCTTCTAACATTTGGATTAAAAAGTGGAATTTTCGACGGCGCAATAGCTTCAGGAAAAAGCAGGGATAAACCGCTATATCCTGCGCCGATGTTAGCCACAAGCCTGTCGGAAATTTTGGAGGGCGCCGGAACAAGGTACACCTACTCGCCTAACATTCTGGCTTTGGCAGAAGCTGTAAAGCAGAAGAAGCATAGCCTAGCGTTTGTTGGGACACCCTGCCAGATACGTGCCGTCAGAAAGCTGCAGATGGCTGGACTGAAGAGGTATACGGCGCCGATAAAGCTTTCAATCGGGTTAATGTGTTCTGAATCCTTTACATATGAGGGGCTTATTGAGGGGTATATCCGCGGCAAGCTGGGGATAAACCCTGAGGAAATATCTAAAATGAACATCAAGGGAAAAATGCTTGTGACGACGAAGTCAGGAGTTAAAGCCATCCCGCTGGCAGAAGTGAAACCCTACGTTAGGAAAGGCTGTGGCTACTGCCAAGACTTCAGCTCTGAATTGGCGGATATTTCAGCAGGAGGACTCGGTTTAGACGGCTGGACCTTCATAATAATACGGACGGAGACTGGAGAGAAAATATTTGAATCCGCTGAGAAGGCAGGATTCTTGGAAACAAGATCCCCAGATGAGAAGGAACCAGCCATGAATCTGCTTCTGAAGCTTTCATCTAAGAAGCGTAAAGCACCCGCAGCATAGCCCCTAACGTTTAAAGCTGCAAATTTCCTCTAAACTTTTTCTAAATGGAGGTTCAGGATTCTCATCAGGGTATCCCATCACTATCATAGCTTGAGGATCTAAATCTTTAGGAAGCTTCAGCGCCTTTTTCACAGTGCTCCTGCAGAAAAGTGGCGCGCAAACCCAGCATGCTCCCAGCCCATGGTAATGCGCTGCAAGAAGCAGCGTCTGTATGTAGGCTGCGACGCTTTGCACACCCATGAGATATTCTGCTGCTTGCCTACGCTTGTCAGGGTACTTATGCATGTCTTTCATTGTTAGACATATGATTATGACTATGGGGCTTCCGGTTATTCTCTCCCAGCTTTCAAGCCTAATTATCTGCTGAGCCTTTTCCTCTGGAACACCGTCTCTGAGCATGTCATAGAACCAAGCTTTACCCATCGCTTCTGCAAGCTTCTTCTTAACGCTTTCGTTGCGGATCACTATGCAGCGCCATGGCTGTGCATTATGAGCTGATGGAGCCCATCGTGCCAAGTCCAGAACACCCATAACGATTTCCTCCGGGACATTGTTAGGCTTGAACCTTCTAATACTTCTGCGGGTCTTAATTGCGGATGAAAGATCCAATGGCATCCCAACTTGTAAATAGAGGTAGCCACGTTTAAAACTTAAGACTAACAAGAGAATAACAGGGTATGGCATTTATCGAATGGAGGCTTATGGTTTGGGTGTTGTTGCTCTGGCTGGCGGTGTGGGGGCGGCGAAGCTTCTAAGGGGGCTTGTCAGGGTTGTTCCACCGGATGAACTAACGATTATTGGTAATGTTGGCGATGACGTTGAAATTTATGGGCTGCATATAAGTCCGGACTTGGACATTATAATGTACACCTTAGCAGGGATTGTGGATGAATGGAGAGGGTGGGGTGTCACCGGGGACACTTTCAACTGTCTTGAAACGCTTGCAAAGCTGGGTTTTGAAACATGGTTTAAAATTGGAGATAGGGACATGGCAGTCCATATTGCCAGAACCAAAATGCTTAGGGATGGCCTGAGGCTGTCGCAGGTTACATCCCATTTATGTCGTATGCTGGGTGTTAAGGCCAGGCTGATCCCTGCAACGGATGATCTTTTGAGGACGAAGATCCAATCTGGAGACCGGACTCTTGATTTCCAAGATTATTTTGTGAAGAGGAGAACAGCCGACAATGTGACTGGAGTGTTTTTTGAGGGTGCTGATAAGGCTGAAGCTGCTCCAGGCGTTTTAGAAGCCATAAGAAGCGCTGATAGAGTAATCATTTGCCCAAGCAACCCGGTGTTAAGTATATGGCCTATACTTTCCATCCAATCAATAAGAAGGGAACTGGAGGCTTTCAAACGTCCCATAGTGGGAGTTAGCCCTATCGTTGGCGGAAAAGCGTTAAAGGGGCCGGCTGACAGGGTTATGGCGAGCCTAGGCTTCGAGGCTTCAGCGTATGGAGTAGCCAAGTTCTATCATGGACTGTTAACCCACTTCGTAATTGACAGTGTTGACTGGGAATGTAAGGAGCGTATAGAGGAGCTTGGAGTTAGGGTTACTGCAACGAACACTTTAATGAAAAGCCTAGAGGACTCGGTTAGGTTGGCAAAAACTGTTATGGAGGCGGCGTAGAAGCTGGCAGCCTATATCTCCCGTACTTCGCAGTGAAGCTTTTTTATTACTTCCTCAGCTTTTGAAGGTTCAATCTTCAGCGTATATAGCATTCGGCGTGTGCGAAGCTTCAGTTTTACCATATTCTTGAGGCGTTTGATTGCGCAGTATTCCGCCCTTCCACTTATCTCCACGAACTTGTCTATGTCTGAAATCTCCGCTGGCAACAGCTACACCTCAGGCTGGAATGCTCTATTATTGCTTATTTTTATCTGTTTTGGTTTTCCATTTGCCTTTCAGTTTGTTGCAGAATCTGCAGAGCTCCCTTTTGGTGGGATGCTTTCCTTCAGGGTTTGAAATGTAGTAGGCGGCTAAGGAATTAGCTAACACTAGCCTGGCGCCGTCGGAAAGCCCAAGCAAATCGCCTAAAATGTTCCCAGCGTTCCACGCGTCTCCAGCCCCTGTTACCCTTAAGACGGGAACCTTAAACGCGGGCATAATTATTTCACCTTTGCTTGTGAATGTCGCGGAGAAGGAGGTTGCATGCAGGTCTACCCTGGCCTTGATGTATGTGCTTAATGTTTTTGCTGAAGCTTTAGCCAGTTCCTCGAAAGGCAGCTGAGCCATATTTTTATCGGTTTTTCCGTTAAGTCTTGAAGCGTAGAACACAGCCTCGTTCTCATTTAGGCTTAACATGTCCAGAAATGGGCTTTTAAGCACCCTTTCTATTAGGTTTCGGGCTTTATCACGGTTAGGCGTAGGGTCAGCTGTGTCGCAGTACGTCCTAGCCTTACCCAGGGTCTTAGCATGGCTTATAACTTTTTCAGCCAGTTCTGTTCCATATTTCCTCGTCCCAGCCCAGTTGAAAATGCATACGTAGTCAGCGTTGCCTATGGCTTCAAGATCTGCAGCATCAAGGTTTTGCGGGCCGAAATCCTCCAGGGAGCCTAGGTCACGAAGCATCACGTTCACCTTGCCTTCGCCTGTTCTGAATTCTAAGGCCGTGGTTATAGAGGGCTTTACGCATACTTTAACATGGGAGAGATCTACTCTTGAGGATCCCATGTAGTGTTTGATAAGTTTGAATCCGAACTTATCAGTGCATACTATCGGGATAACTTTTAAGCCCAGGCGGGATAGAGCCGAAGCAGTGTTCACGGCGTTTCCTCCCCGGAACTCCTTCTGGGCTAATCCATCAATGCTTCCACCCTTACGCGATGCAACATCACTAATCGCCTCATGAAAATCATCTATGCTATAGTTTATGGATATGAATCTGTCAATGAAGAAATCAGGTAGGACAACCACCGTGGCTTCAACTTGCCTGCATTCAAGAGAATCCACAACCTCGTCCAGATAATTATCCAGCATTACGCGCGGCAAACCCCCAATGATTATGACGCGCTTGTTATTTTAAGGGCTTAGCCTCCCATGAGGATGCTAACCATAGCCCACACCATATCGCCAATGAAGAGAGCGATTATCAGGCCGGCTGTGACGAATATGAGCATAGGCAGCCCAGGTGTCGCCCAAACCAATTCGCTGATCTCCCCCGCCCAGACAGCCTTCGAAAGCCTATCCACGATGGCTTCCCGGCCCTCATCCCTCGGGAAAAGCTTAAGTTTCCTATGGGTTTTGCCGTCTTCAGCCTTTTCAACATCCTCCATGGGGTAAATATGCCATTTCGCTTTCAACTTTTCTAAAGGCACTCTGTAACTGGTCATAAGGACCAAGAGCTTTCTGGCTGCTGAGGCGCTTTGAAGATCTCCCTCGAATAGTGGCTTACCATTTCTAAGCCGCCACATCAGATTATGTAGTAACATGTATATGGCTGAGAGTGCGGCTAAAAGCACAGAGTTGCTGAAAACAGTTAGCGGGAAGAGGAGATGCATCATGGGGGATACGTCAAAAAGTGGTGTTACCAGGTGCTGTGGGTGAAAGGGCAATGCTAAGGCTAGGCACATGAGGGCTTTAGCATCCGCCCCGCCGAAAGCGCCGGCATAGAAGAGAATTATGGCGAAAGCTGAGGTTAATAAGAAGCATAAGCCGTAAAAGGGCAGAAGATCCGGGCTGAAAAGGAAAAGCTCAGCGAAGGTAAGCGTAAAAGCAGGAGGCGCATATAAAACCCAAACCCAATTGCTAACTTCACGGGTTTTGTAATCACTCCAAGAGGAGTAGATAAAGAAGAACAGCGAAATAGAAACCCTTAAACCAGTGAATAGCAGCTGCACCATGACACCTTTAAGCAGTAAGTTGTAACCTTAACTTTATTTCTCTTGCCAAGAAACAAATATGGGAAATATGGCGGCTATGGTCCTGTTGACGGAGCTCTTTCGCTGAACTCTAAAGGAGCACCGGTTTTCGGCACAATCCTGAAGTAATACTTGGCACCAGCGCTCCAAGTGAAACCATCAACCGTTATTTCAGTAACTCCGCCGTCAGCGGGAACAGCGCCAACACCATCTCCGAAAGTTACATCCTCTATCTTGGTTAAATTTGAGGGCGAAGTACCTATGTATACCGCGTTTATGTAGGCATCAGATGTCCCGGTATTTCTGACGTAAATCGTTATGGAGCTTTGATCAGCCCAGTATACTGCGTCTTTTGTCAGCATTATGCCCGCCTGTTCTCCTGCGCTGCTCATATACGTCATTATCCACGCATAGGTTACAACTATGGCCGCCACAGCTATAACTACAAGCAACAGTGTTGCCAGAATAGGCGATATGGCTTTCTCGGATTGGGACATTTTTGCAGTTTTCATATACCTCACTTCGTAACTGTTAAATCGCAATATTCAATATAAACTTTGCTCGCCCACACCTAAAAACACAAAATACAAATCAAAAATCAAGCTTAACTCTTCATCTTTCAACGTACACGTTTAAAGTTGGCAGATGATCTACAAGTATCCATAACAGCTACGGCTATAACTACAAACAACAGTGAAACTTTCGGACGTTACACTGGAGTTAACTTTCTGCCGTCACACCGCACCGGCACCACTACGGCAGAATAGGCGACAATGGGGTTATGGATACTCGTAGGTCAAAAACGAAGAACTTTCTCGGGTCAAGTATTTCCTCCTTAGGGGCCTACATCTCAGCCAGGAGTATATTCAGTATCCTGTTGTACACGTCCATTTCTATCTGGTCAAGTTGGAGCTCATCCAGTACTTTTAATCGCCTGTCTGCGGGTTTTGAACTATTGCCGCGTGGGCGAATGGCTCGTATATGGGGTATCGTTCAACAACTTTAAATTCGCGCGGTATGGGAACTTCTTTGGTTTTCGGAGTCTAAGGATGGCATAATCTTTCCCGGCGCTAGGTATTATCTGCAAGAGGATCGGATTATTAAATATTGCGACGTGTGAAACACTTTTCTGTAGAACAAAAAACAGCACAGAAATGTATCCGGCGTACGGGTTTATGCCTTCTAGAAGAAAAAGCCCGTTAGGAAGGGGTTCGCCCGCTTCTCCTCACCTATCGTTGTAGTAGGCCCATGTCCAGGATAAACCCCTAAACTATCCGGCAGAACTTTTATTTTCTCCAGAGATTTCTGCATCTCACTCTCTGAGCTTTCAGGGAAGTCCACCCTTCCGATGGAGCCCGCGAACAACGTGTCCCCCGTGAAGATTCCACCCTCGCCAAGTAGGCATATGCTTCCAGGGGTATGGCCGGGCGTATGCAGCACCTTTAGGGCCTGCCCACCGAACTGTATTTTTTCGCCGTCGCGTAAAAGCTTATCCGCGGGCGGCGTGTCCACATTGAAGCCATAAGCTCTTGCGAATCTCCTTCCAGGCGCCTCAAGCATATGAGCGTCGCCTTCATGTATCAATATGGGGATGGAGAAGGCTTCCTTCATTGCCCGGTTTCCAGTTATGTGGTCAGGATGCCCATGAGTGTTTATTATAGATATTGGTTTTA